>NZ_LOYN01000022.1:0-847453 GCF_001526325.1 Burkholderia sp. MSMB1826
GAATCCGCCTCGCCTGACAACTCAACCAAGCCGGAAATCTCCACTTCCGACCGGGACTAATTCTGGTTCAGGGTCACAAGCCGGAAATCTCCACTTCCGACCGGGACTAATTCTGGTTCAGGGTCACCACATCTGAAGCGGAACGGACGGACGATGGCTGCCCTGCCCCAGACTACTGTGTTCTTCTCATTCTTGGGGCCCCTTCTGAAGTAGATTGAGCGCCATCTGCGTTGACCGCCAACACCTACACAGCGCCTACACGGAGTTTTTGATGAGCAAGCATAGGTTTCGAAACGCGAGCTAACCCATTGATTTTACTGGCCCGCCCTACACGATTCGAACGTGTGACCTACGGCTTAGAAGGCCGTTGCTCTATCCAACTGAGCTAAGGGCGGTCGGGGAGAAAAGACACGGCCTGCCACGGACCGCATTCGGCATCGGGCTTTTGAGCAACGAGCAGCAACACCGCCCGCAACCACATTCACTCAAACCCCCGAAACAAAACGGGCCCGGCATGGAGCCGAGCCCGAAATTATACCCGATCATCGCGCCGGATCACGCGAGACCGGCGCCCGCGGCATCAAACCGGCTGCGGATGCAGCATGAACCAGCCGAGGCAGAACACGCCGGCGATCACGCAATACACGCCGAACGACGCGAGCCGGCCGCGCCCTTCGAAATAGCGCATCAGGAACCGCACGCTCAGGTATGCGGCAATCGCCGTCAGCACGCCGCCGAGCAGCGCATCGGCGAGCTGGTCGCGCGCATGGAACAGCTTCGGCAATTCGAGCACGCCCGCGGCGAAGATGATCGGCGTGCCGAGCAGGAACGAGAATTCCGCCGCCTTCTCCGCCGTCAGCCCCGCCGCGTTGCCGGCGATCATCGTCAACCCGCTGCGCGAGAAGCCCGGAATCAGCGCGCCGATCTGCGCAAGGCCCACGAAGAACGCCTGCTTGAACGTCATCTTCTCGGGCGGCCGATGCGCGCGGCTACGCTGAATGCGATCGCCGAGCCACAGCAACACGCCGTTGACGATCAGCGCGATCGCGACGATCCGCAGATCGTGAAACACGCGTTCGATGCGCTTCTCGAGCAGCAGCCCGACGATGCCGGTCGGGATCGTGCCGATGATCAGCGCCCACATCAGATGCCCGTCGTCGTTCTTGCGGCCGCCGAGCTGCGCGAAGAAGCCGCCGATCAGCGCGATCCAGCGCGCGCGAAAGTACCAC
Source organism: Burkholderia sp. MSMB1826 (assembly GCF_001526325.1). Lineage (NCBI taxonomy): Bacteria > Pseudomonadati > Pseudomonadota > Betaproteobacteria > Burkholderiales > Burkholderiaceae > Burkholderia > Burkholderia sp. MSMB1826. Next base: position 1,230 of record NZ_LOYN01000022.1, read on the forward strand.
AGCAGCGCCAGCGCGGTGCCGAGGTGGAGCGCGACGAGAAAGGGCAGCAGTTGCGGCGCGTGCTTGTCGATGTGCATGCCGAACAGCGCCGGCACGAGCAGCGTATGGCCAAGACTGCTGACGGGGAAGAGTTCGGTTACGCCCTGCAGGACGCTCAGGAATACCAGAAACCAGAGGCTCACGCGTCGGTCCTTTTAGTGAAGATTAAGCGGAAGGGAAAGCGGACGACGCGATGCGCGTCCTGAAAACGCGCCCCGATTATGCCCAGCCAGGATTACTGCGCCAAGGCATTTGGCAGGATATTGCGGCAATGCACACAAACGCTTGCAATTTGTAAGCATCAAGAAAGCAAAAAGCCCGCCATTTGCATGGCGGGCCTGCAGGCGCCGGCAGAAATTGCCGTCAGCGACCGAGCTGATAGAAAAATAATACCGTGCTACCGGTAAACATGCCGAACAGTGCGATTCCCATTGCCATTGCCAGATCCATGGCCCCCTCCGCGAAGTGTCATGACCCGGCAACATCACCGGTTTAGACGCATTATCCAGACCGTCGACAGTGTTAAAAACTCGCAATTTCCCGAGAAGGGTTTTCCCCGACCGCCCGCGGCCCGATAATGGAACGCACGCTGCTCCAGTCACTTCCAACCCGATTCGCCATGCCGATCTTCCAGCAACACGACATTCACGAACTTCACGCCGGCCCGTCGCTCGTCCGGGTCGCTCCGCAATTCGGCGGCCGTCTGCTGTCCTGGCACGTCGACGGCGAACCGGTGATCTTCTGGCCGGAAACCGCCGATTGGAGCAACCTCGCCCGCGTGCGCGGCGGCAATCCGCTGCTGTTCCCGTTCCTCGGCCGCCACCGCGTCGACGGTGAAATCGGCCGCTGGCGCGACGCCGCCGGCGTGGTTCGCGATCTGCCGATGCACGGTTTTGCGCGCGACCTGCCGTTCGACGCGCACCCGTCGGCCGACGGCGCCGCGCTGACGATGACGCTCGACGCGAACGACACGCTGCGCGCGAGCTACCCGTTCGATTTCCGGTTCGAAACGACCTACCGGCTGGCCGACGCGCACACGCTGGAAGCCGCGTTGACGACGACCAATCGCGGCGATACGCCGCTGCCCTATTACGCCGGCCACCATTTCTATTTCGCGCTGCCGCATGGCGAGCGGGCCGACACCCTCCTCGAGCTGCCGCCGACCCGCCGTTGCCAACAGCGCGCGGACGGCTCGATCAGCCCGCTCGAACCGGGCGAAGCCCGTTACCGCCTCGACAATCCGGACATCCTCGATCGCTTCCACTGTCTCGACGGCGAGCCGTCCGCGCCGGTGCGCATCGTGATGCCGGGCCGCGGTCGCACGATCGAGATCGCGCTGGACGTGCCGGGCTCGATCCCGTGGTACGCGGTCACGACGTGGACAGAAAAGCCGGATTCGGACTTCTACTGCGTCGAGCCGTGGCTCGGCCTGCCCGATGCGATCCACAACGGCCTCGGGCTGCGCATGCTCGCACCGGGCGCGACCGAAACGGCCACGCTGCGGATCCGCGTCGCCCCGCTCGCCGGCTGATTCGGCACGCATCGAACCGGGGCGCGGCGGCCCGCCTGCGACCGAAACTGCGGTGCGCGGGTCGAACCCGTTAAAATCGGACGTTTTGTGTTGCCTGCCGCGTCACGCGCGGCAGGGTTTTGCGAGGTTCAATGTTCGAAACAACAACGAAGCGACTCTTCGCAGCCGCCTGCGCCGCCCTGCTCGTCGCGTGCGGCTCCGCGCCCGTCGGCCCCGGGTTCTATCGCGTCGAGCGTGGCGACACGCTCTACAAGATCGCGCGCGACAACCGCACGTCGGTACAGAGCATCGTGCGCTGGAACCAGATGACGAACCCCGATGCGATCGAAGTCGGCCAGGTGCTGCGCGTCGCACCGCCGCCCGGCACGGCCACCGCATCGACGCCATCGAGCACCGGCACCGGCAGCGCGGGCCGCGCGCGCCCGGCCCCTTCCGCGCCGGTCGAATCGGCCGTGAAACCGGCCACGAGCATTGCGCTGATCTGGCCGGCGGCCGGCAACGTGGTGCGCACGTTCGACGGCTCGAAATCGAAGGGCATCGACATCGCGAATTCGCCGGGCACGCCGGTGGTTGCGGCCGCACCGGGTGTCGTGGTCTATGCCGGTAACGGGTTGCGCGGCTACGGCAACCTGATCATCCTGAAGCACAACGCCGATTACCTGACGGCCTACGCGCACAACCGCGCGTTGCTGGTGAAGGAAGGTCAATCGGTCACGCAAGGGCAATCGATCGCCGAGATGGGCAACAGCGACAGCGATCGCGTCGCGCTGCATTTCGAGTTGCGCTATGGCGGCCGCTCGATCGATCCGTCACGCTACCTGCCGGCGCGCTGAGCGCGCGACGGACGACACGCGACACCGGCGCGCATCGCGTGCCGTCGCGGCGAAAACGGAAAAAATCGAGTCAGCGCTTGCGCAGACGTCCGGTGAAACGGCCGGACAACGGATCGACATGACGAGCAAACGCCACCAGCACACCGATTCCGATCAGGCTGAACCCCGCAGCTATCAGAAGCAAATCCATGGTCACACCACTGTTTTGTCTTGATCTTATGCGTCATTGTGGAATCGTGCACTGAGCCGTCACTATTGGACGAGTCAGAACATTCCCTATCAGCGAACACCATTGTGAATTCGTCTGCGTGAAATCCTGATGTAAGCCGTTCACCCGACGCCACGCCGACGCCCAGGAGACCATGCGATGCTGCCCGCCGCCGACCGCTACGACCACCTCCTCTCCCGCTTCCACTGGGACATTCCGACGCATTACAACATCGGCGTGGACGTGTGCGACAAATGGGCCGACGGCAGCGGACGCCTCGCGCTGATCCACGAAACCGCGCAAGGCGACGTCTCCCGCATCACGTTCGACGACCTGAAGAATGCTTCTAACCGGCTCGCGAACAGCTTTGCGCGCGCCGGCCTGCGGCGCGGCGACCGAATCGGCATCTTTCTCGCGCAGGGCCCCGAAACGGCGATCGCCCATCTCGCCGCGTACAAGTCCGGCGCGATCGCCGTGCCGCTCTTCACGCTGTTCGGCGTCGATGCGCTCGAGTACCGGCTCGCGAACAGCGAGGCCGCCGCGCTCGTCACCGACGCGGCCGGCTACGCGAAGATCGCGCCGCTGCGCGCACGACTGCCAGCACTGCATACCGTCTACTGCGTCGGCGACGATGCGCCCGATGCGCCGGGCGTGCTGCGCTATGACGCGGCGCTCGCCGCCGAATCGCCGGATTTCGTGCCGGTCGATACGGCCGCCGACGATCCGGCCGTGATCATCTATACGTCCGGCACGACGGGCAAGCCGAAAGGCGCGCTACACGCGCATCGCGTGCTGCTCGGCCACCTGCCGGGCGTCGAGATGTCGCAGCAGTGCTTCCCGCGCGACGCACGCCTGTTCTGGACGCCCGCCGACTGGGCATGGATCGGCGGGCTGCTCGACGTGCTGCTGCCGTCATGGCATCACGGCGTGCCGGTGCTCGCGCGCCGCTTCGAGAAATTCGACGGCGAGGCGGCGTTCGCACTGATGGCGCGGCACGGCGTCACCCACGCGTTTCTGCCGCCCACCGCGCTGAAGCTGATGCGCGCCGTCGCGGCGCCGCGCGAACGCTACGCGCTGTCGCTGAAATCGGTCGCAAGCGGCGGCGAATCGCTCGGCACCGAATTGACGGCGTGGGGCCGCGACGCGCTCGGCGTGACGATCAACGAGTTCTACGGGCAGACCGAATGCAACATGGTGCTGTCGTCGTGCGCGGCGCTGTTCGATGCGCAGCCCGGCGCGATCGGCAAGGCGGTGCCCGGCCATGCGGTCGCGATCGTCGACGCGGACGGCGCACCGCTGCCGCCCGGCGTCGAAGGCCGCATCGCGGTGCGCCGCCCCGATCCGGTGATGTTTCTCGAATACTGGCGCAACCCCGGCGCGACGCGCGACAAGTTCGCGGGCGACTACCTGCTCACCGGCGATACGGGCACGATCGACGCCGACGGTTTCGTGCGCTTCGTCGGCCGCGACGACGACGTGATCACGAGCGCCGGTTACCGGATCGGCCCGGGCCCGATCGAGGATTGCCTGCTCACGCATCCGGCGGTGCGAATGGCGGCCGTCGTCGGCGTGCCCGACGCGACGCGCACCGAAATCGTCAAGGCGTTCGTCGTGCTGAACCCCGGCCACGCCGGCGACGCTGCGCTCGTCCGCGCGCTGCAGGAACACGTGCGCACGCGGCTCGCCGCGCACGAGTATCCGCGCGCGATCGCGTTCGTCGACAGCCTGCCGATGACCGCCACCGGCAAGATCGTGCGCCGGGCGCTGCGCGACGCGTGAGCGGCCCGCTCGCTCGGCCGGCCCGGCCGGATGGTTTATAGTGGCGCCACGCAGCTATTCCAAGAACTCGATGTCCTCTGATCAACACTCCGCCACGGGCGCGTCGCACAGCCCGCTCTACGCCAAACTCCTCGGCGAGACCGCCAAGATCGACTGGTGCGATCTCGAGCGCTTCTTCGCACAAGGCAAGCTGTTGTCGGTTGCGCGCGACCTCGATCTCGTCAGCGTCGCGGAAGCGGTCGCCAGCGACGACACCGAACAGGTCACGCGCTGGCTGTCGTCCGGCCTCGTCGCGCGCATGCCGGCCGAGACCGCCGCCGACTACGCGGCGCGCAATCCGGAACTGTGGGCGGTCGTCGTCTCGCCGTGGGTCTGCGTGCAGGAACGCGCCTGACGCATCCGCCATGTCCGAATCCGCGTTACCGCACGGGGCCGGCGGCGCTGCGGCCGTCGTCACGCACCGGCGCGTGCTCGCGCTCGCGTTCCCGATCGTCGTCGCGAACCTGACCCAGCCGATCCTCGGCGCCGTCGACACGGCCGTCGCCGGCCACCTCGACGGGGCGCAATATCTCGGCGGCGTCGCGCTCGGCGGCCTGTTCTTCAATTTCGTGTTCTGGGGCTTCGGCTTCCTGCGGATGGGAACGACCGGGCTCGTCGCGCAAGCGCATGGCGCCGGCGACGCCGCCGGGATCCGCCTGAATCTGCTGCGCGCGCTGATCGTCGCGTTCGCGCTCGGCGCCACGGTGCTGGCGCTGCAGGCGCCGCTGCTGTCGTTCGCGCTGTCCGCGCTCGGCGGCAGCGACGCCGTCCACGCGACGGCGCTCGCATACAGCCACGCACGGATCTGGAGTGCGCCGTTCGCGCTCGCGAACTACGTGGTGCTCGGCTATCTGCTCGGCGTGCAGCGCGTTCGACTCGCACTCGTCGCACAGGTGTTCATCAATGCGGTGAACATCGGCGCCGTGCTGCTCTACGTGTACGGCTTCGGTTGGGGCATCGCCGGCATCGGCGCCGCGACCGCCACCGCGGACGCGTGCGGCTTCGCGCTCGGCGCGTGGATGCTGTGGCGGCTGCGGCCGCGCGGCCTTGCACCGCTCGCGGTACGCGCGCTGGCCGACCGGGTGGCGCTCAAGCGGCTGATCGTGCTCAATCGCGACATCTTCCTGCGCACCCTGTGCGTGCTCGGCGCCTTCGGATGGTTCGCGCATCTCGGCGCAAAACAAGGCGACGCGACACTCGCCGCGAATGCGCTGCTGCTGAATTTTCAGACCTTCATGGCGTACGGCCTCGACGGCTTCGCGCATGCGGCCGAGGCGCTCGTCGGCGCGGCGGCCGGCGCGCGCGATCGCCACGCTTTCCGGCAAGCCGTACGCGTCACGCTGTTCTGGTCGGCGCTCGGTGCGCTGCTGTTCGCGCTCGTTTACTGGGTGGCGGGCGGCTGGATCGTCGCACGTCTGACCGACCAGGCCGAGATCCGCGCCGTCGCGCTGCGCTACCTGCCGTGGGCCGCGATCTCGCCGATCGTGTCGGTCTGGGGTTTCCTGCTCGACGGCGTGTTCATCGGCGCGACGCAGACGCAATCGCTGATGCGCGCGATGGTCGTGTCGCTGTCGATCTTCGTCGCGGCCACGCTCGCCGCCGTCGACACGTTCGGCAATCACGGCCTCTGGTTCGCGCTGCTGGTATTCATGGCGGCGCGCGGCGTGACGCTCGCGCGCTACCTGCCGGCGCTGTTACGGCGCATTGGCGCCGACCCGCAAGCCGCATCCGCGGCCCGCGCGTGACAGCGGGCCGAGCGACCGTTACTGCACGGGTTTCGGCGACGGCGCGTCGAGCATCGACGGCGGCGTCACGTCGGTCGGCACGCCGCGATAGTCGGCCGGATCCTCGGGCGGGTGGCCGCGGCGCGCCTGGCGGGGATCGCTGCTGCAGGCGGCAAGAAGGGATGCGACCAGCACGGCCAGCATGAAACGGGTCATCAGGTAGGGCTCCAGAAAACGGCGCGCCCATCGCACGCCGGGACCGCGCCGAGTCTAGCGGAAATCCGGTTTCAGGGTTGCGCCGCGCATGTCCTACTATGTACGCATGGCGCTGTGCCGTTGATAGGAGGCTGCCATGTCGTCTGAGGAAATTGCGGGCCTGATCGGCCTGTTCATCGGTGTGATGGTGCTGGTCGCGCTGTCGTACTTCGAGTCGCGCGAATACAAGCGCAGCCACGAAGGCGAAGGGATGATCCACCACTGGATGGCGGAACACCACCTGCTCGACTGGCGGCGCAAGCACTGAGCGCGCCGCCGCCGTACGGCCCTCCTCCGGCCGTCGCGAACGTGCCGCCCTGCGGCACGGTGGTCGTCGCGTATCGCTGAAATTATCAGGGCCCGATACGCTCACATTGATCGGATACACGAACGCCGTCGCGCGGCACAGGCCACGCGACGGCGTTCGCTTGCGCGCGCCGCGCCTCGGAAGGTGCGACGCGGTTCGATCCGCTCAGCCCAGGAAGTGACGGGCGTAGCGCGCGTTGATGTCCGACAGGCGGAACAGCGTCAGGAAATCCGCGCAGTTGAAGTCGGGATCCCAGGCCGGTGCGCCGCAAATCTTTGCACCGAGACGCAGGTAACCCTTGATCAGCGGCGGCGGCGCGACGACGGTGCCCGTCTGCAGTTCGTCGACCGGCAGCGCCGTGTGCGGGAACGCGCGATACTCGGGCGCCGTCAGCGAGCCTGCCGACAGCGACTGGTACAGGTTCGCCGCGTAGTGACCGCCATCGGCCATCGATACGCTCGCGCAGCCGAGCATCGTCTCGTAGCCGTTCTGCATCATGTACGCGCCGAGGCCGCCCCACAGCGCCATGATGACGGCGCCGCTGCGGTAGTCGCTGTGCACGCACGAGCGGCCGACCTCGACCATCTTGCCGCGCAGGTGCGTGAGCCGCGACAGGTCGAATTCGCCTTCGGCGTACAGGCGGCCGACACGCGCCGCCTGGTGCGGCGGCAGCACGCGATACGTGCCGACAACTTTCAACGTGTCGAGATCGCGGACCAGGAGGTGATCGCAATACGCGTCGAACGGATCGACGTCGAGCCCGGAAGGGCCGCTGACCTGCGCGCCCATCTCTTCGGCGAACACGCTGTAGCGCAGGCGCTGGGCTTCGCGCAATTCGTCTTCCGTACGCGCCCATGCGGCGCGCAGGCGATACTCCGATGTGACGGTTTCACTGGCGCGCGGCAGGTGGCGCCGCGACGTGTCGAGGGGCAGCGAGGCAAAAGGGAGCGTAGGCGTCGGCAGTTCTCGCATTAGGCTTTCCTGGTCGTAAGGAATAGGACGACATGCCCGCCAATGTAGTAATCGGCCGTGACCGTTATGTGGCACGACCGTGTCCTTTCAATGACGTGTCGCCGATTTGACTTTAGCAGAAAGCTCGCAAAACCGTATGATCAATCCCTTCAAACCCATTCGGACGGGCCTCACGCCAGTTCGGGCGTCAGGACGGCCCGCAGCACGGCCTGCCGGCTGCCGTCGCGCGTGCGGCTCGCCAGCCACACGATTCCGCCCTTCTTGACGCTCCAGCTGTCGTCGCCGCCGGCGATCAATTGCGCGGCGACGCTGCCGAGCGTCGGCTGGTGGCCGACGATCACGACCGTCGGGGCGATGCCTTCCGGCCAGCCGGCCGCTGCCAGCACGTCGTCGACGCTGCCGCCCGGGGCGAGCGCGTCGACGGTGCGGTACTGGTCGGTCAGTGCCTCGACGGTCTGTACGGTGCGCGCCGCCGGGCTCGCGAGGATCACGGTATTCGTCTCGAGCCGGCCGCGCAGCCATTTGGCCATCGCCTGCGCGTCCTTGCGGCCGCGCACGGTCAACTGGCGCGCGAGATCGCTCGTCGCGTAGTCTTCGGCCTCGGCGTGGCGCCACAGGATCAGGTTCATCATGATGTTCTCCTTGCTTCGGCGAGCGAACGCGCGCGCATGCGCGCAGGGCGGCCGATCTCACGAGAATTGTCGCAAATCGCGGCCGATTCGCGGCCGGGGCATTTACCCGCATATCGTGATTGACCGAATCGGTCATTCGACGTTATTATGTTTGGCTCGTCGGAGCGTAGCGCAGCCTGGTAGCGCATCTGATTTGGGATCAGAGGGTCGAAGGTTCGAATCCTTTCGCTCCGACCAAAGGAATCAAGGGGTTACAAGCCATTGGCCTGTAGCCCCTTTTCCGTTTACGACGTCGTGTAGGCACCATGTAGGCATCTACTCCCACGATAGGTCAGACACAATGACTTGCGTTGCGGATGTCGCTTAATTGCAGAGCAGAAGCCGTCCAAACTTACGACGAGGGTTCGATTCCCTCACCCGCTCCTCGAGCTCATGCTGATTAGAGCAGCGGGCTCATAACCCGCCGACGCCGTGTTCGACTCACGGGAGGCCTACCACACCGGCCAGCTGTGTGGCCCCGCCCAATACACACGCGGCTCGATGCTCGTTAATATCGGCTCAACAAGCTGTGATCTCTGCCCTCGGAATTGGGGAGCGTCCGGCACTCATCACAAAACGTTGCAGTCGATCCCAAGCCGCCAGATAGCGATGCTTGGGGATCGCTGCCAATTGCTCGTCATGCACGACCAGCACCCGCTCCACATCAGCGGCTTCATCCTCGTGAAGCGCCCACGCCCCACCCCGCTCGGCGCGCGCGATACAGGCATCCAGTACGACTTCCGCTCGTCGGTACAAGTCAAGATCGGAACCCGAAGCCGTCTCGCTTCGCATATAGAACGCCAAATAGACGACCCGGAGCAGGCAAACACCTGATCACAACCCCCGTTTCCGGAGCGAACCATGGCCAGCGCCATGTGGTTCTCGAGTGACAGCGCCCGCACTTTCTCGGTCGACAACGGCAACAGCATTTCTTTCGTCAGCCCGGCGCGCCCTCCTCGACGCATCGTGCGTCCCGGGCTCGTTCCACCTTTTCTCATAACTAGAACTTTCGCTCGCGAGTCATTCCTTACCTTCAAAATCCCACTTCCGGCGCTTCTTCGGATCTTTTGTCATTTCCAGAAACGCACAATTGGGACACCAACGCCCCTTGTTTTTCACGTTTGCTGGTGAGGACTGCCACACATGGCCCCGATGGCACTGCCAAGTCAGTTTCACATGCGCTCCTTGGTATTCCGTCGACATGCACAAACCACCACGCTTCTTCGCGATGTCCTGCATGGTCTCAAGCGTAAGGCGTCGCGCGATACCAGCACATTTCGGACACCAATGCCCGTGCACTACCATATGCCCAGGGGCTTTCCAGCGATGGCTTTGCGCGCATTCGAATAGGTAATGATCCCGACTACGCGTGTACTCTGTTGCCAAGCACCGGCCTCCGTGTCCTCGCGCAACAGCCTGCAATCTTTCTAGCCCGTCGGCAAGGATATTGCATTGCGCCGATTTGACACGCCCGCATTCGGGGCACCATTTGCCTCTACGGATCAGTTCGCCAGTCGTCTCCCACTCGTGCCCTTCGGCACACCGTAGCCGGTAACGTTCAGATAGCCCCCCGGAACGGACCATTGAGAAGATCTCCGCTCCGGCCAGCGATAGCATTCAGCCAGCGCGCTTCAATCTCATCCGCTTCGCATGCCTCACAACGAGCTTGCTCGCTTCGGTACAGTAGCGCCATTGCATTGCGAGTAAATCGGTGGCCCTTCTCGCATTCGAATTCATACCGCTCGTTGTAGCCGGCCCAGGTGCCAGAGAGACAACGCCAGTTCAGCGCCGTAACAGTGGCGTGCAATCGCTCAAACGCTACCGCTCCCGCTTCGTCGAATCGACATGCCGTACACCATGCCCCATCCAAGATCGAACCGGCAAAGCTTTGCCACTCATGGCCTGCTGCACAACGAAACCGGTATCGTGACATCAGGCCCGTATAGCTTTCGCTCAAACAAGCCCCACCCCGTAACGCCGCTGCCGCCTGCAACCGCTGTAGGCCGTCGGACCGGCGTTGTTGTTCGGCATTGTCCTTTCTCGCGCACGCTGGACACCAATGACCGTTTAAAATGAACCCACCTTTGGTCTGCCAGCGGTGGCTACCTGAACATTCCAGTTCATAGCGTGTTGCCCTGCCGACGTATTCCGTAGCGAGGCAACGGCCGCCTTTGCTTTGTGCCGCCGCCTGCAGGCGTGCAAGTCCGTCATGATTCAATCGGCGCGCAGAATTGGCTTCCGCCACGCAACGCCGGCACCAGTGGCCGGCAACGATATGCTGTCCCAGCGCCCCCCACTCGTGCCCCTTCGCACAGCGGAGGCGGTATCGCCTCGCTACGGTCGTGAATTCGCTCCCTACAAGCTCTCCTCCGCGCTCCCTGACAATTTCCATCCATCGGTCACGCAGCGCTTCCCGCTTGCATTCGGGACATGCGGTCACATTTTTGTACAGGATAGACGTCGCAAGCCGCTCGAATCCATGCCCATTCGAACACCGGAAACGGTAGTTCGCCTGTGCGCCAGCCCATGCCATCGTCAGAAGCGTGAGCCCTCCCGCCTCCGCAAGCTCTACTGTATGTTTAAACGCCTCTTCAGCTGTACGCGCCATATCGTAAACAACCGTATTGTTTCACCACGAACACCGGACATCCCACCCAATCGGAACAACTTGCTCCGAAGCCATCTAGAAGACGAGTCCCGAGCTAGAATGCAGTCATGGAAAATCACCTGAAACAGCACCACGCAGCGATCCCAATCCGTCAAATCCGCGCGATGTACGACGACCACACAATCCGGGTCTACCAAGCGTACTCAGACGCGATCGCCGATTCTGCTCTGACGAATGGAACGTTCGTTTCGCCACCGTTCAAGATGGAACGAATGACCTGGATTAAGCCATCGTTCATGTGGATGATGTACCGTTCAGGCTGGGGACTGAAAGATTCCGGACAAAGACGCATTCTCGCCATCGACATATCGCGCGAAGGCTTTGAGTGGGCATTGGCTCATAGCTGTCCGAGTCACCCTGAGGAAGCAATGTATCGAGAGGAATGGTTGCGCATTAAGGAGAGCGCTCCCGTACGCGTTCAATGGGACCCAGAGCGCGATCTATCGCTACAACCGCTCACACACCGTGCGATCCAAATCGGCCTCAGCAAGCAAGCCGTCGATCTGTATGTGCATGAGTGGATACAGCGCATCATCGACGTAACTCAACTGGCATATAGCGTGCACTCTCTCGTCCTCCAAGGCGATTTCGAGTCAGCGCACGCTTTGCTACCTATAGAACGTCCGTACCGTATTGATGCCTAGATTGCACAAGCCCGTCGTGTAATGTGGGAAGGCTGCACACTTACTCCCAATTCACTTCGCAAATCTACTTTCCATGGTTCAGAGTTTGTGCGTCGGCCCTTCACCGTTTGACACCACCGAAGCTCGCGAGTGCGGCGTCTTTCATCTACTCGATGGACACAGCCATTTCAAAAGCAATCTTCGATTGATTGAGGCCACCATCCATGGCTGGCTGCTGCTTCAATTCGTCGAGGGCATAGACGATACCAACTCGACATCCAGGTTTGAACAGTTCCGCGTCAATTTTGTTGTTGACGTAGATCCCCGAGGTACATAGCGACCCATCATCCAACTGAATGTCGATCGTATCGTTTGGCACGTTCTTGTCTTGCCCTGCAACAAACGCCCGCCGGATAACACTAATTTGATAAAGAAGTGGCATTCTACCTTCTTGAATACTGGTCCACCATTCCGTTGATCCAAATAGACCATACGTACCACGAAGCCCCATTCGAGGCTTCGCAGCATTTAGCGTCAACGCTTGTGCGAGCTGAACCTGCATAGGATCTTCTCGCAACCTATCTTCGAACCGAAAGACACATTTCATAGGCAATCCGAGATCCTGAAAATGCAGCAACATCATAAATCCTCATCAGCACAACCCCTCACGCCGAAACAAGCCGGAAGAAATTTGCACACCCAAACCTTGACCACCCTGACTCAAAAACCATCAAACCACAACACCAAGTCGAATACCTGATTCAATCAAAACACATTGATATATGTTACAACTTGATTTTAGTTAACTGACAAATTACAAGAATCATCACCAGCCACTTCAAACCCCTTCAACTTGTCAGAATAAAAAATCTCCTCAGCATCATCGAATTCAGTTTCCACAATCTCAAGCAACTCAGCGACCTTTTCACCGAGACCAACCTTACTCAAGAGTTTTCCCTTATATGCATATTCAGCACCACCCGCGACGGACTCAACCACAATGCTTTCTAGCATATCTTGTTTAAAAACAAGCCGCGCCAATATATTCTGCCAATCATACTCAACAGCCCCCATATCAGCCGCACGAAAATATATAACCCCAGATTGACGACAATCAATCAATATTTTCGGCGAATTTCGGAGCCCAGTCGTTTTTTGGAGAATCTCTCCGTCGCACCCTATAAGCTTTTTAATAGCGTCATGCGGTAAACCAAGGGGTAACCCAAACATTGCCCGCCCTGGCTCAATAGGCGCTTCCCAGTCAAACCCTTGATTCATTAGCGACTCCACTTCCTACTTACCGCGTCAAAACTAATCACATCAGCGACATATTCCCCCCCAAGCAAGTCAGGAGATGCTGGCGCTAGAATTTCCTAAGATCTGTTATTGACGAAATTCACACTGAACATCTTGCCATTTGGCTTCCTTCATTGACAATCGAAACCATGGGCATCCTCGAATTGCTTGACAGAATCTTGCAGAGACGAAGCCGACCCCAATTGGTGTAGCCGCCCGCTCTCCCGCTCTACAACAATCGGCCCATTTCCGCCAAGAGAAAATATAATGTTCCCGGTCTCCAAATATTTTCTCGAATTGAATACGAACACCCATCCATACTGTTTTTCGATCGTCTTTTCCTCAACAACTGCATATCCACCGGTGGACTCGGTTGAACCCATTTGATCAAGATACTCTTGAACACGTTGCAGCGCCTGATCCTTGGTTATAGCCATACTTCCTCCTATTTGTCTGTCCTGAGAATAAACCATCGCGTGTACCCATCGCTCAGGTTTGTAGGCTTGCCAGTTTGTCCATCAAGGAAGCGAATCGATCCGCCTTGGTTTACTACGTTACTAAAGTGTCCTACCTCATCTCCGCGAGCACCGAACACAACTGCTCTGGAGCCATCTCCCCAATTCGACATAGTCTGAGCAATCGCATCAGGGCCTGTACGACCGATCCAATTGAAGGGGGTTTTTCCAAAAGCCGTCGCAACATCCGCTGGGCTTGTCACCTCTCCTGGCAAGGCGCTCGCCGGATTTCCGGCCAATGTCGCGTCTGTGGCAACGGCGCAGTTCGCACAATTCATCGTTCTGCCATCGGACGGATAGATCGAATTTACATCTCGGACGCTGTGCCCGCCGACCGCCTCACCAATATCAACGCTAATACCCGGCTTGCTGCTTGCCAGAACCCTGTCAGTAAGCACCGCCAACGCGGCACTACCAGTCAACACCCCAACAGCAGTCGGATCACCCTGGCCGACAGCCTTCATCGTATCCGAGAACCCAGCCACCGAATTCACAGCGGTTTGCTTCACACCGTTCCGCTGAATCGATTGGCCAACCTCGCTTACAGGATCGCCGACACCGCCACCAATGACGGACAATCCATCAAGCGTTTGCAGCGCCCCCTGCACGGCACCGTTTGCCACCGCTTTGGCAGCCGATGACGCAGCAGTTCCGACCCAAGACGCAACTTGCGTAGCCTTGCCGTTCGCGAGCTTCGTAGCATCCCACACCCTCTCCGCCAAGGAATACTGGAGGAACGTCGGATCGCTCGCTTGCGCATCACGCAAGATCTTCTGTGCTTGAGCGTCTTGCGCTCCAAGCTTCTGCATGTCGTCATAATGCCGAAAGTCCGCGGTACCCTTCACGAACTCCGCAGAACAATCGACTTGCGAGCAAGCAGCTGCAATCAAGCGGTTGTAGAGATCGACATTGTTTCCTGCCAAAGCCTTGATCTTGTCGATTTCCATGGGACTCAATTGCCGATTGAAGCGATCCGCACTCGCTCCAGTCAACGCCCCCGTTCCACCTCCGACCAACGCCCCCGCCCCACCTGCCAGCACGTTCGACGCAAGATTCCCCAGCAGTTCGTCCACGCTCGCGTTACCAGTCGGCCCCGCGTCCTTGATCGATTTGGCGAGCTCATTCAGCTGCGGCGCGAGCTTCGCCGACACACCGGCGCCCGCAGCTCCACCGGCTGCTCCCAATCCCCCACCGGTCAACCCGCCTGTCAATGCACCACCAGCGATATGCAACGCGACGCGGTTGTCGCCGCCTTCGGCCCAGTCCTTCGCATCCTGCAAATATTGCACCTGAAGCTTCGGATCGGTCTCGTTTGCCGCTGCTGTCAATGCTTCACGCTGTTTCTTGTCCGCATAGGCTCCGATCTGCTTCGCGATCGCTTCCGACGCCGCTTGCGCTGCGTTGATCAGATCAGATTGGTTGCTCAACACCTGTTGCAGATCCGGCGTCTTGCTAACCGTGCCATTCAGGTCCGACGTATCACGATTCAGCGTCGCCACATCCTGCTTCTGGTTCGCCTTGTCCGTGATCGTGATGTTGCCGGCACTGATTGCACTCTTCGTGGTCGCATTGCTGCTATCACTCTCGCTCACGTACAGCGGTAACGCGCCGCCCGTATTCTTTCCGCTCGTCTGCCCATGCGTAGCGTAATTGTTGCCACCGTCGCCGACACCACCACCGGCACTAATTCCGAAGCTACTTGCGTCGTATTCCGAGTGGTTCTGAATATCCGAGAACGACAACGTTCCGGTCGTCAATTGGTTCTTATCAGGCGTCGCTGTACTTGCGATATACGCGCCCTTCAGGTCCGTATTGCCCTTGACCGTCCCATCAAAACCACCGTCCCCGGCCTGGATGCCGGTCTGCTCGTTCACGCCCGCGTAGTTGCCTCTCGCATGACCGTTCTGCATACTGGCGCTCGCGCTCGCGCCCGCCATGCTCGCGCTGAACCCGCCGCCCGAACTACTCTGATGCGCCGCGCTCTTGCTCGTATCCTGCACGGACGCGAGATTCAGGTTGCCGCCAACATCCGCGATCACCTTGTTCGCGTTGACGTTCGCCCCGACGATATTAGTGTCACCGCCGCTGATGATCGTCGCCGTCTTGCTCGCGTTGATGTGCGTATTGTTCTGCGTCGCCGCATCCGAGTTCGCATCGCCGTGTGCGCGCGACATTGCCGCCGACACGCCAAACCCGCCCGTACCGTACGAGACCCCCACGCTTGCACTCTTCGACTCGTTCGTGCTGCGCGTGCTGTCGGTGTCCGTGCTGTTGACCAGATTGACCTTGTTGGTCGCCTGCAACAGCACATCCTTCGCGCTCACGTCCGATCCCTGGATCGTTACGTTGCCCTGCCCCGCGTTCTTGTCACCCGTTGCAACGAACGCGGCCGTACCGCCGGCCTTCACGCTGCTGCCATTGTTCTGCGTGCTGTTCTCGGTGAACGTCGACTTGCTGTACGACGAGCCGAAGCTCAGCTCCACCTTCGCTTCGACCTTGCCCTTCGGATCGTTCAACGCATTCGTCATGCTGCCCGTTGCACCGACAAGATCCGCCATCCCGCCAGCCGCCGCGATCGCGTGCAGCGCTGCCGCCCGGCCGTCCTGGCTGCCGCCCGCACCTTGCACCTGCTGATTCACGTTCTGGATCGCGTCGATCACTGGCGACTTCACCGCGAGCGTGAAGCCCGAACTCTTCACCTCGTGCGTTTCTTCGTGATGACGATCCGTCTGCGATGCATCGATCGTCACTTCCTTCGCGATGCCGGTCACATCCTGGGCGGCGACGATGTCCGAACCGGTCACATGGAGCTTGTTACCAGCCACCATCGACACGCTGCCGTCCGTGCTGCCGATCAGGCTGCCCTGCGAACCCTTCACCGTATCGCGGCTGGTATCGATCGTCTGGTTCGTGCCATACGAGATCCCGACACCCGCGCTACCAAGTCCGGAATTCTTCACATCCTTGTAGTGATACTCGCTCGAGGCAGTGTCCGCCGTCGTGACGGTCAGGTCGTGGCCGGCAGAAAGGCTCACGTCGTTGGTCGCCGCGATCGTCGCCGCCTTCGCCGTCAGGTCGTTGCCAGCCTGCACCGCAACCGTGCTGCCCGACAACGTCGTGCCGACCGCATTGGTGTAACTGCTCGAATCGATCGTGTGCGTCGATTTCGATGACAGGAAGCCGTTTTCCTTGTGATAATGCTCGTCGTTCGCGCTCGCGCTCTGTTCACCGGCCTTCAGGTTGACATCATGGCCGGCGCTCACGCCGATTGCGCCCTGCGCGTTGGCATATGCAGCCGTCGCATTCACGTCATGGCCGGCCACTATCGCCAGGTTGCCGCCCGTCGCGATCTGCGTGCCCGTGTCGCTCGACGCCGAGTGTTCCGCGTGGTTGCGAGCATCCCACTTCACCGCGTCCTGGCTGCTCTGACGAACCGCATTCAAATTCACGTCGTTGTTGGCTGCCAATACGGCATTGCCAGTCGTCGCGATTACGGCCGCATTGGCGTTCAGATCGTGACCGGCGACCGCCTGTAAGCTGCCAGCATTGATTGTCGAAATACGGTCGAGACCGGTTGCACTGCTGGTCTTCGTGGTGGCCGAACTCGTCGTAGTCGTCAGGTTGAGGTCTCGCCCGGCCGACAGCGCTACGATATTGCCCTGAATTAACCCGCCGAGATTATTGAGATCCTGGTTCGCGCTCGCGAGCACGGTTCCACCCGACACGGTACCGCTGTTGTCGATCGAATCCGCATGGATGATCGTGACGTTGCGGCTCGCGATCGTGCCCGAGTTCTTGTACGCACCGTTGGCATCGACCGTGACGTTCTTGCCGGAGATGATCGTACCTTCGCCCGTCACATCCGCCGCGTTCGCGTGGAGATAGACCTGTGGCACCAGCACCGTCTGCTGGCCACCATTCGGTAACGTCACCGTCTGACTCACGAGCCAGACGATGTCGCTCGTCAACGCGGCCATCTGCGCATCGGTCAGCGCCGCACCGACGTTCAATCCGAACTGCTGCGATGCCTTCACGCCATTCGCCATCAGCGCCTGATATTCGCTCTGGTTGTCCGTGTAATCGCCAATGAAACGCTGGCCGGTCGTCTGGATGATCTGTTGCTGGATCAGTTGCTGCTCGTAGAAACCGTCGCCGATGCGCTTGAGAACCGTGTTCGGATCGACCTTGAGCGCCTCCAGCATCGTGTCGCTCGATAACCATTTCCGGTAATCGGTAAAGCGCGGGTCCGTCTCGATCAGGAAGTGGCTGCCGGGGTCGCTCGTGACCTGATACAGCGCGTTGTTGGGCAAACGCGTGTTCGGCGTCACCGTGCGCACGACGACATCACCTACATTCGCCTTCACGGCCGATACGTTCCCCGCACCGACACCAGACACGCCCGAGCCGACCAGCAATTGCCCGCCAATATCCTTTCCCGCCACCGGCGTCACGCTCGTACCGCTTGCGCCCTGCGCAACGGACGTCGCTGCCGCCACGCTCTTGATCGGATTTGACGGCTTGCTCGGATCGGTCAGCACCACCGGCAGATCGATGGTCTGCGCCGGAATGGCAGGCATGAAGGGAGTCGAACTGGTTGCGCGCTCGTCACCGCTGAACGCACCGCCAGACTGAACCCACGTATAGATCGCCTGGCCTGAACCCGTGAACGTTTTCGTGCCTTGCGCACCGATGTTCTGTACGTTTTTCGGATTGTTACCGTCACCGGCCACGATCTGACTCTTGTCGTTGACGCCCGAGGCGGTATTGATCGTGATACTACGACCAGAAGTGATCGTGCCCGGTTGCGAAGCCGTGACAACATCCTTGGTCGATGTCACGTTGGCCGTATAAACGGTGTACGTCTGGACGAGGCGGTTCGCCACGTCAGCGTTATACCCGACCAGCGCCTGATTCAGGTTCTGATAGGCGGCAACGGTCGCTTTGTACCACTGCTGGAAAGGCGCACATGCCGCGTTGGTCGAGGTCAGACACGACGGGCTCGCCGAATCGAAGGAATTCGGTTTTGCACCCGTCACGTCCGCTTCAGTGGGGGCCTTGATGGCAAACCAATCGCTGCCGACGCCCCTTCGTCCGAAAATTAGCGCGGCGGGCGCCGTCATGGCGAACGGCCCCTGCGTGACCCACGCGGGATTTGCCTCGGGCGGCGGCGTCACGCCGAACGTCGCCCAGATGTCAGCTGGCACCGTACGATACGCGCCAGTCTGGGCCGCCGCCGCCCCCGAGCCAAAGTAATCGGCCGCGTACGCCGTGTTATCGATTTTGCCGGCCACGCCGTTCATCGTGTACCTCGCGTACTCGGCAAACGGATACTTGGTCGACGGCAGCAGAATGAATTTCTGGTCGTCGTCCAGCGCCCACTGATAGTCCGTGCCCGGATGAATTTCCTGACTGTTCTTCTGGTACAGATAAACGGTCGACGGGTCGATCTTCTCGGTCGAGCCCGGCACCTGATACCACAACTGGTTGCCACTGTCGGTCGTGACCTTCGAAGTCTGGAAGTTCGAGTTCAGATTCTCGAACCGGTCCGCGTTGATCGTGATGTCGCGGCCCGCATCGATCTGCGCGCCATTGTTCGTCACGAGTTGGGCGCTGCCGGTTGCCTGACGATTCGCATCCAGCGCGCCGCCGACGCGAATGTCGTTGCTCGCGTAGATCAGTGCATCGTTCTGGTTCTTGAAAGTCTGCGCGCCAATGTCGAGGTCGCTACGCGATGCGATCACGCCCCCCACGCCTTGGGCGTTCTGGTCGTTGATGATTGTGTTCGCCCTGACTACGACCGTATCGCCATAAATCCGGCCACCGGCATTCGTGATGGTGTCTCCGGCGGTCACCGTCGTTGTGCCACCATCGACCAGACCTTCGTTCGTAATCGACTGGTTCGCGTGGACGTTCGTAGCATTCCCACCAAAAATCTCGCCCGTCGCACGGTTCTGAATGGAATTGGCGTTGACGTTAGCAACATTGCCTGCCGACAGTGTGCCGCTGTTGTCGAGCGCGCCGCCGACCGTGGTCGTCAGATCATGGCCCGCCACAACCTGTCCGGTGTTGGTCAGATCGCCTTGCGTCGTCACATTGACGTCGCCCGCCGATTGGAGCTTGCCCTCGTTGTTCAGCGTCCCGGTCGAGACCGTCAGTTGCTGACCGCCATTGATGTCGCCCTGGCTGTTGATTAGCGTATTGGAGGCCATCAGCGTTGCCGTGCCTTTCGACTGGATGCTCCCCGACGTGTTGTCGATCGTCGGTGCTGTGAGCTTCGCATCCTTGTCCGCGCGAATTGAGCCTGACGTATTGTCGATCGTCTGGTTGGCGTTCAGCGCAACGCTCGCGCCCTCCATGCCGGCCGTCAGCCCCGGCACACCTGCCGTCGTCGGCAGCGTCGAATTGGCGGTCTGCGCATTGCGAATCGTATCGCCCGTCACCGATAGCGCGCCGCTCGCGTGCATGGCCCCACGTGTGTTGTCGACCGTTGTACCGAACACGGTTACATCGCTGTTGCCGCCGATCTGGCCGGCCACGTTCGACACAGTGCCCGAGCTTCGCACTGTCAATGCACCGTCCGCTACAAGTGATCCCGCATCGTTCGTCACGGATGCAGCATTGACGGTCGCCGCTCCGCTTGAAGAGATTGCGCCACCCGCGTTGCTCAGCGCTCCGGTTGTCAGCGTGACACCGTTGCCGAGAACCTGACCACCCGTGGACTGCCCTGCCAGTACGCCGTTGTCGAACGTCTGGCCGTGCGTATCGATGTCGGCGGCTCCCGTTGCCTGCATCAACCCCGACCGGTTATCGAATGCTCCCGACCGGCTCACCAGTGACTGGCTTGCCGCCACTTTACCGAGCGTGTTGTCGACCGCCCCCTGCCCGGACGCGAGCGTAACGTTCGCCCCCGTGATCGTGCCGCCCGAGTTCAACAATCCGGCATTTGTCAGGGTCGTGTCGCCCGAAGCCAGCAGCTTGCCGCCTGCGTTGTCCGTCGTGCCGGATGTCCCCACCGCCAACGCGCCGGAAACCGAACCGATGGTGCCACCGTGGTTCGACACGGTTTGCGCCGTCACCGTCGTGTCGCGTGTCGCAGCGATCGTACCGCCTGCATTCGTCAATGCGCCTGCCACGGTGAGCTTCGCCGCATCCGCCGACACTGTGCCTTGCGAATTGTCGAACGTACCGGCCTGCGTGTTCAGCGCGCCAGCTGCGGTGATCTTGCCCTGCGTATTGTCGAGTGCCTGAGAGACGGTCAACGCCATGTCGCCGGTGGACGTGCCGATCTGGCCCGCACGGTTGCTCAGCGTGCCGGCGGTTGTGGTCAACCCGGTCGCCCCCACCAGCTTCCCGCTGTCGTTCGACAGCGTACGCGTGGCAGTCAGCGACAACGCATTCGTCGTTGACCCGATCTGGCCGCCCGCATTGACGAGGTCTCCCGTCTGGATTTGCGCACCGTGCACGGCCGTCATACTGCCGTTAGTGTTGTCGATTGTGTCGCTTGCGACGGTGAGTGTCTTGGCCGAGCTCACCGTACCGTCAGTGTTCGTCAGCGACTGCGTCGCACGCAGCGTCGTGTCGCCAGCGGCCGATCCGATCGTACCCGCCACGTTGCCAATGCTGTTTGCCGTGACCGACAGACCATTTCCGCTGACCATGGAGCCCGACTGATTCGAGACGTCGCCTGTCGCCGCCACAGTCAGTGTGTCGGTGGCGCCGATCTTGCCACCGGTATTCACCACATCGGACGCTGTGATCTGCGCCGCGTGTGCGCTGATCGATCCGGCTGCGTTGTTGAGATGGGCGGTGCGGATGGTCAGATCGTTACCGGACGCAACCTTGCCGCCGGCGTTGTTCAGCGATTGCGCGACGTCGAGTGAGGTATTTCCCGTCACGGAGCCAATCTGGCCCTGTGCGTTGGAGACCGAATTCGCGGTCAGCGTGAGGCCATTGCCAGCTGCGATCCTCCCGTTGTTGTTCGACACGCTCCCGGTCGTCGTCAATGTCAACGCGCCCGTCGAAGTGCCGATCTCGCCCGCCACGTTCGTAAGGTCGGTTGCAGCGATCTGCGCCGTGCGCGCCGTGATGTGCCCTTGGGTATTGTTGAGCCCACCGGACGAGTTCAGCGACAACGCATCGGCCGCCAACGTGCCGGACCGGTTCGATGCCGATTGCGCGGTCACGTTCGCCAGGTTCTGCGAGCTGATGATGCCCGAGTCGTTGACTAGTTGCCCCGCATTCAGCGTCACGTTCTGGCCGCTCATCGTGCCGGCGACGTTCGACAGCGTGCCATTCGTCGCGACGTTGACTGCACTGGCCGCGTTCACGGTCCCGTGGTCGAGCGTGACGTCGTTTGCGAACAGATTGACGTTATCGCCCGCTGCCAGCGTGCCGCTGCTCGTCACATTTGCAGCGCGTGCCGTGACGGAGCCCCCGCCGACGAGATTGCCAGCGGAATCTGCCCCCGCATATGCCTGCCCACTATTGTTGAACGACGTGGCGGCTATCAGGTTCGTGTTGCCGCCCGACGAAATCGTTCCGGCGTTCGATAATGCGTGCGACGCGTTCAGATCGGTGACCTGCGTACTGACAATCGTGCCTTGCTGGGAAACGTTGACGCCATCGATGCGGGTGTTCGCGGCCGACTGCAGACGCGCGTTCGGCACAATCGTCACATCGCCATTGTTCGCTACTTGAATATCGCCGGTTAGTGACGTGACCGAACCAGCATCTCGCACCCCGACACCGGCCTCGGTCCCAATCATCCGGACGCTATTGGCGAACATACTACCCAGTGCCTGCACGTCGATCGCGACACCAGGCGTCGCGCCGGTGCCGGCCTGGGCCTGCGCGGCGTTGCTCGCATAGTCGACACGGTTCGCGCCCGCGACCGCATTGATCGAATCCGCCCACACCTGACCGTTGATCGTCATCGCACGCGAAATCAGGTCGATCGCACTGCCGTGCGCGTCGAGCCCTGCCCCGGCGATGCCGATCTGTCCTTGCGTCACATTGAAACCCGCGAGCGTACCGTCCGGGTTGAACGTCGGCACGCCGGTGGTCAGTGTGACACGCGGCACATTCAGAAAACCGCAACCCGCACAGGTGATGCCTGCCGGGTTCGCGATCACGAGGTTCGCGCGATTGCCCGCGATCTCGGTAGGTCCGAGCAATTGACTTGGATTGCCTGATGTGATCTGGTTGACGATCACGCGCGCTGAGCTGTTACCCAGGAATGGGTTACCTTGCACCCAGCCGGCAAGCTGGGATTGTGCGTTTTGCCCGCTGTTGACGAGTACCGCGCCCTTCGTACCGACGTTGTACTGCGTGAAGTTGTTCAGCGAGACGCCGTTTTTCGGTGCGGTGATATTGACGAGCGGCACGCCTGATGCCGACACACCAACGACCGGATAGGTCGGACCGCTTCGATCAGGCGTGATCGGTAGCGTAGCCTGCGCTTCCGCAACGAGGGGCTGCATGCCAAATGTGCAGAGCGCGGCAAAGACAGTCGCCCGTGCTGCGAACCAGATCGAGACTCCGGAATCATCGGCCGCAGGACGAACGGCACGTTGTACACGAGAGCGCTCGCCGCCCCCATGCGCCGATGCATTTTCGTCAACTGCCACCAGCATGCCGCGCACGGCACTGAATACCAAGCGAAAGATTCCGGAATTCATGATCGTCTTATTCTTGAATGCATTTCAGGCCGGTATTGCGCACATCGCGCAAACGCCCGGCCCCACTCACGTTACTTGCAGCTCAGTGCCACCAAGCCGTTGATGTTGCCCGTCGTCGTAGCCGGGATGCCGTACGACACGATCAGGTACGGTTGCTTCGCATTCGAACCCATGACCGTGCTCATCAGAGTCGACTTCGTTTTGGAGCTCAGCTCCGTGAGGCCGACGGAGGAAGTCCCGACGAACGACTGGTTCTGGTCGTTGCCGATCGAATACTGCAGATTCAACGTGTAGTTGATGGCCGTATTGCCGAACGTGTCCGTCCCGCTCGTCAGCGTCGCCGCAGCGCCAGCCAGCGAACCCGGTGCCGTGTTACCGTCCACCGATGTCGGGCGCGTTGCAAAGGCGAGCGAACATTGCATCTGCACGGGCGAGGTCACATCGATTGCAACCGGTACGCCAACTGCCCAGACCTGGCCTTGATTGGCGTTATACGTAGCGCCAGACGAATCGGCGCCGTCTGCCCAGCGGCCGATCGCGATGTCGCCATTTCCGGCGAGGTCCGTCACGACGCCTTTCGTCAGCGTTTTGATCGTGCCCGACGAACCGTACGGAATCGCGATATACGCACCCGGCGCCTGCTCTTTGAGCGTCGATACTGGCTGAGAAAGGGCCGTCAGCGTGTAATTCCCGCTCGGCATCTGCGCGCCGTTCCAGGACGCGGGCGGCATCAGAACACGAACCGTCGAAACCTGGCTCGAGATCGATTGCGATTGCCCTTCCACACGAATCCCCGACGAAGACGACGCGCTGCCCGACGGTGCTCCGTTCGACGACGCGCCACTCGATGCGGCATTGCTACCGCTGCCGCCATCGTCACCACCGCCACATGCGCTCAGGCCAAACGCGGCCACCACCGCAAACGTTGCCGTAACGGCTTGAAAAACACGACGCTTCTCGTACAGGTTCTGCATAACCTTTCCTTCTTCTCTTTCTCGATCGACAAAAACACCCGAGTCGCAACACATGTCGTTGCGCTCGGACCACCCCAACTACACTTAGAACAACGTGCTGACCTGGAACAGCAGCGTCGGCGAACTCGTCTTGAAGCCCTGCGGCTTCGACAAAGGAAACCCGAGCGACACGTCGTAGTTCAGTGCGGCACCGAGCACGTTCTTCGGTGCGAGATTGCCGCGCACACCGACAACGGCACCGACCAACGTTTCGCCGAGCAGGTACTGTGCGGCCGGCCCTCGCACGCGCCCGGCATCGACGCCGGCATAAAGCGCCTGCGTGCCAACAGGCGTCGGCACATACCAGTCAAGTTCGTTGGAAACGACCCAGCCGCTCTCTGCAGCCAGCGTCAGTTGCTGATCGAAGCCGCGCACGGCGTAACGCGTGCCGATCGTGAAATAGTCGGAAGGGGTCAGGGGCGTACGTGCGTTCTGCATGTTCCAGCCGAACTGGTACGAGAACGTCTGACTGCCGATCTTGAAAGGGACCTGGGCACTGACGCTCGCCAACTCAACCTGTGTCTTGCCGTCGAAGTCGGGGGCGCCGACCACCGTGCCCGAATTACTGGACAGCCCCGGCAGCGATGCGCGCCAGGCGAACGAGCCGTCGAGGACAACATCGCCGATGTACTGGCGATGCGCGATGCCGAGCTCGTAACCGATGATGTCGCGATGCTGCACGGGAAGATCGACACCATCCAGCGAGTTGCGACTGATCTTATGAAACAGGTTGCCGTGAAGCTCCGTACGCGCGTGAGCGTTCCGATAGATCACGCCCGACAGGCCAGCCTGAAGCTGTGACTGCACGCCGCTGTATTCGATCGGCGCATCGAAGCCGGCCACCGTCTGCTTGTAGCGGGAACGGCTCGCGTTCAACGTCAGCATTGCATAGCCAATCGGCACACCGTAGTTCGCAGACACCGACTGGTTACCCTTGTCGGATGCGCCAAAATTCGCATTCGTCGTGCCGGCGATTTGCAACTGGTCGTAGAGGTGGAACGGCGAGTCGAACGTGAACGAGCCCGACAGTTCATACTTGCCCGTGGAATCGAGGCCCGCGTTGTCCGTACCGATAACGGCATGCCAGCGCTTGCCGGTTCCGGGGTGAAAGACGAGTTCGGAGTCTCCCGGATTCAGGCCCGGCGCGATGTCGAACGTGGCATCGGATTGGGATTGAAGACGACGCAGGTTCTCCAGCCCTTGATCGATGTCGCGCTGGTTCAACAGCACTCCGCCCGACATCGGCAACGCCGCGCGCAACCAGCCGATTGTGGACTTGTCTGCTCGGACATCACTAATGCGCCCCGGCACAACGCGCAGCGTCAACGTGCCCGATTGCAACGTTTGCGTCGGCACGAGCATGCGAGACGTCACGTAACCGCGCTCGATCAGCGCATTATTGGCGGCATCCTGGATCTGCTTGAGTGCCGTCTTGCCGACACACTGGCCCACGACCGGCTGAAGGAAACGCGCGAGCCAGCCGAACGCATTGTCTTCCAGCACGATTTCCTTGATCGGAAAACACGGATTATCGAGCGGCAGGTTCGAGACGCCGAGGACCGCAGTTTTCTCTCCTGTCGGCGTCAATACGTTGGGGCGCGGGTTCAGCTCCTTGGTAGCCTCAAGTTGCTGCTGCTGCAAACGCTGGATTTGTGGGCCGAACGTAGTTTCGGATGGCGGAACGCCTTGGGCCAGCGCAGAAACGCTCGCCAACGCCGAAATCAACGCTGCCGAAGTTTCTCGTTTCTTCACTTGTTAGCGGCGTAATGGTTGGTCTCTCGCGCCGTAATCTATCGAAGTATTCGCCCGTGCATTGTCAAGAATTGCAATGACGATTGATCGATTGACCGCCCAGTTCCGATGCTGTAGCGACTCTCTTGGCCCGATAACTTCTATTACGGCAGCTGCAACCACCCCTTATAATTAACAATTAGAAACATTTAAACAAGTTAGCCATCCATTCATTTAGAGACGCCAGAAGCACCCTTCCTTCCGTCTCTTTCGACACCTCATAGCACTGAATACTCGGCTCTCTCTTTGTTTTTTCTGCAAAATCAGTTCTCGTCGTTACCGAGCATCCATTTCGCAAATTAATTTCAAGACAGTCGCGAACTGTTTCTTGCCAGCAAGCTCTATCATTTAGATAATCCTCTCAAGCAAAAAATCTTGACATGTTTAACTTTTTCATCGGTTTTTTATGCATTGAAATGCCGGTTCGTTCACGATAATCGCACACGTCAACGTGTCGCGTATCTACAACGGTCTCTGCAAGGGCAAAGCCGAGTTCGACACCGCATTCGAGTTTTTCGGACACATATCACCTTCCCGAGCACGGCCTGCTACGGCCGCTCCGCCGCTGCAGTTCCGCTGGCGCACTTCGCTCAGGAATTTCCGTGATCTCTCATCTCCCTCCCTTCGTCCTTATCGGGCTGGGCCTCGCACTCGTCGCGATGTTCGGGTTCGGCTTCTATTAGCTCGCGACCAAGGACCGGCCGACACGCCCTCTTTCCCCCGTCACGCCCCCGCCGGCTCGTGGCACCATCTGCACGCGCGTCACTGATGTCGATGAAGACGACGAACGGGAAGCGTTCGCGCCGTATCCCGATTAGGTTGTTCAGGCGGCACACGAAGCCACCATCGAATCACACGACAGCTATCCCCCCGTTTGGCCAACACGAAGAACCCGTCCACGCATCCCCTGCGAGCGAAGCTCGCCATGATCTGCACGACGCGATCGAATCGTTGATGGGCGAACCAGACAAGCCGGCGCCGCCCCAGCCCGCCACCGCATCGTCATCCGGACCGACGATCCGCTCTCCACGCTGTCTGTCGTCACGTATCGACACGCGCAATCGCGCCCGCATAGCCGGTAGCACCATCGGCAGCGTTGCCGGGGCGACGGGCGGCATGGCCGCCGTACTCGCGGGCGCTGAGACCGGTGCCGTCGTCGGCTCGATTGCTGGCCCAGTCGGCACGCTGTTCAGCGGCCTCGCCGGCGCGGTCATCGCCGGACTCGTCGGCAGCGCCGCAGGCTGTGCGGCCGGCTCGGCCGTCGGTGACGCAATTGATGACAACGTTCTCAACAGTCACCACTGCTGCCTGAGCTGTGGGCACGCCTTCCGCGCCACGCAAAGCTGAACGGTCCCGCTCGTCTACCTCGCATCTCCCAACCGCTCCCCCTCGTCCGGCACTCGCCGGACTGTATGTCCTCGTCTATTTTTCAGGAGGCTTTATGCACCTTGTTTCTTCTATGGCCTATGTCGGCGCAGAGCCTTGGCATGGCCTGGGTAACCGGCTCGCGCCCAAACAGTCACTCGAAGTCTGGCGTCGCGCCGCCGGCATGAACGGCGTATCGAAGAAGCCGAAGTGTGCTTCGTCGCTGCTGGCGGCCGCAATCTCGGTTCAATTCACGCGTCCCCCGAACAGAAAGTGCTGTACCGTTCGGACACCAAGGCGCCGCTAAGCGTTGTGAGCGCCCGCTACCAGGTCGTGCAGCCCGAAGGGATTCTAGAGTTTTACCGTGATTTGCCAGAGATCGGCGGCTTCCAGCTCGAGACCGCCGGCACATTAAAAGGCGGACGGAAAATCTGGGCGCTCGCACCGGTCAATCCGGCACGCTCAAGGACAAAGACGAGGTGAACGGCTACTTGTTGCTCGCCACGGTGTGCGACGGCACGCTCGCGACGGCTGCACAATTCGTATCAATATCAATTCGTGTGGTCCGTAAGAATACGCTTGCGATCGCCCTAAGCAATGGTATCGACACGGTAAAAGTCTTCCATCGTTCGCAATTCGACGCGGCCGCAGTGAAACGACAACTCGGCATAGCGGTCTCCACTTGGCTAGCCACAAAGGGCGCGATACATAGTCGCCTTTTCGTGCGACGTAATGGCCATCAAAAGACATTGTCGAAGAGGCCGTAATCACCTTGCCTTCGTGGTCAGTGTCATCGTGAAGGCGGATTAGATTTATCATGATATTCCGTCTTGACAAAAAATGACCCTAATTTTTCGTTTTGCAAGAAGAGAATGTATTTGGGATGGCAGTTATCTTAAGGTTGTCATCGAGAATGAACTTACGCTCCCGACACTCGGAAGGCTTCCCGTTTGATGCGGCTATATAGTATTTTACGACAAGTATCTTGCTGTCCGCCTTGCTTAGCAATTCTGTGATATATGATCTACCATCCTGAGTTTTAGCAGGGGTTTTTCCATTTGATGAAAAAATATCCAGGGAGTTTAAATCCTTTCCCGCTGAAAGGTCTGATAAGGTGTAATAGCGGCACTCCATGCCGCAACTATGAATCCCGATGTGATATTTTCCTGCGAAATTTATTACAGGAGGCTCCACTAGCTTGTCATCGTCATCCCGCCATCCGGAATCTGTTTTCTTGTAATACTTTGGTATGTGCAGGGAGCCTTGATAAAGAGCGGAAGGATGCTTGGCGAAATCGATATCCTCTCCCCAGCACAAGGCATAGCTTGTTGACGCAACCACAATGACACATTTCAATAAAATACCTGGCTTCATTTTCATTTAATTAAATCATCAAGACCAGGAACTGCAAGATCACTATTTCCTGCCGGCTCGCCCGCCACATACTTTTCAAAATGCTTTTTCACAGATTTCATGCTGACCCCACCTTGACCGGCCGTAAAGTTTGTCTTCACTGTCGCCCCCGCAGATTCCACGGCAGTTCATGTAACCACCATGTAACCCGATGATGGGAAATTCAATCCAACGATATAGCCCCACACTAGGATGTCGATCTACAACACCATCCCATTTCCCCTGATTCGGGTTAGAGGGTCGAATCCTTTCGCTCCGACCAAAGGAATCAAGGGGTTACGGTTGAACACCGTAATCCCTTTTTCCGTTTACGGGCGATTTTTGCCGGCATCCTGGATGCCCACCCGTTTTTCGGCACGCGCGGCGTGCGGCCCGGCCCCGGCTCAACCACCCCATCGCCCCGCCTACACATACACCGCCAAGCCCGCGCACGGAACTTGCTGGAACACGCGATAATACGTGTGAACAACCCGAACCGCGCATGAAAAACAACGTTCTCAAGCCAGCCCTCTGCGCGTCGCTGCTCGTGCTCGCCACCGTCGGCTCCGCATCGGCGAAAGCGCTCGACGACGCGCTCGACTGCCATTCGACCGGCCACAAGTTCGTCGCGCCGCTGCTCGCCGCCGGCGACATCCAGTCGGAGCCGATGCACGTCGAATCGAACTCGGTCAATGCGTTCCGCACGAGCCGCCCGCTGACGGCCTACGGCTTCGGCGTCTATGTCGTGCTAGGCTACCAGGCGAATGACCCGATCTTCCGTCCGGGCGACGGCACGCCGATCGGCGACTGGGCTTACGGGGTCGTCGTGCGCGGCACGAAGAGTTCGGTCGAGGAAGCCGTGCGCAAGGCCGGCAGCGACGCAACCGTCAAGCAGGCGTTCCCGTTCCTGACCGCGATCGTCTGCTCGTCGGACTGAGCGGACCGCCGGCACGCCGGTGCGGCCGCGCCTGAGCGGGCGCGCCGCCGGCATCGCTCCACCCGGAGCCCGAGCGCCTTCCGGCCCGCTATCGCCCCGTCACGCGCCGGTATACACCACGCGATACGGAATACCGACCTTCTCCCACTCCGCCGCCTCCTGGCTGAGGCTGTAGTCGGTCAACGGGTTCTGCTCGACCCAGGCGTTCGGCAGACGCACCTCATACCCGCCCTTCTTCATCTGCGAAACGGAAATGTCGGGCAGCCCCGCGTCGGTCCGGCGCCGGCACAGCAGCGCCGCGAGCCGCAGGCAGAACAGCAGCGGCCACTCGACCTCGCGCGCCTGCGACAATTTCCCGAGCTTGCCCGCATGGCCGAGCACGAGCGCCGCGAGCCGCGCCTGGTCGGTGCGCGAAAAACCCGGCATGTCCGCGTTGCTCGCGATATAGGCCGAATGCTTGTGATACGCGCTGTGCGAGATCGACAGGCCGATCTCGTGCAGCGCGGCCGCCCAGCCGAGGAACATCCGCCCTTCCTCGCGCGCTTCCTCGTCGTCTTCCTCGAGCTCGTCGTAGAAGCGCCCGGCGAGCGCGCCGATCCGCTCGGCCTGCGCACGATCGACGCCGTAGCGGCGCATGAAACCCTCGACGGTCACCGCACGCATGTCCTCGTGCTGCGTCCGGCCGAGCAGGTCGTACAGCACGCCGAGGCGCAGCGCGCCGTCGGTCGTATCGACGTAGTCGACGCCCAGCTCCTCGAACACCGCCAGCATGATCGCCAGGCCGCCGGCAAGCACCGGCACGCGGTCGGGCTTCAGCGCGATCAGCTTCAGCCGGTTGACGTTCTCCGACTTGATCAGCGCACGCTTGAGCCGCTCGAGGCCGCCGCGCGAAATGCCGTGCGTGATGCCCGGATCGTTGAAGCCGTTCGCCTCGACGAGTTCCGCGAGCGCGCGCGCGGTGCCGGACGACCCGATCGCCTGATCCCAGCCGGCCTTCTTGTATTCGCTCGAAATGATCTGGATCTCGCGCTTGGCCGCGAGTTCGGCCTGCCGCATCGTGTATTCGTCGACGTTGCCGGCCGGAAAGAAGGTGCGGCTATGGCTTACACAACCGATGTAGAGGCTTTCCATCACGATCGGCGTGTAGTGCGAACCGATGATGAATTCGGTCGAGCCGCCGCCGATGTCGACGACGAGCCGCTTGCCGGCACTCGCCGGCACCGAGTGCGCGGCGCCCGCATAGATGAGGCGCGCCTCTTCGCGGCCCGCGATCACTTCGATCGGGAACCCGAGCGCCGCCTCGGCCTCGCCGAGGAATTCGGCGGCGTTCTTCGCGACGCGCAGCGTGTTGGTCGCCACCGCGCGCACATGATCGGGATGGAAATCGCGCAGGCGCTCGCCGAACCGCTTGAGCGCCTCCCAGCCACGTTCCTGCGACGCGCGATCGAGCATCTTGTCGCTCGACAGGCCGGCGGCCAGCCGAACCGGCTCGCGCAGCGCGTCGACGGGGTAGATCTGGCTGCCCGCCGGCGTTTCCTCGACGCGCCCGACGATCAGCCGGAAGCTGTTCGAGCCGAGATCCACGGCAGCCAGCAAGTGGGGAGTTGTAACCATCAGAAGGGGGCTCCGTGCGCGTTCTTCCGCGGCCGCCGTTCCGGCAACCGCGGGCGATCAATCAAAGGCGACATTTTAAGCGTGGAACGCTTGCCGTTGCCACGCTTCACGGGCATGCACACTGCTCGATTCCATATAGCCGAAACATTTATGCGACGAAACGGTTACGGCGTAGAATTTCCCGATATAAAAACCATTGCTGTCATCAGCACGTCATCGTACCGTGAGAGTTTCCGAGCGTCCTTTCGATTCATCGCCTGAATTCCCCCCTACTCTGCCGATGTCCGTCCGTTACCCGCTTCTCAATCGTGAACTCGGCATCCTCGGTTTCAACGAGCGCGTGCTGGCCCAGGCGGCCGACCCGCAAGTGCCGTTGCTCGAGCGCCTGCGCTTCATCTGCATCACCAGCAGCAACCTCGACGAATTCTTCGAAGTCCGGATGGCCGGCCTGCAGGAACAAATCCGCGACAACCCCGGCGCGCTCACGCCCGACGGCATGTCGTTACAGCACGCTTACGATCTCGTCGTCGAACGCGCGCAGCGGCTCGTTCATCGACAGTACACGATGCTGCACGAAACCGTGCTGCCGGCGCTCGAACAGGAAGGCATCTACTTCCACGCGAGCGACTCGTGGAACGACGAGCAGCTCGAATGGGCGCGCCACTATTTCCTCGACGAGCTGCTGCCCGTGCTGACGCCGATCGGCCTCGATCCCGCCCACCCGTTCCCGCGCGTACTGAACAAGAGCCTGAACTTCGTCGTCGAGCTCGAAGGCCGCGACGCGTTCGGTCGCCAGGCCGTGATGGGCATCGTGCAGGCGCCGCGCGCGCTGCCGCGCGTGGTGCGCATGCCGCATGCGCTGTCGGGTTTCGAGCACGGCTTCGTGCTGTTGAGCTCGTTCATGCAGCGCTTCGTCGGCGAACTCTTCCCGCAACTCGTCGTGAAGAGCTGCAACCAGTTCCGCATCACGCGCAACAGCGAGCTGTTCGTCGACGAAGACGAAATCACGAACCTGCGTGTCGCGCTGCAGGGCGAACTGCCCGCGCGCCACCTCGGCAACGCGGTACGCCTCGAAGTGTCGGCCGACACGCCGCTGCACATCGTGCGACGCCTGCTCGAGGAAAGCGAACTCGGCGACAAGGACTGCTATCGCGTGGCCGGGTCCGTGAACCTCGTGCGCCTGATGCAGATTCCCGATCTCGTCGACCGCCCCGACCTGAAGTTCACGCCGTTTACCGCATCGACGCCTGCCGCCATCACCAACGCGCCGACGATGTTCGACGCGATCGACGCCGGCGACATCCTGCTGCACCACCCGTACGAAAGCTTCCAGCCGGTGCTCGAACTGCTGCAGCAGGCCGCGAGAGACCCGAGCGTCGTCGCGATCAAACAGACGATCTACCGCACCGGCACCGACTCGCCGCTGATGGACGCACTGATGGAAGCCGCGCGCAACGGCAAGGAAGTGACCGTCGTCGTCGAGCTGCTCGCGCGCTTCGACGAGGAAACCAACATCAACTGGGCGTCGCAGCTCGAAGCCGTCGGCGCGCATGTCGTGTACGGCGTGGTCGGCCACAAGTGCCACGCGAAGATGATGCTGATCGTGCGACGTGTCGTGCAGGCCGGCAAGGCGTCGCTGCGCCGCTACGTGCACCTCGGCACCGGCAATTACCATCCGCGCACCGCACGCCTCTACACCGACTTCGGGTTGATGACGGCCGACCAGAAGATCTGCGAGGACGTTCATCACGTATTCCAGCAACTGACCGGCATCGGCGGCGAACTGACGCTGCACGAGCTGTGGCAGTCGCCGTTCACGCTGCATCCGCGCATCATCGATTCGATCCGCGCGGAGATCGTCAATGCGCAGGCCGGCAAGCGCGCGCGCATCGTCGCGAAAATGAACGCGCTGCTGGAGCCGTCGGTGATCGCCGCGCTGTACGAAGCGTCGCAGGCCGGCGTCAAGGTCGACCTGATCGTGCGCGGCGTCTGCGCGCTGAAGCCCGGTGTGCCGGGGCTGTCGGAAAACATCACGGTGCGCTCGATCGTCGGCCGCTTCCTCGAACACCACCGCATCTACTATTTCCACGCGGGCGGCGCCGAGGACGTCTATCTGTCGAGCGCCGACTGGATGGACCGCAACCTGTTCCGCCGCGTCGAAGTCGCGTTCCCGATCCGCGAGCGCAAGCTCAAGCGGCGCGTGATCGCCGAAGGGCTGTCGGTGTGCCTCGGCGACAATCAGTCGGCCTGGCAGATGCACAGCGACGGCCACTATCGCCGCCGTCGCACCGGCAAGACGATCCGCAACGCACAGCTCGGGTTACTCGCGAAATTCTGCTCGTGAGCCGCCGGCGCGATGCGGGTCGAGCGCCGCTTCGCCCCCAAAAAAAGCAGCCCGCGGGCTGCTTTTTTGATGCCGGGCCGCTACGCGATCATGCTTCGTAAGCGGCCGGCCGGATCGCGATGATGCGCGAGCCCGGGAACCGTGCGGTAAACGTACTGCCGCGTCCTTCCTCGCTCTGCACGTACAGATGCGCGTCGTGCCGCTGCAGCACGTGCTTGACGATCGCGAGCCCGAGGCCCGTGCCGCCCGTATCGCGCGACCGGCTGCGATCGACGCGGTAGAAGCGCTCGGTGAGCCGCGGCAGGTCCGCGGCCGGAATCCCGAAGCCGCTGTCCGTGACGGAAAAGACGCCCTGCGCGCCCTCGCGCCGCCACGACACGACGATCTTGCCGCCGTCCGGCGTATAGCGGATCGCGTTCGTGACGAGATTCGCGAACGCGCTGAACAACTCCGTCTGCGCGCCCGTGACGCCGAGCGTCTCGTCGATCGAGAACGCGATGTCGTGATGCCCGTTCGACAGCGTGTGCGCATCCTCCTTCAGATGATCGAACACCGCACGCATGTCGATCGCGTGATCGACCGGCGGCTTGCTCTCGCCTTCCAGCTTCGCGAGCACCAGCAGGTCGGTCACGATGTGCCGCATCCGCGATGCCTGTTGCTCCATCATGTCGAGATAGCGCGCGCGATCCTCCTCGTTCAGCGGCAACTCGCGCATCGTCTCGAGGAAGCCCGACAGCACGGTGAGCGGCGTCTTCAATTCGTGCGACACGTTCGCGACGAAGTCGCGCCGCATCGCGTCGGTGCGCTCGAGCTCGGTGATGTCCTGCGTGAGCAGCAGCTTGCGGTTCTCGCCGTACGGAAACACCTGCACGGCCAGCACGTTCTGCCGCGAATCGCCCATGCCGCGCATCACCAGCGTCTCGTCGTAATGCTGCGCATTCAGGTAGCGGACGAAGTCGGGGTGGCGCACCAGGTTCGTGATGTGCTGGCGCAGGTCGCGCTTCGCATCGAGGCCGAAATGGACTTCGGCGATCGCGTTGCACCATTCGATCTGGTCGTGGTCGTCAAGCATCGCGACGCCGTTCGGCGACGCCTGGATCGCCTGGATGAAGCGCGAATGCTGCTGTTCGACCTGTCGCACCTGCGCATGCCACTGCTTCGCGAGCTTGTGCAGCCGATAGTAGATTTCGCCCCAGATGCCCGGCGCGCTCGGCACTTCGCCGTAGACCGGCGCATCGAGCAGGCGCCACAAACGTTGCGTATGGAAGGTGCTGAAAAAGCCCTGCGCGACCAGCATCACGACCACGAACGCTAGGCCCGCGGTCGGGCCAGCGAAGACACCGACCAACACGCCGATCAGCACGAGCAGCACGAGCGACACCAGAAAGCGCGCCCAGATGATGTTCATGATTCAGCGTCCGAAAGAATGAACGGCATGCCGCGGCACACGGCATGCCCGAATACGTTACGCGTGCTTGGCGAGGCGGTAGCCGCTGCCGCGCACGGTTTCGATCATCGCATCGCAGCCGGCCGGTTTCAAGGCCGCGCGCAATCGTTTGATGTGCACGTCGACGGTGCGCTCCTCGACGAACACGTGGTCGCCCCACACCTGGTCGAGCAACTGCGTGCGGCTGTGCACGCGCTCCGGATGCGTCATGAAGAAATGCAGCAGGCGGAACTCGGTCGGGCCGAGATCGAGCTTGATCTCACTGCCGTCGCCGTGCGCGGCGACGCGATGCGTGGCAGGGTCGAGCCGCAGCCCGTTGATCGACACGACGTCCTCGGTCAGCTGCGGTGCGCGGCGGCGCAGCACGGCCTTGATGCGCGCCATCAATTCCTTCGGCGAGAACGGCTTCGTCACGTAGTCGTCCGCGCCGATCTCGAGGCCGAGCACCTTGTCCTGCTCGTCGCCGCGGGCGGTGAGCATGATGATCGGGATGTGCTTGGTCCGTTCGTTGTTGCGCAGGTCGCGCGCGAACGCGATACCGGACTTGCCCGGCAGCATCCAGTCGAGCAGCACGAGATCGGGCAGCACGTCGCTGATCAGGTTCTGCGCCTGTTCGGCGTTGTACGCGCGGATCGGGCAGTGACCGGCGTGCTGGAGATTCACCGAGATCAGTTCGGAAATCGCGGGCTCATCTTCAACGACGAGAATGTTGCTGGGCATCGGCACCTCTGTTCTTCCTGTACGGAGTCGATTAACTGTTGGCTTCGCGATCGAGCGTGTCGCGCGGCTGGTGCCGCACGTCGGTGCCCTTCACGATGTAGATGATGAATTCGGCGATGTTCTTCGCGTGGTCGCCGATCCGTTCGATCGCTTTCGCGATGAACAGGTACTCGAGGCCGACCGAGATCGTGCGCGGATCTTCCTGCATGTACGACACGAGCTTGCGCACGAACGCGCGAAACTCCATGTCGATCTCCTTGTCGTCCTTGACGATCTGCGCGGCGGCCACCGTATCCAGGCGCGCGAACGCGTCGAGCGCGCGGCGCAGGATCGTCACGGCCATCTCGCCCGACACCTTGATCTCGGCGATGTTGACCGCACGCGCGGCCGGCTCGTCGACCAGGCGGCGCACGCGCTTCGCGATCTTCTCGGCCTCGTCGCCGGCGCGTTCGAGGTTCGTAATCGTTTTCGAAATCGACATCAAAAGACGCAGGTCGCGCGCGGCGGGCTGCCTCCGCGCGATGATGTTGCCGCACTCCTGGTCGATGTCCACTTCCATCGCGTTCAGCGTTTCCTCGGCCGCGATCACCTTCTCGGCCGTCTCGCGATCGAATTCGTTCAGCGCGTGCATCGCGCCGACGATCTGCGACTCCACGAGGCCGCCCATTTCCAGCACTTTCGACGACACGGCATTCAGGTCCGCATCGAACTGGCTCGACAGATGTTTATCCGACATGACTGTTGTTCTCCGTCATCAACCGAAGCGGCCGGTGATGTAGTCTTCCGTTTCCTTGCGCACCGGCTTGATGAAGATCTTTTCGGTCTCGCCGAACTCGATCAGCTCGCCCAGGTACATGTAGGCCGTGTAATCCGAGCAACGTGCGGCCTGCTGCATGTTGTGCGTGACGATCACGACCGTGTAGTCACTCTTCAGCTCCGCGATCAGCTCTTCGATGCGGCCCGTCGAGATCGGGTCGAGCGCCGAGCACGGTTCGTCGAGCAGCAGCACTTCCGGACGGATCGCGATGCCGCGCGCGATGCACAGACGCTGCTGCTGGCCGCCCGACAACCCATAGCCGCTCTGGCTCAGCTTGTCCTTCACTTCGTTCCACAGCGCGGCCTTCGTGAGCGCCCATTCGACGCGGTCGTCCATTTCCGAACGCGTGAGCTTTTCGAACATCTTCACGCCGAACGCGATGTTGTCGTAGATCGACATCGGGAACGGGGTCGGCTTCTGGAACACCATGCCGATCCGCGCGCGCAGCAGCGAGATGTCGCGCTTCGTCGTCAGCAGGTTCTCGCCGTCCATCAGGATTTCGCCTTCGGCGCGTTGCTCCGGATAGAGCGCGAACATCTTGTTGAACGTGCGCAAGAGCGTCGACTTGCCGCAGCCCGACGGGCCGATGAACGCCGTCACCTTCCCTTCGGGAATGCGCAGGTTGATGTTCTTCAGCGCATGGAACTTGTTGTAGAAGAAGTTGAGGTTGTTGACCTCGATCTTCGCGTTCAGCGGCGCGAGCGGACGGCCGTTCGCCGCATCGTGCGTGCCGGTGGGCGCAGCGTTGCGCTCGACGGGATTCAGGTGGCTTTCTGCCATATTCATCGGATTGCTCCGCCGTTACTTTTTCGAGAAGATCGAGCGCGCCAGGACGTTCAGTCCGAGCACCCCGAGCGTAATCAGGAACACGCCCGCCCATGCGAGCGACTGCCACTCCGCGAACGGGCTCATCGCGAACTTGTAGATCGTGACCGGCAGGTTCGCCATCGGCTGGCTCATGTCCCACGAGAAGAACTGGTTCGACAGTGCGGTGAACAGCAGCGGCGCGGTTTCGCCGGCGATCCGCGCGACCGCGAGCAGCACGCCCGTCACGATCCCGCCGACCGACGCGCGCAGCGTGATCTTCAGCACCATGCGCCATTTCGGCGTGCCGAGCGCGACGGCCGCTTCGCGCAGCGCGTTCGGCACGAGCTTCAGCATGTTCTCGGTCGTGCGGATCACGATCGGGATCTGCAGCAGCGCGAGCGCGATCACGCCGGCCCAGCCGGAGAAGCGCCCCGACTTCGCGACGACGATCGCGTACACGAACAGGCCGATGACGATCGACGGCGCCGACAGCAGGATGTCGTTGATGAAGCGGATCGTGCTCGCCAGCAGGTTCTTCTGGCCGTATTCGGCGAGATAGACGCCCGCGAGAATGCCGATCGGCGTGCCGACCAGCGTGCCGAAGCCGCACAGCAGCAAGCTGCCGACGATCGCGTTCGCGAGACCGCCGCCTTCCGTGTTCGGCGCCGGCGTCGATTCGGTGAACAGTTGCAGCGACAGGCCGCCGACGCCGAGGTGCACCGTCGTGTAGAGAATCCACACGAGCCACACCAGGCCGAAGGCCATCGCGCCGAGCGACGCGGCGAGCGCGATCGCGTTGATGGCCTTGCGCTTGCGCTGCAGGCGGTTGCGCATCGCGTCGAGCGCGGCGCCGTCCGGCCCCGGGAAATTCATGATGGGCTCGCTCATTTCTTGCCCTCTCCCTTCTCGAGACGAAGCAGCAGCAGTTTGGAGATGGACAGCACGATGAACGTGATCACGAACAGGATCAGGCCCAGTTCCATCAGCGCGGACGTATGCAGGCCCGGCTGCGCTTCCGCGAATTCGTTCGCGAGCGCCGACGTGATGCTGTTGCCCGGCGCGAACAGCGACACGCTGTCGAGCAGGTTGGTGTTGCCGATCACGAAGGTCACGGCCATCGTTTCGCCGAGTGCGCGGCCGAGGCCGAGCATCACGCCGCCGATCACGCCGGTCTTCGTATAGGGCAGCACGACCTTCCACATCACTTCCCAGGTCGTGCAGCCGATTCCGTATGCCGATTCCTTCAGCAGCACCGGCGTGACCTCGAACACGTCGCGCATCACCGACGCGATGTACGGGATGATCATGATCGCGAGGATCACGCCGGCCGCGAGGATGCCGATGCCGATCGGCGCGCCGGACGTCAGCGGGCCGAGCACCCACACGTCCTTGAACAGGCGGCCGATCGGTTTCTGGAAGTATTCGGCGAAGATCGGCGCGAACACGAGCAGCCCCCACATGCCGTACACGATCGACGGAATCGCGGCGAGCAGCTCGATCGCGATGCCGAGCGGACGGCGCAGCCACACGGGCGCGAGCTCGGTGAGGAACAACGCGATGCCGAAACTGACCGGCACTGCAATGACGAGCGCAATGATCGACGTCACGATGGTGCCGTAGATCGGCACGAGTGCGCCGTAGATGTCCGAGTTGGGATCCCACTCGGATTGCCACAGGAAGCCGAGGCCGAACTTCTGGATGGTCGGCATCGACGCAATGATCAGGGAAACGATGATCCCGCCCAGCAACAGCAGGGTCACGATCGCGGCGAGCCGCGCAAGGCCGCCGAACAGGACATCCCCGAGACGGCTCGGCGCGCGCTGTGCACTGTCGGGCGATCGGGAGGACGTGTATGAAATATCAGACATGGGTGCCTGCTTTTGATTGCCGGGCGCCGTAACGCCCGGCTTTACCGCACACACTGCCCGACCGGCACGGCCGGGCAGCGAACCGCTGGATGGCTTACTCGGCGGCGACCGGCTTGCCCGAAGCGTCCGTCACCTTCGTCTTCCACTGCTTGCGGATTTCCGTCTCGACCGACGCCGGCAGCGAGATGTAGTCGAGGCTGTCGGCTGCCTTCTCGCCGTTCTTGAACGCCCAGCTGAAGAACTTCAGCGTTTCCGCGCCCTGCTCCGGCTTGTCCTGCTTCGCGTGCAGCAGCACGAACGTCGCACCGACGACCGGCCATGCTTCCTTGCCCGGCTGGTTCGTCAGGATCTGGTAGAACGACTTCGACCAGTTCGCGCCTGCGGCTGCCGCCTTGAACGTTTCCGTCTTCGGCTCGACCACCGTGCCCGTCGAATTCTTCAGCGCGGTGTAGGTCATGTTGTTCTTCTTCGCGTACGCCCACTCGACGTAACCGATCGCGCCCGGCAGGCGCTGCACGAAGGCCGCGACGCCGTCGTTGCCCTTGCCGCCCGTGCCCGTCGGCCAGTTGACCGTCGTGCCTTCGCCGATCTTCGACTTCCACTCGTCGTTGACCTTCGACAGGTAGTTCGTCCAGATGAAGCTCGTGCCCGAACCGTCAGCGCGGCGGACCACGGCGATGTCCGTATCCGGCAGCTTGACCTTCGGGTTCAGCGCGACGATCGCCGGGTCGTTCCACTTCTTGATCTTGCCGAGGTAGATGTCGCCGAGCACCGGGCCCGACAGCGTCAGTTCGCCGGCCTTCACGCCCGGCACGTTGACGACCGGCACCACGCCGCCGACCACCGTCGGGAACTGGAACAGGCCTTCCTTCGCGAGCTCTTCGTCCTTCAGCGGTGCGTCCGAACCGGCAAAATCGACCGTCTTCGCGACGATCTGCTTCAGGCCGCCCGACGAGCCGATGCCCTGGTAGTTGACCTTCGAACCGCCGGACTGCTGGTAGTCCGCAGCCCATTTCGTATAGATCGGCATCGCGAACGTGCTACCTGCGCCCGTGATGTCGGCAGCGTGGGCGGCGACGGCGAAAAGCGCGCCAGCCAGGCCGGCAATCGCGGTTTGCATCAATTTCATGAGACCTCCAGTGTGTGAGCGGATGACTACGGCACCGCGAAGGTTAGGGGCTCCTCATGACGGTAATGTGACAATCGATGAAACTGGCGTGACAGTAACATGACTGGTTGAAAGGGAGTATCGGGGTGGCGCGGCGAGGCGCGGGAGCGGCGCGGGCGGCAAGAATTGCCTGGCTCGGAAGGGTGGGATGGATCGCCCTTTTCCGGGGCGTGCGGGCGCATCGTAGCGCACCGTCAGCCGGACGGGAAGCCCGCCCGGCAAGAGTCATGATTTCGGGGTCGAATGCACGATTCGATCGGAACAGCGCGTGTGCCGAACGTTGCTTCTATTAGGTAAGGCAAACCTTTGCGTCAGACGAAACGACGGCGCCCGAGGGCGCCGTACGCACATTCATCGGCAGTCGGCGCGCGGGTCCGTCGGACCGTCACGCGCCCCGGCGCAGGTCAGGTCGTCGCCGCGCGCACCGCGTCGGCGATCGTCTCCGCATGGCGCACGGCATCGGACGCCTGCTGCGCTTCGACCATCACGCGCAGCACGGGCTCCGTGCCCGATGCGCGGATCAGCACACGGCCGCTGCCGGCGAGCGCGGCTTCGGCTGCATCGATCGCGGCGCGAATCGACGCGCTGCCCTTCCAGTCGGCGCCCGGCTTCATCCGCACGTTGATCAGCTTCTGCGGGAACAGCGTGACGCCGTCGAGCATCTGCGCGAGGGTGCGGCCGCTGCGCTTGAGCGCGGCCAGCACGAGCAGCGCCGACACGATGCCGTCGCCGGTCGAGTGCCGGTCGAGCGACAGGATGTGGCCCGACCCTTCCGCGCCGAGCTGCCAGCCGTGCTCGCGCAACTGCTCGAGCACGTAGCGGTCGCCGACCGCCGCCCGCACGAATTTCACGCCCTCGCGCTGCAGCGCGACTTCGACGGCGAGGTTCGTCATCAGCGTGCCGACCGCGCCGTCGACCTTGCCGTCGGTCGCGATCCGGTCCTTCACGAGCACGTAGAGCAGCTCGTCGCCGTTGTACAGACGGCCGGTCGCGTCCACGACCTGCAGGCGATCGGCGTCGCCGTCGAGCGCAATGCCGAGATCGGCGTGGTTCGCCCGCACCGCGCGCACCAGCGCATCCGGCGCGGTCGCGCCGACGCCGTCGTTGATGTTGAAGCCGTTCGGCGCGACGCCGATCGGAATGACGTCCGCGCCGAGTTCGTGGAATACGTGCGGCGCAACCTGGTACGCGGCGCCGTGCGCGCAATCGATCACGAGCTTCAGCCCGCGCAGGTCGAACGCGGCCGGGAACGTGCTCTTGCAGAACTCGATGTAGCGGCCGCCGGCGTCGTCGAGGCGGCGCGCCTTGCCGAGCCCGTCCGACGGCGCGCACTCGAGCGGCTTGTCGAGCCACGCTTCGATCGCAGCCTCGGTGTCGTCGGGCAGCTTGTTGCCGTCAGCCGAGAAAAACTTGATCCCGTTGTCGTGATACGGGTTGTGCGACGCGCTGATCACGACACCGGCCGACAGACGCAGCGCACGCGTCAGGTACGCGACGCCGGGCGTCGGCATCGGGCCGGCCAGCATCACGTCGACGCCGGCCGCCGAGAATCCGGCCTCGAGCGCGGCTTCGAGCATGTAGCCCGACACGCGCGTGTCCTTGCCGATCAGCACGGTCGGACGCGAGCCTGCCGCGACGTCGGCCGAGCTGGCCAGTACCTTGCCGGCCGCATAGCCGAGACGCAATACGAAATCCGGCGTGATGGGCGCGTCGCCCACCGTGCCGCGAATGCCGTCCGTGCCGAAATATCGACGTCCCATGGAATCCTTCCTCCTTCGTCTTTCTGACTTGCTTATCGTTGCCGCGCGGCTGCGCGCACGGCTTTCCATACTTTCAGCGCATCGACCGTCGCCGCGACGTCGTGCACGCGCACGATCGCGGCGCCGCGCTCGACCGCGCACACCGCGGCCGCCACGCTCGCCGCGACGCGCTCCATCGGCGGCTTGCCGCCGATCACCGCGCCGAGCATCGATTTGCGCGACATGCCGGCGAGAATCGGATAAGCGCGCCCGTCGGGTCGCGCCGGTGCCGTGTCCGGCAATGCGGCCAGCAGCGCATAGTTGTCGTCGACGACCGCCTTGCCGAACCCGAAGCCGGGATCGACGCAGATGCGCTCCGCCGCCACCCCCGCGTCGCGCAGCGCCTGCGCGCGGGCCGCGAGAAAGTCACGCACGTCGGTCACGACGTCGCCGTAGTCGGGTTCGCCGACCTGCATCGTCTGCGGCTCGCCGAGCATGTGCATCGCGCACAGGCCGCTATTGCCGTCGCGCACCGCGTCGATCGCACCCGGCTGGCGGAACCCCCAGATGTCGTTGATCAGGTCCGCGCCGGCGGCCAGCGCCGCGCGCATCACGGCCGGCTTGTAGGTATCGATCGACAGCGGCACGTTCAGCGGCCGCAGCGCCTCGACGAGCGGAATCACGCGCGCGAGCTCGTCGTCGAGCGGCACGGGCGGTGCGCCGGGGCGCGTCGATTCGCCGCCGATGTCGAGCAGGTCCGCGCCGTCGGCGATCATCCGCTCGGCCTGGCGCAGCGCATCGTCGCGCGCGAGGAAGCGGCCGCCGTCGGAAAACGAATCGGGCGTTGCGTTGAGGATGCCCATCACGAGCGGGCGTTCGAACGTCAGTTCGAAGCGGCCGCACCGGAGCGGCGCGGGAATGAACGGGGACACTGCGGAATCGGACACGAGCAACTAGCGTGGATGAATGCAAAACGGGCCGGTGTGAAGCCACACCAGCCCGTGAACGGTGCTAAAGCGGAGATTATGCCGCCGGCGTAGCCGGCGCCGGCGCGCTGCCGGGCTTGACCTCGGCGCTGCCGCCGCCCGACGAATCGCCGCCGACAGCCGGCGAGCTCTTCGGCGAGCGCGGCGGACGGCCTTCCATGATGTCGTTGATCTGATCGGCGTCGATCGTCTCCCACTCCATCAGCGCGGCCGTCATCGCCTCGACCTTGTCGCGGTTCTCTTCGAGCAGGCGACGCGCGAGGTTGTACTGTTCGTCGAGCACGCGGCGGATTTCCGAGTCGACCTTCTGCTGCGTCGCTTCCGAAATCGTGCGCGTGAAGCCGCGGCCGAACGGCGACGCATCGTTCTCGTCGTCGACGTAGACCATCGGCCCGAGTGCGTCGGTCATGCCGAAACGCGCAACCATCGCACGCGCCGTCTGCGTGGCCTTGTTGAAGTCGTCCGATGCGCCGGTGCTGACCAGATTCATGAACAGCTCTTCGGCCACCCGCCCGCCGAACAGGATCGCGAGGCGGTCCAGCAGGTAATCCTTCGAATACGTCTCGTTGTCATGCTCCGGCAACTGCCAGGTGACGCCCAGCGCGCGACCG
This sequence comes from Burkholderia sp. MSMB1826, assembly GCF_001526325.1. Taxonomy (NCBI): domain Bacteria; kingdom Pseudomonadati; phylum Pseudomonadota; class Betaproteobacteria; order Burkholderiales; family Burkholderiaceae; genus Burkholderia; species Burkholderia sp. MSMB1826. The sequence goes on from NZ_LOYN01000022.1 coordinate 44,986, forward strand.
CGCGGGATGATCGTGACCTTGTGCACCGGGTCGGCCTTCGGCAGCAGCTTCGCGATCACCGCGTGGCCCGACTCGTGATACGCGGTTGCGCGCTTCGCTTCCTCGCGGATCACGGCCGACTTGCGCTCCGGACCCATGAAGATCTTGTCCTTCGCATCCTCGAAATCCTGCATCTCGACGATGCGCTTGCCGCGACGTGCGGCGAACAACGCCGCCTCGTTCACGAGGTTCGCGAGATCGGCGCCCGAGAAGCCCGGCGTGCCGCGCGCGATGACCGCCGCGTCGACGTCGTTCGCGATCGGCACCTTGCGCAGGTGCACGCGCATGATCTGCTCGCGGCCGCGGATGTCCGGCAGGCCCACATACACCTGACGGTCGAAACGGCCCGGACGCAGCAGCGCCTTGTCGAGCACGTCGGAACGGTTGGTCGCGGCGATCACGATCACGCCCGAGTTCGCCTCGAAGCCGTCCATCTCGACGAGCATCTGGTTCAGCGTCTGCTCGCGCTCGTCGTTGCCGCCGCCCATGCCGGCGCCGCGATGACGGCCGACCGCGTCGATTTCGTCGATGAACACGATGCACGGCGCATGCTTCTTCGCCTGCTCGAACATGTCGCGCACGCGGGCCGCACCGACACCGACGAACATTTCGACGAAGTCCGAACCCGAGATGCTGAAGAACGGCACCTTCGCTTCACCCGCGATCGCGCGAGCGAGCAACGTCTTGCCGGTACCCGGAGGGCCGACCAGCAGCACGCCGCGCGGAATGCGGCCGCCCAGTTTCTGGAATTTCTGCGGATCGCGCAGGAAGTCGACGAGCTCGGACACTTCCTCCTTCGCTTCGTCGCAGCCCGCGACGTCGGAGAAGTTCACCGCATTGTTGTTCTCGTCGATCAGCCGCGCACGCGATTTCCCGAACGAGAATGCGCCGCCTTTGCCGCCCCCCTGCATCTGCCTCATCATGTAGAACCAGAACACGATGATCAGGATCGTCGGCCCGAGGTAATACAGCGCGGACATCAGCGCGTTCGGCTCGTCGTCGGCCTTGCCGCTGACCTGCACGCCGTACTTCATCAGATCGCCGACCATCCAGATGTCGCCGGGCGACACGATCTGGTATTTCTGGCCATCAGCCGGAGTGACGGTGAGGTTGCGCCCCTGAACGATGACGTTCTTGACCTTGCCGTTCTTGGCGTCGTCCATGAACTGCGAATAGGACACGCCTTCCTGGACGCGGGGCTTGTCGAACTGCTTGAACACCGTAAACAGCACCAGTGCGATCACCAGCCACACCGCTGCCTTCGAAAACATATTGTTGTTCAAAGCACCACTCCTTCACTCGTAGACGAGCGCCTACATTTTCCTTGCGGCGCCCCTCGGTCATTCTAATCCAGTCCGACCACCCCTGCCATAAGCATTGACAACCGCCGCGATAGCGCTTCGCTTGTCTGGCAAGGGCCGGAGCCCGTTTGCGCATCAGCGCGGGTGCTTCAGTTGCCGACCCAAAATGAACGTTTCGGACGATTTGTCGCGGGATGCCTTGGGCTTGCGCGGCGCGACGACCTTAAACTGCTGTTTGAACTTCTCGACGATCTGGCTGTAGCCGCTGCCGTGAAAACACTTCACGAGCAGCGCACCGTCCGGCTTCAGATGGTTCTGCGCGAATTCGAGCGCCAGATCGCAGAGATGCTCGATGCGCGCCGCGTCCGCCGAGGCCACCCCGGACAGGTTGGGGGCCATGTCGGAAATAACAAGGTCCACTGCGCGGCCTTCGAGCACTTCTTCGAGCTGGTGGAGGACGTCGTCCTCGCGGAAGTCGCCCTGCAGGAAGTGGACGTCGGCGATCGGCTCCATCGGCAGGATGTCGAGCGCAACGATCGTGCCGTCGATGCCGCCTTCGCGCGCCGCGTCGCGCTTCTTGCCCTGCGCGAGCTTGTTGCGGGCATACTGGCTCCAGCTGCCCGGCGTCGCGCCGAGATCGACGATCACCTGGCCCGGACGGATCAGCTTGTCCTGCTCGTCGATTTCCTTCAGCTTGTACGCGGCGCGCGCGCGATAGCCCTCCCGCTGCGCCATTTTGACGTACGGGTCGTTGATGTGGTCGTGCAGCCAGTGCTGGTTGAAGCGGTTTTTTGCCATTCGAGAGAGATTGCTGCCAATTGCTTCGTGAAGCCGCGCTTTTAGCGGATAATACGCGTCTTCTTCGCGCGGCTGCGGCCCCTTTTCAGGCCCAAGCCGCGATTTTACGTGGTTTCGGCGCACGGCTGACGCGGTAACGTTCCGCGATCGCTATCCAGTCGGCGCGCCCTTATTAAGATTTCGACATTTCCATGCCCGCCCTTTCGCTTTCTCCCGCCGAGCGCTCCGCGCTGCGCTCCCAGGCCCATGCGCTCAAGCCCGTCGTGCTGATCGGCGCCGAAGGGCTGACCGACGCCGTACTGAAGGAAATCAAGGTGCACCTCGACGCGCACCAACTGATCAAGATCCGCGTGTTCGGCGACGAACGCGACACGCGCGTCGCGATCTACGACGAGATCTGCGACCGCCTGAACGCGGCGCCGATCCAGCACATCGGCAAGCTGCTGGTGATCTGGAAGCCCGAGGCGGCGGTTGCGGCCCCGACCCGCGGCCGTCGTGCCGGCGCGCTGCCGAGCGCGGCCGAAGCCGCCGACGACCGCAAGGGTCGTGCGCCGCGCACCGTCAAGGTCGTCAAGGTGTCGCCGAACGCGAGCCCCGTGCGCCGTCCGCGGCCGGTCAAGGTCACCGTGCGCGGCAACGAGCGCGTGACCGCAGGCGGCACCGTGAAGCGTGCGAAAAAGCGCCAGGCCAGCACCAAGCGGCCGTTCCAGGGCAAGTAACACGCCGGTGCGGCACGGATTCCCGTGCCGCCCTGCCCCGGCGCGCCGCTCAGGCGTCGCGCGTCGGCAGACGCCAGATCAGCATCAGCCCCAGCACGCTCTCGACGAGATAGAACACGCTCGAGACGCCGTGCAGCATCCCGAAGCGGCTCGCATACGGCGAATTCGCGATATCGGTGCCCGCATCCATCGCGGCCACCCGCAGCGCGTTCATGAACGGCTGCAGCGCGAAATACCCGACCAGCACGCACACGACCATCGCGGCAACGATCCAGCGCACGCGGCGATATTCGCTGATGCCGCGCCGCACCTGCTGGTTCGACAACGCGAGCAGCAGCACGCCGCACACGACGCCGAGGATCGCCTCGATGCGAAACAGCTGGGCGGCGACCGAACCGGCCGTCATCCGCTCCAGCGTCTTGAACAACACGGGCGCGACCGCATACCCGATCGTCAGCAGGCTGCCGACCCACACGGCCGACAGCAGACGGAACACGCGATGCGGCATCACGTCGCCCCGCTTCAGATGTAGCTGACCGAGATGATTTCGTACTCGCGCACGCCGCTCGGCGCCTGCACGGCGGCGACGTCGCCTTCGGACTTGCCGATCAGCGCGCGCGCGATCGGCGAGCTGACCGAGATCAGGCCGTGATCGATGTCGGCTTCGTCGTCGCCGACGATCTGGTACTTGACGGTGTCGCCCGACTCGAGATCCTCGAGCTCGACCGTCGCGGCGAACACCACGCGGCCATCGGCGTCGAGCACCGTGGGGTCGATGACCTGCGCGGCGGACAGCTTCGATTCGAGTTCGGCGATGCGCCCCTCGATGAAGCCCTGTTTTTCCTTCGCGGCATCGTATTCGGCGTTTTCGGACAGGTCGCCCTGTGCGCGGGCCTCCGCGATCGCGTTGATCACGGCCGGCCGCTCGACGGACTTGAGGCGCTGCAATTCATCGCGCAGTTGCTCTGCGCCACGCTTTGTCAACGGAATGGTGCTCATAAACGGCTCAATCGCTAAAAACGGCTATAAAAAAAATCACCGCGATTAAGCGCGCTTCCGATGCACTGGAAACACCGCCTAATCGCGGCACGTGTTGCTTCGACAGGTAACTGACCGCTTAGTTTAGGCGAGCGTGAAGACCTTGTAAATCATAGACTTCCAGATCCTTCAGGTAGCGCAAGCCCTCGACGGCCGCGCGCGCGCCCGACATCGTCGTGTAGTACGTGACCTTGTGCGCCTGCGCGCTCATGCGGATCGAACGCGAATCGGCGATCGCCTGGCGCGTCTCGTCGACCGTCGTGAACACGAGTGCGATCTCGCCGTTCTTGATCATGTCGACGATGTGCGGACGGCCGTCCTTCACCTTGTTCACGACCTTCACCGGCACGCCGGCCGCTTCGATCGCGGCAGCCGTGCCCTTGGTCGCGACGATCGGGTAGCCGAGGTCGTGCAGCATGCGCGCGACTTCGACGGCCTTCGGTTTATCCGCGTCCATCACGGTCAGCAGCACCGTGCCCGACTCCGGCAGGCGCGAACCGGCCGCGAGCTGCGACTTGAACAGCGCTTCGCCGAACGTCTGGCCGACGCCCATCACTTCGCCCGTCGAACGCATTTCGGGCCCGAGGACCGGATCGACGGTCGGGAACTTGACGAACGGGAACACCGCTTCCTTCACGCTGAAGTACGGCGGCTCGATTTCCTTCGTCACGCCCTGCTGCGCGAGCTTCTGGCCGACCATCGCGCGCGCCGCGATCTTCGCGAGCGGCAGGCTGGTCGCCTTCGACACGTACGGCACCGTGCGCGACGCGCGCGGGTTCACTTCCAGCACGTAGATGATGTCCTGCTTCGACCCATCCGCCTGCGGCACCTGCTGGATCGCGAACTGCACGTTCATCAGGCCGACCACGTTCAGCGCCTTCGCCATCGCGCCCGTCTGGCGCTTCAGTTCGGTCACGGTTTCCTTCGACAGCGAGTACGGCGGCAGCGAGCACGCCGAGTCGCCCGAGTGAACGCCCGCCTGCTCGATGTGCTCCATCACGCCGCCGATGAACACGGCTTCGCCGTCGCAGATGCAGTCGACGTCGCACTCGATCGCATCGTTCAGGAAGCGGTCGAGCAGCACCGGCGAATCGTTCGACACCTTCACGGCCTCGCGCATGTAGCGCTCGAGGTCGCGCGGCTCGTGGACGATTTCCATCGCGCGGCCGCCGAGCACGTACGACGGACGCACGACGAGCGGATAGCCGATTTCGTCGGCCAGCGCGAGCGCTTCGTCTTCGGCGCGGGCGGTGCGGTTCGGCGGCTGGCGCAGGCCGAGGTCCTGCAGCAGCTTCTGGAAGCGTTCGCGGTCTTCGGCCGCGTCGATCATGTCCGGCGACGTACCGACGATCGGCACGCCGTGCGCCTCGAGGTCGAGCGCGAGCTTCAGCGGCGTCTGGCCGCCGTACTGGACGATCACGCCGACCGGCTTTTCCTTGTCGACGATCTCGAGCACGTCTTCGAGCGTCAGCGGCTCGAAGTACAGGCGATCGGACGTGTCGTAGTCGGTCGACACCGTTTCCGGGTTGCAGTTGACCATGATCGTTTCATAGCCGTCCTCGCGCATCGCGAGCGCCGCGTGCACGCAGCAGTAGTCGAACTCGATGCCCTGGCCGATCCGGTTCGGGCCGCCGCCCAGCACCATGATCTTCTTGTTCGTGGTCGGCTGCGCCTCGCACTCTTCCTCGTAGGTCGAGTACATGTAGGCCGTTTTCGTCGCGAACTCGGCCGCGCACGTGTCGACGCGCTTGTAGACCGGGCGCACGTTCAGTTCCACGCGGCGCTTGCGGACGTCTTCCGGCGTCGCGCCGAGCAGCTTCGCGAGGCGGCGGTCGGAGAAGCCGCTCTGCTTCAGGTAGCGCAGCTCGTCGAACGTCAGCGACGCGAGCGTGCGGCCGCCGAGCGCCTTTTCCTTCAGGATGATCTGCTCGATCTGCTCGAGGAACCACGGGTCGATCGCGGTTTCCGCGAAGATTTCCTCGGCCGTCATGCCGATGCGGAACGCATCGCCGACGTACCAGATGCGATCCGGGCCCGGCTCGTGGATCTCGATCGCGATCTCGTCGCGGTTGGTCGACTTCTCGTCGAGGCCGTCGACGCCGACTTCAAGGCCGCGCAGCGCCTTCTGGAACGATTCCTGGAACGTGCGGCCGATCGCCATCACTTCGCCGACCGACTTCATCTGCGTGGTCAGGCGAGAATCGGCTTCGCGGAACTTCTCGAACGCGAAACGCGGGATCTTCGTGACGACGTAGTCGATCGTCGGCTCGAACGACGCCGGCGTCTGGCCGCCGGTGATTTCGTTCTTCAACTCGTCGAGCGTGTAGCCGACCGCCAGCTTCGCGGCGACCTTCGCGATCGGGAAGCCGGTGGCCTTCGACGCGAGCGCCGACGAACGCGACACGCGCGGGTTCATCTCGATGACGACCATGCGGCCGTCCTTCGGGTTGATCGAGAACTGCACGTTCGAGCCGCCCGTGTCGACGCCGATCTCGCGCAGCACCGCGAGCGATGCGTTACGCAGGATCTGGTACTCCTTGTCGGTGAGCGTCTGTGCAGGCGCGACCGTGATCGAGTCGCCGGTGTGCACGCCCATCGGGTCGAGGTTTTCGATCGAGCAGACGATGATGCAGTTGTCGGCGCGGTCGCGCACGACTTCCATCTCGTATTCCTTCCAGCCGAGCAGCGACTCTTCGATCAGCAGCTCGCGCGTGGGCGACAGGTCGAGACCGCGCTTGCAGATCTCCTCGAACTCTTCGCGGTTGTACGCGATGCCGCCACCCGAGCCGCCGAGCGTGAACGACGGACGGATCACGACCGGGTAGCCGCTGCCGCCGGTGGCCGCCATGATCTCGGCGTGCACCTTGGTCGCTTCTTCCATCGAGTGCGCGATGCCCGACTTCGCGGAGCCGAGACCGATCTTGGTCATCGCGTCCTTGAACTTCTGGCGGTCTTCCGCCTTGTCGATCGCTTCCGGCGACGCGCCGATCAGCTCGACGCCGAACTTCTCGAGCACGCCGTGGTGGTGCAGGTCGAGCGCGCAGTTCAGCGCGGTCTGGCCGCCCATCGTCGGCAGGATCGCGTCCGGGCGCTCCTTCTCGATGATGCGCGCGACGACTTCCCACGTGATCGGCTCGATGTAGGTCACGTCGGCCGTATTCGGGTCGGTCATGATCGTCGCCGGGTTACTGTTGACGAGAACGACCTTGTAGCCCTCCTCACGCAACGCCTTGCAAGCCTGCGCGCCCGAATAGTCGAACTCGCACGCCTGGCCGATGATGATCGGGCCGGCGCCGATGATGAGGATGCTCTTGATGTCTGTGCGTTTTGGCATGGCTTGTGAATTCAATAAGTAATCGTTGTCGTGGGTCGGCCGGCGGCGCTCAGCTCATGGTCGCGAGCGCAAGCTTCACCGAGAAACCGATGAACAGGCCGCCCACGCTGCTCGCCGCGCCTGCCGCGAGCTTGCGGCGGCGACGGAAATGCTCGGCGAGCCGCGCCCCCGCGAAGATCAGCGTGCTCAGGTACAGGAAGCTCGCGCATTGCGCGATCGCCCCGAGCACGACGAACGACAGCGCGGGATGCGGGAATGCCGGGTCGACGAACTGGATGAAGAACGAGATGAAGAACAGGATCGCCTTCGGATTCAGCAGGCTCACGATCAGCGCCTTGCGGAACGGCCTGTCGAAAGACCGCTCGCCGTCGTCCGCCTGCGGCGCCTCGACCGGCGCATCGCCGCGCGCGCGCAGCTTGCTCCACGCGCCGCGCAGCATCCCGATGCCGATGTACAGCAGATACGCGGCGCCGCCGTACTTGACGACGGAGAACAGCAGCGGGTTCGCCTTCAGCAGCGACGCGACGCCCGCGGCCGACAGCACCATCAGCACGGTATCGCCGACGAACACGCCGCAGGCCGCGCGATAACCGGCCTTCACGCCGCGCTGCGCGGCGAGCGACAGCACGTACATCGAGTTCGGCCCCGGCAGCAGGATGATGAAGATCACGCCGAACACGTAGGTCCAGATATCCGTGATGCCGAGTGCGTGGCCGAACATGATGCGAATCTCCCGTCCTTCGGTTGCGTCGATGACGTTAAGCGTTGCGCTGCTTCGCCGCGTCCATCAGCGCGGTGAAACGGTCGAACAGGTAGCCGATGTCGTGCGGGCCGGGCGACGCTTCCGGGTGGCCCTGGAAGCAGAACGCCGGCTTGTCGGTCAGCTCGAAGCCCTGCAGCGTGCCGTCGAACAGCGATACGTGCGTCACGCGCGCGTTGGCCGGCAGCGAATCGGCGTCGACCGCGAAGCCGTGGTTCTGCGACGTGATCACGACACGGCCGTCGCCGAGATCCTTCACCGGATGGTTCGCGCCGTGGTGGCCCGTTTTCATCTTGAGCGTCTTCGCGCCCACCGCGAGGCCCATGATCTGGTGGCCGAGGCAGATGCCGAAGGTCGGCACGCCGCGCTCGATGAACTCCTTCGTGGCCGCGATCGCGTAATCGCACGGCTCCGGATCGCCGGGGCCGTTCGACAGGAACACGCCGTCCGGATTCAGCGCGAGCGCATCGGCCGCGCTGGCCTGGGCGGGCAGCACCGTCACGTGGCAGCCGCGCTCCGCGAGCATGCGCAGGATGTTGTACTTGACGCCGAAGTCGTACGCGACGACGCGATACTTCGGCGCTTCCTGCATGCCGTAGCCGCCTTCGAGACGCCATTCCGTCTGCTTCCACTCGAACGGCTTGGCGGTCGACACGACCTTCGCGAGATCCATGCCGGCGAGGCCCTCGAACGAGCGCGCGAGCTCGATCGCCTTCGCTTCGTCGTCGGAGCCCGTCAGGATGCAGCCGCTCTGCGCGCCCTTGTCACGGAGGATGCGGGTCAGCTTGCGGGTGTCGATGCCGGCGATCGCGACGACGCCTTCGTCGCGCAGGTAGTCGCCGAGCGTGCGGTCCATGCGGAAGTTCGATGCGAGCGTCGGCAGATCGCGGATGATCAGGCCGGCGGCATGGACTTTCGTGGCTTCGACGTCTTCGGCGTTCACGCCGACGTTGCCGATATGCGGATAGGTGAGCGTGACGATCTGGCGCGAGTAGCTCGGATCAGTCAGGATTTCCTGATAGCCGGTGATCGCGGTATTGAACACGACTTCGCCGATCGTATGGCCTTCGGCCCCGATCGAATAACCACGAAAGACCGTGCCGTCGGCGAGTGCAAGCAAGGCGGGAGAAAAAGACGGCAACACGGGAGGCTCCTTGGGGAACACCCTGCTGCCGACCTGTTTACCCTGCCGCGCGCGCGCCGCGCTGCGTGGGCGCGCGCGGTCGCTAGCTGGACGCGGCCTGCGTTGTCGAGACGCGAACCCGGCGCATGGCGCACGAGGCTTCGCGGCATCGCCCGACAGGCGGCGTGCGGCGGATGAACGGGATGTATGAGGTAGGCGCTAGGGTGCGAGGTTGATCAGCACAAACTTTCAAATTATAGCCTGAAAATGGGCCTATCTTCAATTGATATGGCCGTCCGATCGCGGTCGCGCCGCACCCCGCGGCGCGGCGCGACGTGCTACGGCCCCGTTTCCGGGGCCGCCCTAGCCGCCAGCGTACCGCCGGATCAGTGCGCTTGGCCAGTGCCGCGCGCGGGCCACGCGTACCAGACCGCACTCGCGAGCTGCAGCGCGAGCAGCACGCCCCAGGCGGTGAAGTGCGCGGCCGCCGGATAACGGCCGTCGACCGCCGGCCAGTGCGACAGCACGGCGCCGACGCCGATCTGGAACGCGAAGATCAGCAGGAAGATCACGAGCGTGAGCGTCGTGTTCGCGCGGCCGATCAGATGGGCGGGAAAATGGCCGGCCATCACCGCGTAGGTCAGGATGCCCACGCCGCCGAACATGCCATAGGCGGCCCACAGCCCGGCCGGCGGCAACGGCACGCGCGCGACGATCGCGAACTGCGTCGCGACGAACAGCGCCATGCCGATACCGCAAGTGGCGTAGACCGACACGCCGCGCCGTTCGAGCACGCGCGCCGCCGCGCCGAAGCCGACGCAGCCGGCCATCATCGCGAAGCCGAGCACCGACACGAGGCGCGCGGCATGCGGCGCATCGAACCCGCCGACATCGCGCAGATACGGGCCGACCCACAGCGACTGCATCGCATAGAACACGCCCTGCGTGACGACGGAAAACGACGCGATCTTCCAGAACGCGCGGCTACTCAGGATGTGCCACGTGCCCTTGAACTGGCTGACGAGCCCGCCCTGATGGCGTGCCCGCTGCGCGTCGGGCGCCCCGAAGCCGATCGACGCCGCCACGACCACCGTCAGCGCCGCGAGGCCGAAACAGATCGCGCGCCAGCTCGTCCAGCCGAGCAGCCAGGTCAGCGGCGAGCCGACCATCACGCCGCCGAGACCGCCCACGGCCATCACGAGGCCGTTGACGAGCGGCAGCCGGCCGACCGGAAAATGCTGCGCGAGCGCCTTGAACGCCGCGCCGAGACACACCGATACGCCGACGCCGATCAGCAGGCGGCCGACCATCATCGCGCCGATGCCGTGCGCCGCGCCGAACACGGCCGCGCCGGCCGCCGCGAACAGCAGCATGCCGGCCGTCACGCGGCGCGGGCCGAAGTGGTCGAGCATCACGCCGGCCGGAATCTGCGCGCCGGCGAAGCCGAGGAAATAGAGGCTGGTGAGCAGGCCGAGATCGGCGGCCGACAGCCCGAGCTCGTGCGTGACGAACGGCGCGAAGCCCAGATTGACGCCGCGAAACACATACGACACGAAATACCCGACCGAAAACAGCGCGAGCACCCTCACCTGCACCGACGACATCGCTTCCCCTTGTCATATGAAGACGCGCGACGCAGCGCCGCCGCGCCGCGCGCAAACGAAAACGCCGTCACCTCGGTGACGGCGTTTCGTCGAATTCGTCGGATGATAGCGCAATCGTGCGGGCGTTACCGGCCGCCACGCCGTGCGCACCCCCGCGCTTACTTCTTCTTGCCCTTGTGCGCGGCGGTCTTGGCCGGCGCGGCTTTCGCGGGGGCGGCTTTCGCGGGCGCGGCCTTCGCCGGCTTCGCCGACGACTTGGCGGCGCCGCGCTTGCCGCCGTGCGACTTGCCGCCCACCGCCAGGCTCGCGCGCTCGATGTGCGCACCGCCCGTCGACGTCGCGATCCGTTCCGGGCCGGGTTCCGCCGGCACCGCGCGGCCGACCGGCACGTGCAGCACGAGCGCCTGGCCCGGCATCGCGAGATCGCGGTGCGTACGGTTCCACGCCTTCAACTGACCGACCGACACGCCGTAGCGGCCGGCGATCGCCGCCATCGACTGCTTGCGGCGCACGCGGATCAGCATCTTGCGCGTATCGGGAACGTCCGGCTCCATCGCGAGCACGCCGTTTTCGGCGACGTCGGCGCTGATGTCCTCGTCGTCGTCGTCGCCGCGCGGCACGACGATCGTCGAGCCCGGCTTCAGGCGCATGCCGGCCGGAATCTTGTTGACCGACATCAGCGTATCGGCGTCGACGCCGATCTTCTCGGCGATCGCGGCCGGGCGCGCACGCTCGCTGACCGTGTAGGTGGTCCACGACGACAGCTGGCCGCTGTAGGCTTTCAGGCTCTTCTCGAACGCGGACGCGTTGTCGAACGGCAGCAGGATCTGCGGCTCGGTCGCGCCGAGGATCACCGGCTTCGAGAACGACGGGTTCAGCGAGCGGAACTCGTCGAGCGGCAGGTTCGCGAGCTTCGCGGCCACCGCCACGTCGATGTCGCGCGACGTCGTGACCGTCACGAAATACGGGTGGTTCGGGATATCGGGCAGCGTCAGGCCGTACTGCTGCGGGCTCGCGATGATGTTCTTCACCGCCTGCAGCTTCGGCACGTAGTTGCGCGTCTCGTTCGGCATCCGCAGGCTCTGGTAGTCGGTCGGCAGGCCGGCCGCCTGGTTGCGCGCGATCGCGCGCTGCACGTTGCCCTCGCCCCAGTTGTACGCGGCCAGCGCCAGATACCAGTCGCCGAACATGTCGTGCAGGCGGGACAGGTAGTCGAGCGCGGCGCTCGTCGATGCAAGCACGTCACGACGCTCGTCCTGCCACATGTTGCGCTTCAGGTTGTACGTGCGGCCGGTGCCGGGCATGAACTGCCACATGCCGGCCGCCTTCGCGACCGACAGCGCCTGCGGGTTGTACGCGGACTCGATGAACGGCAGCAGCGCGAGCTCGGTCGGCATGTGACGCGCCTCGAGCTCTTCGACGATGTGATACAGGTACTTCTGCGAGCGCTCGGTCATGCGCTGCACGTAATCGGGCCGCTGCGTGTACCAGGTCGTCTGCATGTCGACGAGATCGCTCTGCAGGTCGGGCATCTGGAAGCCGCGACGGATGCGCGCCCAGAGATCGGAGTCTGCACTGGTCAGGTCGCCGACGGATTGCTTGTCGACGTCGACAGTTTCTTTGGCGGTGGCTGATTTACGGAGGTAGTTGGACGTCGCCTGCGAATCGGCGGCGTTGTTGGCGACAGGGGGCTGGCTCGCACACGCGGCGAGGAGTAGCACCACCATCGCACTCAATATAAGTCGCATGAAAATCTCGGCTTCCGACGGCTGGAAATTGCAGGCGATACTACGGAAGTGCGTGCTTCACGTCAATAAAAACACCGAAAACTCAGCGAAATCCTACATTTGGAGCAATTTTTACAGACACCGCTTGAGCTTTGGAGTCCTCCGGAAAACGTCATCGAAACCGGTTTTTCCATTCGCGCATCAGCGTGAACGCCGCCAGACGATCCGTCACCGTTTCGTGCAGCTCGGCCTCGAGCGTCGCATGGATCGCCGCGCTGTCCGCCCGCATGAACGGGTTAACGGCACGCTCGTGCGCGATCGTAGTGGGCAGCGTCGGCACGCCGCGCGCGCGCAGCGCCTGCGCATCGTCGCGCCACGCCGCGAGCGCCGCATTGCCGGGCTCGCACGCGAGCGCGAAGCGGATGTTCGACAGCGTGTATTCGTGTGCACAATGCACACGGGTGTCGCCCGGCAGCGCCGCGAGCGCGTCGAGCGACGCGAGCATCTGCGCGGGCGTGCCTTCGAACAGGCGGCCGCAGCCGCACGAGAACAGCGTGTCGCCGCAGAACACGTGCGGCACCGCGTTGCCCTGCCCGACCCGCTGGAAATACGCGATATGGCCGCGCGTATGACCCGGCACGTCGAGCACGTCGAATGCGACGGCCGGTGCGTCGAGCGTCACGCGATCGCCGCCCGAAAGCGGCCGCGTGACCACGTCGATCGCTTCGGCCGCGGGGCCGTAAACGGCGAGCGGAGCATCGGCCGGTTGGCTATTGCGCAGCGCCTCGACACCGCCGACGTGGTCGGCGTGGTGGTGCGTGAGTAAAATAGCGGTCAACCGCCAGCCTCGTTCGGCAAGAACCCGGCGTACGGGCGCGGCTTCACCCGGGTCGACGGCGATCGCATCGCAGCCGTCCGAGACGAGCCAGATATAGTTGTCTTCGAATGCCGGAACCGGCACGTATTCCAGCTCGTTCATGGGCGCGCAATCATCGTTATGTCTGACCGTCAAATTATAGACTGGCCCGCCTGGACCGACTCGCCGCCCGGCCGCTACGTGCTGGGCTGGGAGCAGGCGCAGCTCGACCGGATCGTGTCCGACGTCTTCGGCTTCCACGCGCTGCAGCTCGGCTTGCCGCAGCTCGACGCGCTGCGCGAGAACCGCATGCCGTATCGCGGCCTGGTGCTCGATCCGGCGAGCGGCGCGAGCGCGCCGTATCAGTATCCGCGGGCGCGCGAAACGCACGCGGCGGCCCATGCGCCGGCCGATCGCAGCACGACCTGGTGCGACCTGCTCGACCTGCCGTTCGAGTCGCAGAGCGTCGACCTGATCGTGATGCCGCACACGCTCGAATTCACGTCCGATCCGCACCGCCTGCTGCGCGAGGCCGAGCGCGTGCTGATGCCGGAAGGCCAGCTCGTGATCACCGGCTTCAACTCGCTCAGCCTGTGGGGCATGCGGCAGTCGTTCGGGCGCATGGCGAACCGCCCGTTCGTGCCGGCCACGCGCGACCAGATCGCGTTCATCCGGCTCAAGGACTGGATCAAGCTGCTCGGCTTCGACCTCGAACGCGGCCGCTTCGGCTGCTACCGGCCGCCGCTCGCCACCGATCAGTGGCTGGCCCGCTACGGCTTCATGGAGGCCGCCGGCGACCGCTGGTGGCCGATCTTCGGCGCCGTCTACATGGTGACGGCCGTCAAGCGCGTGCGCGGCATGCGTCTCGTCGGCCCGATCAGGATGAAGAAGCCCGTGCTCGCACCGGGCCTGACGCCGGCGGCCTCCCCGACCACCCATCAAGAACGTTCATGACAACCGACACCATCGACATCTATACCGACGGCGCCTGCAAGGGCAACCCCGGCCCCGGCGGCTGGGGTGCGCTGCTGCGCTACGGCACCCAAGAAAAGGAACTGTTCGGCGGCGAGCCGAACACGACCAACAACCGCATGGAGCTGATGGGCGTGATCGCCGCGCTCGAGGCGCTCAAGCGGCCGTGCCGGGTGATCGTGCATACCGACTCGCAATACGTGCAGAAAGGCATCAGCGAGTGGATCCACGGGTGGAAGAAGAAAGGCTGGGTCACCGCGGCGAAGACGCCCGTGAAGAACGCCGACCTGTGGAAGCGGCTCGACGCGCTCGTCGTGCAGCACGACGTCGAATGGCGCTGGGTGAAGGGCCACGCCGGCCACCCCGAAAACGAACGCGCCGACGCGCTCGCGAATCGCGGCGTCGAATCGCTCGCGGCCTGAATCCGGGCCGCCCTCCTCTCTTTCCCGATTTATCCGACATGCGCCAGATCATTCTCGATACCGAAACCACCGGCCTGAACGCCCGCACCGGCGACCGCCTGATCGAAATCGGCTGCGTCGAGCTGCTGAACCGCCGGCTCACCGGCAACAACCTGCACATCTACGTGAACCCCGAGCGCGACAGCGATCCGGGCGCACTGGCCGTGCACGGCCTCACGACCGAGTTCCTCAGCGACAAGCCGAAGTTCGCGGAAGTCGTCGACCAGATCCGCGACTTCGTGAAGGGCGCCGAGCTGATCATCCACAACGCGCCGTTCGACCTCGGCTTCCTCGACGCCGAATTCGCGCGGCTCGGCCTGCCGCCGTTCACCGAGCATTGCGGCGGCGTGATCGACACGCTGGTGCAGGCCAAGCAGATGTTCCCCGGCAAGCGCAACTCGCTCGACGCGCTGTGCGACCGCTTCGGCATCAGCAACGCGCACCGCACGCTGCACGGCGCACTGCTCGACTCGGAGCTGCTCGCCGAGGTGTATCTCGCGATGACGCGCGGCCAGGACAGCCTCGTGATCGACATGCTCGACGACACGGGCGCCGACGGCGGTGCGGCGAACGGCCAGCGCGTTTCGCTTGCGGCGCTCGATCTGCCGGTCATCGCGGCAAGCGACGACGAGTTGGCCGCGCACCAGACGCAGCTCGACGAACTCGACAAGTCGGTCAAGGGCGCCTGCGTGTGGCGCCAATCCACCGACGCGGAAGCAGCGGACGCCGCGCAAGCCGCCTGACGCGGCACCCGCCCCGCCGCGCGTGCGGCCGCGCCTACGCGCGCGGCTGCAGCGCGATCACCGCCATCCCGCCGAGCGCGAGCGCCGCGCCGGCCACGTCCCAGCGGGTCAGCGCGACGCCGTCGACCACCCGCAGCCAGATCAGCGCCACCGCGATGTACACGCCGCCGTACGCGGCGTAAGTGCGCCCCGCCGCGCTCGGGTGCAGCGTCAGCAGCCACGCGAACAGCGCGAGCGACAGGGCGGCCGGCACCAGCAGCCAGGCCGGGCGCCCGGCCTTCAGCACGAGCCACGGCAGATAGCAGCCGACGATTTCGGCCAGCGCGGTAGCGGCGAACAGCGCCGCGATCCTCATCAGTTCGGTCATCCGGTTCCTCGCGAATTCAGCCCGGTCGCGACGGGCGGCGCGACGGCGCCGCGCGCCGCCGATCATACCCGAGCGGGCCGCGCCGGCGCCCCCCGCCAGACGGGCGACTCCGGTCAATTTGCACGATCGTCCGTCATCGTGCTATCATGTCGCCTGTTTCAACATTCAATCTCTGTCTTTTCGATTTTGAGAGAAGTCCGTCCGCACAATGCGGGCCGGTGCCTCGATCGAAATTGCATCCACAGGAAAGCCCGCCCGACAGGCCCGCTTTTCTCGTTTCGTTGCCCCTCCGGGGCGTTGCCGGAACGCCGGACCCTCGTCCGCACCGGCATCTGCCGCCTGCATCACGCGGCCCATTCTTCATGAGCGCACTGTCGCGACGGCCCATCGGGCCCGCGTCGAAGCAGCCCCTCGGCCCTTTGCTGCCTTGCGCAGTCAGTGCTCGATGGTCTGCCCCGACGCGCAGCACACGACCCCGCGCTCGCCGGCAAACCGTGTCGGACGGCCTGCCCGTTCCGGCGCTGTCAAAGGAGTGCATGACCTTGACCGCAACACACGTCAGCCCGACCGCTGTCTCTTCCCCCGCTTCGTCGTCCGCCGAAGCCCCGCTCGCCGTGGACGACATCACCGTCGTCGACCAGAGCCTGCTCAAGCGCGCCGTCAGCGCGATGGCCATCGGCAATGCGATGGAATGGTTCGACTTCGGCGTCTACAGCTATATCGCCGTCACGCTCGGCAAGGTGTTCTTCCCGTCCAGCAGCCCGTCCGCGCAGTTGCTCGCCACCTTCGGCACGTTCGCGGCCGCGTTCCTCGTGCGTCCGCTCGGCGGCATGGTGTTCGGCCCGCTCGGCGACCGCATCGGCCGCCAGCGCGTGCTCGCCGCCACGATGATCATGATGGCCGTCGGCACCTTCGCGATCGGCCTGATCCCCAGCTACGCGTCCATCGGGATCATGGCGCCCGTGCTGCTGCTCGTCGCCCGCCTCGTGCAGGGCTTCTCCACCGGCGGCGAATACGGCGGCGCCGCCACCTTCATCGCCGAGTTCTCGACCGACAAGCGCCGCGGCTTCATGGGCAGCTTCCTCGAATTCGGCACGCTGATCGGCTATGTGCTGGGCGCGGGCGTCGTCGCGCTGCTCACCGCGTCGCTGTCGCAGGACGCGCTGCTGTCGTGGGGCTGGCGCGTGCCGTTCCTGATCGCCGGCCCGCTCGGCCTGATCGGTCTCTACATCCGGATGAAGCTCGAGGAAACGCCCGCGTTCAAGCGCCAGGCCGAACAGCGCGAAGCGCAGGACAAGGCCGTGCCGAAAGCGCGCTTTCGCGAGACGCTGCTGCGCAACTGGCGTGCGCTGCTGCTGTGCGTCGGCCTCGTGCTGATCTTCAACGTGACCGATTACATGGTGCTGTCGTACCTGCCGAGCTTCATGTCGTCGACGCTGCATTTCGACGAATCGCACAGCCTCGTGCTGGTGCTGATCGTGATGGTGCTGATGATGCCGATGACGCTGTACGCCGGCCGCCTGTCGGACAAGGTCGGCCGCAAGCCGGTGATGCTCGCCGGCTGCGTCGGCCTGCTGGTGCTGTCGATCCCGTCGCTGATGCTGATCCATGCGGGCACCACGGCGTCGGTGTTCGGCGGCCTGCTGATCCTCGGCGTGCTGCTGTCGTGCTTCACCGGCGTGATGCCGTCGGCGCTGCCCGCGCTGTTCCCGACCGAGATCCGTTACGGCGCGCTCGCGATCGGCTTCAACGTGTCGGTGTCGCTGTTCGGCGGCACGACGCCGCTCGTCACCGCGTGGCTCGTCGACGTGACGCACAACCTGATGATGCCCGCGTACTACCTGATGGGCGCCGCGCTGGTAGGCATCGTGTCGGTCGTCGCGCTCGCCGAAACCGCGCGCCAGCCGCTGAAGGGCTCGCCGCCGGCCGTCGCGACGCGCCGCGAAGCGCATCAGCTCGCGCGCCAGTTGCGCGAGGAGAACGACGAGTCGGACATCTACGGCGTCGCGACTCCCGCACGCGCATGAGCGTCGCTCAATGAAAAAGCCCCGGCCGAAGCCGGGGCCCGATCGAACCCGATCCGCCCGACCGGCTTGCGCCGGCCGGGCTTTTTTTCATCCGCGCGCCGCGAACGTGCTCATGCGTGCGCTTCGCAGTGACGGCAGAAGATCAGCGCGCGCGAGCGCGACACGGCCGCCTGCGCGCCGCGCGCCGCCACGATCAGCCCGACCTGGCCGAGATTGAAGTCGCGCTCGACCATCAGCTGCGCCAGCGCGGCAAGCGGCAACACGACGGACGGGTGGTACAGACTCGATTCGATCAGGGCTTTCATCATCGGCTCCATCTGGCAACGCGTAATTCGATGGAGTGGATTCTAGGGATCGGTCGCCTCCGGATAAACAGCGCGAATGCGAAGTCACTTGTCAGCCGTCGAGAACAATCGGCAGCGACTGGCCGGACACGAGCCGGCGGCGTCCAACGTCGATGTGCGACGGCCCGGCGCGCGAGCTCTAGGCGAGCGGCGTTTCGACGAAGGCCGGCAGCGCTTCCGCCCGCGCGGAATGCGCGGCGAGCGCCGGATAACGGGCCGGATCGATCCGCGCAAGCACCGGGTAATCTGCGGCCACGAATTGCGTGAAGCGCCACGCCACCGCGACCGTCACGTCGGACTGCAGCAGCCGCGCACCGCCGAACCAGCCGTTGGTGGCCGCGACCAGCGGCTCCAGTGCGCCGTATGCGGCTTCGAGCTGGCTCAGCACGCGCTCGACCCACGGTTCGTGCTGCTTGTCCGACGGCCGCAGCGCCTGCTCGTAGACGACCTGCACGGTCTTCTCGGCGGCGGCCAGCGCGAACCCGATCGGCACCAGCGCGCGCAGCCGGGCATCGACGGCGTCGGGCAGCAGGCGCCGCTCCGGCGCGGCCAGGTGGTCGAGATAGTCGACGATCAGCGACGAATCGATCAGCGTCGCGCCGCCGTCGGTCACGAGCGTCGGCGCCTTGACGACCGGGTTGATCGTCCTGAACTGCTCGACATGACGAAACACCGAGAGCGACTCGTGTTCGAACGGGAGGTCGAGCAGCTTCGCCGAGATGGCGACGCGGCGCACGAACGGGGAATCCAGCATGCCGATCAGCTTCATCGCAAACGCTCCGCTTCGAGGAAATGGAAGCGACGACTGTAGCAGCGTCGCGCGGCAGCGCATAGGGCCCGTTCAGGCCAATAGCGGGCTTGCGCCGGCCATTGCGTGCCCGTGCGCTCGACACGCCGCGTTAGCCGGCCGCAACGAGCTCGCACTGCCCGTCCACAGTGACCATAATGCAGGTTCACGCTCCTTCCGCCCCAGGGTCCGCCATGTGGTACGCCGTCGTCGAGCAGCAGCGGGAATGGATGCGCGCATGGCGCGCGGCGACGCGATACGCGTTCGATGCGTGGCCCGCGGCGTCGCTGCCGCATGCCGCGTCGTCGTGCTACGACGACCTGTTCGAACCGCTGCTCGGGCCGCAGGCCGCGCCGCCGGGCTTCGACCTCGCGTGGCCGGACGTCGGCGAGCAGGTCGTCGCGCACACGCCGTTTTGCGACTTGCGGCGCTTCGCGCACGCCGATGCGCGCCGCACGGTGTTGCTGTGCGCGCCGCTCGTCGGGCACGCGGCCGTGATGATGCGGGAAACCGCCGAAACGCTGCTCGCCGATGGCGACGTCTGCGTGACCGACTGGCGCAATGCGCGCGACGTGCCGCTCGCGGCAGGCCGTTTCGGGCTCGACGAGTACGTCGCGATGCTCGACGACTTCGTCGCCACCCTCCAGCGCGACGATCGGCCGCTGCACGTCGTCGCCGTGTGCCAGGCGACCGTACCGGCGCTCGGCGCACTCGCGCTGCGCGCCGCACGCGGCCTCGCGCCGCCCGCGAGCATCACGCTGATCGGCGGCCCGCTCGACGCGCGGCTGAACCCCAGTGCGCTCGGCGCCGCGGCCGCCGCCCATTCGCTCGACTGGTGCCGGCGCCACCTGATCGACATCGTGCCGCCCGGCTTCGCGGGGCACGGCCGCGCCGTGTTCCCGACCTATCTGCAGCAGGGCGAGATCGCGCTCCTGTATCCGCAACGCTTCCTGACGCTGATCGAAACCTACGCGCTGGCGGCGTCGCGTTTCGACATGAGCGGGCTTGCCGACGCCCGGCGGGCGCTGCGCGAATACACGGCGCTGCTCGACATGCCGGCCGACTATTTTCTCGACACGGTCGACGTCGTGTTCCAGCGCATGCTGCTCGCGACCGGCGCGTGGCGCGTGCGTGGCCGGCGCGTCGACCCCGCCGCGCTGCGCGACGTCGCGCTGCTGACCGTCGAAGGCGCCCGCGACGCGGTCACGGGCGCTGGGCAGACGCATGCGGCGCTCGCCCTGTGCAGCGGCCTGTCGGCCGACGAGCGCCATCGCGTCGACATCGACGATTGCGATCACTACGGGCTGTTTACGGGGCCACGCTGGCACGGCAACGTCCATCCGGCGCTGCAGCGCGTGTTCGCGCTGGCGGAAGCCGGCCGAGCGCGCCCGCGCCGGAGCCGTCGGACGTGACGCCGCGTCAGGGGCGCGCCGCGTCGAGCAGCGCGCGCACCTCGTCGTCGCTCGTCTGCTCGAAGCGCGCGTAGAACTGGCTGATCCCGAAGAACCGCAGCGGCTGCGACACCGTGACGAACGCGTCGGCCAGGCCGTCGAACGCGTGCGCCGCACCCGCCGGCGCGACCGGCACCGCCGCGACGATGCGCGCCGGGTGGCGCTCGCGCAGCGCCTGCAGCGCGACGCGCATCGACGCGCCGGTCGCGACGCCGTCGTCGACGACGATCGCGATGCGTCCGTCCACCGCCTGCGGCGGCACCGCGCCGCGGTACAGCGCCTCGCGGCGTTGCAGTTCGGCCGTCTCGCGCGCGATCACGTCGGAGAGTTGCGCATCGGAGACGTCCATCGCACGGATCACCGAGCGTTGCAGATGCATCGCGCCGCCCGTCGCGATCGCGCCCATCGCGAGTTCGGGGTCGAACGGCACGCCGAGCTTGCGCACGACCAGCACGTCGAGGGGCGCGCGCAGCGCGCACGCGACCGGATACGCGACGGGCACGCCGCCGCGCGGCAACGCGAGCACGACCACATCGCTTCGCCCTGCGTATTCGCGCAACGCGTCGGCCAGTTGGCGGCCCGCGTCGGCGCGATCGGCAAAACCGCTTTCGGTCACGATCGACTCCCTGCCGTTGCGCCGCGTGCGCGCCACCCGCGCCGGCGCCTGTCAACGAGGATGGTGCATCGCTCGCGCCGATGCAAGCAGGGTCACACCGGCGCGACGCGCCGCAACGAAGGGTCAGAGACCGCCGGCCTGCCGGTACAGCCGCCAGAACGACTGGGCGTAGGACTGCGCGAGTTCGGGTGCGCGCCGGAACACGTTCACCGTGTCCGCGTGCTCGGCCGCGCCGTCGGACAGCGTCGTCAGCGCGACGCTGTCGTCGACGATCACGAAGCGCGACGCGGGGCCGCCGCCCCGGGAGTCGATCGCGACGTCGATGCCCGCGGATTTCAGATAGCCGGCGCCGCTGTACCTGCCCGCACGCGGCGGGCGCACCAGCACGACGCGCACTTCGATCCCGCGCGCGCGGGCCGAGCGCAGCGCGCTCGCGACAGCCGGCGGCACCTGCGTATAGCCGGCCAGCAGCACGCGGCGCTGCGCCTGTTCGATCAGGTCGACGGTCGCGTCGGCCGCCGCGTTGTCATACGAAAAGTACGTGCCGACCGATGCGGCGTCGGACGGAATATGGCTGGCGTGGACGCTCGTCGCGCAGCAGAACGCGGCGAGAATGAAGGCGGCTGGTCTCATGGCGGGCGCCATTGTAGCGACGCCATTTCGCGTGGCAAGGGGCGGCGGCGACGCTGCTGCGCCGGCGCAACACACGGTGCGAAACAGGTGCCCGGCGGCCGGGTTTCAGCCGGGTTTCGCCGTGCCGATCAGCCGGCCGCGACGCGCGCGAGCCAGTTCGTCACGCCTTCGACGGAACGGAAATCCGCGAGGCTGCGCGCCGGCAACGCGGGATACGCGCCGGCGGCCATCTCGGCCAGCGCGCGGCCGGGGCCGAGTTCGAGAAACGCGGTTGCGCCGGCCTCCACGCACGCGGCAAGACAGGCCGCCCACTCGACCGGCTCGGCGATCTGCCGCGCGAGCTTGTCGAGGCCCATGTCGACCTCGAGCACCGACGCGCCGTCGATCCCCGAAAACAGCCGCGTGCCGGGCAACGGCCGACGCACGGGTGTCGTGGCCAGCGTCGCGCGGAATGCGGGTACGGCCGCCGCGAGCCGGCGCGTGTGCGACGCGATCCGCACGCAGACGGGCGCGACGCGCAGCGCGCCGGCACGGGTCGCATCGTCGGCCACGGCATCGACATCGGCGCGCCGCCCGGCGACCACGAACGCATCGCCGGGATTCGCGATCGCGATGGCCGCGTCGCGACCGTCGCACAGCCGCGCGAGTTGCGGGCGCGTCAGGCCGCGCACGAACACCATCCGCTCGTCGCCGCCGCTCGCGGCATCCATTTCGCGTGCCCGCGCGGCGGCCAGCTCGAGCGCATCGTGCGGGTCGATCATCCCCGCGACGCTCCACGAGCCGACCTCGCCGACGCTGTAGCCCGCGACGCAACGCCGGCGCGGCCACGCCGCGTCGAGCAGCGCCGCCGCCGCGAGCGCCTGGACCGTGCAAAGAATCTGCGCGGCGCGGTTTTCCCGCAGCGCGTCGGGTCCGGCCTGCCGGACCCACGCGCGCGGATCGTCGCCGAGCAGCCGGCCCGCATGCGCGAACAGTGCGTCGGCCTGCGGCGCCGACCCGGTCAGGTCGAACATGTCGGCGCGTTGCGCCCCCTGCCCCGAGCACAGAATGGCCAGCGTCATCGCGCGTCCCCTTCGGCGTCGAGCGCATCGACGAACACGCTCATCGCGAGCAGGTCGGCCGCGCCGCCCGGGCTCAGCCGGCGCGCGACGAACGCACGATGCGCGGCCGCCGCGCGCAGCCGCCAGTCGGGCGTGCGCACGCCGCCGCGCGCGACGAACGCGCGGGCGGTCGCACGGGCGAAATCGAGGCCGTCCCGGCCGCCCCGATGCAGCAGATTCGTGTCGTCGAGCACGGCGATCAACGCGAAGCACGCGGCAACCCGCGCGGCTTCCGGATCGTCCGGCAGGTCGCGCCGTGCGCGGCGCAGCGCGGGCAGCCCGACCGCGTACACGGACGGGAAACCGTCGGCGGCTTCGCGACGCGCGCCGCCGACACCGTAGCGACGGCTGGCGCACTCGCCGTGGCTGTCCGGCAAACGCGGGCCGCCGAGGATCTCGACGCCCCAGCGACCGGCCACGAACGCACCGAGCGTGGTGCCGTCCGGCATCGCGCCCGGCCGCGCGCGCCGGCCGGCGGCCGCGCACAGCAGCCCGAGCCCGAAGATCGCGCCGCGATGCGTATTGACGCCGCCGGTCGCGGCGAGCATCGCGTGTTCGGCTCGCAGGCCGATCTTGCGCAGCACGGCCATGTCCGCGTCGCGCGCGCCCGCGTCGGCGAGTTCCGCGAAGTACGGTCGCAGCACGGCCGCGCTGCGCGCGAACGTCGCCGCGTCCATGTCCGCGTGACTGCCGGTGTCGACGTGACTGACGAGGCCCGGCTTCGGATAGGTCTCGATCTCGAGCACGAGGCTGCGCTCGGCCAGCGCGGCGATGCGCTCGGCATCGGACGGCCCCGCCAAGCGGCAGGCACCGCGGGCGCTCATCGCGTGCCTCCGGCGAATGCGTCGGCGCGCATCAGCTCGACGGCCCGCGCGGTCTTCACCGCGACTTCAGGCAACCGCGCGTGCAGTTCGCGCCAGTTGACGCCCGCGCCGTCGTCGCGCAGCAGCTCGCCGTCGATGCGCATCGGCGCGCGCGCGTCGATCGCCGCGAGACCGTCGAGCAACGGCGCGAGCGACGCGGGGTCGGGCAGCGGAAATACGATGTCGAGATCGGATGACGCGCTCAGGTAAGCCTCGCCCGTCAGCGCCTGCCAGGCGAGGCTACCGAACACGCGGCCCTGCACGCCGCAGCGCGCGCCGAGCGCATCGAGCGCGCGCAACGGCGCGTGCCATGCCGCGGGCGCGGCGGCGCGCACGTCCGTCAACGTCGGCAGCGGACCGACCGTCGCGAGCGCGTCGGCGGACACGTTCAGCGCGATGCGCCGCTTGCCTGCCGAAGGCGGCAGCGGCAGGCCGAGCGGCACGCGGCCGGCATCGGCTTCATCCGGCGACGCGCGACGCACGATCAGCGGCCAGCCGCGTGCGGCCCATGCGCGTACGAGCGGGTCGCCCGCGAGCGCGGGGTCGCGGGCGAATGCCGCGCCCCACCCGCCCGCCGTCAGCGTGACGAGCGTATGGCGGCGCAGCGGCAGCTCAGCGTGCGGCACGCGCGAGTGCCTCGACGCGGGCGGCGACGTCGGTCGCGATCGGCCTGCCGCGCGCCGCGCGCCGGTCGATGCGCTCGGCCGGCTTGCCGAGCCATTCGCCGACCTGCGCGTCGAGCGCGCGGGACGGATCGAGCACGGCGTCGACGGCGCCCATCTTCACGAGATTGTCGAGGCCCGGCGCGAACACCGGTGTCGAACGCGCCATCTCCTTCAGCACGTCGATCGCCAGCTTGGTCACGCGCGACATCGACGGCAGATCCATCACCTCGGGCTCGGCGCCCGGCACCGCGAGCAGCGTACGCGTCGCGAGCGCGGTCGCGATGAATGCGCCGGCGGCCGTGTGGCCGTACAGCACGCCGATCGTCCGGTGCCCGGCGAGATCCGCGTGCATCAGGCACTTCGCGAGATGCGACAGCCCTTCGTTCAGGCCGAGCAATTCGTCGCGCTTGCTCATCCGCTGGCTGTCGCTGTCGACCAGCACGAGGATCGGCGTGTCGCCGCCGCGCGCGACCGTCTCGAGCACGTGCGACGCGAGCGTCAGCGCCTCATCGATGCCGAACGGCAGGCGCTCGGCAACGCCGATCACGTCGACGCGCACGCCGGCCAGTTCCGCGTGGCCCGTCAGCAGGCCGCCGTTGCGCGCAATCGCGTGGCCCGCGGGAAACAGCGCGTTCAGTACTTCATCGAGCGTCATGCTGCCTCCCGCCGGGCCGCCCCAAGGGAAGCAGGCGCCCCCTCGGGGCGCAGCGAACGAAGTGAGCGTGGGGGTCGTTTCATTTCTGCTCCTGTAACTGGTCGGCGAGCCTGGCGAATTCGTCGTCGGACATGCCGGGAATCGCTTCCGGCCGATCCGCGCCGAGCATGCGCCACACGTCGAGCGCATCCTGGCAAGCGCCGAACCGCTCGACCCGCGCTTCGAGGCGCGCCTGCTCCGCGCGCAGCATCGCCGCATCGAACGCCGGCGCCCGGTCGATCAGCGCGAGCGCGGCCGCGCGGAACGCGGCCGGCGTATCGGCCACGTAGCGATCGGCGCCGCCGATCAGCCGCCGGTGCTTGCCGCCCATCGTGCGCCAGATCAGCGCGCGATCCTTCGAGTCGAATTCCTCGACGCCGCGATTGGTCTCGATCACCTCGGGGCCCGACACGCTGATGCGCCCCTGCTCCGACACCGCGAGCGCGGAACAGCACGCGGCGAGCAACCCGCCGCCGCCGTAGCAGCCCGCGCGCCCGCCGATCAGCCCGATCACCGGCACGCCGGCCGCACGCGCTTCGACGAGCGCGCGCATGATCTCGGCGATCGCGAGCTCGCCCGCGTTCGCTTCCTGCAGCCGCACGCCACCCGTATCGAACAGGATCAGCACCGGCTTGCCGACTTCGCGCGCGGCGCGCAGCAAGCCGGTGAGCTTCGCGCCGTGCACTTCGCCGAACGCGCCGCCCATGAAGCGGCCCTCCTGCGCGGCGACGAATACCGGCCGGCCGTCGAGCCGGCCGTGGCCGACCACCATCCCGTCGTCGAACTGCTGCGGCAGATCGAACAGCGGCAGATGCGGGCTCGTCACGCGCTCGGCCGGCCCCAGGAATTCGTCGAAACTGCCCGCGTCGAGCAGCCCGTCGATACGCTGCCGCGCCGATGCTTCGTACCAGCTCGCCGCATTTGCGACGAACGCCGGCGCGTCGTGAATCGCGTCGCTCATCATGCGTCTCCCTCGATCGCGCGCACGGCCTGCGCGAGCCGCAGCGACACCATGTCGGGGCGCGCGCCGCCGTCGTTGATCGACAGCTTCAGACCGCCCGGCGTGCGCCGCTCGACGAAATCCGACACGACCGCCTGCCAGACCGCGCCGAAACCGACGGCCGCGGTGCGGATGTCGATCTCGCATTCGTTGCCCGGCAGCACGCGCTCGACCAGCACCTCGAGGTTGCCGGACGCGACCACGCCGACGAGCGCCGCGGCCTGCTCGCCCTTCGCGCGTTCGCGCGCGGTGAAGCGATAGTTCAACTGTTCCATGCCCTCTTCCTCACCAGTTGCGGAACCGCGCCGGCGGCGCATAGAGCCCGCCCGACCAGTGCACGAGATCCTTGATCGAACGCGCGGCGAGCCAGCGGCGGTCGGCGTCGAGCGGATCGATGCCGAGATCTTCCGGGCGGCGGATCACGCCGCGCTCGCGCAGCCGTTCGACCAGCTTCCGGTCGCGGCCGCGGCCGACGTCCGTATAGCCGGCGACGCCGCGGATCGCGTGCTCGCGTTCGTCCTTGTCGCGGCACATCAGCAGGTTCGCGATTCCTTCCTCGGTGACGATGTGCGTGACGTCGTCGCCATACACCATGATCGGCGCGAGATCGAGCTGCAGCTTGTCGGCGAGCTTCAGCGCGTCGAGCTTCTCGACGAACATCGGCACGTTCTTGTCGCCGAACGTCTCGCCGATCTGCACGACCAGCTTGCGGCCGCGCCGCAGCGCCGCCGGCGTGTCGGGGTCGGCTTGCGCGCCGGCCTTCAGCCACGGCTCGCTCGGATGGCGGCGGCCGCGCGCGTCGCTGCCCATGTTCGGCGCGCCGCCGAAGCCGGCGATCCGCTCGGCCGTGACCGTCGACGAATGGCCCGCCAGGTCGATCTGCAGCGTCGAGCCGATGAACATGTCGCACGCGTAGAGGCCGGCCGTCTGACAGAACGCGCGGTTCGAGCGCAGCGATCCGTCGGGGCCCGTGAACCACACGTCGGAGCGCGCACGGATGTAGTCGTCCATCCCGACTTCGGAGCCGAAGCAGTGGATCTGCTCGACCCAGCCCGATTCGATCGCGGGAATCAGCGTCGGATGCGGATTGAGCGCCCAGTGCGTGCAGACCTTGCCCTTCAGCCCGAGCTTCTCGCCGTAGGTCGGCAGCAGCAGCTCGATCGCGGCCGTGTTGAAGCCGATCCCGTGATTCAGGCGGCGGATGCCGTACGGTTCGTAGATGCCCTTGATCGCGAGCATCGCGGTCAGGATCTGCGTTTCGGTGATCGCCGCCGGATCGCGCGTAAACAGCGGCTCGACGTAGAACGGCCGACCGGCCTCGACGACGAAATGCACGCGATCGCCCGGGATGTCGACGCGCGGCACCTTGTCGACGATGCGGTCGACCTGCGCGATCACGATGCCGTCCTTGAACGCGGTGGCCTCGACGACGGTCGGCGTGTCCTCGGTGTTCGGGCCGGTGTACAGGTTGCCGTCGGCGTCGGCGCTCACGGCCGCGATCAGCGCGACCTGCGGCGTAAGGTCGATGAAATAGCGGGCGAACAGTTCGAGGTAGGTATGCACCGCGCCGAGCGCGATCTTGCCGCCGAACAGCAGCTTCGCAATGCGCTGCGACTGCGGGCCCGAATACGCGAAGTCGAGACGCTTCGCGATCCCGCGCTCGAACACGTCGAGATGCTCGGGCAGCACGACGCCCGACTGCACCATGTGCAGGTCGTGGATCTTCGCGCTGTCGACGTCGGCGAGCGCGGTGGCGAGCAAGTCGGCCTGCTTCTGGTTGTCGCCTTCGAGGCAGACGCGGTCGCCGGGCCGCAGCACCGCCTCGAGCAACGCGACGGTGTCGCGCGCATCGACCCGCTTGCCGTGCGCGTAGGCCGCGCCGGCCGCGAGGCGTGCATCGCGCGCCTGCCGCGCGTGATTCCATCCCGTCATGAACAGTTCTCCGCTTCGATGGTTCAGCGGCATTCTAAGCCTGGCGCCGCCGCCGATTGATGATGTTGACGAATGCGACTCAGAGGACGCCGCGATGGATGCGGCCCGCCGCGGCCGGCACGCGCCGGCCGCCCGGATCGCACTCGGCGGCTATGCGCCGACCAGCGCGCGCGTCGTGAAGAACAGCAGCGACGGCCCGAGCAGGCAGCCGACGCCGGTATGGAACGTCGCGACCAGCGCGCCGTACGGGACGAGCCGGCGGTCGGTCGCGGCGAGCCCCGCGCTCACGCCGCTGACGGTGCCGGCCAGCCCGCCGAAGATCATCGCGGAGCGCGGCGTCTTCAGGCCCATGAAGTTGGCCGCGACCGGCGTGCCGACCATCACGATGATCGCCTTGACGAGCCCCGTCGCGATGCTGAGTGCGATCACGTCGGAGCTCGCGCCGATCGCCGCGCCCGTGACGGGCCCGACGATGTAGGTGACGGCGCCCGCGCCGATGGTCGTCATGCTGACCGCATCGGTATAGCCGAACGCGCGCGCGATGCACGCGCCGACGATGAACGGCAGCACGGTGCCGAGCAGCAGCGACACGACGCCGACGAGCCCGGCCTTGCGCGCCTCGGTCGGCTGCACCTCGAACGCGGTCGCGACGATCGCGAAATCGCGCAGCATCGCGCCGCCCATCAGGCCGATGCCGGCGAACAGCTTGACGTCGGCCAATCCCTTCTCGCCGCCGGTGAATGCGCCGCCGACGTACGCGAGCACGAGACCGATGACGATCGCGATCGCCGAGCCGTGCACGCGGCCGAACGTGAGCTTGCGCGACGCGATCGAAGACAGCCACATGATCAGGCCGACCAGCGCGAACGAAGCGACGAGCCCGTTGTGGGCGACGGTTTTTTCGAGCATCTGCAGCATGGCGGCCTCCGTTACCGTTCTTCGAATT
Organism: Burkholderia sp. MSMB1826; assembly: GCF_001526325.1. NCBI lineage: Bacteria > Pseudomonadati > Pseudomonadota > Betaproteobacteria > Burkholderiales > Burkholderiaceae > Burkholderia > Burkholderia sp. MSMB1826. Next base: position 73,886 of record NZ_LOYN01000022.1, read on the forward strand.
GCGGCACGCCCGCGAAGGCCGTGTCGTCGCGCCCCATGCGCGCGAGTACCGCGATGCAGCATGCGCAGACCGCGACCGCGCCGACGGCGGCCAGCAGCGCGACCGGCCCGCCCTTGAGCGCGGCGACGACGTTCTGGTTCGCGGCCATCGCGACGACGACCGGGATGTACATCGCGCCCCAGAAACCGACGCCGGCCTCGGTCTCCTTCGGCAGCCAGCCGCGCCGATGCAGCCACAGGCGCAGGCAGATCAGCAGCAGCATCGCGATGCCGACGCCGCCGACGTTGGTCTTCACGCCGATGGCTGCGCCGAGCAGGTCGCCGAGAAACAGTCCGGCCAGGTGGCAGAACGCCAGCAGCGCGGTTCCGTAGATGATCATGAGTCGTCTCCAGTCTCTTCGTGAGGGCGCCTGACGCGTGCGGGAGCCAGGCCCGCACGCCGATCCCGGGCGGACTGTTCGTCTCCTGCGGCGGGGCGCCGCGGCCCGGCGGCTCGTCGTGCGAGCGCGTTCTCGGGGTCGATGGGATGATGCGGGTTCGGGCCGGACGCCGGATGCCTTAGACTGACCGATGCTGCCGGCGGCGCGACACGGGCTACGCGTCCGGCGCCCCCTTCGCGGAGGCCACACTGGCGCGTGATCCGATACTAGCGCCGCAAAATCCGGCCATTTATGAAGTTGTCGAAACCGATTCAGTGGATTTAGCAATGCGTCCGTTACCGCCCGAGCTGCTGCGCAGCTTCGTCGCCGTCGCCCAGTCCGGCAGCTTCACCGCTGCGTCCGAGCGCGTGAGCCTGTCGCAGTCGACCGTCAGCCAGCATATCCGCCGCCTCGAGGAGCTGCTCGACCGGCCGCTGTTCGAGCGCGACACGCGCAACGTGCACCTGTCGCAGCACGGCGACGCGCTGTTCCGCTACGCGGTGCGCATCCTCGAACTGATGGACGAGGCCGTCACGTCGGTATGCGGGCCGCCGCTGTCGGGCAAGGTGCGGCTCGCGATGTCGGAGGATTTCGCGTCGGCGCACCTGACGGCCGCGCTCGCGAGCTTCGTGCAGCGCAACCCGGACGTCGAACTCGCGATCTCGACCGGGCTGTCGGGCGACCTGTTCGACGCGCTCGACGAAGGCCGGCACGATCTCGTGTTCGCGAAACGCATCGCCGGCAGCCGGCGCGGACGCGTGATCCGCAGCGAACCGCTGTACTGGTGCACCGGCCCCGATTCGCCCATCACCGGCCACGAAGCCGTGCTGCCGCTCGCGATGCATCCGGAACCGAGCGTGTCGCGCCGCCGCGTGCTCGAATCGCTCGAAGCCGTCGGGCGCCCTTACCGGATCGCCGTCGTGAGCAGCAGCATCGCGGTGTTGCGGGCGGCCGCGAGCGCGGGGCTCGGCGTCAGCGCGTTCGCCGGCTACGTGATCCCGGCCGGGCTCGCGCGGCTCGAGGCGGGACTGCCGGAACTCGGCGAACTCGAATACGTGATCGATCGCCCGGCGGCCGCGTCGCGCTCGACGCTCGCGCTGGAAGCCACGCTGATCGCGGCGGCGGCCGAGTTGTAACGGCGCCGTGCGCACCTGACGGCTTTGCCCGGCACGCGTCATCGTCCGCGCAGCACCCGCTCGCGACAATGGGACCCATCGGAGGCGCGCCGCGCATCGCCGCGCGTCTCCGGCACCCCGTCCCCTTGATCGGAGCCCGCCATGAAGAACGTCCTGCGATTCGCCGCCGCGACCGCTGCAGCCGCGCTGCTGTCCCCCGCCTTTGCCCAGACCGACGCGTCGGCGCCCGCACCGGGCCTCACGCGCGCGGAAGTCGTCGACCAGCTCAAGCAGGCCTATCTCGACGGCGAACTGCCGACGAACGACGGCAACTACCCGCCGGACGCCGCGACCCGCGCGCGCAATCGCGAACTCGTGCAGGCCGCGAACCCCGCGTGGCTGGCCCATGTGCCGCCCGCGCCCCAGGCAACGTCGCAGCAGTGACCGGCGCCGCCGCCGCGCGCGATCGGGTCGTGATCAGGGCAGGAAGCTGCGGCGCCGCGCGTCGATCAGTTCGACGAGCAACCGGTCGCGCTCCGCCGCCAGTTCCTGCATCGAGCGCTCGCCCTGGATCGCGCGCAGCGCGTCGTTCAGCTTGCGATCGACTTCCGGATCGAACGAAGGCGTGCCGAGGTCGTCCCACCAGCTCGTGATCGGCCCCGACAGGTGCTCGAGGAAGTGCGCGATCCCGCCCGCGCCGCCGCCGAGGTGATAGGTCAGGCACTGGCCCATCAGCCCCCAGCGCAGGCCGGGGCCCCACGCGACGGCCTTGTCCGCATCGGCGACGCTCACGACGCCTTCGCCGACGAGGTGATACACCTCGCGAAACAGCGCGGCCGCGAGCCGATTCGCGACGTGGCCGGTCATCTCCTTGTTCAGGACGATCGTCTGCTTGCCGAGCCCGTCGTAGAAACGCTTCACGCGTCCGATCACGTCCTGGCCGGTCGCATCGCCGCCGACCAGCTCGACGAGCGGAATCAGGTGCGGCGGATTGAACGGATGCGCGATCAGGCAGCGTTCCGGATGCTTCGCGCACGCGGTCTGGATCTCGGACATCTTCAGGCCCGACGAGCTCGACGCGATCGGCACGTGCGCGGGCAGCACGCCGTCCATCTGGCGATAGAGCGCGCGCTTCAGGTCGAGTCGCTCGGGGCCGCTCTCCTGCACGAAGTCGACGCCGTCCAGCGCACGCACGAGATCGGCGTCGAACGACAGCCGCGCGGCAAGCTCCGCGGCCCGCTCGCCGAGAAACGCGGCCAGCGCGTCGCGCAGCCGCGCATCGGCCTGCGGGGCCGGGTCGGTCGCGACGACGTCGAAGCCCTGCGTCAGGTAGAAAGCGGCCCAGCTCGCGCCGATCACGCCGGCACCGACGATTGCGATACGTCGAATGTCCATGGTTGTCCCGTGTGGTTGGTCTGCGGATATGCCGCGCCGATTGTCGCATCGAATCCCGCGCGCTCGCATCGACGCAGATTGCGCAATCCCTCTTGAAATGCGCGACGGCGGCCACTAATTAAGCGTCGTCGGGCAGTGCCTCATGCAACGCACCGCCCCCGTATCGATCCAGTGGAGCCACCCGTCGCGCCCGCCGCAGGCGCCGCGCCGTCACGTCTCCCGCGTTCCCTGTTCAGGAGGACCAACATGAGCGGTATCCATTTCGGCAACGACCTGTTCGACGAATTCGCCCGCGTGCAGCGGCAGATGGCGAGCCTGCTCGGCGAGCGCCCGTCCGGCATCCGCGCGGTGCGCCCCGGCGCCTTTCCCGCACTCAACGTCGGCGCCACCGACGATGCGATCGAGATCGTCGCATTCGCGCCCGGCATGGCCGCGGCCGATTTCGACGTATCGATCGACAAGGATCTGCTGACGATCAGCGGCGAGCGCAAGCCGGCGCCGCGCACCGAAGGCGACGACGTGCGCACGTATGCGCAGGAGCGCTTTCACGGCGCGTTCCGCCGCGTGGTCGAACTGCCGCGCGACGCGGACCCCGACCAGGTCAGCGCCCGCTACGAAAACGGCTGCCTGCTGATTCGCGTCGGCCGGCGCGAAGCATCGAAGCCGCGCGCGATCACCATTCAGTAAACCTTCAGGATACCGACATGAACACGAATCCGACCCTGGCCGAACGCCACCCGGGCACCGTTCACGCTGCCGCCGCCGAAGCCGCCCGCCGGCCCGCGATCACCCCGTCCGTCGACATCATCGAGGGTTCGCGCGGCGTCACGCTGCGCGCCGACCTGCCCGGCGTGCCGCGCGAGAACCTCGACGTGAAGGTGCACGACAATACGCTGACGATCGAAGCCGCCACGCACATCGACACGCCGGCCGAGCTGCGCGTACGGCACGCGGAAGTGCGGGCGACGCGCTATGCGCGGTCCTTCGTGCTGAGCGCCGATCTCGACACGTCGCGGATCGACGCGAACCTGCGCGACGGCGTGCTGACGCTGACGATTCCGCGCCGCGAGGAAACGCGCCCGCGCCGCATCGACGTGACGGCCGGCAATGCGTAAAGGTCGATGCGCGTCCTGACACGACACGCGTGAAAAAGCCCCGCACCGGCGCGATGCCGGGCGGGGCTTTGTTGCATCGAGCCGCGCGCATTCGGGCGCGCGGACGGCAGATTCAATCGAAATCGAACAGGTCGAACACCGACTTCTTGCGACGCCGGCCGTCGTGCCGGTATCGCTCGTCGTGCGAGCGGCCGTCGCGCCCCCAGCCGTCGTCGCGGCCGTGCTGCGCGTACGCATCGCGTTGCGCCGGCGTGTCGCGGCGAGCCGGCGCGTCATCGGTTTCGCGGGCGATCAGCTTGTCGAGTTCGCCGCGATCGAGCCACACGCCGCGGCAGGTCGGACAGTAGTCGATCTCGATCGACTGGCGCTCGGCCATCAGCAGGTCGGGCGTCTTGCAGACAGGGCATTTCATCGCATTTCTCCTTTCCGTTCGAATTTCATTCGGAATCCGTATGAGGTGAAAGAGCCGGCCGCTGCGGCGGCCGGCGTCACGCGTGCCGCGTCAGTCGCGCGCCACGTGCGCCGCCCGCTTCGCCTTCGCGCGCCGCGCCAGCATGTTCATGCCCTCGACGAACGCCGAGAACGCCATCGCCGCATAGATGTACCCCTTCGGCACGTGCGAACCGAATCCTTCGGCGATCAGCGTCATGCCGATCACGACCAGGAACGACAGCGCCAGCATCACGATCGTCGGGTTGCGGTCGATGAAGCGTGCGAGCGGCTGCGCGGCGAACAGCATCACGGCCACGGCGACGATCACGGCGACGAACATGATCGGGACGTGCTCGGTCATGCCGATCGCGGTCACGATGCTGTCGATCGAGAACACGATGTCGAGCATCACGATCTGTCCGATCGCGGCCCACACCGTCAGGCCGGCCGCACCGACGGCCCCGCCCGCGCCGTTACCGTCGTGCGACACGTGGTGATGGATCTCGGTGGTCGCCTTCCACACGAGGAACAGGCCGCCCGACAGCAGGATCATGTCGCGCCACGAGAACGCATGGTCGAACAGCGTGAACACGGGTTCGGTGAGGCTCGCGATCCACGCGACGCTGCCGAGCAACGCGAGGCGCATCACCAGCGCGAGCGCGATGCCGAGACGCTGCGTCCGCGCGCGCTGCGCCTCGGGCAGCTTGTTGCTGAGGATCGAGATGAAGATCAGGTTGTCGATGCCGAGCACGACTTCCATCACGACGAGTGTGAGGAGCGCGGCCCAGACGGCGGGATCGGCGGCAAGCGTCAGCAGGTAGTCCATGGAATGGGCCGATACGAAAGTGGAAAGCCCGATGATATGCCGCCCCACACTTCGGAAAAATCAGAGAGAATCTGACCTTAGGTTCGGTTTTTACGATATATCCTGCTCCGATGCTGAATTTTCGACATCTGTACTATTTCTGGGTCGTCGTGAAGGAAGGCGGCTTCGCGCGTGCGGCCGCCCGACTGGACATGGCCGTGCAGACGATCAGCGCACAGGTGCGAGAGCTGGAGAAATCGCTCGGGCACCAGTTGCTGCGGCCGGCCGGGCGCGGCGTCGCGATGACCGACGCGGGGCAAGCCGCCTTCGCGCGCGCGGAGGTCATCTTCGAGATGGGCCGGCTGATTCCCGACGACGTACGCGCGGCGGCCAGCCAGCCGACCGTGCGGCTCGCGGTCGGCCTCGCGGACGGCATCTCCAAGCTCGCCGCGCACGCGATCCTGGCCCCGGTGCTCGACACGCCCACGCTGCGGCTGCTGTGCCACGAGGGCGAGCACGACGCGCTGCTCGCGGAACTCGCGCTGCATCATCTGGATCTCGTGCTGGCCGGTCAAGGCGCGCCGTCCGGGTCGAACCTGCGCGTGACGAGCGAGCGCCTCGTCGCGTCGCCGGTCGACTGGTACGGGCCCGCGGCGCTCGTCACGCCGAGCGCACGGCAGCGCTTTCCGCAGTGCCTGGCCGGCCTGCCGATGCTGCTGCCGACCGCGCATTCGGCATTGCGCGCGCGTCTCGACCGGTGGCTGGAAAGCGAGCGGATCGTGCCGCGGGTGGCCGGAGAGTTCGAGGACAGCGCGCTGATGGCCGTGTTCGCGGCGCGCGGCCTCGGCGTGTTTCCGCTGAGCGAACTCGGCGCGAACGATGCGTCGCTGTTGCGCGGGCTCAGGCGGCTCGGCCGGGCGGGCGACGTGACCGAGGAAATCCACGCGATCCGCTCGCGGCGCGGCGAACATCATCCGCTGACGTCGCGCTTGCTGGCCGCGGCGCACGGCGCGCCGGCCGTCTGAAGCGAGCGCGACATCAAACGAAACTATAATGTCGCCCCGGCCACACGAGACGTGTGTGCACGCCCATCCGGGCACCACCCTTGCGCCGCCTCTCGCCGAGCCTTCTGAAAGACGCCATGCACAACCGATTTCGCCTGTTTTCCGTTTCGTGCGCGCTCGCGGCCGCGACCGTGCTGGCGGCATGCTCGTCGCCGCCCAAGCCGATCTACCAGCAGGAACAGTTCGACGCGACCAGCAGCCCGTATGCGCATACGTTCCACTCGAAATCCGACGCGGCCTGCGAGGCCGCGCGGCGCGCGCTGCTGAGCCAGGGCTACGTGGTGTCGTCGTCGCGCAACGATGCCGTCGACGGCAGCAAGAATTTCCAGCCGAGCAACGACATGCACGTCGTGATCGAGTTTCACGTCGTGTGCGCGGATGCGAATGCGGACGGCTCGTCGAGCATCGCGTACGTGAACGCGGTGCAGGACCGCTATACGCTGAAGAAGTCGAATACGTCGGCCAGCGTCGGCCTCAGCGTGTTCGGCTCGCTGTCGCTGCCGATCGGGTCGAGCGACGATGCGCTCGTCAAGACCGCGAGCGAGACGATTCCCGCCGGCGTGTTCTATGAGCGCTTCTTCAATCTCGTCGACCATTTCCTGAAGATCGATCCGGCGCGCCGCGACCGTGCGACCGTAAAGGCTGCCGAGAAGGAGCCCGTCGCGCCGCTGCCCGAGCCCGCGCCGACGCCGCAGGGCGAGCCGATGAAGATGACGACGCCGGTCGTACCGACGCCGCCCGCCGCGCCGGTGCCGCTTTCGGCGCCGGGCATCGCGCCGGGGTCGGGTGCGAATGCCGTGCCGTCGGCGGCATCGGCCGTCGCGGCGCCTGCAACGCGCGCTGCCGCGCCGGCGGCGGCGTCCGGGTCGGTGCCGGCTTCGGGCGCCGCGCCCGCAGCGGCGTCCGCGCCTGCGCCGGCTTCGGCGGCCGGTCCGGCGCCTGCGTCGGCTCCCGCATCAGCGCCTGCTCCCGCATCGGCGCCTGTGCCGGCTTCCGGGCCGGCAACCGCGCCGGCCCCTTCGTCGACCTCAGGTTCGACGGCCGCACCGGCTTCCGCGCCCGCGTCTGCTTCGGGTCCGGCAGCAGGGCCGAGCGCCGCCGCTCCGTCGTCGGTCGCGCCCGCGCCTTCGGCGGCAGCATCGGCACCCGCATCTGCATCGGCATCGGCGCCGTCGAGCGCATCGCCTGCGCCGGCTGCCGCCGATCCGGTCGCATCGTCCGCGCCGTCCGGCGCGAGCGCGCCAACCGCGCACTGATCGCCCTCCCGTATCGTCGCGCCCGGGCGAATGCACCGTAGCGCGACGGTACGCCTCCCTTCCGCGTCATTCCCCGAAACCCGTTCATGCCCATGCGGCCGTACGCCCGCCGCGCATGGCCGCGCGGGATTGAAGGGATGACGGCGAGGCAACGCCGACGCATCGCCGCTGGCCGCACGCGGCCCAAGCCCGCAGTTCACCGCACGCGACGATCGCACGCGGCCTGCCGTCTCTCGACTGCGCTGTCTGCCCGCGCCCTCGCCTACCGCAACGTCGCGCGCAGCGTCTGCAAATGCTCGACGGTCGTGGTCACGCCGCCGCAGACGATCACCGCAATGTCCGCTGCCGACGCGAGCACCGGCACCGGCCGCTCCAGCGCGGCCAGCGCAGCGCCGCACGCAGGCTCGACGACGATCCTGTGTTCGTCGAGAAACCGCAGCGACGCAGCCACCGCGTCGGCATCGGACACGACGACCGGATGGATCGCGTGGCGTGTCGCCCATTCGACTGCCGCGTCGCACGGCCGCTTCGCGCCGAGCGTCGTCGCGATGCTCGCGATGGCCGCCAGTTCGACCGGACGCCCCTGCGCGAGCGAGCGCGCGTAGCAGTCGGCGCCTTCCGTCTCGGCCGCGACGACCGGCACGTCGTGCCAGCCGTTGCGCGTCAGCCCTTCGAGCACGCCGCACAGCAGACCGCCGCCGCCGACCGCGAGCACGACCGCGTCGGGCTTCGGGCCTACCGCCGCCATCTCGTCGATCATCGTCGCGTGCCCCTGCCACAGGATGCGGTCGTCGAACGGATGCACGAACGCGTCGTGCTCGCCGAGCGCCGACTGCGCGAACGCGTTCGCCTCCGCCCAGCTCGCGCCGTGCACCACGAGTTCCGCGCCTTCGACGCGGATCAGCTCGCGCGCCCGGGCCGACGTGCTTTCCGGCACGACGACGCGCACCGGCACGCCCAGCTCGCGGCCGCAATACGCGACCGCGATGCCCGCGTTGCCGCCCGACGACGACACGAACCGCCGGGCCCCGTCCGCCTGGCGCGCTTCGCAGACGGCGCCGATGCCGCGCAGCTTGAACGAGCCTGACGGCTGCAGCGCATCGAGCTTCAGCCGGATGGCCTTGCCGAGCCGACGGGACGCGATGGGCGAGCGGATATAAGGAGTCGGGATATGAAGCGGCATGGGACGGGACGCAATGAGGACGGAGGAAAACGCACGCGACGCGCGACGAAGCGAATGCGGCAACGACGGTGGTCATCGTACGGCCCGCTCGTCATGCTTTCCAATACCATCGAATGGCGTTTGCTATGCTTGGCAGGCATATCCACTCACCGGACCGGACACCGCATGCGCCAGATCGAACTGCGTCACCTGCGCTACTTTGTCGCCGTCGCCCAGGCCGGCAGCGTGATGGCCGGCGCCCGCGCGGCCGGCATCGTGCAGCCGGCGCTGTCGCGGCAGATCCGCGAGCTCGAGGACGCGATCGGCACGCCGCTGCTGATTCGCCGCGCGACGGGCGTCACGCTCACGGCGGCCGGTACGAGCTTCCTGCACGACGCGACCGGTCTGCTCGCGATGCTGCAGGACAGCCGCGAGCGCGCGTTGCGCAGTGCGGCCGGCCAGCTCGGCGAACTGCGGCTCGGCGCGCTGCCGAACTGCCTGCCGTTGCCGGTCGTCGCGAACGTCCTGAAGGCGTTTCGCGACGCGTGCCCGGACGTGAAACTGTCGATCGCGCCGATGCTGTCGGCCGAACAGGCGAACGCGCTGATGCGCGGCCAGCTTGACGCCGGGATCATGGCGTGGCGTCGCGAGGAAGCGCCGCACCTGACGGGCGTACGGCTGTTGAGCGATCGCTTCGTGCTGGCGATGCCCGCGCCGCCGGGCGGCCGCTTCGTCGCGCCGCGCACGCTGGCCGACGTCGCGAACGAGCCGTTCGTCTGGTTCGATGCGCAGCGCTCCGCCGCGCACCACCGGTTCCTGATGACCCAGTGCCAGCAGGCCGGCTTCACGCCGCGCATCGCGCAGGTCGGCAGCGACATCCCGACGCTGATCGGTCTCGTCGCGGCCGGGATGGGCTGCGCGTTCGTGCCGCAAAGCGCGTCGCCGACCTGCCCGCGCACGGTCCGGCTCGTCGCGCTCGACGAACTCGCGAGCCGCTTCGACATCGAGTTCGTGTTCGACGGCGCGGCGGCGGCGCCGTCGCCGGTCGTCGCGCGTTTCCTGGCGGCGGTCCGCGAGGCGGCCGGCGAATCGAGCTGAACGAAGGCGGATGCATCGGCGCGCGATCGGACGACGCACGTTGCCACGCCGACGAACGGGAGGCCCATTTCCGCGATCCCGGCGTTTCTGCGGTTTTCGTGGACTAAACGACACCATCGCGTCATCGAAAAAACTTTCAGGACGCCGACAGGCAACGCCACGACCCCGCAATTTTCAAATTGACACCAAAAACAGTCGTTTAACGCCGATTCGAATCGTCATGGCCCGAAATATACTGCGCGCGCATCCAACCCCTCGTGCCAAAGAGAGGATGCGTTTCCGCCCCGGCCACGGTCCCCCTGTGGTCGGGGCTTTTTTGCCGTCGAGCCCGGCGGTGAAAGGCTTTCCGGCTATTGCGCGACGTCGGCCATCGGCGCTCGCCTTCCCCCCGAAGCTCCGCGCCCGAGTCACGCCATGCACGTTGCCCGCACGCTGCATTGTTGACATGAAATCAAGATAATTTCGCCCGGATGCGGCTTTTTCCGCAAAAGTCATGCTGGCACACTTCACGCTGTCCTCGACGGCCTCGCGCCGTCGTTCCCCGCTTACAGGAGCTCACCGCGTGAACCCCACGACTTCCTCCCCGTCCCGCGGCGGCGCCGCACTGCCGCTGCTCGCACTCGCCGCCGGCGCGTTCGGCATCGGCACGACCGAGTTCTCGCCGATGGGCCTGCTGCCCGTGATCGCCGACGGCGTGCACGTGTCGATACCGCAAGCCGGCATGCTGATCAGCGCGTATGCGATCGGCGTGATGGTCGGCGCGCCGCTGATGACGCTGCTGCTCGCGCGCTGGTCGCGCCGCGCCGCGCTGATCGCGCTGATGTCGATCTTCACGATCGGCAACCTGCTGTCGGCCGTCGCACCGGACTACACGACGCTGCTGCTCGCGCGGCTCGTGACGAGTCTCAACCACGGCGCGTTCTTCGGGCTCGGCTCGGTGGTCGCGGCGAGCCTCGTGCCGCGCGACAAGCAGGCCAGCGCGGTCGCGACGATGTTCATGGGCCTGACGATTGCAAACGTCGGCGGCGTGCCGGCCGCGACCTGGCTCGGCCACCTCATCGGCTGGCGCATGTCGTTCGCGGCGACCGCCGGCCTCGGCGTGATCGCGATCGCCGGCCTGTTCGCCGCGCTGCCGAAGGGCGAAGCCGGCACGATGCCCGACCTGCGCGCCGAACTCTCCGTGCTGACGCGGCCCGTCGTGCTCGGCGCGCTCGCGACGACGGTGCTCGGCGCCGGCGCGATGTTCACGCTCTATACGTACGTCGCACCGACGCTCGAACACCTGACGGGCGCGACGCCCGGCTTCGTGACCGCGATGCTCGTGCTGATCGGCGTCGGCTTCTCGATCGGCAACGTCGCGGGCGGCCGGCTGGCCGACCGCTCGCTCGACGGCACGCTGATCGGCTTCCTGGTGCTGCTGATCGCGACGATGGCGGCGTTCCCGCTGCTCGCCGCCACGCATGCGGGCGCCGGCGTCACGCTGCTGGTCTGGGGAATCGCGACGTTCGCGGTCGTGCCGCCGCTGCAGATGCGCGTGATGCGCGCGGCCCATGAAGCGCCGGGCCTCGCGTCGGCCGTCAACATCGGCGCGTTCAACCTCGGCAACGCGGTGGGCGCCGCCGCCGGCGGTGTGGCGATCTCGGCCGGGTTCGGCTACGCGGCGGTGCCGCTCGTCGGCGCGCTGATCGCCGCCGCCGGACTCGCGCTCGTCATGCTGCAGGTCACGCAGCGCCGCCGCACGCCGGCCGCCGCGAATTCGTGAGCGCGGGCGCCCAAACCGCCTGCCCCCTTCCGCACGCATTTTCGCGGCCGCGCCATTGAACCGACCCATGAAGCCGGACGGTTGACGTCCAGGCGGTTCAATGAAAAACACCCCGAAGGCTGGATCTAGTCCACCTTTCGGGGTGCGGTTCACATGCGGCCGTTTTCATTTTCGACGGACGGTCCGATTCCGCCGGCCCGGTCAGCGCCCCGTGGCAAACCCGCCGAAGAACGCGCGCGCGTTCGCATCGAGACTCTCGAGGTGATAGCCACCCTCCTGCACGATCACCGTCGGCAATCCGAGCGCGCCGATCGCGCCGCCCAGTCGCCCGAACCCGTCGGTCGTGACCGCGACCTGCGATTGCGGATCGTCCTTGTAGATGTCGAAGCCGAGTGCGAGCACCAGCGCATCGGGCTGAAACCGCGCGAGCGCGCGCAGCGCGTCGTCGAGCCGCTCGAAGAACGCCGACTCCGGCGCGCCGTGCGGCATCGGCAGGTTGACGTTGAAGCCGGCGCCGGCGCCCGCCCCCGTCTCTTCCTCGTAGCCCGCGACGACCGGGTAGAAGTTGGTCGGGTCGCCGTGAATCGATACGTACAGCACATCGTCGCGGCCGTAGAAAATCTCCTGCACACCCTGCCCGTGATGCATGTCGGTATCGAGAATCGCGACGCGGCGATGGCGGCCGAGCAGCGCCTGCGCGGCGATCGCCGCGTTGTTCAGGTAGCAGAAGCCGCCGGCCGCGTCGCGGCGCGCATGATGACCGGGCGGCCGGCACAGCGCGTAGGCCTCGCGTGCGCCGTCGTTGACGTCGGCGGCCGCGGCCAGCGCGTCCTGCGCCGACCAGTACGCCGAGCGCCACGTATTCGCGCCCACCGGGCAACTGCCGTCGGCGAGATAGCGCGCGGCTTTCGCGAGCACGCCGCGCAGCGGGTTCGGATCGCGCACGAACACGTTCGACATCACTTCGTCGCCCCAGTCGTCGGGCATCCGCTTCCAGTCGCGGTGCGCGTCCTCGAGAAAGCGCAGGTAGTTCATGTCGTGCACGGCAGCAATCGGCGCGGCGCCGCGGTCGGCCGGCTCGCGCACGTCGAAGTCGAGCGAGCGGACGGCCGCGACGAGCCGCGCCGCGCGCTCGGGCACTTCCTGCGGCTCGCGCATCTGCCCGCGCGACAGGTAGCTGCGCGGATGGTGCAGCAGCTGTTCGGGATGGAAATAGGTTTTCATGAAGGTCCTCGTCGATTCGCCGTATCAGGCGCCGTGCGTCACGGCCGGCGCGTCGACGCGCGTCGCGATGCCCGCGCGCGCCAGCACCGCATGGAGCAGCACGTTCGTGCCGCGCGTCACGTCGTCAGGCAACGCGTCCTCGGCTTCGTTGTGCGACAGCCCGTCGACGCACGGAATGAACACCATCGCGGTCGGGCAGCGGCGCGCGAGCAGGATCGCGTCGTGGCCGGCGCCGCTCACGATCCGCTCGTGCGTGTAGCCGAATGCGGCCGCCGCCTGCGCGACCAGCCCGACGCAATCGCGGTCGAACGGCGTCGCCGGGCTGCGCCAGCAGGTATCGATCGCCACCTGCACGCCGCGCACGGCGGCGACGCGCGCGCATGCGTCGCGCAGGTCGCGCTCCATCGCATCGACTTCGGCATCGTCGTGATGACGCAGGTCGACCGTGAACGTCAGGTCGCCGGCAATCGTGTTGCGCGATGCGTTGCGAATCCCGACCTGCCCGATCGTCGCGAGCCCGCGCGGCGCGTAGGCGGCGACGATCCGTTCGAGCTCGAGCGCAATCTGCGCGCTCGCGAAATACGCATCCTTGCGATACGGCATCGGCGTCGTGCCCGCGTGCGCAGCCACGCCCGTCACCGTCACGTCGAGCCAGCGGATCGCCTGCCCGCCCGTGACGACGCCGATCGTCGTGCCGTTCGCCTCGAGCACCGGCCCCTGTTCGATGTGCGCCTCGAAATACGCGTCGACCGCGCCGCCCGTTGCGCGCGTGCCGCGATAGCCGCACGCGTCGAGCGCCGCGCCGAGCGTGACGCCGTCGGCGTCCTGCGTCGCGAGCGCGTCGTCGAGCGGCAACGCGCCCGTGAACACGGCCGAACCGAGCATCGCCGGCGCGAAGCGCGCGCCTTCCTCGTTGGTCCACGACACGATCTCGAGCGGCTTGTCGGTCGCGATGCCCGCGTCGTTCAGCGTGCGCACGAGTTCGAGCGCGGCGAGCACACCGTAGACGCCGTCGAAGCGGCCGCCTTCGGGCTGCGTGTCGAGATGGCTGCCGATCAGCACCGGCGCGGCGTGCGCATCGGCGCCGTCGCGCCGGGCGAACAGGTTGCCGACGGCATCGACGCTCACCGCCAGCCCCGCGTCGCGGCACCATTGCGCGAACAGATCGCGTCCGCGCCGGTCGTCATCGGTGAGCGCGACGCGCCGCACGCCGCCGCGCGGTGTCGCGCCGACGCGCGCCATGTCGGCCAGGCTGCGCCACAAGCGGGCGCCGTCGATTTCCAGCAGGTCGTTCATAAGCATTCCCGATCGATTCGTTCGTTGAGGTTCAATGCGAGCCGAGCGCTTCGGCGGCGGCCGGCCGCGCGGCGCGGCGCGCATCGAGCGCGACGATGCAGAGCAGCGAAATGCCGGCGAGACACGTGTAGAACACCGCGAGCGGCCACCACTGGCCCGTGAAGCGATGCGCGAGCCACGTGCCGACGAGCGGCGTCAGGCCGCCCGCGATCGCGCCGCAAATCTGGTAAGCGAGCGAGATCGCCGAATAACGCACGTGCGCGGGAAACACCTCGCTGACGAAACCCGCGATCACCGAGTAGAAGCCGGCCATGCAGACGACGGCGAGCGCGATGCCCGCGACCAGCGAAGCGGACGTGCCGCCCTGCACGAGCATGAACATCGGATACGGCGACAGCATCGCGAGCAGTGCCGCGAGTTTCAGGAAGCGCGCCCCGCCGATGCGCTCGGCGATCCATGCGGCGAGCGGCTGTGCGAAGAACTGGATGATCGCGACCGCGAACAGGCTGTCGAGGATCAGCGAGCGCGATACGCCGACGTACTGGGTCGTGTACGCGATCATGAACGTGTTCGTGAAATAGACGCCCGCGATGCCGATCGTGTTCGCGCCGATGCAGAGCAGCACGAGCCCCGCCGCGGAACGGAACACTTCCGCGACCGGCAGCTTCACCGTGCGGTTGGCTTCCTTGACCCGCGCGAATTCCGGCGACTCGTTCACGCCGAGCCGGATCAGGATGCCGACCACGAGCAGCACCGAACTCGCGAGAAACGGCAGGCGCCAGCCCCATGCGAGGAAATCGGCCTTGTCCATCGACGTGACCGCGCGGAACGCGATCAGCGACAGGATCAGCCCGGCCGGGCTGCCGAGCTGCGCGAACGATGCGAAGAACGTGCGGCGCCCCTGCGGCGCATGCTCGCCCGCCATCAGCACCGCGCCGCCCCATTCGCCGCCGACCGCGATCCCCTGCACGATGCGCAGCGCGACGAGCAGCACCGGCGCGAGGATGCCGACCTTCGAATAAGCGGGCAGCAGCCCGACGCAGACGGTCGCGACGCCCATCATCATCAGCGTCGTCATCAACGCCTTCTTGCGGCCGATGCGGTCGCCGAGATGGCCGAAGATCACGCCGCCGAGCGGACGCGCGAAGAAGCCGACCGCGAACGTCGCGAACGACGCCATCGTGCTGACGAACGGATCGTGCGACGGGAAATAGAGTTCGCCGAACACGAGCGCGGCAGCGGTCGCGTAGATGTAGAAGTCGTACCACTCGATCATCGTGCCGATGAACGCGGCCGTCGCGGCGCGTCCCGGCTGGCGGGCGGAAGGAAGGGACTGGGTCATGCGGGCTCCTGACGCACGCCGCGGCGGGGCGACGCGCAATATCGTGACGACGGCCGTCTGTCGCGGCCTCGCGCCGCACGCTGCGGCGCCCCTCCTTTATCGGCGACCGCAAATCATTAGTCAAATTTCAAGTTATTATTCGCGATATAAATCGAACTAATGACCGCTCCGGAGACTCGATGCGCCCCGATCTCGCCCCGTTCCTGAACGACCGCCTCGACTGGAACCTGCTGCGCACCTATCTGGTGATCATGCAGGAGCGCAGCGTGAGCCGCGCGGCCGCCCGCCTGCACGTCACGCAGCCGGCCGTCAGCCAGGCGCTGCGGCGGCTCGAGGAAACGCTCGAGCGCCGGCTGATCGAGCGGCGCGGCGCGCACTTCGCGCCGACGCCGGCCGGCGAAGCCGTGTACCGGATCGCGAGCGACATCTACGGCGGCATCTCGCGCCTCGAGACCGAAATCGACGACAGCACGGCCGACCTGACCGGCTCGATCCGACTGCTGACGGTGAGCCGCATCGAGTCGCCCGTCTACGACGAGTTCCTCGCGGATTTCCATCGCGCGTATCCGCGTATCGATCTGCAGATCGAAGTGATGCGCTCGTCGGACATCCTGTCGTCGCTGCTGCAGAAAACGGCCACGGCCGGGCTCGGCCTGTGCCGCACGCCGCACGACAAGCTGGAGATGCGCTGCTTCCTGCGCCAGCGCTACGCGATCTACTGCGGCCGCCATCACCGGCTGTTCGGGCAGACGCAGTTGCGGATGGACGACCTGCTCGCGGAGAATTTCGTGTCGTTCACGAGCGACCAGATCGGCGACAGCCTGTCGCCGCTCACCGTGTTCCGCGACCAGAGAGGCTTCACGGGGCGCATCGTCGCGTCGTCGCCGAGCCTCGAGGAAGTGCGGCGGCTGATCTTCGCGGGCTACGGGATCGGTTGCCTGCCCGAGCACATCGTGCGCGACGACATCGCGCAACAGCGGCTGTGGCGGCTACCGCCCGACGACGGGCTCGTCGATGTCGACGTGTTCCTGCTGTGGCATCGCGACCGCAAGATGAATGCGGCCGAGCACGCGTTTCTCGACGCAATGGAGCGCTGCATTCAGCGCTACTCGCTCGCGGAGCGGCTCGGGAAATGACGGCGCGCATGCGGCCGGAACTCGCGCCGGGCGCCCAAGGCCCCGGCGCGGCGCGCGTTAAAAGCGATGCACGATACCGAGTTGCACGCCGCGCGCATTCGCGCCCGGGTACGCGAGCGGCAGGCCGGGATTCGCCGCACCGGCGAGCGTGTAGCCGGCCTGGTTGCGGTTGCGCAGGTAAGACAGCGCACCGTAGAAGCTCGTGCGCTTCGACAGATCGTACTCATACATCAGCCCGAGCTGATCCGCATTGTTGCCTTGCGACGACTGGTCGTGCAGATACGCGTAACCGAGCGCGACGTAGCTGGCAGGGTTGAACTGGTATTTGACCGACAACCCGTACACGCGCGAATCGATCCCGAGGTCGGCCCACTTCACTGCGGAAAAACCGCCGTACACGGTCGCCTTGCCGATCGCGTAAGACGCACCGGCCATGAGCGTGCGATCGGTCGTAGTCGCCGCGGCGTTCTTCAACCACTGGCCCGCGACGAACGCGCCGAACGGGCCGTGTTCGTAGGTCAGGTCGAACTGCTGGCTGGAACCGGCCGAGCGTACGCCGCCCGCGTCGCCGAATCCGAAATACAGCCCGCCCTGGAAACCCGCGATCTCCGGGCTCTGGTACGACAGCGTGTTGCTCGTGCGGAACGCGAACACGGTCAGGTTGTCCATGCCGGACGCCTGCGTGACGCCGCCGAACGCATCCTGCCCGCCCTGGTCGTTGAATAGCGGCGAATTCTGCCGGCCCGCGCGCACCTTGCCCCACTGTCCCGCGATGCCGACCCACGCCTGCCGGTTGAACATGCTGCCGGCGCTCGCGAGCGAGCCGTCGTTCGGATTGAAGCCGTTTTCCAGCGCGAACTCGATCTTCTGGCCGCCGCCGATATCCTCGCCGCCCTTCAATCCGAATCGACTGCCCCACTGGCCGCCCGAGTTGATCGCGGCCGTATAGCCGTTGCCCGTATTCACGTACTGCGCGAATTCGTCGATCACGCCGTACAGCGTGACGCCGTCCTGCGCGCGCGCAGCGCCCGAACCGGCGACGCAGGCGATCGCCACCGCGACACGAACACCGGCGTGCACCGGCTGCGCGCGGCCATCGATGCCGCGCACTTCATTATGCTTAGTCATACTATTCAATTGACAGAGGTTGAAACGATGCCTGGCGCGGCATGAATGCCGCACCGCCATCGCTGGATACGGGATTGTGTCGACAGCGCCCGGCGCAGGCTGCGCCCGGCTTCGCGCTCAGGCCGGCGGCTTGCCGGCCCGATGCACGAGACGTGTCGTCAGTGGTGGACTTCGCCGCGTTCGAGCGGCAGGATCAGTCGCTCGGGAATGCTGCGTCGCGACGCGCGGGCGCCGACGTAATACAGCACGGCCGGCACGACGAGACCGAGGATCCACGAGATGTCGGTGCCGCCGAGCGCATCGACGAGCGGCCCCGTGTAGATGTGCGTCGACATGAACGGCAACTGCACCAGGATGCCGATCACGTAGATCGCGATGGCCATCGCGTTCCAGCGGCCGTAGCGGCCATCCGGATCGGACAGCGCCGGCACGTCGTAGCGCGACCGCGTGAAGCAGTAGTAGTCGACCAGGTTGATCGCGCTCCACGGCGTGAAGAACGCGAGCAGGAACAGGATGAACGCGGTGAATTCCTTCAGGAACGAATGACGGCCCGCGAGCGCGATCAGCGTCGACACGCAGATCATCCCGAAGATGTAGACGAGGCGGCTCTTCGACGATACCGCGCCCTTGCCGCGAAAACCGCTGACGATCGTGGCCATCGACATGAAGCTGCCGTACGCGTTGAGCGCCGTGACCGTCACCTTGCCGAACGCGATGCTGAGATACAGCAGCGCGGCCACGGCGCCCGTCGAGCCCAGGCCGACGATGTACGACACTTCATGGTGCGCGAACTGGCTGCCGGCGAGCGCGGCCGCGAACACGCCGAACACCATCGCCGCCTGTGCGCCGATCACCGAGCCGAGGCCGACCGCGAGAAACGTCGCGACCGACGACGTCGAGCGCGGCAGATAGCGCGAATAGTCGGCCACGTACGGGCCGAACGCGATCTGCCACGACGCGGACAGCGACATCGCGAGCAGGAAACTCGGCAGCGAGAAATGCCGGTTCGCGAGCAGCGCGCCGATGTCGTGGTTCGCGAACAGTTGCGCGAACATGTAGACGAACGCGACGATGCCGACCACGCTCGCGATCCGGCCGACGAAATGGATCGCGCGATAGCCGAACACGGTCAGCACCACGATCACGGCCGCGAACAGCAGGATGCCGGCCGCATCGTCGACGTGCAGCAGTTGCGCGACGGCCTGCCCGGCCAGCACCGAGCCGCTCGCGGAAAAGCCGATGTACATCAGGCACACCAGCACGATCGGGATCATCGCGCCGTACACGCCGAACTGCACGCGGCTCGAGATCATCTGCGGCAGACCGAGCTGCGGCCCCTGCGCACCGTGCAGCGCCATCACCGCGCCGCCGACGAGCTGGCCGAGCAGCAGCGCGACCAGCGACCAGAACACGTCGCCGCCGAGCACGACCGCGAGCGCGCCCGTGACGATGGCCGTGATCTGCATGTTGGCCGACAGCCACAGCGTGAACTGGCTCAGCACGCCGCCGTGGCGCTCGGCGTCGGGAATGAAGTCGATCGAGCGAACCTCGATCAGTCCGCCGGCTTTTCCACTGGAATTCGTTGACACGGGTCAATCTCCAAAATACTCAGGATCACATATGGTTTGAACGAGACGGGAAGCTGCGAGCCGCCCTTTCGGCTCGTCGAATGCGGGGCGCCGTGGATCGCCGGCATGCGCCACGCACGCAGGGTCTGCCCGCTGGCGCGCAAGCGGCACGACGCGTGCCGACATTGCCAGCGGATGATCTTGTATATACAACTTGCGAGATATCGGTGATTACCCGGTGTCCGGGAATTTTCGAAATCGTCCGAGGAAAGCGCGATGTCCGGCCTGCCGAGGCGACGGTTGCAGATAGAAAAATGAAAGCTGGAGGTTCGCGCGGCGACGCCGCGGCTTGCGGTGCCGACGAGCATCGGCAGGCTGCCGTTCGCCCCCGCCGGCCCGGTACGTCGCCGGTG
Source organism: Burkholderia sp. MSMB1826 (assembly GCF_001526325.1). NCBI lineage: Bacteria > Pseudomonadati > Pseudomonadota > Betaproteobacteria > Burkholderiales > Burkholderiaceae > Burkholderia > Burkholderia sp. MSMB1826. The sequence continues at coordinate 93,615 of NZ_LOYN01000022.1, forward strand.
TCTCGCGCGCGCCGTTTCAGGCGAGCCGGTCCGAGGCAATGACATGCATGCCCGGGCGCGCATCGAGCGCGGCATCGAGCAGCGCGCGGGCAATGCGCGGCGCGGGATTCACGCGCCACTTCAGCGGCAACAGCGGGCGGGCGGCAGTCAGCGCAAGCACCAGCATCCGTTCGCCGAACCTGAACTCGTCGCGGCTGCCGCCGATCAGGCCCGGTCGCACGTACGTGAGCGAATCGAACCCGACGCCGGCGAGCGCCTGTTCGACCTCGCCCTTCACGCGGTTGTAGAAGATGCGCGATGCGGCGTCCGCGCCCAGTGCGGAATTCAGCACGTAGGTCGGCGTGCCGTGCCGATGCGCGAGACGCGCGACCGCGAGCGGATAGTCGTGATCGACGCGGCGGAATGCGGCCTGCGAGCCGGCGGCCCGCATCGTGGTGCCGAGCGTGCAGATCACCGCGTCGGCCCGCCACCAGTCGGCCGCCTCCGGCAGTCGATCGAAGTCGACCTCCAGCGCGCGCATCTTCGGATGCGGCGACAACGGCCGGCGCGCGAGCACGACGACCTGGTCCACCCGCGCGTCGGCGAGCGCGACTTCGAGGACGTGGCGCCCGACGAGCCCGGTCGCGCCGATGAGCAACAGTTTCATGTCCGGTCGTTCCGTGAGGCGCCTGCGTGCGCCAATCGTCGGAAAATGCCGCGTGCGCGCGGCGTTTCTCCATGCCGCACCGCGGCGAACCCGCCGGTGCGCGGCCGATGAATCAGGCGGGATAGCGACACGATGAACGGTTCGCGTGGGACGGTCAACCGCGGCGGCCGCCCCGCCCGCGCCCCGCTATGAACCGAGCGCCGCCTGCCGCGACACGCTCGGCGCCACGCCCGTCCAGCGCTTGTACGCCTGCGAGAACGACGAGATGTCGCTGAACCCCAGTTCGTCCGCGATTTCCTTGATCGACAGTCGCCCTTCGGCAATCAGCGTCTGCGCCCGCGCCTTGCGCACCGCATTCGAGATGTCGCGGAAACACGCACCCTCGTCCCGCAGCCGACGCTTGAGCGTGCGCTCGCTCGTGTTCAGCAGCGTCGCGATGTCCTTCAGCTGCGGCGGCCGGTCGAACGGCCGCGTGGACAGGTATTCGTTCAGGAACGACACGAGGTCGACCCGCGTGCGCCGGCGCGCGATCAGCTCCGCGCACATGCGCTCGCACATCGCGGCCGTCGCGGCATTGGCCTGCGGCAACGGCCGTTCGAGGTGCGCATGCTCGAACGTGATCGCATTAGCTGGCCGCCGGTACCGGACCGGCGTGCCGAGCACGTGCCGGCCGCCGGGTTCGGCGTCGTACGCGAGGTCGAACGTGGCGAGCGTGAACGCGCTGCCGATCGCGTCGCGCAGCACGCGGCACGCGGCGCCCATCGCGCGCTCGACGAAGAAGCGCTGCAGCGGCGCGGACAACTCCGGCGCCGCGTCGAACACGATCGTGCCGTGCCGCCCCGCGCGACGGTACGTCATCCCGACGAATGTATAGGTCAGAGCCAGATACCGGCCCGCGAGCGCGACCGCATCCATCCCGGTCGCGCTGCTCAGCAGCCCGTATCCGAGCAATCCGTAGGCGGAAAGCTGGTACGACAGGCCGACCGTCAAGCCCACGCCCGGCTCGTCGCCGGCCAGCGCGAGCAGGTTCGACGCGACGGCCCGTTCCTGCGCGGCCAGCACCGTGAAATCCGGATCGGCGAGTTGCTTCAGCGTGAGCTGCGAGCCCTTCAGCAGCGCGGCCGGCGCGATCCCGCGGTCGCGCCCGAACGCGATCATCAGCAGGACGGAAGCCGGGCTGCGGACAAAGTTCCAGACGTTCATCGGGCGCCTCGTGACGTGTGTTGGCCTCGATTCTAAAGCGGTTGGCCCGCGCCAGCATGGGCGAGCGCCGCGTGCCGCGCGATGATGGCTCCATCGCAACCGCCCTTTCACTCGACCGACCGGAGTCCGATGCCATGTCCAGGACCTATGCAGATCAGCCCGTCTGGCGCGCCATGCAGGCGTTCCTGCCGCCCGACTTCCAGTGGGCGGCCGATCGCCACCCCGACGAGCAATGGTGGCGCTGGAGAGGCCATCGCCTCCATCTCGATACGTATCGCAATCCCCGCGCGCAGGTGAAGGCGATCCTGTTCCATGGCGTCGGCACGAACGGACGGCAGATGTCGATGATCGTCGGCGAGCAACTGGCACGCCGCGGCTACGAGACGATCGCGGTCGACATGCCCGAATACGGGATGACCGAAGTGGCGCGCGGCGCGCTGGTGCGCTACGACGACTGGGTGCGCGCCGGCAGCGACCTGATCGACGCGGAGCGCGCGAAGGACGATCGGCCGATCGTGCTGTACGGGTTGAGCGCGGGCGGCATGCTGACGTACCACGTCGCCGCGCTGAACGGGAAAGTCGACGGCATCGTCGGCATGACCTTTCTCGACCAGCGCCTGCAGCAGGTGCGCGACGAAACCGCGCGCAATCTGTTCATGAGCCGCGTCGGCGGCCCGATGACGCACTTCGCCGCGAAGACGCCGCTGCGCGCCATGCGCATCCCGATGTCGCTCGCGAGCAAGATGCACGCGCTCGTGAACCGCGACGATGCGCTGAAGGTATGGATGTCCGACCGGACCTCGGCCGGCAACGCGATGACGATGGCGTTCCTCGATTCCTACATGTCGTACCGGCCGGTGGTCGAGCCGGAGGATTTCTCCGTGTGCCCGATCCTGCTCACGCAACCGGCCGCGGACCGCTGGACGCCGCTGCATCTGAGCGAGCCGTTCCTCGCGCGGGTTCGCCACGTGCCGGTCAAGGTCGAGATGCTGGAGAACGCCGGTCACTATCCGCTCGAGCAGCCGGGATTGTCGCAGATGGTCGAAGCGATCGACGCGTTCTATCGTGACGTGACGACGCGGCACGCCGGTCCGGGCGCGCTCGCCTGACACCCGGCGCATACGCGGCCAGCCGTTTCGGAGCGGTTCCGGCACGGCGGTCGGCCGTGCATGCCCGACGCACGCCGACGCACACCGACGCAAGCCGATGTGCGCGGCGCTGCGGCGCATGCGTCCGGCGAACGCGTCACACGTGCAGCGCGTGCCCGAGCGCGCGCAGCGCCGCTTCCTGAAGCGCCTCGCCGAGCGTCGGATGCGCGTGAATCGTGCCGCCGATGTCTTCGAGCCGCGCCCCCATCTCCAGCGACTGCGAGAACGCCGCGGCCAACTCCGACACCCCGCGCCCGACCGCCTGCCAGCCGACGATCACGTGATCGTCGCGCCGCGCGACGACGCGCACGAACCCGTCGGTCGCCTGCAACGTCATCGCGCGCCCGTTCGCCGCGAACGGGAACGATGCGCTCTGGCAGTCGACGCCGGCCGCGTGCGCGTCGTCCGGCGACCAGCCGGCCGTCACGATCTCGGGATCGGTGAAGCACACGGCCGGAATCGACGCGGGCGTGAACCGGCGACGCCGGCCGGCGATCAACTCGGCCACCATCTCGCCTTGCGCCATCGCGCGATGCGCGAGCATCGGTTCGCCCGCGACGTCGCCGATCGCCCACACGTTGCGCATCGAGGTCCGGCACGCGTCGTCGATCCGCAACGCGCGCCCGTTGCGATCGAGCATCAGCGACTCGAGCCCGAACCCGTCGACGCGCGGCCGCCGGCCGACGGCAACCAGCACGCGATCGGCCGGCAGCGTGTGCTCGGCGCCGTCGGCCGCCTGCACGCGCACCGCGCCGTGCGCGTCCAGCCCGAGCACCGTGTGGCCGAGCCGCAGCCGCACGCCGAGGCGCGCGAGCGAATCGGCAACCGGCCGCACGAGTTCGGCATCGTACGCAGGCAGCACGCGCTCGGCCGCTTCGACGACGCTGACGTCGACGCCGAGCTTGCGATAGACGATCCCGAGTTCGAGCCCGATATAGCCGGCCCCGACGACGACCAGCCGCTTCGGCAGCGTCGCGGGCGACAGCGCCTCGGTGGACGACACGACATGCCCGCCGAACGGCATCGACGGCAGTTCGACCGGCTCGGACCCGGTCGCGAGCAGCAGGTGTTCGCAACCGATCCGCACCGCATGGCCGCCGCCGACGACTTCGACGGTCTTGCCGTCGATCACGCGCGCTTCGCCGTGCAGCACGCGCACGCCGTTCTTCTTGAGCAGCGCGCCGACGCCGCGCGTCAGCCGATCGACGATGCCGTCCTTCCATGCGACGCTTTTCGCGATGTCGATCTCGGGCGTGCGCACGCGGATCCCGAGCGCGCCCTCGCCGGCATGACCGCACGCCTGTTCGAACGCGTCGGCCACGTGGATCAACGCCTTCGACGGAATGCAGCCGATGTTCAGGCAGGTGCCGCCGAGCCGGTCGCGTTCGACGAGTATCGTCGGAATGCCGAGCTGGCCGGCGCGGATCGCGGCGACGTAGCCGCCCGGGCCGCCGCCGACGACGAGCAGTGTGGTGTGTTCGTTCTTCATCGGCTCACTCCACGAACAGCAGCGCCGGGCGTTCGAGCACCGCACGCACGGCCTGGATGAATTCGGCCGCGTCCGCGCCGTCGACGACGCGATGGTCGAACGACGACGACAGGTTCATCATCTTGCGCGCGACGACCGCGCCGTCGCGGATCATCGGCCGCTCGACGATCCGGTTCACGCCGACGATGCCGACTTCCGGATGATTGATCACCGGCGTCGACACGATGCCGCCGAGCGCGCCGAGGCTCGAGATCGTGATCGTCGACCCGCTCAGCTCGTCGCGCTGCGCGCGGTTCGCGCGCACCGCATCGGCGAGCCGCGCGATTTCCGCCGAGATCGACCACACGTCGCGCGCTTCCGCATGCCGCAGCACGGGCACCGTGAGGCCGCCGTCCGTCTGCGTCGCGACGCCCATGTGCACCGCGCCGTAGCGCGTGACGACGCCCGCTTCGTCGTCGAAACGCGCGTTGATCTGCGGGAAGTCGCGCAACGCGATCACCATCGCGCGGATCAGCAGCGGCAGCGGCGTGAGCTTGCCGCGCGTGTCGCCGTGGCGGCGGTTCAGTTCCGTACGCAACGATTCGAGCTCGGTGACGTCGATCTCCTCGACATAGCTGAAATGCGGGATACGGCGCTTCGCCTCCTGCATCTTGCGCGCGATCGCCCGCCGCAAGCCGATCACCGGCACTTCGGTTTCGTCGTGGCGTTCGTCGTAGCCGCGCGGTTGCGATCCGTGCGCCGGGCTGCCGCCGGTGCGCGCATACGCGTCGAGATCCGCATGCAGGATCCGCCCGGCTTCGCCGGTGCCGCGCACGTAGCGCAGCTCGATGCCCATGTCCCACGCGCGCTGACGCACGGCCGGCGACGCGAGCGGCCGTTCGCCGGGCGCGAGCGCCGCGCGCGGCGGCGCAACCGGTTCGTCGCGGTGCGGTTTCGTCGGTGCGCGCGGCGCCGCGGGCTGCGCCGGCGGCTCGGCCGGCGCGTCGGCCGCCGGCTTCGACGGCGCCGCCGCCGAGACCGGTGCGGTTTCCACCTTCGTTTCCCGCACCGGCGCCGCGGCCTTCAGGTTGCCGTCGCCTTCGACTTCCAGCCGTATCAGCTCGCTGCCGACCGCCATCATCTCGCCGATCCGGCCGCCGAGCTCGATCACCTTGCCCGCCACCGGCGACGGAATCTCGACCGCCGCCTTGTCGGTCATCACGTCGGCGAGCGGCTGGTCTTCCTTGATCGTCTGCCCGACTTCCACATGCCAGGCCACCAGCTCGACCTCGGCGATCCCTTCGCCGATATCCGGCATCTTGATGACATGAATCCCCATCTCACGCCTCCATCACGCGTCGCAACGCTTCACCGACCCGGGCCGGGCCCGGAAAGTACGCCCACTCCTGCGCATGCGGATACGGCGTGTCCCAGCCGGTCGTGCGCTCGACCGGCGCTTCGAGGTGGTAGAAGCAGTGCTCCTGGACCAACGCCACGAGCTCCGCGCCGTAGCCGCAGGTGCGCGTCGCCTCGTGCACCACGACGCAACGCCCGGTCTTGCGCACCGACGCGACGACCGTGTCGAGATCGAGCGGCCACAGCGTGCGCAGGTCGATCACTTCCGCGTCGATGCCCGTCTCCTCGGCCGCGGCGAGCGACACGTGCACCGTCGTGCCGTACGTCAGCACCGTCACGTCGTTGCCGGGCCGCACGACGGCGGCCGTATCGAGCGGCACCGTGTAGTAGCCTTCGGGCACCGCGCTCGCCGGATGCTTGAGCCACGACGTGACGGGCCGTTCGTGATGGCCGTCGAACGGGCCGTTGTACAGCCGTTTCGGTTCGAGGAAGATCACCGGATCGTCGTTCTCGATCGACGCGATCAGCAACCCTTTCGCGTCGTACGGATTCGACGGCATCACCGTGCGCAGCCCGCACACCTGCGTGAACATCGCCTCCGGGCTCTGGCTGTGCGTCTGCCCGCCGTAGATGCCGCCGCCGCACGGCATCCGGATCGTCATCGGCGCGGTGAACTGGCCGGCCGAGCGGTAGCGCAGCCGCGCGCCTTCCGACACGATCTGGTCGGACGCCGGATAGAAATAGTCGGCGAACTGGATCTCGCAGACCGGGCGCAACCCGTACGCGCCCATCCCGACCGCCGCGCCGACGATCCCGCCTTCCGAGATCGGCGCATCGAACACGCGCGACTTTCCGTATTTGTTCTGCAGTCCTTCGGTACAGCGGAACACGCCGCCGAAGTAGCCGACGTCCTGCCCGAACACGACCACGTCGCCGTCGCGCCCGAGCATCACGTCCATTGCGGAGCGCAGCGCCTGGATCATCGTCATCGGCTGCGTCGCCGTCCCTGCCTCGTGTTGCGCCATGGTCACGCTCCCAGTTCCTGGCGCTGACGGCGCAGATGCGCGGGCAGCTCCTTGTATACGTCGTCGAACATCGACGCCGGCGACGGAATCCGGTCGTCGGCCAACGTCCCGTACTTCTCCGCTTCCTTCTGCGCGGCGATCACCTCGGCCTCGAGCTCGGCCGTCAACGCGTCTTGCGCGCCGTCCGACCAGATGCCCTTCGCGATCAGGTGGCGCTTGAAGCGCTCGATCGGATCGCCGAGCGGGAAATGGGACCAGTCGTCGCTCGGCCGGTACTTGGTCGGATCGTCCGACGTCGAATGCGCGCCCGCGCGGTAGGTCACCCACTCGATCAGCGTCGGGCCGAGGTTGCGGCGCGCGCGTTCGGCCGCCCAGCTCGACGCCGCGTAGATCGCGAGGAAGTCGTTGCCGTCGACGCGCAGCGACGCGATCCCGCAGCCGACGCCGCGCCCGGCGAAGGTCGTGCCCTCGCCGCCCGCGATCGCCTGGAACGTCGAGATCGCCCACTGGTTGTTGACCACGTTCAATACGACCGGCGCGCGGTACACGTGCGCGAACGTGAGCGCGGTGTGGAAATCGGCTTCGGCCGTCGCGCCGTCGCCGATCCACGCGGACGCGATCTTCGTGTCGCCCTTGATCGCCGACGCCATCGCCCAGCCGACCGCCTGGATGAACTGCGTCGCGAGGTTGCCGGAAATGGAGAAGAAGCCGGCCTCGCGATCCGAGTACATCACCGGGAGCTGGCGGCCCTTCAGCGGATCGCCTTCGTTCGACATCAACTGGCAGATCATGCGCTCGAGCGGCACGTCGCGTGCGATCAGGATGCTCTGTTGCCGGTAGGTCGGAAAGCACATGTCGCCGTCGCGCAGCGCCATCGCGTGCGCGGTGCCGATCGCCTCTTCGCCGAGGCTCAACATGTAGAAGGAGATTTTCTTCTGGCGCTGCGCGATCATCATGCGCGCGTCGAAAATGCGGGTCTTGAGCATCGCGCGCAGCCCGGCGATCAGGCGCGCATCGTCGAGATCGGGCGCCCACGGGCCGACGGCCCTGCCGCTGTCGTCGAGCACGCGCACGAGGCTGCGGGCGAGATCGGCGGTGTCCGCCGCGGCAACGTCGATCGGCGGGCGGCGGACGGCGCCGGCCGGCGATAGATGCAGATAGGAAAAATCCGTCTTGCAGCCCGGGCGCCCGGTGGGCTCCGGCACATGCAGACGCAATGGCTCTGACAGGCTCATCGTGTCGTCTCCACGCTCGATTGTGTCTCACGCTGTTTGGGAACGCGCGGGCCGGTTGCCGGCCTGCGCGCGAGCTGACGCGCGGATAAGCACGTCAACCTTGGAAATCTATGCCTTGCGGCGGCGGGCGTCGATGCCCAAGCCGCTCGTTCGCGGTGAGCAGATTTGCCATGACGGATCGCCGCGGCGCGTGAGGTGCGGCCGGCGGAGTCGGCGCAGCACGGGTTTGCTGCGGTGCAGGGCCGTCGGGCGGGCGGCGATCGGGCGTCGCCGACGGATCGACGCGTCCCGATCATGTGAGGGTACGAAGCAAAAGACCCCGCGAAATCCTCGATCTCGGCGGGGTCTTTCGGGTTCGGGCGCGCGCGCGCCCGATCGCCGGTTCACTGCGACGCGCGACCGGTCACGCGTCGGGACGGAACAGGTCGAAGCGGCTGTCGGGCGTCACGTGCACGTAGGCCGACGGGCCGCCCGCACGCAGGATGATGCCCGCGCCGAACGTGTCGAAAATGCCGTCCTTCAGCAGGTCATGGCGGATATGGACGGCGACGACCTCGCCCAGCACCAGCGTGGCCGGCGTCTCGACACCGCGATGATCGCGCAGCCGGATCACGTCGGTCACCTTGCATTCGAAGTTCACGCCGCTTTCCGCGACGCGCGGCACGTCGACGAGGCGCGACGGCACCGCGGTCAAACCGCCCAGTTCGAATTCGTTCACGTCGTACGGCACGGCGGCGCAGGTCTGGTTCATCTGCTCGGCGAGATCGCGCGTCGCGAGATTCCACACGAACTCGCCGGTCTCCTGCACGTTGCGCACGCTGTCCTTCGCGGCGGTGCTCGAAAAGCCGATGATCGGCGGGCGATAGTTGAACGCGTTGAAGAAGCTGTACGGCGCGAGATTGAGCGTGCCGTCGCTGCCGCGGGAGGAGATCCAGCCGATCGGGCGCGGGCCCACGATCGCGTTCAACGGATCGTGCGGCAGGCCGTGGCCTTGCGACGGTTCGTAATAGTGATGGGTCGAGTCGGTCATGACGAGAGGCTTGCAAGAGGCGAACTGCGTTGGAATGCGTCGGTAAGACGCGCGTGCCAAGTATCACATGGCGGCGCTTTCGTCGCATCGACGCGCAGCGTGAGCCGCACGCGCGTGCCGCTGCATGCATCCGCACCAAACAAAAACCCGCGAGCGCTGCATTTCTCGCGGGTTTTTTAAGCCTTCATCGAATCGAATCGCGTCGGGCGATCGATGGTGCCGGGGACCGGACTTGAACCGGCAAGCCAATTAAGGCGGCGGATTTTCGTCACACTGCTTCTTTCGAAGCCGGCGTCGCGTGCGCGAACCGTTCGTGCGCTGGACTATGCCTTCACCGTCGCGCGCGGGCGTGACCGCTGCCCGTGCGCCTTAGGTGCCCCCCGTCTAGTCTCTACACCTTCCTCGCGGGGTGCCGCGAGGCTTGGCTCGGCGTTGCCTCGATGCGCACATCAGGGGTTTCGCCGAATTTGAAGGGTTCTGCACCGACCGTTTCCGGCCGGGCACTCAATCGTTTAAGTCCGCTATGTTTACCAATTTCATCACCCCGGCAAGAGGGCGGACGCGATTCTACCATTGCTTGGCGCATGCGTTCCCTCATTGCGCCGCGCCGCATCGCGACACCGGCCATCGTCGCACCGTTTCCTCCCGCGCATTCGACACCGATACGACACCGATACAACATCGATACGACACGGCCGACGATTTCGTCCCGCGCCGCACCTTCGGCCGATACAATCGACCGCGCGTGTCGGACGGCCTGAACCGTCTGACGTTTGTATCGTGCTCATCGCGAAACAAGCGTCGCATGCGTCATCGCGAAGTCACAAACGTTTTCGATAATTCCCCGGCCGAAAACGTTTACATCGCATGACTTCATGACCTCGACCATCAAGGACGTCGCCGCCCTCGCGGGCTTCTCGATCGCCACCGTTTCGCGTGCGATCAACGCGCCGCATACGGTCAGCCCCGCCACGCTGCAGACGATCCGCACCGCCATCGACACGCTGCAGTTCCGCCCGAGCCCGCTCGGCCGGCAACTGCGCGGCGAGCGCACGCGGCTCGTCGGCGTCGTCGTGCCAACGCTGTCGAACCCGGTGTTCGCCGACTGCCTGCAAGGCATCGATGCGCTCGCGACCGCGGCCGGCTTCAAGCTGATCCTGATGACGACCGAATACGACGCGGCGCGCGAGCGTCATGCGATCGAGACGCTGCGCGAGCAGCGCGTCGAAGGGTTGATCCTCACCGTCGCCGATGCGGATACGCACCCGCTGCTCGACATGCTCGACCGCGACGGCCCGCACTACGTGCTGATGCACAACGACACGCAGCGCCGTCCGTCGGTGTCGGTCGACAACCGCCGCGCCGCCTACGACGGCGTGAAGATGCTGACCGCGCACGGTCATCGCCGCGTGCTGATGCTGGCCGGTTCGCTCGCGGCGTCGGATCGCGCGCGCCAGCGTCATCTCGGTTACGCGCAGGCACTCGAGGAAATCGGCGTGGCGCCGTTGCCGCCCGTCGAAGTCGACTTCAACGCGCCCGAGCTGCCCGATGCGGTGCTCGCGCACCTCACCACGCACGCCACGCGCCCGACCGCCCTCTTCTGCAGCAACGACCTGCTCGCGATGGTCGTGATGCGCGGCCTGCGTCGCGCGGGTTTCTCGATTCCCGACGACCTGTCGGTGCTCGGCTTCGACGGGATCGCGATCGGCGAGCTGCTCGCGCCGCCGCTCGCGAGCGTCGCGACGCCGAACCGCGACATCGGCCGCCACGCCTGGCAGCGTCTCGTCGAATCCATCGGCGGCGCGGCGATCGACCGCACGTCGATGATCCTGTCGCATGCGGTACGCGACGGCGCGACGATTGCGCCGCCGGCCGCCGAGCTGCACTTGCGCAAGGCGTGACCGCAGGCCCCGTCCACGCACACCGATACCACACCACCCCAGCGCCACACCCACTCGCCCGGAGACTCACCGTGTCCTTTCGCCTGACCTCGCTGCTGCGCGCGCTCGCCGCGCCGCTCGCCTGCGCCGCGCTCGTCGCCGGCGCCCCCGCGGCCCACGCCGACGAAACGGCGATCTGCTACAACTGCCCGCCCGAATGGGCCGACTGGGCCGCGCAGATCGCCGCGATCAAGCAGAAGACCGGCATCCGCGTGCCGTTCGACAACAAGAACTCGGGCCAGTCGATCGCGCAGTTGATCGCCGAACAAAAGAGCCCGGTGGCCGACGTCGTCTACCTCGGCGTGTCGTCGGCGTTCCAGGCGAAGGACAAGGGCGTGATCGCGCCGTACAAGCCCGCACACTGGAACGACATCCCCGCGAACCTGAAGGACCCGCAAGGCTACTGGTTCGCGATCCACTCGGGCACGCTCGGCTTCTTCGTGAACAAGGACGCGCTCGACGGCAAGCCGGTGCCGCGTTCGTGGGCCGATCTGCTGAAGCCCGAATACAAGGGCATGGTCGGCTATCTCGATCCGTCGAGCGCGTTCGTCGGTTACGCGGGCGCGGTCGCCGTCAACCAGGCGCTCGGCGGCAGCCTCGACAACTTCAAACCGGGCCTCGACTGGTTCCGCAAGCTGAAGGCGAACGCGCCGATCGTACCGAAGCAGACCGCGTATGCACGCGTGCTGTCCGGCGAGATTCCGATCCTGCTCGACTACGACTTCGATGCGTATCGCGCGAAATACAAGGACAACGCGAACGTCGAGTTCGTGATCCCGAAGGAAGGCACGATCGCGGTGCCGTACGTGATGAGCCTCGTGAAGGGCGCGCCGCACGACGCGAACGGCAAGAAGGTGCTCGACTTCGTGTTGTCCGACGAAGGCCAGAAGCTGTGGGCCAACGCATATCTGCGCCCGGTGCGCGCGCAGGCGCTCGGCGCCGACGTCGCCGCGAAGTTCCTGCCGGCGAGCGAATACGCGCGGGCGAAGTCGGTCGATTTCGGCAAGATGGCGGCCGGCCAGCAGGCGTTCGGACAGCAGTACCTGCAAGTGATGCAGTAAGCGGCCGGTCCCACGTCATGCTCGACCTGACTTTCCCGCTGCGCTGGCGCGTCGCGCTCGTCGCGCCGGCGCTGGCGGTATTCGCCGCGTTCTGGCTGCTGCCGATGGCTGCGCTCGTGCAGGTGTCCGCCGACGGCGCCTTCTTCTCGCACTACGCGGCGCTGCTCGGCAACGCGCGTTACATGAAGAGCCTCGGCGAGACGGTTGCGCTGTCCGCGGGCGTCACGCTCGCGACGCTCGCGCTGTCGACCGTTTCCGGCCTGCTGCTCGCGCGCCGCGAATTTGCCGGCAAGCGCGTGCTGCTCGCGTTGCTCACGTTTCCGCTCGCGTTCCCGGGCGTCGTCGTCGGCTTCATGGTGATCATGCTCGCGGGGCGCCAGGGGCTGATCGGCATGCTGTCGGCGAAGCTCGTCGGCGACAAGTGGGTGTTCGCCTATTCGGTGGCGGGCCTGTTCGTCGGCTACCTGTACTTCTCGATTCCGCGCGTGATCGTCACCGTGATCGCGGCCGCGTCGAAGCTCGACGGGTCGCTCGAGGAAGCCGCGCGTTCGCTCGGCGCGTCGCCGTGGCGCATCTTCGTCGACATCGTGCTGCCCGCGCTCGCGCCGGGGCTGATCGCGGCCGGCGCGATCTGCTTCGCGACCGCGATGGGCGCGTTCGGCACCGCGTTCACGCTCGCCACCGATCTGAACGTGCTGCCGATGACGATCTATACCGAATTCACGCTGAACGCGAACATCGCGACGGCGGCCGGCCTGTCGATCGTGCTCGGCATCGTCACCTGGGCCGTGCTCGCGCTCGCGCGCCGCTTCACCGGCCACACCGCCGCCGCAGCAGCCTGAGGATTCCCGCATGCAATCGCTTTCCGGTTCTTCCGCGCCGTCGCCGGCCCCCGCGCCGGCCCCCTTGCAGACCAAGCGCGTCGCGCGGCATGCGCCGCGCGTCGCCGGCGCGCGTGCGATCGCCACGCTGCAATGGGGCGTCACGCTGCTGCTGTGCGCGTTCCTGATCGTGCCCGTCGTGATGTCGGTACTCGCGGGCCTCACCGTCAACTATTTCCGCGGCCTGTCGAGCGGCCTCACGCTGCGCTGGCTCGAACAAGTGTGGCAGCAGTATCACGGCTCGGTCGCGCTGTCGCTCTACGTCGCGTTCGCGACGCTCGCGATCGTGCTCGTCGTCGGCGTGCCGGCCGGCTATGCGCTGGCGCGCAGCAAGAGCCGTATCGCGCGTGCGATCGAGGAAGCGCTCGTGCTGCCGGTCGCGCTGCCGGGGCTGGCTTCGGCGCTCGCGCTGCTGGTCGTGTACGGCGGCTTCACCGCGTTCCGGATGAGCCTGTGGTTCATCGTCGTCGGCCACGTCGTGTTCACGCTGCCGTTCATGGTGCGCGCGGTGGCGGCCGTCGCGGCCGGCGCCGACCTGCGCACGCTCGAGGAAGGCGCGGCGAGCCTCGGCGCATCGTTCGTCACGCGTTTCGTCACGATCGTGCTGCCGAACCTGCGGCCCGGGATCGTCGCCGGCGCGCTCGCGGTGCTCACGCTGTCGATCGGCGAATTCAATCTCACGTGGATGCTGCACACACCCGACACCAAGACGCTGCCGGTCGGGCTCGCCGATACGTATGCGTCGCTGCGCCTCGAAGTCGGCAGCGCATACACGATCCTGTTCCTGCTGATGACGCTGCCGCTGCTCGTCGCGATGCAGTGGCTCGGCGTCGATCCGTCCGGTACGCGCGCGCCGAAGAAGCGCCCGCGCTGATTTCTTGCAGACATGAAACTCGATTCCACTCCCATCACCCTGACCGGCTGCGCGAAGACGTTCCGCGGCACCCGCGTGCTCGAACCGCTCGACCTGTCGATCGGCGCCGGGGAAACGCTCGTGCTGCTCGGGCCGTCGGGCTGCGGCAAGACGACCACGCTGCGCCTGATCGCGGGCCTCGACACGCCGGACGCCGGCGGCAAGATCGCATTCGGCGACGACGACGTCACCTTGCTGCCGATCGAGCGCCGGCAGGTCGGCATGGTGTTCCAGAACTACGCGCTGTTTCCGAACCTGACGGTGCGCGGCAACGTCGGCTACGGGCTGAAGATCCGCAAGACCGAACCGCGCACGTTGCGCGAACGCGTCGACGAACTGCTCGCGATGATGCGGCTCGACGCACATGCGGACAAACCGGTCGATCAACTGTCGGGCGGCCAGCGTCAGCGCGTCGCGCTGGCGCGCGCTCTCGCGGTGCGCCCACGCGTGCTGCTGCTCGACGAACCGCTGACCGCGCTCGACGCGAAGCTGCGCGACGTGCTGCGCCGCGACATGAACACGCTGCTGCGCGCGCTCGGCGTGACGACCGTCTACGTGACGCACGACCAGGCCGAGGCGATGGAGCTCGGCGACCGGATCGTCGTGATGGGCGCGGGCCGCATCGAGCAGATCGGCACGCCGCGCGAGATCTACTACCACCCCGCGAACCGAACGGTCGCGCAGTTCATCGGCACGCTGAACCGGCTGGCGGGCCAGTGGCGCGACGGCGCGCTCGCAACGACGGGCGGTACGATCGTCACGCCGCATGCGGCCGACGAATGGTTCTTCCGCCCCGAGGATGCGCAGCTCGTCGATCCCGCGCATGCGCCGCTGCGCGGCGCGGTGGGCGCGTGCGCGTTCCTCGGCGAGCGCACGCGGCTCACGATCGAGCATGCGGCGCCCGACGCGCTCGTGATCGACGTACCGGGCCGCATCGCGCTCGCACGCGGTACGGCGGTCGGCCTCACGATCGCGCCGGAAGGCCTGATCGCGCTCGGCGCGTAAGCCTTCGATCGGGCATCATTCACGCAACACCCCACGGCGGCGCACGCCGCCGGGACGACAACCAGACAATTCCGAGGAACGACGATGCTGCTTGCTCAAATCAGCGATCTCCACATCAAGCGCCCGGGCCAGCTCGCGTACCGGCGCGTCGATACGGCGGCCGCGCTCGCCCGCTGCATCGCGAAGCTGAACGCGCTCGTGCCGCGCCCCGACGCCGTGCTCGTCACCGGCGACCTGACCGACTTCGGCCACGACGAGGAGTACGGCAATCTGCGCGGGCTGCTCGCGGCGCTCGAGATTCCGTACTACCTGATGATCGGCAATCACGACGACCGCGCCGGATTGCGCCGCGCGTTCGCCGATCGCGCCGAGCTGCAGGACGGCGAATTCGTGCAGTACGCGCTCGACGTCGGCGCGGTGCGCGTGCTCGCGCTCGATTCGCAAGTGCCGGGCGCGAGCCACGGCGACCTGTGCGACGCGCGCCTCGCGTGGCTCGCCGCGCAGCTCGACGCCGCGCGCGACCGGCCGGTGATCGTCGCGCTGCATCACCCGCCGTTCGCGTCGGGCATCGGCCACATGGACAGGCTGCGTCTCGCGCCCGCCGCCGCCGCGAAACTCGATGCGCTGCTGCGCGGTCATCCGAACGTCGAGCGCGTGCTGTGCGGCCACGTGCACCGCACGATGTTCACGCGCTTCGGCGGCACGCTCGCGTGCGCGGTGCCGTCGCCCGCGCACCAGGTCGCCTTCGACCTGCGAGCCGATGCGCCGTCCGCATTCCGGCTCGAACCGCCGGCGTTCGCGGTCCATCGTCATGCGCCCGAGATGGGGATGACGTCGCATCACGTCTACGTGGACGAAGGAGCGGGGCCGTATCCGTTCTATGAGCCGACCGGCGAGCTGGTCGACTGACGACGTGAAGCGCGTGCCGTGACGGGCGGCGGCCGGTGCCGTTTCGCCGTTTCGCCGTTTCGCCGATTTGCCGGTTCGCCGGTTCGCCGGTTCGCCGGTTCGCCGGTTCGCCGGTTCGCCGGTTCGCCGGTTCGCCGGTTCGCCGCCGGCAGGATTCACGCCGCTCCGGTATGATCGGCAACCTCGACCGGCGCCCGGCCCGCCTGCGCACCCGACGCGTGCGCCGCCCGCCGCGCCGCCCCACTCCGTGCCTGCCGCCATGTCCACCGCCTCCACCGACCGTCCGACCGACGCCGCCTCACCCTACTACTCGCGCAGCCTGCTGTTGCTGCTCGCGACGATCGCGGGCGTGTCGGTCGCGAACATCTACTACAACCAGCCGCTGCTCGACAGCTTCCGCTCGGCCTTTCCGGACGGCGCATCGTGGATCGGCGCGGTGCCGACCGCGACGCAGCTCGGTTATGCGGCCGGCATGTTTCTGCTCGCGCCGCTCGGCGACCGCTTCGATCGCCGCGGGCTGATCCTGCTGCAGATCGCGGGGCTGTCGATCGCGCTGATCGTGGCGGCCACCGCGCCGTCGCTGGCCGTGCTCGCGGCCGCGAGCCTCGCGATCGGCATCCTCGCGACCATCGCGCAGCAGGCCGTGCCGTTCGCCGCCGAAATCGCGCCGCCGGCCGAACGCGGCCACGCGGTCGGCACCGTGATGAGCGGCCTGCTGCTCGGCATCCTGCTCGCGCGGACCGCCGCCGGCTTCGTCGCCGAGTATTTCGGCTGGCGCGCGGTGTTCGCCGCATCGGTCGCGGCGCTCGTCGCACTCGCCGTCGTGATCGTGTTGCGGCTGCCGCGCAGCTCGCCGACGTCGACGCTGTCGTACGGCAAGCTGCTCGGCTCGATGTGGCACCTGGCCGTCGAACTGCGCGGGCTGCGCGAGGCGTCGCTGACGGGCGCCGCGCTGTTCGCGGCGTTCAGCGCGTTCTGGCCGGTGCTCACGCTGCTGCTCGCCGGCGCGCCGTTCCATCTCGGCCCGCAGGCGGCCGGCCTGTTCGGGATCGTCGGCGCCGCGGGCGCCCTCGCCGCGCCGTATGCGGGCCGCTTCGCGGACACGCGCGGCCCGCGGGCGATCATCTCGCTCGCGATCGCGCTGCTCGCGCTGTCGTTCGTGATCTTCGCGCTGTCGGGGTCGAGCCTCGTCGGGCTCGTGATCGGCGTGGTCGTGCTCGACGTGGGCGTACAGGCCGCGCAGATCTCGAACCAGTCGCGCATCTATGCGTTGAAGCCCGACGCGCGCAGCCGCGTCAACACGGTGTACATGGTGTGCTATTTCATCGGCGGCGCGCTCGGCTCGTCGGCCGGCGTCGCCGCATGGCGCGCGTTCGGCTGGACCGGCATGTGCGCGGCCGGCCTGCTGTTTACCGCGCTCGCCGGCTGGTCCCACCATCGCGGCGGCCGGCGCGGCTGAGCGCGGCCGGCCACCGCGGCGTCACGCGTCGGTGCGCGAGGCGGCCGGCTCGGCGGCGGTGGGTGGCGGCGCGAACGCCGGGGCCGGGTCGATCACCGCGCCGGGATCCATCACCGCCGCGGGCGCCGGCACCGCGAGCGGGACAGCGGAAGGCGCGAGGATGGGCGCCGCATCCGGCGTGGCGATCGGCTCGGCGACGGCGGAAGCATCCGCCGCACCGGCCTGCTCGGCCGCGACGGCCGGCGAACCGGTGGCCGTGGCCGCCGCCGCGGGCCGGCGCGCCGGATCGAACACGAACGACAACCCGACGCTGCCGAGGATCGCGACGGTCGCGACCACGGTCGCCATCGTCACCGGTTCGCCCAGCAGCAACGCACCGAGCGCGACCGCGACGATCGGATTCACGTACATGCAACTGCTCGCGATGATCGGGCTCGTGTGGCGAATCAGATAGCCGTACGCGACGTACGCGGCCATCGTGCAGAACACCATCAGGTACACGAACGCGAACACGGACCCGACGGCCAGCTGTTCGACGCGTTCGCCGAGCAGCCACGCGACGATCGTCGACATCAGCCCACCGAGGCCGATCTGCAGCGACGTCGACAGAAACAGGTCGGACGGCAGCTTGAGCCGCGTCGCGAGATGCGCGCCGCCTGCCCAGAACAATGCGCCGGCCAGCACGCAGATCGTGCCGAGCGCCGAGTTCGCGGCGGCCGCGCCGCCCGAATTCAGCACGACGATGCCGACCATCCCCAGCGCGACGGCCGCCCATTCGCCCTTCGTCACCGGCCGCCCGGCGACCGCCGCGATCACGGTCGCGAACAACGGCACCGTGGCCACCATCACCGCGGCCGAACCGCTGCTGACCGTGCGCATGCCGAGCGCGATCGTGCCGGACGACAACGCGACGAGCATCGTGCCGACGATCGCCGCGTTGCGGATTTCCAGCAGCGTCGGCCATTCGGGCTTGCGCCGCAGCGCGAAGATGAACAGGCCGACCCCGCCGAGCAGGTTGCGCAGCCCCGACAGCAACAGCGGCGGGAACGACTGCAGCGCGAAATGCAACCCGCTGTAGGTCGAGCCCCAGACGAAATAGATGAAGACGAGCGCGAGCGCCACACGGCCGCCGCGGCTTTGCGGCAGGCGGATCCGGAACGAAAGGCGGGCGAGGAAATCGAGGAGGCGGTCGAGCGGCGTCATCGTGCGGCCCGCCCGCACGTCACGCCGCGTGCCCCGCTGAAAGACGCCGGCGATGCCGGCAAACGATCCACGCGGGACCGGGAAGGCAGAGCGAACGTGCGGAACGACATGGCAGTGCGAACGGCGACGAAAGAGAACCGGCGAGCGGCGGCAAAAGGCAAAAAAAACGTGCGCAACCGTATCCGGTGCACACGCTCGGCATTATGGCATCAAGGATTCGAAAGCATCGTCGGACCTGTCTGAAAGCATATCGACTGATGTTTCGGCGCGACATTTTTCGCGCGACGCCGGAGGAAAGCGGCGGCTGGAAAATGGGGCTCGACATTGCCGCCCGTGCCGCATTCGGCCCATCGCGCGCGAGCCGTCGGCCGAACGGCCAGTTGTGCATGGCCGTCGCCGTTTCGCCCTTATCGTGACGGGGCGACGCGTGCTGCGCGCCGCACGCTCCGTTCGAACTGCACCTTCACGCTCATACAAAATTTTGTATAATCTTGCCATTCTCCCGCCGAAGCCGGTCGTTTTCATCGGCAGCGCCCTCGACGCGCTTCGCGATTTCCCGCCTGCCGTACGACGCGAAGCCGGTCATCAGATCGATCAGGTGCAGCGCGGCCTGGCGCCCGACGACTGGAAACCGATGCGCACCATCGGCGTCGGCGTACGGGAGATTCGCCTGCGCGACGCGAGCGGCGCGTTCCGGATCGTCTACGTCGCGACGTTTGCCGACGCGGTCTATGTGCTGCACTGCTTCCGGAAGCAATCGGCACGCACGTGCAAGGCCGATATCGAACTGGCCGCCCGGCGCTATCGCGCCCTGTTGACGGAGTGGAAACGATGACCAACGAACGCTACAAGAGCATCTGGGACGCGATCGAGGAACAGCCGGCCGAGGCCGAGAACATGAAGCTGCGGTCCGAACTGATGATCGCGCTCAAGCAACGCCTGGCGCAGCTTGAACTGAGCCAGGCGCAGGCCGCGAAACTGCTGGGCGTCACGCAGCCGCGCGTGTCCGACCTGATGCGCGGCAAGATCAACCTGTTCGCACTCGACGCGCTCGTCAACATGGCGGCGGCGGCCGGCCTGCACGTCGAGCTTCAGGTGCGGGAATCCGCATGACGCCCATGCGCGATGCATTGCGGCGCGCATGCGCCGGTCACGAGCCGCCGAACCAGTTGTACCCTTGATCGACCCAGTAGCCGCCCGGAAACGTATCGGTCACGAAGATTTCCATGATGTGCTTCGGGTTTTTGTAGCCGAGCTTGGTCGGCATCCGCAGCTTCATCGGGAAACCGTATTCCGGCGGCAGCCGGCGGCCGTCGTAGTCGAACGCGAGCAGCGTCTGCGGATGCAGCGCGGTCGGCATGTCGATGCTTTCGTAGTAATCGTCGGCACATTTGAAGCCGACGTATTTCGCACCGGTATCGGCACCCGCGCGTGCGAGAAACGCGCCGAACGGCGTGCCGCCCCAGCGGCCGATCGCACTCCACCCTTCCACGCAGATATGCCGCGTGATCTGTTCCGCGTGCGGCAGCGCCCGAAGCTCGTCGAGCGTCCACACGCGCTTGCCCGTCACGCGGCCGGACAGCACGAGCCGATACGTCGATGCGTCGACGTGCGGCACGTCGTCGATCCCGTAGTACGCATTGAACGGGAACGGCCGCGTGATGTCGGCTTCGGTGTAGGTCGGCGCGAGCCGGTCGGGGCTGAACAGCCATGCCTGCACGCGATCGTTCATGCGCGACACTTTCTCGAGGAACGTGTTGACCGACGCGTCGTCCTGCAACGTGCACCCGGTCAGCATCGCGAGGCCGCCGAGCGTCAGCACGCGCCGGTTGAAGAGCCGTCGCGACGGCATCTCGAGCGTGCGGCGCACGTCGAGTTCGAGCGACTGCCGATCGAGCGTCCAGCGCGGCTCGCCGCGGTTTTTTTCGGATTCCGACATGATGATTTCCTTCGCCCGCGACGCGCGGGTCAGTGACCGCGCAGCATCGCGAGCAGCGAGCGCGGCACCAGCAACGCCATCGCAACGTGAACGACGACGAATGCGACCAGCAGCGACATCGCCCAGAAGTGCACGATGCGCGCGTCGTCGTAACCGCCGAACAGCTCGCGCAGCAGCGGAAACTGCACGGATTTCCAGATCGTGAGGCCCGACAGCACCAACACGACGAGATCGACGATCGCGGTCAGGTACGCGGCACGCTGCACCGCGTTGTAGACGCTCAGGTCGTCGTGCGACAGCCGGCCGCCGAGCGCGGCGCGTACGTCGCGCCACACCGATGCAGGCGTGACCGGCAGCAACTTGCGCGCGAAGCGCCCCGTCGCGATCGACATCGCGAGGTAGAACAGCCCGTTGCCGACCAGCAGCCACATCGCCGCGAAATGCCATTGCAGCGCGCCGCCGAGCCAGCCGCCGAGCGTGATGCCGTGCGCGAACATGAACGGCGGATAGATCGGCGACGCGTCGTAGATGCGCCAGCCGGACAACACCATGAGGATCGCCGCGAGCGCGTTGAGCCAGTGACTCGCGCGCACCCAGCGCGGATGGATCGTCGGCGCGGGCGACGGCACGCCCGCGCGATCCGTGACAGGAACCGTTTGCATGATGATGACTCCCGGGATGAAGCGGCGGGACGCGGTGCGCGCCGGCAACCGGCCGGTCGCGCCCCGCACGCGTTCGTCAGTTCGACGGGCTCATCGCGTCTTTCTTCATCGCGTCGTCCTTCTTCATCGCGTCGTGGCCCATCGCGTCCTTCTTCATCGCATGCTTCTTCATGCCGTCCTTCTTCATCGCGCCGTCCTTCGCCATCGCGTCGTGGCCCATCGCGTCCTTCGACATCGACATGCCGTCCTTCGACATTGCGTCGTTCTGCGCGTGAGCGCCCGTTGCGATCGTGGCAAGTGCGGCGACACAGGCGGCGAGGAATACGTTTTTCATGACATCTCTCCGATACATGGGTTTGGGAGCCGAATAGACGGAGGACGCCGCCGGAAATGACAGCGATGTCGAAAAATTTTTTGAAGCCGGAAACACGGGATGGAAATGCTGTACTGCCCGCCCCTTCCGTCCCGGACGACATCGCGCGTCGACGGCCGCGCTTGCTGCGGCGCACCGTGCGCGCGCCGGCGGTCGCGATCCGCCCGTCGCCCGGCGGCATCGGCTTCGCACCCGGTTGAAACCGCCGGCAAGCCGGTGTATCGTGTGCCCTTGCTAACGCGGGGGTCCTGCAATGCGTTCGGTCGAACGACCGGCATTGCGGGTGAGAAATACCCTTTGAACCTGATCTGGATAATGCCAGCGCAGGGAAGCGTACGGATTTCGCCGCCATCCTTCTGACGAAATCCGCCGCCTCACCAAGCCTCGTCTCCTGCTTAGCTCGAGCCCCACATTCGTCAAGGGCTCCGGGCAAGCGCCGAAGCGCCTGTCCGGCGCCCGCACAGGAGATTGCATGAACGCCAATCCGAAGTTTCTGTCCGCCGACGCCCACGTCGACGCCGCTGCCGTCGCGCCGCTGCCCAACTCGCGAAAGGTGTATGTAACCGGCTCGCAGCCCGACATCCGCGTGCCGATGCGTGAAATCACGCAGGCCGACACCCCGACCGGCTTCGGCGGCGAAAAGAATCCGCCGATCTACGTGTACGACACGTCGGGCCCGTACACCGATCCGGACGCGAAGATCGACATCCGCGCGGGCCTGCCCGCGCTGCGCCAGCGCTGGATCGAAGCGCGCGGCGACACCGAGGTGCTCCCCGGCCTGTCGAGCCAATACGGCCTCGAACGCGCGGCCGATCCGGCCACCGCCGACCTGCGCTTTCCGGGCCTGCACCGCAACCCGCGCCGCGCGCAGGCCGGCAAGAACGTCACGCAGATGCACTACGCGCGTCAGGGCATCATCACGCCGGAAATGGAATACATCGCGATCCGCGAGAATCAGCGCCGCGCCGAGTACATCGAGAGCCTGAAGTCGAGCGGCCCGAACGGCGCGAAGCTCGCCGCGATGATGGGCCGCCAGCACCCGGGCCAGGCATTCGGCGCCGCGGCCTTCGGCGCGAACGCGCTCGCCGAGATCACGCCCGAGTTCGTGCGCGACGAAGTCGCACGCGGCCGCGCGATCATTCCCGCGAACATCAACCACCCGGAATCCGAGCCGATGATCATCGGCCGCAACTTCCTCGTGAAGATCAACGCGAACATCGGCAACTCGGCCGTCACGTCGTCGATCGGCGAGGAAGTCGACAAGATGACGTGGGCGATCCGCTGGGGCGGCGACACGGTGATGGACCTGTCGACCGGCAAGCACATCCACGAAACGCGCGAGTGGATCATCCGCAACAGCCCGGTGCCGATCGGCACGGTGCCGATCTACCAGGCGCTGGAGAAGGTCAACGGCAAGGCCGAGGACCTGACCTGGGAAATCTTCCGCGACACGCTGATCGAGCAGGCCGAGCAAGGCGTCGACTACTTCACGATCCACGCGGGCGTGCGCCTGCAGTACGTGCCGCTCACCGCGAACCGGATGACGGGCATCGTGTCGCGCGGCGGCTCGATCATGGCGAAGTGGTGCCTCGCGCATCACAAGGAAAGCTTCCTGTACGAACACTTCGAAGAGATCTGCGAGATCATGAAGGCGTACGACGTGAGCTTCTCGCTCGGCGACGGCCTGCGCCCCGGCTCGATCTACGACGCGAACGACGAAGCGCAGCTCGGCGAGCTGAAGACGCTCGGCGAGCTCACGCAGATCGCGTGGAAGCACGACGTGCAGGTGATGATCGAAGGCCCCGGCCACGTGCCGATGCAGTTGATCAAGGAGAACATGGATCTGCAGCTCGACTGGTGCAAGGAAGCGCCGTTCTACACGCTCGGGCCGCTGACCACCGACATCGCACCGGGTTACGACCACATCACGTCGGGCATCGGCGCCGCGATGATCGGCTGGTTCGGCACCGCGATGCTGTGCTACGTGACGCCGAAGGAGCACCTGGGCCTGCCGAACAAGGACGACGTGAAGGAAGGCATCATCACGTACAAGCTCGCCGCGCACGCCGCCGACCTCGCCAAGGGTCACCCGGGCGCGCAGGTGCGCGACAACGCGCTGTCGAAAGCGCGTTTCGAGTTCCGCTGGGAAGACCAGTTCAACATCGGTCTCGACCCGGACAAGGCGCGCGAATTCCACGACGAGACGCTGCCGAAGGATTCGGCCAAGGTCGCGCACTTCTGCTCGATGTGCGGCCCGCATTTCTGCTCGATGAAGATCACGCAGGACGTGCGCGAATTCGCGGCCCAGCAGGGCGTGTCGGAAACCGAGGCGCTGAAGAAAGGGATGGAGGTCAAGGCGGTCGAGTTCGTGAAGACCGGCGCCGAGATCTACCACCGTCAGTAAGCGCGCCGCGAGCCGCACCGGCTCGCATCGCGATGCACGCAGCCCGCTTTCGAGCGGGCTTTTTTGCGCATGTCGCGTGCCTGCCGGCCCAGACGAAACAATTGATTACGAAACCGCGCGAGCCTTAACAAGTCCTTACAGCAGCGTCGCGGAACGGCGCGTAGATTGGGGACATGCGCGGCCGCCAGCCGGTCGTGCGCCTTCCGTTCACTACCACAAGGACAACGATCATGAACTCGATTCGGCGTTTTGGGGTATGCGCTCTGCTCGTCGCGACGGTGGCCAGCCTGTCGGCCTGCGATTCGATGTCGCGACGCCAGCGCGATACGGCAATCGGTGCGGGTGTCGGCGGCGTCGCCGGCGCGGCGATCGGCGGCAACGCGCTGTCGACGCTGGGCGGCGCGGCGGCCGGCGGCATCATCGGTAACCAGGTCGGCAAGTAAAGCAGTCGCATCGGCCGGTTGGGCGTCGCCCAGCCGTCGGCCGGTCGGTTCAACGGCGTTTCCGCACCGCGGAAGCGCCGTTTTCGCATGCGACATCGCAGCCGGTCCGGCCGCGGCCCGGAAATGATCGGTTACCGTTTCTCATACCGTGTCATCGGTACTCGGCCTAAGCTTCAAGCATCTGCCGATGGCCGGCTTTCGCCGGAGACACACGATGAACAGGACCTTCGTCGCCGCAGCGCTCGCCTGCACGACGCTCGCCGGCTGCTATTACCCGTACGGCTATTACACTGCGGCGCCGGTGCCGGTACAGCCCGCGCCCGTATATGTCGATCCCGGCCCCGCCTACTACTATCCGGCCCCTGCATATGCGCCCGCGTGGGGCAGTTATTGGGGCCCCGCGCTGTCGCTCAATTTCGGCTTCGGCGGACGCGGCGGCTGGCGTCATCACTGATCGATCGCGCCGTCGGCGTGTGGCCGGCCGTCCGCCGTCGACGCCAAGCGGCGCAATTCCCGTTTCTTGTCGTTTCATCCGATCGTGAAACGACGGTGCGGTAACGCGGTGTAAGATTCGTCGCATCCCGTCCCCGCCCTCGCCGATCGATGTCGCCCAAGAACGCTTTCCTGCTGACCGTGCTCGCCGCCCTGTGGGGCGCCTCCTTCCTGTTCATCCGGATCGGCGTAGTCGATTTCGGCGTCGCGCCGTTGATGGCGCTGCGCGTGGGCATCGGCGCGCTGTTTCTCGCGGGCTTCGCGCTGACGCGCTTCACACCCGCCGATCTCGGCGCCCGGCTGCGCCGTCATGCGTGGCCGCTGTTCGTCGTCGGCGCGCTGAATTCGGGCATCCCGTTCTGCCTGTTCGCGTTCGCCGAGCTGACGCTGTCGGCCGGCGTGACGTCGGTGATCAACGCGACGACGCCGCTGTGGGGCGCACTCGTCGCTTACCTGTGGCTGAAGGACAAGCTGTCGCTGCCGCGCGCGCTCGGCCTCGTCATCGGGTTTGCCGGCGTGCTCACGCTCGT
The DNA here is from genome assembly GCF_001526325.1 of Burkholderia sp. MSMB1826. Classification (NCBI taxonomy): domain Bacteria; kingdom Pseudomonadati; phylum Pseudomonadota; class Betaproteobacteria; order Burkholderiales; family Burkholderiaceae; genus Burkholderia; species Burkholderia sp. MSMB1826. The sequence continues at coordinate 118,940 of NZ_LOYN01000022.1, forward strand.
GTGGAACCAGATCGCGAACGCGCACGGCGACACGGGCGCCGCAGCGACCGCGCTCGCCGCGGCGGCCGCGCTCGGCGCGACGCTGCTGTACGGCATCGCGGCCAACTATACGAAACGCAAGCTCGGCGGCGTCGATCCGCTCGTCAATGCAGTCGGCAGCATGATCGGCTCGACCGTCCTGCTGCTGCCGTTCGCGATCGCGACGTGGCCGGCCGCGCCGGTCGGCGCGCACGCCTGGGGCGCGGTGCTCGCCCTCGGCGTCGCGTGCACGGGCATCGCGTATTTCATCTTCTTCTACCTGATCGCGCATATCGGGCCCGCCCGCGCGATCACCGTGACCTTCGTGATCCCCGTGTTCGGGCTGCTGTGGGGCGCGCTGTTCCTCGGCGAACACGTGTCGGCCGTGATGATCGAAGGCTGCGCGATCGTGCTCGTCGGCACCGCGCTCGCAACCGGCGTGATCAAGCGGATTCCCGGCGTCCGACCGCGCGACGGCGAAGTGGCCTGACGATCGGCGCGGCCGGCGCGCGGAGACCGCCGTCCGCCGGCAATGCCGATGGCGACGCGACGCGACGCGGGTATGCGGACGCGCCGCCGATCGCGCCGCGGCGCGCACGCATCTGGCTCATTCGTCTGACGGCGGCGGCTCCGGCCGCCGGGATTTCCCGCATCGGCCTGCGCATCGGACGGCAGCGACGCACGGCCATGCCGCCGCCCGGTGGCGGGACGCGGGATCGTCGTCCGCCGCCGCGGCGCGCTTCGTTTCGCGACGGTCATGCACCGTACGCATGCACGCGAGGCCGGTCGCCGCGCCGCAGCGCGCGGGCCGGAATCGCGGTGTACCGTTTGCGTCTGGAGTTACCCTGATACGCGCGCCGCGGCAATCCCGTTACACTCGGAACACTCATCCGCAGAAGGCGGTCTCGATGCCCCCCGTTCTTCCGCGTCCGCCTGCGCATGCGGCTGCATCGGCGTGGCGGTGCGCCGCCGCCCGCTCCCGGGCACCGTCGACATGAAGTCCACCCGCGACCTGTCGCTCGACGCCCTGCTCGAACGCCTCACGCCGACGCCCCACGGCTGGCTCGCCACCTACCGCGCCACGACATTGCGCAGCGTGTTCCAGCCCGTGCTGTCGATCACGCACAAGCGCGTCGTCGGCTACGAGGCGCTGCTGCGCGTCGTCGACGGGAACGGCGCGCTGGTGTCGCCCACCGCCCTGTTCGACAAGACGCGCGGCGACGCCGACGCGCTGCTGCTCGACCGGCTCGCGCGCTGCCTGCACACGGCCAACTTCGTCACGCAGGGAATCGGCGACGGCTGGCTGTTCCTGAACGTGACGCCGCGCGTGCTCGACACGGGCCTCGTGCAGCGCGAGTTCGTCGAGGCGCTGTGCCGGCATTTCGCGCTGCCGCCGAACCGCATCGTGCTGGAAGTGGTCGAGCAGCCGGCACGCGACGAAGCCGCGCTTGCCCGCACGATCGACATGATCCAGCATCGCGATTTCCTGATCGCGATCGACGATTTCGGCACGGGGTTCTCGAACTTCGACCGCGTGTGGCGAGCGCGGCCCGACATCGTGAAGCTCGACCGCTCGCTCGTCGAGCGTTCGACCGCCTCGGCCGACGATCGCCGCATCATGCATCACCTCGTGTCGATGCTGCACCAGGCCGGCGCGATGGTGCTGGCCGAAGGCGTCGAAAGCGACGACGCACTGCAGGCGCTGATGGAAGCCGACATCGATTTCGTGCAGGGTTTTCAGTTCGGCCAGCCCGATGCATCGATCGCGCACGCGAGCGCGGCGGCGCCCGCGATGCTCGATGCCGCGTGGCGGCGCTTCATCGCCCGCCGGCACACGCCGGTGGCCGCCCAGCAGCCGGGCTTCGACGCGATCGAACGGCTCGTGCTCACCGGCGCGGCCGCGTTTTCGGCAAGCGGCAACCTGCAGGACGCCGCGCAACGCGTGTTCGCGGTACCGGCCGCGCGACGCGTGTTCGTCACGGACGAGACCGGCGAACAGTTCCTGCCGTCGATCGGTGCGCCGCCCGACGACAGCCAGGCGAGCGTGACCCGCCTCGCGCCGCTCTTCCCGGAAACCCACAGCAACTGGTCGCGGCGCCCGTATTTCCAGCGTGCGATCGCCGCCCCCGGGCGCGTCGCGCTGATGGGCCCGCATTTCTCGCTGACGGAAGGCCGCGACTGCTATACGGCCGCCGTCGCGATCCGCGCGCAGAGCCGGCTCGTCGTGTTCTGCGTCGACTTCGTGCTCGACAGCGCGGGAACCGTGATGCGGTAGCCGCCGCGCGCGGCGGACGATCGCGTGCGACGCGCGTGAGCGTTCATTGGTCAGTCGACCACCTTCCCACGCCCCGACTTCACCACGCTGCGGCGCGACTTGTGCTCGAGCCGCCGCTCCTTCGACGCGCGCGTCGGCCGCGTCGCGACCCGGGCACGCGGCGTGTGCGCGACGCTGCCGATCAGCGCATCGAGCCGCGCGAGCGCGGCCTCGCGGTTCTTCTCCTGCGTCCGATACTCCTGCGACTTGATCACGACGACGCCGTCGCGCGTGATGCGCTGGTCGGACAATGCGAGAAGCCGCTCCTTGATGACCGGCGGCAGCGACGACGCGCGGATGTCGAAGCGCAGATGAATCGCGCTCGACACCTTGTTCACGTTCTGCCCGCCCGCGCCCTGCGCACGCACGGCCGTCCATTCGACCTCGGCCGGATCGAGCGTGTAGCGAATCATCATCGCGAAGCCTCCGTGCGGCGCCGGGCGAGCGCCTCGTCGACGCGGGCCGCGAGCCCCGAATCGCGCTGCGTGCGCGTCGCGACCGCCTGCGCCAGCACGCGCCGCGGCCCGATCACCTGCACGCGCGTGCGTGCGCGCGTGACGGCCGTATAGACGAGCTCGCGCGTGAGCACCCGGCCGAACGACGCAGGCAGCACGAGCGCGGCTTCGTCGAATTCCGAGCCCTGCGATTTGTGCACCGTCAGCGCGAACGCCGTTTCGTGCGGCGGCAGCGCGGCCGGCGACACCGCGCGCGCGGCGCCGTCCGCGCGCCGGAACCACACGCGCAGCACACCGTGCGCGTCGGGCAGCGCAATGCCGATGTCGCCGTTGAACAGCCCGAGCGCATAGTCGTTGCGCGTGACCATGATCGGCCGCCCGGTGAACCAGTGCGCGCCGACCGCGAGCGGCACGCGCGCCGCATGCCGCACGTGCGCGGCCACCAGCGCATTGACGTGTTCCGCCCCGCGCGAGCCGCTGCGGGTCGCGCACAGGATCCGGAACCGGTTGAGCGCGTCGAACAGCGGCAGCGGATCGGGCGCCGGCGCGGCCAGCGCGTCGCGCAATGCATCGAGGTATGCGCCGAAACGCCGTGCGAGCCGCTCGACCGTCGACGACGCCAGCGTGTCGCCCGCATCGTCGTGAAACGATGCGGCTGCCGAGTCGTCGGCGGGCAGCGCATCGAGCGCCGCCTGCACGTCGCCGCGGCGGATCGCGAGCGACAGTCGGCCGATCGGCGAATCGAGACCGAAGCGGTAATTGCGTTCGAGCCACACGACGCAGTCCGCGAGCGGTGCCGGAGCGGGCGTTCCTGCGGATGCGGCAGCGGCTTCGCCGGCCCATGGCGATGCGGCCGCCGCCGCCGACGCCAGCGCCGCATCGTCTGCGTGGAACGGCGCCAGCTCGACGGCGTCGAGCCAAGCGAGCTCGTCGGCCTCGATCCAGGCCGGCGCATCGCCCGGTGCGCCGGCATCGACCGGTGCCGACCCGGATGACGGCGACGGCGCGATGTCGGCCGACGACGCTTCGTCATCCTGCGGTTCGTCGTCGAAGAGCGACGCCTGTCGCGCATCGACTTTCGGCCGAGGCGCCGATTTGCGCGCAACAGGCGCGGATGCCGACGGCGAAGCCGGAGCCCGTGCGGACGCGGATGCCGGATGCGCGCGCGCATCCGCTGCCGGCGCGGCTTCGTGCGGCACCGGCACCGGCAACGCCGCGACGAACGCCGCCTCGTCGATGCCCAGCGCCTGCGCGATGCGCGTGCGGGCCGCGGCGGTGAACGCCGGCCGTGCGCTCAGCTCCGCGAACACGGCGCCGGCCTCGACCGCGGCCAGTTGATCCTTGTCGCCCAGCAACACGAGACGCGCACCCGGCGCGAGCGCGTCGAGCAGATGCGCGGCGAGCGCGACGTCGATCATCGACGCCTCGTCGACGACGATCAGATCGTACGGCAACGGATTGTCGCGATGATGCCGGAAGCCGGCCGCCCCGCCGCCGCCCAGCAGCCGATGCAGCGTATACGACGTGTCGGGCAGGCGCGCCGCGAGTTCGGGCGGCAGATCGCCGGCGCGCGCGTGCAGCGCCTCCTGCATCCGCTGCGCGGCCTTGCCGGTCGGTGCGGCCAGCGCGATGCGCAGCCCCGGGTGCGCATCGAGCAGGCAGGCCAGCACACCGACGACGGTCGTCGTCTTGCCCGTGCCCGGCCCACCGCTGACGATCGTCACGCGGCCGGTCAGCGCGACGATCGCCGCCACGCGCTGCCAGTCGACTTCGCCGGTCGCCGGCCCGAAGTAACGGGCGAGACTGTCGCGCAACCGGTCGGGCGACAGGCCTTCGTCCGGCGCGGCGACACCGGCCTGCGCGACGAGCGCATCGGCGAGCCGCCGTTCGTAATCGAAATAGCGCGACAGGTACAGATGATCGAGCCGGTCGACGATCAGCGGCCGCTCGTCGCCGCGCGCGAGCGTGCCGAACGCGACCACGCCGCTCGCGGCCAGCGCCGCGCGCACCTCGTCGAGCGACGCTTCGTAGCGCTGCGCGAGCGCGTCGAGCGCGACGCACACGTGGCCGCCGGCGGTCGCACGGCTCGTCGCGAACGCGGCGCGCGCGGCCCAGCGCGCCGCCGCGGCCGGCGCACCGGCACGGCGCGCGAGGTCGCCGATGCGGCGTGCGAAGCCTTCCGCGAGCGCGATGCCGAAATCGGCCGGCTCGGGCAGCCGCGCGACGAGGCCGCCGGTGAATTCGAGCATGTCGTCGGACGCGGTCATGCGCGGCCCCCTTCCATCATCCGGTCGAGTGCGTCGACGAGCGCGCGCGCGGGCCGCCGCGCATGCACGCCGGCCGGCTCGCCGCCGCTGCGCCAGCCGGGCCGCACGCCGCGCACGAATAGGTACAGGTAACCGGCGATGTGCGTGTCGTAGTCGTAATCCGGCAGCCGGCCGCGCAGGTAGCGATGCAGCGCGACCGTATAAAGCAGCGCCTGCAGGTGATACGCGTGATCGGCCATCGCGACGTCGAGCGCGCGCGGGCCATAGGCGTCCGGCGTCGTGCCGAGGTGGTTCGACTTCCAGTCGACGATCCAGAAACGGCCGTCGTGTTCGACGATCATGTCGATGAAACCCTTGATGAAACCGGCGAGCGTGCCCGCCTCCAGTGCAACGTCCGGATAGCCGTGCGCGACCAGCAGCCGGCGCAGCGCCGTCAGGTCGAGCGACGGCGCCGGGAACAGGAAGCCCATTTCGTCGAGCCGCTTGGCCGGATCGAGATCGGCGAGCCGCATGCCCGGCACGAGCTCGGTGTGCACGACGTCGTCGACGAGCCGCGCCATCATCGCCGGCAGGCGTGCCGCGAGCGCCGGCTCGGCCTCGACCGGCCGGTCGTGCAGCGCGCCGAGTGCGGCCTTGTGCCACGATTCGGGCTCCGCGAACCGGCTGAGCTCGAACAGGCGGTGCAAGCATTCGCCGGCCGCCGCCCCGCGCGGGAACATGAGGATGTCGTCGTCCGGCGGGGCGGCCGCCACCGTGTCGGCCAGTATCGGTTCGCCATCCGGCGCCACCGCGGCAAGCGCATCGTGATCGGGCCGCAATTCGTCGTCGGGCACGGCCGCGACGCCCGCCTCCTCGCGCGCCATCGACGCGGTCAACGAGCTGAAGCTCGCCATCCGCCACGCATCGCGCAGTATGCGCGTCGCATGGCGCGCCGCGAGCGTCTGCGACGCGTCGTGCCCGGCCGCGAGACGCTCGCGGCGCGCAGGCACGGGCAGCGGCGCGATGCTCACGGGGCCGCCCGCGAGCGCGCGCCATGCCGCATCGAGCGCGGCCTCGTCGGGCGGCTCGTCCAGCCACGCGTCGAACGCATGGCCGGCACCCGCGACGAGCCAGTTGAGCACGCTGCGCCGCGCTTCGCGCGTCGAGCGCGACGACAGGTACGGCCCGGCGACGACATAGCAGCGATACACCGCGCGCGTGAGCGCCACGTAGACGAGCCGCGCGCGTTCCGCGGCCTGCTCGCGCAGCGCCTGCCGCGCCGCGTGCGCGGCCGCCTCGTCGTCGCATCCGTAATGCAGCACCGCATCGCCCGCGTCGTCGTGATACTCGCGCGCATCGGGCAGCGCGGACGACGGCGGCTCGCGCAGCCCGCCGTCGTTCAGGAACGGACAGAACACGATCGCGTATTCGAGGCCCTTCGACTTGTGTACCGTGACGATCTGCACGAGGTTGCGATCGGATTCGAGCCGCAGTTGCGCTTCCTCGCCGCCGCCGTCGAGTCGTTGCGCGGCGAGCCAGCGCAGCGTCGGCGCGATGCCGGGCTGTGCGGACGCCCGCGCTTGCGTCAACTCGGCCAGATGGTTGACGTCGGTCACGCGGCGCTCGCCGTCCGCACCGGCCATCAGCCGTTCGGCGATCCGCAGCTCGCGCGTGAACGTGCGCCACATCACCGCGAAACCGCGTTCGCGCCACAGCAGCCGATAGCGCGAGAAGCGCTCGACCCAGCTCATCGCATCAGCGCTGTCGGCCGCCGACGCGCCGGGTGACGCATCGCCGTCGCCCTGCTCCATGCGCCACAGCGCGCCGGCGTCGAGCCCGAACCAGTCGGACGCGAGCGCCGCGCGCAGACGCCGCAGGTCGCCCGGCGCATCGATCGCCGCGAGCACGCGTTCGAGCTGCTCGGCGTCGCCGGTCGAGAACACCGACGCCTGCGCCAGCTCGACGCTGCCGATGCCCCACGTCGCGAGCACGCGCTTCACGAGGCTACCCTGCCGGTGCGTTTGCACGAGCACCGCGATGTCGCCCGGCGACAACGGCGTGTCCCCCAGCCGCACGCGCCCTTCACGTGCGCCGCGCATCAGCCGCGCGATCTCGGCCGCGCAGGCCTGGGCAGCCTGCGCTTGCGCGTCGCGCTTGAGCAACATGCCTTCGCCGCCCGGCAGCGCCCATATCCGGAAATCGCCCGCCGGCCCCGGATCGGTTTCGTCGACGAACGGCGCCCGCACGCGCGTGCCGGCGCGCACCGCGTAATAGTCGAGCCCGTCGAGCACGAATGCGCGCGGATTCGACATGAAGAAGCGGTTGCACGCATCGACGATCGCGGGCGTCGAGCGCTGATTGACCGCGAGCGTGTAGCACGCGCTCGCCCGTGCGCGCGCGGCGAGATAGGTATGCAGATCGGCCGCGCGAAAACTGTAGATCGCCTGTTTCGGATCGCCGACGAGGAACAGCGGGCCGCCCGGCGCGAAGATCCGGTCGAAGATCGCGAACTGCAGCGGATCGGTATCCTGGAACTCGTCGATCAGCGCGGCCGGATAGCGCGCGCGCAGCGTGTCGGCGAGCCACGGATGCGCGTGCAGCGCGTGATACAGGTTCGCGAGCAAATCGTCGAACGACACGACGCGCCGCGTGCGCTTGCGCTCGGCCAATTCGCGCGGCGCCATGTCGAGCCATTCGGCGATCAGCGCGAGCCAGCGCGCGCGCTGCGTGGCCTCGGCCGCGGCCACGGCCGCTTCGAGCGCGTCGGCCACCTCGAAGAACGCGTGTGCGGGCGTCGTACCGCCTTTTTTCGTCGCCTTCGTGAGCGCGGTTTGCGTGAGCTTCAGCGCGGCTTTCGGCAGCGCGGCCGTCGCGTCGCCCTGCTCGAAATGCACCGCCCACGCGGCGAGCGCATCGGCGAGCGCGTCGGGCTTGTGCGAGCGTTGATTGAGCGCGGGCTGCGCGGCGCGCAGCAGCGCATCGATCGCCTCGCGCTCGGCCGCCCACATGCGCGCGGCTTGCGCGAAGCATTCGGCCGCGGCCGCTTCGGCCGATTCGTCCGGCTCGGTCACGCCGTCCCAGCGCAGCGCGGCAAGCGGCTTCTTCAGCCGGCGTGCGAGTTGCGCATCGAGCGCGGCCGGGCCGGCCCCCGATTCGACGAGCCAGGTCGCGAAGCCCGGCCAGCGCGCGGCCGCCGGTTCGACGCGCGTGCGCCAGAAATCCGCGGCGAGTTCGAAGCGCAGCGACGCATCGTCGGCCTCCATGTCGAACGCGAACGGCATCGCGGCCGCGAACGGCGCTTCCTGCAGCGCGCGCTGGCAGAACGCGTGGATCGTATGGATCGCGGCCTGGTCGAACGCGCGCAGCGCGCGCCGGATCCGCTTCGCAGCCGTCTCCGGATCGAGCGCACCGTCGACGCCGAGCGCGGTCTCCCACAGACGCGCGATGAACGGATCGCCGCCGTCGTCGCCCGTGTCGAGCGCATGCGCAAGCTGCGCGAGCCTGCTGCGAATCCGCTCGTGCAGTTCGGCCGTCGCCGCTTTCGTGAAGGTCACGACGAGGATTTCGTCCGCGCCGAGATCCTTTTCGAGCAGCAGACGCACATACAGTGCGCAGATGTTCCACGTCTTGCCGGTGCCGGCCGACGCCTCGATCTGGTTGACGCCGTCGAGCGGGCACGCGAACACGTCGAGTTCGAGCGCCTGCGGCTGCGACACGGCGCTCATGCGACCTCCTTCAGATGCTCGACGAGCGGCTCGAACACGAGCCGCGCGAGCGTGCCGAACGGCTCGTCGAGCGACGGATGCGCGCCGCGCCATGCGATCGCGATGGCCGGATCGTCGGCTTCGCTCGCCACCCGCTCGTTGATCCACACGCTCGCGGCCTTGACCTCGCCGTCGGACACCCGCGCCCACGCACTGCGCGGGAAGAACCGCAGCGGCATGCGTCGCCCCGCGCGAAACAGCGCGGCCAGCGGCGCGAGCCGTTCGAGCGGCGCCGCGACGGGCGTCAGCTCGAACGCACCGCCGCTGCCGAACCACAGCGTGCGGCGCGGGCCGCCGGGCTCGATCGCACAGTAGACGAGATGCGCGAGCCACGCGGACAGGTAATCGCGCGCACTCGGCCGCGCATAGCGATAGATGACCTGCCCGGCCGGCGTCAGCCGATTCAGCGTGCCGTGCAATTCGAGCGGCGCGCTCACCGCGTCGGCCGCCAGCATCGCGTCGTCGGCGCCGAACAGCGCCTGCTCGGTATCGGGCCACGTCGGCACGACGGTGAGCGAGAACGGCCGCCGCTCGATGCCGTCGGCCAGCGCACGGCGCACGTTCGACGCAAGCTGCGTCATCGAACCGAGCGCCTGATCGCGCCATACCGCGCCCGTCGCACCGCCGGGCAGTTCGGGGCTCGCGTCCGCAATGCGCAGCGCATGATCGTGCACGCCGCCGTCGCCGGCTTCGATCAGGAGCGGCAGCACGCGCTCGGCAAGCGCGTCGCTGCCGGCGAAGTCCAGCGCGAACGGCTCGGTATCGAGCAGTTCGGCCTGCGCATCGGCCAGCACGATGCCGAGCCGGCCGCGCAGCAACGCGCGCGCCGGATGGCGCCAGAAACGTTCGAATTCGCCGAACGCGACGGGCTCGACCGGCTCCGCCGGCAGCGGCTGCGCGAAGAACGGCTGCTCGCGCGGCCCGTCGCGCGACGCCTCGGCGGCCAGCAGCGACGCGAGCGTCGCGCGCTCGGCGTCATACGAAACGAGGCCGCTGCCCGGCTGGAAATACGCGGCCGCGAACGGTTGCAGCGGATGCTCGACGATGAACGCGCGGCGCGCGGCATCGACCGCGTCCGGTGCGGCGCCGGGCCCGGCCGTGACGTCCGCGAGATGATCGAGCAGTTCGTCGACCAGCGCCGCCGGTGGCAACGGCGCGTTGTCGCGAATGCTGCGGCCCGTATAGGCGATCAGCAACCGGTCGCGTGCGGCGAGCAACAGGTCGAGAAACAGATTGCGCTCGTCGTCGCGGCGCTGCCGGTCGCCCAGCTTCGGCAGCACGGCCATCAGGTCGAACTCGTCCGCGCGCGCGAGGCTCGGCAGCACGCCGTCGTCCATCCCCAGCAGGCAGACGACGCGATACGGCAGCCCGCGCAAGCTCGTCAGCGACGAGAACGTGACGCCGCCCCACGGCACGCCGCCGCGGGCCGGATCGTCGAGCGCCGCGGCGAGCCCCGCGCGGACGACGGCCGCCGGCAACGCCTCGTCGGGCGCGCCCTCCGTCATCGCGGCCAGCATCGCGTCGAGCGCGTCGCGCACGCCGGCCAGCGCGTCCGCATACGCGGCGCCCGAGTCGAAGAAGCGCGCGAGCGTGTCCGCGAACAGTTCGCTCCAGCCGCGCGGCGTGTGCGACTCCGCGAGCCGCCGCGCGAAGCCGTCGAGATCGTCGGTAAACCGTGCGAGCCGGCCGAGCAGTTCGGCCTCGCTGCCCGTGGCCGCCTCGATCGGCAGCCACGCCCCGATCGGCGCCGCCCCTTCGGGCATCGCATAGCCGAGAAAGAGCCGCGCGAGCGCATCGGAGAACGTATGGCGCGGCGCGGGCACGGCCGCGTCGTCGCTCGCGAGCGGCGACAACCCACGCCGCGCGCCGGCGGCCGCGAGCCAGGTCTGCACCGTTTCGAGCGCGGCCGCGTCGATGTCGTAGCGCGCGGCCACCGCATCCACGCGCAGCCATTCGACCAGCTCCGGCGCGCCGACCTGCCGCTCCGGCAACGCGAGCCAGTCGAGCAGCACGCGCGCGACCGGATTCGCCTGCGACGGCGGCAGGCCGGTGATCCGGTAAGGCACCCGCGCACCGCCGGCGCCGGCCGTGCCGAACACCGCGTCGATCAACGGCCCGGCCGCGGCGAGATCGGCCACCGCGACGAGCACGTCGGACGGCTGCAGGCTCGCATCGGCGTCGAACCAAGCGAGCAGCCGGTCGTGCAGCACCTCGAGCTGGCGCGCGAGGCTGTGGCACACGTGCACCTCGATCCCGCGCTCGACCGGCGTGTCGCCGATTTCGGCCTCCGGTTGCAGTTCGAGGATCGCGTTCTGCACGCGCGCGAGCCAGGTGGGCGCGGGATTCTCGACGAAACGCGACGCATCGCCTGATGCGGCGCCTTCGGTCAGCTCATGCAGCATGTGCAATTGCGCCTGCGTCTGCCTGCCCCATTCGGCGAGCAGCGGATGGCCGACCTCCTGGAAGTCGCGCCGCCCGGCCGCATCGAGCGCCTCGGCGTGCGCGGCGGTCACGATGTCGAACCAGAATTCGCGGCACGGATTCAGCGCGTAGACGCGCACGTCGATCCAGCGCGACAGTTCGCGCAACAGCGCGACGTGCAGCGGCGGCATCGTCGGCAGCGCGAACACGCTGACCGATTCGGGCCAGTCGGCGCGCGCGAGCGCATCGGCATCGAGATGGCGCGCTTCGACGAGAAAGCGGTGCGCCGGCGGCGTGCCGCTGTCGCTCAGCTCGGCGAGCAGCGCGCGCCACAGCGCGGCCTGCCAGCGCTCGTCGTCGCGCGCGGCGTCGCCGATCCCGCGCGGCGCGCCGTCGCCCGCGAGCACCGATTCGCCGGCCTGCCACGCGGCCAGCCATTCGGGGCGATAGGTCAGGTAATGATCGAGCACGGCCGCGACGCGATGAGCCAGTTCGTAGCGCATCGCATCGTCGGACGCCGACAGATACGCGGCCAGCCGCGGCGACGCGCGCCACGGCGCACCGTCGGCCGCCTGCGCGAACAGCCGGTAGCAGCGCCACACGAGCCGGTCGGGCGCGAACGGCGAGCGCGCAGGCACCGTCAGCACGCGGCCGATCTGCGCCCACAGCCACTGCGCGAGATACGTGAACTCGACGTTCGCGCACACGCCGTTGCGCGCGGCGATGTCGAGCTCGAGGCGGCGGCGCAGCGCCGCGCTCGGCACGATGACCTGTTGCGGCGCCCACGGGCCGTTGCGGGCCGGGAACGCGGCCAGATCCTCGAGCAGCGCGTCGGCCAGCGTTTCGTGACGGTTCGAATAGAAAAGATGGAGCATGAAGCGGGCGTCGGAACCTCGCACCGGCGGGATCGGGCGAACAGGATCACCAAGGATAGCAAATGGGCCGCCGCCGCGAACCTCGGCCGGAAAGCCAGCTTTTGCGAGCCGCGAAATACGATAGACTCGTCGCCAGTCAATACGCCGCCCCCGGGCGTCTTCGTCTGCCATTCAGCCCATCGATGCGCTATTCGGTCGAAATCAGAAAGTTTTTCTACAGCCAGTACTTTTTCGGCGGCCTGCGGATCGCGGTCGGCGTGTCGCTGCCGGCCGTGTTGTGCCTGATCGTGTTTCACAACCGGGAGCTCGGCTTCACGATCTCGACCGGCGCGCTCGGCGCCTGCGTCGTCGACATGCCGGGCCCGCTCAAGTACAAGCACAACGAAATGCTCGCGTGCAGCGTGATCGGCTTCCTGGCCGCGCTCGCCACCGGCCTCGCGACACCGAACATCTTCGCGCTGTGGCTCACGATCGTGCCGCTCACGTTCGTGCTGTCGCTGATCGTCGTCTACGGCAACCGCTGGCCGCAGATCAGCTTCGCGACGCTGTTCATGATGGTGATGACGCTCGAGGAAAAATTCACGCCGCTGCAGGCGTTCGTCAACGCGGGCTGGATTCTCGCGGGCGGCCTCTGGTACACGTACTGGGCCACGCTGGTGTCGCAATGGCAGGCCCGCCGGATCGAGCAGCAGGCGCTGGCCGAAAGCCTGTTCGCCTGTGCCGACTACCTGCTCGCGCGCGCGCAGTTCTACGATCTCGACGCCGATCTCGACGAGTGCTATCGCAATCTCGTCGCCCGGCAGATCACCGCGGTCGAAACGCAGGAAACCGCGCGCGACATCGTGCTGCGCAACCTGCCGAAGCTGCGGCGCGGCAAGCTCGATCCCGGCCGCACGACGATGTACAACCTGTTCATCAACAGCGTCGACCTGCACGAGCTGTTCGTCGGCGCGCATACCGATTACCCGCTCGTGCGCAACACGTTCGGCGGCTCGGATCTCATCATTTTCTACCGCGACCTGATCCGCAAGGCCGCGGCCGATCTCGAGGAAATCGGTCTCGCGGTGCTCGAGAACCGCGCGCCGCATTCGCGCATCAGCGTGAAGGCCGAGCTGCGCGCGATCGAGTACGAGATCGAGCTGATGCGCAAGAAGAACTTCGCGGCCACCCACGCGGAAGCGTATGCGGCCGTGCTCGCGACGTTCCGGCGCATCTGGAGCGCGACGCGCCTGATCGACCGGATGCGCCGCAACCTGTCGGGCCACGCCGATCCGCAGCAAACCGAACTGAAGATCGACAAGGCGCTCACGCGTTTCCTGCAGCGCCGCCGCATGTCGCCGCTGCTGATCTTCTCGAACCTGAACATGCGTTCGCCGAGCTTCCGCCATGCACTGCGCGTGACGATCGCCGTGGCGGTCGGCTTCTGGATCGGCCGGCTGCTGCCGCTCACGAACGCGTACTGGATCGTGATGACCACCATCATCATCCTGAAGCCCGGCTACTCGCTGACCAAGCAGCGCAACGCGCAGCGGATCATCGGCACGCTGATCGGCTGCGCGGCGAGCATCGCGCTGATCTACACGGTGAAGGAGCCGCACCTGCTGATCGCGATCATGTTCGGGTCGATGGTGATGAGCTACAGCCTGCTGCTGTTCAACTATGCGGCGAGCGTCGTGTTCACGTCGTCGTACGTGCTGCTGATGTTTCACTTGCTCGCGCCGGGCAGCATGCGGATCATCGGCGAGCGCGCGATCGACACGGTGGTCGGCTGCATGATCGCGATCGCCGCGAGCCGGCTGTTCCCGTACTGGGAATACCGGCTGATGGGCAAGCTCGTCACCGACATGCTGACGTCCACCCGCAAGTATTTCGAGGCCGTGTGGCGCGCCGGGCGCGGCATGTCGCCGCCGCCGGTGCCGACCGCCGACGGCGCGGCCGTCGTACCCGTCGTCGCCGCGGCGATCGAAACGCCGGTCAGCCCGCTCGACGACGACTACCGCTACCGCCTCGCCCGCAAGGACGTGCACATCGCGTTCGCGAACCTCGGGCAGGCGTTCCAGCGGATGATGATCGAGCCGAAGGCGCACCAGCGCTTCGTGCCCGAACTGAACGACCTGCTCGTGCAGACGCACGTGCTCGGCGCGCAGATCACGGCTGCCGCGCCGCTGATTCGCAGCGCATGCGCGGCCGATGGCGGCCTCGTCCACGACGACGCGCTGCAGCGCGGCCTCGCCGCCGTGCTCGAGAATCTCGAAAAGGCCGAAGCCGGCGAGCCGCCGCCCGCCGACCAGCTCGAGACGTCGAAGCAGATCACGCGCGATCTCGATGCGATGGTCGTGTCCGCGGAAAAATCCGACGCGGTCGGCGCCGAGCTCACGCACGACCTGAAGGTGCTCGCGCACCAGTGCAAGCAGATGCTCGCGTCGTCGCTGCTGATCCGCAAGGATGCGAGCGTGATCCGCCTGCCCGCCTGACCGCGCATGTCCGCGCCGGCAGGCCGGCCCGCGCACGTCGCGACCGGGCCGCCGGCGCGCGCCGGCTTGACGCTTGTCCCGAAGCATGCCCCACCCGCTCACACGGCCCGCACCTGCGGGCGCGCGAGTGTTCCATGCGCCGTTCCTCTCGCCGCGCCAGTCAGGGAATACCCGATTCCGGTCACCAGGCCCGGCTTGTTATCATTCGTTCACATTCAAGTTGTATAGACAACTTGAGCCAATCGGACCGGCCGCGCTCGCCCGGTTCGTCGCATAAAACGATATCGGAGACTCGATGAAAAACTTGCAGCGCCACCTGAGCGCGCGGCACATCCGCTTTCTCGCACTGGGCTCGGCGATCGGCACGGGCCTGTTCTACGGGTCGGCGTCCGCGATTCAGCTCGCGGGCCCGGCGGTGATCCTCGCGTACCTGCTGGGCGGCGCGGCCGTCTACATGGTGATGCGCGCGCTCGGCGAGATGGCCGTGCGCGAACCCGTCGCGGGCTCGTTCGGCCACTACGCGACCGAGAACCTCGGCCCGTTCGCGGGCTTCGTCACCGGCTGGACCTACACACTCGAAATGGTGATCGTCGCGATCGCCGACATCACCGCGTTCGGCATCTACATGGGCTTCTGGTTTCCGGATGTCCCGCAATGGATCTGGGTGCTCGGCGTCGTCGCGATCATCTGCGGGCTGAACCTGTGCCACGTGAAGGTGTTCGGCGAGCTCGAATTCTGGCTGTCGATCATCAAGGTCGGCGCGATCGTCGCGATGATCGGCGGCGGCGTCGCGATCCTGCTGACCGGCATGCACTTCGGTCATTCGGCCGACGTGCCGACGTTCGCGAACCTGTGGAACCACGGCGGCTTCCTGCCGAACGGAATCGGCGGGCTGATCGCGTCGCTGTCGGTCGTGATCTTCGCGTACGGCGGGATCGAGGTGATCGGGATGAGCGCCGGCGAGGCGAAGGACCCGGAGCGCGTGATTCCGCGCGCGATCAACGCGGTGCCCGCGCGCATCCTGCTGTTCTACGTGCTGACGATGGTGGTGCTGATGTCGATCGGACCGTGGACCGGCGTCGGCAGCGACGGCAGCCCGTTCGTGCAGATCTTCTCGGCGCTCGGCGTGAAATCCGCCGCGACGATCCTGAACCTCGTCGTGATCAGCGCGGCGATCTCGGCGATCAACAGCGACATCTTCGGCGCGGGCCGGATGATGTTCGGGATGGCGCGGCAGGGTCAGGCGCCGCGCGTGCTGATGACGACGTCGCGCCACGGCGTGCCGTGGGTCACGGTGCTCGTGATGGCCGCCGCGCTGCTGGTCGGCGTGCTGCTCAACTACCTGATGCCGAAGGACGTGTTCCTGGTGGTCGCCGCGATCGCGACGTTCGCGACCGTGTGGGTGTGGCTGATGATCCTGCTGTCGCAGGTCGCGATGCGCCGGCGCCTGTCGCGCGCGGAAGTCGCGGCGCTGAAGTTCAAGGTGCCGCTGTGGCCCGTCGCGCCCGCGCTGACGATCGCCTTCATGGGTTTCGTGATCGTGATGCTCGGCTGGTTCGACGATACGCGCGTCGCGCTGTATGTCGGCGCGGCATGGCTCGCGCTGCTCGCGGCCGTGTTCTATGCCCGGATCCGGCCGAAGTTCGCGCCTGCGTCACGGTGACGCACGGCTGACTCTCCATGCGGTGCGCCGGCTCCGGCGCCCGCGTCTCTCGCGTCTCTCGCGTCTCTCGCGTCTCTCGCGTCTCTCGCGGATCCCACAGCGTCACACGACGCATCGTACCGCCCACCGCAGTCCCGCTCTCCCGTTCCCGTACCTGCGCATCGCTGCGGCCCCGTCCCGGGCCGCGCGGCGATCACGCACGGGCACGACGCGTCAATGCGACGCGGCGCTCGCGCTCGCGGCCTCGGCCGGATGGGCCTCGTCGTACGCGTGCTTCTGCGAGATCGCGTTGTACAGGATCGTCCCGATCACGAGCAGCACGGCCACGACGATCAGGATGCTCACGTTGCGGACAGGGTTCTTCTTGCGCTGATCGTTCATGGTCGGGGCGGCTCCGTCGAATTCGTTGAAGCCGGCATTCTACGCGCTTGTATCCGCGCCGCACCGTGCCGTCGCGCTCTCCGCCCGGCGTCTTCCCGACGGCTTTCGAAAGCTTTCATTTGATAATCATTCCCATTTCGATCTAGAATCGCAAATCTTTCGTTTTGTAATGTTCCGAGTCGCTCGGGCGGCAGGCGCGCGCCGGAACGCTTCCTCGTCCACCTGCCCCACCGGAGTCTCCATGTCGAATCCGCGCACCCGCCTGCTGCCGCTCGCCGGCACCCTCGCCCTGGCTGCGGCCGCCTTCGCGCCGCTTGCCCAGGCGGCCGAGGAAGTGAGCCTGTACACCACCCGCGAGCCGAAGCTGATCCAGCCGCTCATCGACGCGTTCACGAAGCAGAGCGGCGTCAAGGTCAACACGGTGTTCGTCAAGGACGGCCTGCTCGAGCGCGTGAAGGCGGAAGGCGCGCAGTCGCCGGCCGACGTGCTGATGACGGTCGACGTCGGCAACCTGCTCGACCTCGTCGACGGCGGCGTCACGCAACCGGTGCGCTCGAAGGCGCTCGACGATGCAATTCCCGCGAACCTGCGCGGCGCGCAGGGCGACTGGTATGCGCTGTCGCTGCGCGACCGCGTGCTGTACGTCGAAAAGGACCTGAAGGTCGATGCGTTCCGCTACGAGGATCTCGCCGATCCGAAATGGAAGGGCAAGGTCTGCATCCGCTCGGGCCAGCATCCGTACAACACGGCGCTCGTCGCCGCGATGATCGCGCACGACGGCGAAGCCGCGACCGAGAAGTGGCTGCGCGGCGTGAAGGCGAACCTCGCGCGCAAGGCGACGGGCGGCGACCGCGACGTCGCGCGCGACATTCTCGGCGGCATCTGCGACGTCGGTCTCGCGAACGCATACTACGTCGGCCACATGAAGAACGCGGAAGCCGGCACAGATGCCCGCAAATGGGGCGATGCGATCAAGGTCGTGCGCCCGACGTTCGCGAACGCGAAGAGCGGCGGCACGCACGTGAACATCAGCGGCGCGACGGTCGCGAAGCACGCGCCGCACAAGCCCAACGCGGTGAAGCTGCTCGAATACCTGGTGTCGCCGGAAGCGCAGGCGCTGTATGCGCAGGCGAACTACGAATACCCGGTGCGCGCGAACGTGAAGCTCGACCCGGTGATCGCGAGCTTCGGCACGCTGAAGGTGGACCCGCTGCCGCTGGCGGATATCGCGAAGTATCGCAAGCAGGCAAGCCAGCTCGTCGACAAGGTCGGCTTTGACAACTGACGCATCGCCTGTCCGCGCCTGTCGCGAGCCGCGTCGTTCGCGGCCGCGCGCGGGCAGCCTGTGGCTGCTCGCGGCGCTGACGATCGCCGCGGCGGTCGCGGCGCCGCTCGCGGTGCTCGTGGCCGCCGCGTTCGACGCCGATCTCGCGCACTGGCGGCATCTCGCCGAATTCGTGCTGCCGCAGGCACTCGTCAATACGCTGCTGCTGCTCGCGGGCGTCGGCACGATCGTGTCGATCGTCGGCACCGGCTGTGCATGGCTCGTCACCGCCTACGATTTTCCCGGCCGCCGGATCCTGACCTGGGCGCTGCTGCTGCCGCTCGCGGTGCCTACCTACATCGTCGCGTTCGCGTATCTCGACCTGCTGCATCCGATCGGCCCCGTGCAGGGCGCGATCCGCTGGCTGCTCGGCTTCGACAGTCCGCGCCAGTTCCGCCTGCCCGACCTGCGTTCGCTGCCCGGCGCGATCTTCGTGCTGGGCTTCGTGCTGTATCCGTACGTCTATCTGAGCACGCGCGCGATGTTCGTCACGCAGTCCGCGAGCCTGCTCGAGGCCGCGCGCACGCTCGGCGCCGGCCGCGTCGCGACGTTCTGGCGCGTCGTCGTGCCGCTTGCCCGGCCGGCGATCGCGGTCGGCATGAGCCTCGCGCTGCTCGAAACGCTGAACGATATCGGCGCGTCGGAATTTCTCGGCGTGCAGACGCTGACCGTGTCCGTCTATACGACGTGGATCACGCGCTCCGATCTCGCCGGCGCCGCGCAGATCGCGCTTGCGATGCTCGCGATCGTCGTCGGCATGATCGCGCTCGAACGCTACGGGCGCCGCCGCCAGCGCTACGCGCACGGCCGGCGCATGCGGCCGATCGCGCCGCGCCGCCTGGCCGGCGCGGCCGCGCTGGGCGCCGCGGCGCTCGGCTGGCTGCCCGTCCTGCTCGGCTTCGGCGCGCCGGCCGCCTATCTCGCGGTCGAGACCGGCAAGCGACTGCACCTCGTCGGCGGCGTATCCGCGCAACTGATGACGGGGCTCGCGAACACGCTGACGATCGCGACCGCCGCCACCGTCACGACGCTCGCGTGCGGGCTCGTCGTCGCGTGGGCCGCGCGCGCGCAGCGCGACAGCGCGCGCGCGGGCCCTGCCCGCCTGTGCACGCGGATCGCGAGCCTCGGCTACGCGGTGCCGGGCACCGTGCTCGCGATCGGCCTGCTGATTCCGTTCGCGGCGGCCGACCGGCTGTTCGGCGTGGCGCTCGGCCGCGACGGACTGCTGCTGATGGGCTCCGCGACCGCGCTCGTGATCGCGTATACCGTGCGCTTCCTCGCGATCCCGGCCGGCGGCATCGAAGCCGGCCTCGCGCGCATTCCGCCGTCGCTCGAACAGGCCGCGCGCTCGCTCGGCGAGACGGCCGGCGGCACGTTGCGCCGCGTCCATCTGCCGCTGTTGCGGCCCGCGCTCACGACGAGCGCGCTGCTGGTGTTCGTCGACGCGATGAAGGAGCTGCCGGCCACGCTGCTGCTGCGCCCGCTGAACTTCGACACGCTCGCGACGTGGCTGTATGCGGAAGCCGCGCGCGGCACCTATGAAGAAGGCGCGGTCGCCGCGCTCGCGATCGTGCTGGCCGGGCTCGTGCCCGTGATCCTGCTCGCCCGCACCCGCCACAAGATCGGAGCCTGACACCGTGAACCTGCTCGAACTCGACGACCTCTGCGTCGCCTACGACACGCCGCACGGCCGCCGCACCGTGGTCGACGGCCTGAGCCTCGCGCTGCCGCGCGGCGACATCGGCTGCCTGCTCGGCGCGTCCGGCTGCGGCAAGACCACCGTGCTGCGCGCGATCGCCGGCTTCGAACCCGTGCGCATGGGGCGCATCGTGCTGGACGGCACGCCGGTCGCGGCGCCGTCGCTCGACGTGCCGCCCGAGCGGCGGCGCATCGGCATGATGTTCCAGGATTACGCGCTGTTCCCGCACCTGAGCGCGGCCGACAACGTCGCGTTCGGCCTGCGGCGCAGGCCGAAGGCCGAACGGCGCCTGCGCGTCGCGCAGATGCTCGAGCTCGTCGGCCTCGCCGATTCCGGCGACGCGTATCCGCACGAACTGTCGGGCGGCCAGCAGCAGCGCGTCGCCCTCGCGCGCGCGCTCGCGCCGTCGCCGGAATTGCTGCTGCTCGACGAACCGTTCTCGAATCTCGACGTCGATACGCGCGAGCGGCTCGCGTTCGAGCTGCGCGACATCCTGAAGCACACGGGCCACACCGCGATCCTCGTCACGCACAATCAGGCGGAAGCGTTCGCGATCGCCGACCGGATCGGCGTGATGAAGGACGGCCGGCTCGCGCAATGGGATACGCCGTACGCGCTGCACCATCATCCGGCCAGCCCGTTCGTCGCGGATTTCGTGCGCCGCGACGCCCTGGCCGACGAGCGCGCACGCGCCCTCGCGCGCGGCCGCTGACACCGCGTCGCCGACGCGACGGCGTGCCCGTCAGGCGGGCTCGGCCAGATCGCGCACGGGCAGCGCGGTCGAATACTTGATCTGCTCCATCGCGAACGACGAACTGACGTCGAACAGCGGCACCGTGCGAATCAGTTGCTTGTAGACGCGATCGTAGTCGTCGATCCCCGCCACGACGACGCGCAGCAGGTAATCGGTCTCGCCGCTCATCCGGTAGACCTCGACCACTTCCGGCATGTCGCGCACCGCCTGCGTGAAACGCTGCGCCCATTCCTCGGTGTGCTGGTTCGTGCGGATCGCGACGAACACGGTCGTGCCGACCCCGAGCTTGCGCGGATCGCACAGCGCGACCTGCGCGCGAATCGCGCCGGTTTCCTTCAGCCGCTGCACGCGCTTCCAGCACGGCGTCTGCGACAGGTTCACGCGCTGCGCGAGCTCGGCGATCGGCAGCGTGGCATCCGCCTGCAGCAGCTCCAGCAGCTTACGATCGATGGCGTCCATTTCTCCATTCCCTCGTCGATAGAAATTTATTCTATTCATCCTGTCCAACGGGGAACAATATGAAAACTGCCTCGTTGCGTCGACCGGTGTAAATACCGATCCGTCATGCACGCGATCGCTTTCGCCGCGCGCCGCGCCAAATGAAACAGGCGACGCCGCCCGCGAGGGCGGAATCGCCTGACATGGCTGCGCGTCGCCGCTTGCACGTCGCGCCCGGGCCGGCGCTTACCCGCCGCCGGCCGTCACGCCGCTCAATACGCGACCGTCGCGATCTCGCGCACGAAGCTGTCCTGCTCGAGCGCGTCGACGAACGCGACCGCGTAATCTTCCGCCGAGATCTTGCTGTTGCCTTGCGCGTCCACGATCAGCTTGCCGATGCCGGTGCGGAACGTGCCCGTGCGCTCGCCCGGCGCGATCAGCGCGGCCGGTGCGAAGAAGGTCCAGTCGAGATCGGCGACCGTCTTCAGGTAGCCGAGCGCGTCGCGGTGCGCGAGCGCCTGCGGCTTGTACGCGTCCGGGAAACCTTCGGTGTCGACGAGTTGCTTGCCCGGCGCGACTTCGAGCGAACCGGCGCCACCCACGACGACGAGCCGCTTCAACCCGGCCTGACGCGTGCCGGCGACCAGCGCCTTCGCGACCGCGACGACCTGCGCCGCATCTTCCTGCTTCGGGCCGTACGCGCTTGCGACGACGTCATGGCCCGGCAGCGCGGCCGCGATGCTGGCGGCGTCGAACAGGTCGGCCGCCTTCGCGGTGATGCCGTCGCCGGATGCGCCCGGATGGCGCGACAGCGCCGTGACGCGGTGGCCGCGCCGCACGGCTTCCGCCGCGATGCGCGAGCCGATCATCCCGGTGGCGCCGAACAGCGCGATATTCAACGAACGTTGCGTCATATCGATTCTCCAGAAATAAAAATATGTAACACGATTAATTACACATAAGACCGAAAAAAACGGGGCGAAGCCCCCGTTGCGCCGATCGTCGCGCGCATACGCGCCGCCCGGCTTCCTGCCCTGCCCGCCGCCGGGCACCCGTCGTCGGTTGTCCGCCGCGAGTTGCCCGTTGCCGGTCGCCCGTTGCCGGTCGCCCGCTGCCGGTTACCCGCCGGCGCGCGCCGCTCGTTGCGTGCGCTGTTCCAGATCCAGCATGTCGGCCGTCACGTCGACCAACGTGCGCGTGGCGAGCGAAGCCTCCATCGCGCGCTGCGCGTCGCCGATATAGCCCGTCAGCACGCCCTGGATGTGCCGCCCGACGAGACACGCCGGATTCGGCGCCTCCCGGTGCAGCGCGAACAGTTGCGCATCGTCGACCGCGCGATACACGTCGAGCAGCGTGATCTCGCCCGGCTCGCGCGCGAGCAGCGCACCGCCACCCGCCCCGAGCTGCGACGTCGTCAACCCGGCTGCCGCCAGCATCGACAGCAACCGGCGAATCAGCGCCGGATTCGTATTCACGCTGCCCGCGATGATGTCGGACGACAACGGCACGCCTTCCTGCATCGACAGCAAGGCGAGCACGTGAACGGCAAACGCGAACCGGCTGCTGGTATTCATCCCTGACTCACTCGGCGACGCCGGCCCGACCCGCGACCGGCGAAATGTGTATCCATCATAATTACATTTTGCGGATCGTGCAAGCCTGCGTCATTCGCCGCTCGCGGGTTTCGCCCCCGCGGCATTCTGCTGGCTCCACTGCTGGAGTTTCTTGCCGGCTTCGGCGATCTTCGCGCCCGCTTCGGAAGCCGCATGCGCGACGACGGCGGACGCCGCCGCGTCGATCTGCGCCTGCGCGGCCGACGCGAGGCCGCTCGCGGACAACGGCGGCACGGCCGACGCCGCGGATGCGATACCCGCCTTCGCCGCGTTGATCTGTTGATTGACGGTGCTCGCCACCTGGTCGAGCGCCTTGGCCGCATTGTTCGCCGCATCGGCGGCCGCGCTCGCGGCCGTATCGGGCTGCGCGGCCGGCGTGCCGGACTTCTCGCAACCCGCGAGCAACAGCAGCGCGCCGGCGGTCACGGCCGCCAGCACGGACCCGGGCACGCGACGCGCCCGCGATGTCTTCATGTTCATCAGCAATCTCCGGCCGCGCATTGCACGACCTCATGGTTGGACCGGTGTCGATGATACCGCCTGTGGAACAGGCCCAATGACGACCCGCGATTAAAAATCCCTTTCAATTTCGGATTCGTCTGATTCAATCGCGGGCGCCACGCCTCTAAAGTTGGCACGCTCCAATTCGCTTCATCCGTGCCTCCTTTTTCCTCGTCATGGCTTTCCTCGTCGACTGGCTCATCGCCCTGGCCGCGCTGCTCGCCGGCACCCTGTTCATGTGTCTGCGCGCGCCGTCGGCGCGCCGCCTCGCCGAATCCGGGCGTCCGCGCCGCATCGCCTGCGCGCGCCTGCTCGCGCAAGCCGTGATCGGCTTCTGGACGGCCGCGCTGATCGTCGCGCAAGGCATCCTCGGCGCAGACGGCGACGGCCAGTCCGTCGCGGGCTTCGCGGCGCTCGCGTTCGCCGCGCTCGGGCTGGCGACCGTCGCCGCCTACTGGTCGGCGTGCGCGCTGCGGCTGCGCCGTCCGCCCGCGCTGTTCGCGCGCCACTGACGCGCCAGATCGGTGCACCGCAACGCCGCGCCGCGCACCGCTTCATTCGCCGTACGCACCGATTCGGCACGTGTCGCACCACACGCGTGCATCGGGCATGGCCCCGCGCCGACGTCCGCCGCGCCCTCATCCCGTGCACGATTCACCGGAATGCCGCACCGCGCGGTATCCGGGCACCAGTTCCACGCAACCGTTCACCACATTGGCTCGATACTTGCATTCCTTGCCCGTTTTTTGCGCAAGGAAGCCAGGGCATGGATGGTCTGAAATCCGGCGTCGACACACTGTTCCTGTTGATCGGCGCCGTCATGGTGCTCGCGATGCACGCGGGCTTCGCATTTCTCGAACTCGGCACGGTCCGCAAGAAGAACCAGGTCAACGCGCTCGTGAAGATCCTGGTCGACTTCTCGGTGTCGACGCTCGCGTATTTCTTCGTCGGCTACACGATCGCGTACGGCGTCGAATTCTTCGACGACATCGGCACGCTGTCGCAGCACAACGGCTACGCGCTCGTGCGCTTCTTCTTCCTGCTGACGTTCGCGGCGGCGATCCCGGCGATCGTGTCCGGCGGCATCGCCGAGCGCGCGAAGTTCAACCCGCAGCTCGTCGCGACGCTGATCATCGTCGGGTTCATCTATCCGTTCTTCGAAGGGATCGCCTGGAACGAGCGTTTCGGCGTGCAGGCCTGGCTCACGCATGCGTTCGGTGCGCCGTTCCACGACTTCGCGGGCTCGGTCGTCGTACATGCGTTCGGCGGCTGGGTCGCGCTGCCGGCCGTGCTGCTGCTCGGCGCGCGCCACGGCCGCTATGCGAAGGACGGCCGGATCGCCGCGCACCCGCCGTCGAACATCCCGTTCCTCGCGCTCGGCGCCTGGGTGCTCGCGGTCGGCTGGTTCGGCTTCAACGTGATGAGCGCGCAGACGCTCGACAAGATCAGCGGCCTCGTCGCGGTGAACTCGCTGATGGCGATGGTCGGCGGCACGCTCGCGGCGTGGATGGCCGGCCGCAACGACCCGGGCTTCACCTACAACGGGCCGCTCGCGGGCCTCGTCGCGGTATGCGCGGGCTCCGACGTGATGCATCCGATCGGCGCGCTCGTCACGGGCGCGGCGGCCGGTGCGCTGTTCGTCGCGATGTTCACCTGCGTGCAGAACCGCTGGCGCATCGACGACGTGCTCGGTGTCTGGCCGCTGCACGGGATGTGCGGCGCGCTCGGCGGCCTCGCGGCAGGCGTGTTCGGGCTGCCGGCGCTCGGCGGTCTCGGCGGCGTGTCGTTCCTGTCGCAGCTCGTCGGCACGCTCGGCGGCATCGCGCTCGCAACGGCGGGCGGCACGCTCGTCTACGGCGCGCTGAAGGCGACCGTGGGCCTGCGTCTCGATCGCGAAGCCGAATTCGACGGCGCCGACCTGTCGATCCACCGCATCTCGGCCACGCCCGAGCGCGATTGAGCGCGAGCAAGCATCCGATGGGCATCCCGCAGCATGCCTGACGGATGCCCGACGCATCATTACGTTTTCAATTCAAAAAACTTTCATCTAGCGTCCCTACACTTCGGTCCAGATTTCAACTTGCCTTCGCGAAGCTTGCCGCTCGCCTGCTTCGCGAACGCCATTCTTCCAACAACCGAAACTGGACTCCACATGCCCGCGTTGCCCAATGCTTCCCGTCGTCAGGCCCTGAAGATCCTCGCCGGCGCACCGATGCTCCCCCTTTCCGGCCTCGCGCTGCCGGCCCTGCTGACGGGTTGCGGCGGCGACGACGATCCCGCGTCGACGCCGGCCCCGGTCGCCGCTGCCTATACGTCGGCGGCATTCTCGACGATGGCCGCGCCCACGCTCGACAACGCGGCCGCGATGGCCACGACGACGGTCGGCTCGACGCTGTCGGTGTCGTTCTCGGACGGCTCGTCGCGCAACTTCAAGCTCGCGTACCGGCCGTTCTTCGTGACGGGCGACATGGTGCCGGACGGCAACGGCGGCACGACGCTCGCAGGCGGCTACTACGACATCAACAACCAGCCGATCATCGATCGCTCGGTGGCCGGCAAGGAGCGCCAGTTCTATTCCGACTGCCCGGACGGCAGCTCGCTGCTGACGCTGAAGAACGCGAACGTGCCCGGCGTGAAGGGCAACACGGTGTTCGCGGTCGTGCAGTTCGAATATACGACGCGCGACCAGGCCAGCGCGTCGCAGTACGGCCAGCTGCCGTCGCCGATCGCCGTGCTCACGCTCGACCAGGATCCGGCCACCGGCGCGCTGAAGGTTGTGAAGTACCACAACGTCGATACGTCGAAGGCGCACGGCCTGTGGATCACCTGCGGCGCGAGCCTGTCGCCGTGGGGCACGCACCTGTCGAGCGAGGAATACGAGCCGGATGCGACCAAGGCCGCAACCGACGCGCAGTTCAAGGCGTTCAGCAAGAACACGTTCGGCGACGAGACGAAGGCGAACCCCTACCACTACGGCCACCTGCCCGAGATCACCGTGAACCCGGACGGCACCGGCACCGTGAAGAAGCACTACTGCCTCGGTCGCATCTCGCACGAGCTGATCCAGGTGATGCCGGACCAGCGCACCGTGATGATGGGCGACGACGCCACCAACGGCGGCCTGTTCATGTTCGTCGCCGACAAGGCGGCCGACCTGTCGGCCGGCACGCTGTACGTCGCGAAGTGGACGCAGACGTCGTCCGCGGGCGCGGGCACCGCGACGCTCACGTGGATCAAGATCGGCCACGCGACCAGCAGCGAAATCGAAACGCTCGCGAACACGCTGAAGGCGTCGGACATCATGGACCTCGCGACCGCCGATCCGAACGATGCGAGCTACACGAAGATCCACTTCGGCGGCAAGTTCAACTGGATGCGCGTGAAGCCGGGAATGGAAAAGGCGGCCGCGTTCCTCGAGACGCACCGCTACGCGGCGCTGCTCGGCGGCAGCATGGCGTTCACGAAGCTCGAAGGCACGACCGTGAACGCGAAGGACAAGATCGTCTACACGGCGATGTCGCGGATCGAAACGTCGATGGTCAAGGGCAACGCGGTGTCGCGCGACGTCGCGGTCGACAAGAAGATCGCCGCGGGCGCCGTCTATGCGCTGAACCTGAAGGCCGGCCAGCGCGACACGACGGGCGGCGCGATCGACAGCGAATGGGTGCCGGTCGACATGGGCGCGCCCGCCGCGCTCGTCGGCGAGGACCTCGCCGCGGCCGACGCGCTCGGCAACCTCGCGAACCCGGACAAGATCGCGAACCCGGACAACCTGAAATTCTCCGAAAAGCTGCGCACGCTGTTCATCGGCGAAGACTCGGGCATGCACGTGAACAACTTCCTGTGGGCCTACAACGTCGACACGAAATCGCTCGCGCGCGTGCTGTCGTGCCCGGCGGGCGCCGAATCGACGGGCCTGCACGCGGTCGACGAGATCAACGGCTGGACGTACATCATGAGCAACTTCCAGCACGCGGGCGACTGGGAATCGCCGCTGCACGACAAGGTCAAGCCGACCCTCGACCCGCTCGTGCGCGCGAACTACAAGGATCGCTTCGGCGCCAGCGTCGGCTACCTGACCGCCGAGCAGACCAGCATCAAGCTCGCGAAAGGCTGACGGGCTGCGCGCGAGGGGGCACTGCTTCCTGCAGGGCGCCCCTGGCCCGGGGGCTTTTCTTCATCACGGTTCATTCGTCGGCGCTCCACGCCGTTTCACGCGCGATGCCCATTGCGGGCATCGCGCTTTTTTTTCACTGCGATGCGCCCCCGCGCCGGATGACGAGCGGCACGCCTGTTCGAAACCCGGCCTGCCACCATGGGTCGCTACGGCGATGCGCACCAGATCGCACAGACGACCGTATCGACGGGCGACCCGTAACGCTCCTTCACGTTCTCGTCAATCGCAGCTTCCCACCGCTCTCCTCCGTCCCTTTTCGTGACGCGAACGCTTCATTCCAACATCCGTTCGGGCTTTGAACCGTCAATACAGCTTCCGCGCCCCCGGATGAATGCGCGTCGGACAATCTTCACTCCACCAACAACAATGAGACTCATTCGCATTTGAATTACGATGCAAATCGGATGGCCCTCCGCTTGCATCGCTGCTTCTTCTTTGAACAGGAGTACAGATAACAGTCATGCTTTCGTCCATCGCCTTTCACCGCGCGTATCTGGCTGCCAACTTCCCCGCATGGCTCGTTCATGTCGCCATGTTCTGGGTCTTCGCCGAAGACTATGTCGCAGACTACGTGTTCGGCAGCGTCGTCGGGATGACGTGCATCGCCATGTATTGCCATTTTTCGACGGCGCACCAAGAGCGCATCGACGCCATCCCTTACTACTCGCGGGCGTTGCTCGTGTCGGCGTCTGCAATATCGATCGGCACCTGCTCGATCGGTCTGATCTCGAAGCTCAACGGCGACGCAGCCACCTTTTCCTTCGCGCTTCCGATCATGCTTGGGAGAGTCGGCTACGACTACTTGCGCCAGATTCGATTCAAAAACCCCCATCGCTGAGCGCATGGCATCGCACGCTCGCACGGTCACTGCGGCAGACGCGCGATAATACGGGTTTGACACATCACGGCGGGCATACGAATCGGGAGCGGGAGTCAGGCAGCGTGACCGCCACCTTCCCGGATCATTGAGCATGCGGACGGGCGAGCGACGGACCGAAGGAAATGGGGGCGCCCCCCCTGTGCCGAAAGCAGCTCTCATCGTCAGCTCACGACTTGTGATCCAGTCTTCACTCCTGCACCCGGTTTGCCCTCATGCGGCTGCGCTTCGCTTCGTTTGCGATAATCGAGCCAGGACGGGACTGCGGGAGTGCCTCATGCAGGGTGCACAAAAAAAAAAGCGCCACGGAGACCGTGGCGCTAAAAAAGTTCTAGCCATTCCGAGGGCCGTGCTAGAACCTGAGAGACTGCGCGAAACATCGTTGCCGGTTAAACTCTTGAAACGATGTTTCGAAAACGTGAGACATTCTTTCCGTTTCCGCCCGACAAGTCAAGCGGTATTTGCACCGGTTCATGCACTTTCCGACAACGCTCATTTGAGTGTTTTCCCAATAAACCAAGGGTGAACCCGTAAAATCTCATCCGATGACCGGTTCACCTGCGGAACATGCATCTTTTGACAATAGTCCTACAATACCAACAAAATTGAAATCGAGTTTCGGAATTAGAGAGAATCCCTCGTGTCGACCACTGTAACCTCTCCCGCGTCGCGGGACCGTGAATCGTCGCCCGACGAGATCACCGCCCTCGCCCGCGGTCTCGCCGTGCTGCGCCGCATCGCGGCTGCCGACGCCCCCGTCAGCAACCGCGAACTGACCGAATTGACCGGCATCCCGAAGCCGACCGTCTCGCGCATCACCGCGACGCTCGTCAGCGCCGGCTTCCTGTTCCAGTTGCCCGACAGCGAGCGCTTCGTGCTGACCGCGTCGGTGCTCGAACTCAGCCACGGCTTCCTGCGCAACTTCGACATCCGCGCGCGTTCCCGGCCGTTCATGATCGAGCTGGCCGAGCGCACGTCGCTGTCCGTGCACCTCGCGGTGCGCGACCGGCTCGACATGGTCGCGATCGACGTGATCCGCCCGCGCTCGGCCGTGCTCGTCACGCGCCTCGAAATCGGCTCGCGGATGGACATCGCGCGTACGGCCGTGGGCCGCGCGTATCTCGCCGCGCTCGAGGACGACGAGCGCCGCCAGTTGCTCGAATCGCTGCGCACCACCGCCGGCGACGACTGGCCGCACGTGTCCGCCCGCCTGACGCCCGCGCTCGACGAAGCGATGCGCGACGGCCACGCGATCGCGATCGGCGAATGGCGCGAAGGCCTGAACGCGGTCGCGGCCGGTTTCGTCGGCCCGTCGGGCCAGCGCTATTCGGTGAATTGCGGCGGCGCGTCGCACCAGTGTCCGCCCGAATGGCTGCAGGAACACGTGGTGCCCGCGCTGCACGAATGCATCGCGAAGATCACCCGCGAAATCGGCGGCGCGCCGGCCCGGCGCATCGGCCCGTAATCGTTTCGTCATAGTCGTGTCGCGTTGTGTAACGACCGTAACCCGTTGAAAGATAGACCGCTGGACTGTAACGGGGACGGCACGTAGGATCATGCCCATCGTCGCACCGCATTCGCGGCGCGCACCGCTCTTTTCCCGCGCGGATCGGCGGGGCCCCGGACCGAGCCGGGCCGCCCCGCCGCGTCGCCCACGCGCAGCCGAGCAGCCCGATTTCCGGGCCGCCGCGCCGTCTTCCTGACAGAACACGATGGATAACGAACAAAAGCCCACGCCCCCTTCGAAAGACCCCGCACCCACCGTCGCACGCCGCCCGCGCCGCACGCTGCTGCTCGGGACCGTCGCGGTCGTCGTCATCGGCGGCCTGTTGTGGTGGCACCCGTGGAACCGCACGCCGGCGGCAGGCAGCACGGCGAAAAGCGCGGGCGCCAGCGCCGCCGCGGGCAGCCATCGCGGCCGCGGCGGCCCCGCTGCGATGGCGAACGTGCCGCAGCCGGTGCAGGTCGCCACCGCGACGCAGGGCGAGATGCCGATCGTGCTGTCCGCGCTCGGCACCGTCACGCCGCTCGCGAACGTGACGGTGAAGACGCAACTGTCGGGCTACCTGCAGTCGGTATCGTTCCAGGAAGGCCAGATCGTCAAGAAGGGCGACGTGCTCGCGCAGATCGATCCGCGCCCGTACCAGGTCGCGCTCGAGAACGCCGAAGGCACGCATGCCCGCGACGCGGCGCTGCTCGCGACGGCCCGCCTCGACCTGAAGCGCTACCAGACGCTGCTGGCGCAGGACTCGATCGCGTCGCAAACCGTCGATACGCAGGCGTCGCTCGTCAAGCAGTACGAAGGCGCGGTGAAAACCGACCAGGCCGCGATCGATTCCGCGAAACTCAATCTCACGTATGCGCGCATCACCGCGCCGGTCTCCGGTCGCGTCGGCCTGCGCCAGGTCGACCCCGGCAACTACGTGACGCCGGGCGACACCAACGGCATCGTCGTGATCACGCAGTTGCAGCCGATGAGCGTGATCTTCACGACGTCGGAAGACAACCTGCCGCAGATACTCAAGCAGGTGAACGCGGGCCAGAAGCTGTCGGTCACCGCCTACAACCGCAACAACACGGTGCCGCTCGAGACGGGCTCGCTCGCGACGCTCGACAACCAGATCGACACGAGCACCGGCACGGTCAAGCTGCGCGCGAACTTCGATAACAAGGAAGGCATGCTGTTCCCGAATCAGTTCGTGAACACGCGGCTGCTCGTCGACGTGATCCGCAACGCGACGATCGTGCCGACCTCCGCCGTGCTGACGGGCTCGATCGGCCAGTTCGTCTACGTCGTGAAACCCGACAACACGGTGACGGTGCGCAAGGTCACGGTCGGCCCGGTCGACGGCGAACGCACGAGCATCGTCAGCGGCGTCGCGCTCGGCGAGCGCGTGGTGACCGACGGCTCGGATCGCCTGCGCGAAGGCGCGAAGATCTCGATTCCGGCCGACAAGCCGAAAGGCGCGTCGGGCGCACGCGGCGCAGGCGCGGCGTCGGGCGCCTCGGGCGCATCGGGTGCCGGCGGTCATCGCGGCGGACACCGGCACGGCGCGTCGCAGGCAGCGGCCCCCGCGGCCCAGTAACGCGCGGGCCGCTCGATGAATCCATCCCGCCTGTTCATTCTCCGGCCGGTCGGCACCGCTCTCCTGATGGCGGCGATCATGCTGGCCGGCCTCGTCGCGCTGCGCTTCCTGCCGCTCGCCGCGCTGCCCGAGGTCGACTACCCGACGATCCAGGTCCAGACCTTCTATCCAGGCGCGAGCCCGGAAGTGATGACGTCGTCGGTCACCGCGCCGCTCGAACGCCAGTTCGGGCAGATGCCGTCGCTGAACCAGATGTCGTCGCAAAGCTCGGCCGGCGCGTCGGTGATCACGCTGCAGTTCTCGCTCGACCTGCCGCTCGACATCGCCGAACAGGAAGTGCAGGCCGCGATCAACGCGGCCGGCAACCTGTTGCCGTCCGATCTGCCGGCCCCGCCGATCTACGCGAAGGTGAACCCGGCCGACGCGCCGGTGCTGACGCTCGCCGTCAAGTCGAAGACGCTGCCGCTCACGCAGGTGCAGGACCTGGCCGACACGCGCCTCGCGATGAAGATCTCGCAGATCGCCGGCGTGGGCCTCGTCAGCCTGTCGGGCGGCAACCGGCCGGCCGTGCGGATCCAGGCGAACCCGACCGCGCTCGCGAAGTACGGGATGAACCTCGACGACCTGCGTACGACGATCTCGAACCTGAACGTCAACACGCCGAAGGGCAACTTCGACGGCCCGACGCGCGCGTACACGATCAACGCGAACGACCAGCTGACGAGCGCCGACCAGTACAACAGCGCGGTCGTCGCGTACAAGAACGGCCGCCCGGTGATGCTGACCGACGTCGCGACGGTCGTCGCCGGCTCGGAGAACACCAAGCTCGGCGCGTGGGTGAATTCGGACCCCGCGATCATCCTGAACGTGCAGCGCCAGCCGGGCGCGAACGTGATCGCGACCGTCGATGCGATCAAGGCGCAGTTGCCGAAGCTGCAGGAGACGCTGCCGGCCGCGCTCGACGTCGAGATCGTCACCGATCGCACGACGATGATCCGCGCGGCCGTGCGCGACGTGCAGTTCGAGCTGCTGCTCGCGGTCGCGCTCGTCGTGCTGGTGATGTACCTGTTCCTCGCGAACGTCTACGCGACGATCATCCCGAGCCTGTCGGTGCCGCTGTCGCTGATCGGCACGCTCGCGGTGATGTACATGGCCGGCTTCTCGCTGAACAACCTGTCGCTGATGGCGCTCACCATCGCGACCGGCTTCGTCGTCGACGATGCGATCGTGATGATCGAGAACATCGCGCGCTACGTCGAGGAAGGCGAATCGGGGCTCGAGGCCGCGCTCAAGGGCTCACGGCAGATCGGCTTCACGATCATCTCGCTGACGGTCTCGCTGATCGCGGTGCTGATCCCGCTGCTGTTCATGGGAGACGTGGTCGGGCGCCTCTTCCACGAATTCGCGATCACGCTCGCGGTGACGATCGTGATCTCGGCGATCGTGTCGCTCACGCTCGTGCCGATGATGTGCGCGAAGCTGCTGCGCCATTCGCCGCCGCCGGAGAGCCATCGCTTCGAGGCGCGCGTGCACCGGGCGATCGACTGGGTGATCGCGCGCTACGCGGTCGCGCTCGAATGGGTGCTGAACCGCCAGCGCTCGACGCTCGTCGTCGCGCTGCTGACGCTCGGGTTGACCGCCCTGCTCTATGTCTACGTGCCGAAGGGCTTCTTCCCCGCGCAGGACACCGGCGTGATCCAGGCGATCACGCAGGCGCCGCAGTCGATCTCGTACGGCGCGATGGCCGAACGCCAGCAGGCGCTCGCGGCCGAAATCCTGAAGGATCCGAACGTCGACAGCCTCACGTCGTTCATCGGCGTCGACGGCAGCAACATCACGCTGAACAGCGGCCGGATGCTGATCAACCTGAAGGCGCGCGACGAGCGCTCCGAAACCGCCGCGCAGATCATCCGCGACCTCCAGCAGCGCGTGTCGAACATCACCGGCATTTCGCTGTTCATGCAGCCGGTGCAGGATCTGACGATCGACTCGACGGTCAGCCCCACGCAGTACCAGTTCATGCTGACGAGCCCGAACGCCGGCGAATTCGCGACCTGGGTGCCGAAACTCGTCGCGCGGCTGCAGCAGGAGCCGTCGCTCGCCGACGTCGCGACCGACCTGCAGAGCAGCGGGCAATCGGTGTACATCGAGATCGACCGCGCGAGCGCCGCGCGCTTCGGCATCACGCCGGCGACCGTCGACAACGCGCTGTACGACGCGTTCGGCCAGCGCATCGTGTCGACGATCTTCACGCAGTCGAACCAGTACCGCGTGATTCTCGAGTCGGAGCCGAAGGAGCAGCACTACGCGCAGTCGCTGAACGACATCTACCTGCCGTCGGCCGGCGGCGGCCAGGTGCCGCTGTCGTCGATCGCGTCGTTCCACGAGCGGCCGTCGCCGCTGCTGGTCGCGCACCTGTCGCAGTTCCCGTCGACGACGATCTCGTTCAACCTCGCGCCGGGCGCGTCGCTCGGCGAAGCGGTCAAGGCGATCGAGGCCGCCGAGAAGGACATCGGCCTGCCCGGCTCGTTCCAGACGCGCTTCCAGGGCGCGGCGCTCGCGTTCCAGGCGTCGCTGTCGAACCAGCTGTTCCTGATCCTCGCGGCGGTCGTCACGATGTACATCGTGCTCGGCGTGCTGTACGAGAGCTACATCCACCCGATCACGATCCTGTCGACGCTGCCGTCGGCCGGTGTCGGCGCGTTGCTCGCGCTGATGATCACCGGGCACGATCTCGACATCATCGGGATCATCGGCATCGTGCTGCTGATCGGCATCGTGAAGAAGAACGCGATCATGATGATCGACTTCGCGCTCGAGGCCGAACGCGTCGAAGGCAAGCCGCCGCGCGAGGCGATCTACCAGGCGTGCCTGCTGCGCTTCCGGCCGATCCTGATGACGACGCTCGCCGCGCTGCTCGGCGCGGTGCCGCTGATCGTCGGCTCGGGCGCGGGCTCCGAGCTGCGCCAGCCGCTCGGGATCGCGATCGCCGGCGGCCTGATCGTGTCGCAGGTGCTGACGCTGTTCACGACGCCCGTGATCTACCTCGGCTTCGACTCGCTCGCGCGCCGCATGCGCGGCTGGTTCGAACGCCACGGGCCGGGCACCGATGCAGGCAAGCACACGGGTGCATAAATGAAACAACCCCCACGCTCACTTCGTTCGCTGCCCCCCAAGGGGGCGGTCGGCACCCTTGGGGCGGCCCAGCGAGTGCCGACATGAAACAACCCCCACGCTCACTTCGTTCGCGTGGGGGGGCACAGCCCCCCCATCTCCCGAAAACGCATCCGTCGGAACACGCGGCGGCCCAGCGGGTGCCGACATGAACCTGTCGCGCCCCTTCATCAACCGCCCCGTCGCGACGACGCTGCTCGCGCTCGGCGTCGCGCTCGCGGGCCTGTTCGCGTTCATCAAGCTGCCGGTGTCGCCGCTGCCGCAGGTCGACTTCCCGACGATTTCCGTGCAGGCGTCGCTGCCGGGCGCGAGCCCGGAAACGGTCGCGACCAGCGTGACGAGCCCGCTCGAACGGCATCTCGGGTCAATCGCGGACGTCTCCGAAATGACGTCGACGAGCACGGTCGGCAACGCACGGATCATCCTGCAGTTCGGCCTGAACCGCGACATCGACGGCGCCGCGCGCGACGTGCAGGCCGCGATCAACGCGGCGCGCGCCGACCTGCCCGCCGCGCTGAAGAGCAATCCGACCTACCGCAAGGTCAACCCGGCCGATTCGCCGATCATGGTCGTGTCGCTGACGTCGGAGACGGCATCGCCGGCGAAGGTATACGACGCCGCGTCGACGGTGCTGCAGCAGTCGCTGTCGCAGATCGACGGGATCGGCCAGGTCACCGTGAGCGGCTCCGCGAACCCGGCCGTGCGCGTCGAGCTCGAACCGCAGTCGCTGTTCCACTACGGGATCGGCCTCGAGGACGTGCGCGCGGCGCTGGCTTCCGCGAACGCCAACGCGCCCAAGGGCGCGATCGAGTTCGGTCCGCAGCGCTTCCAGCTCTATACGAACGACCAGGCGTCCGAAGCGTCGCAATACCGCGACCTCGTCGTCGCCTACCGCAACGGCTCGGCCGTGCGGCTGTCCGATCTGTCCGACGTCGTCGATTCGGTCGAGGACCTGCGCAACCTCGGCCTGTCGAACGGCAAGCGCGCGGTGCTCGTGATCCTCTACCGCTCGCCCGGCGCGAACATCATCGAGACGCTCGATCGCGTGCGCGCGGCGCTGCCGCAGCTCACCGCGTCGCTGCCGGCCGACATCACGGTCACGCCGGTGCTCGACCGCTCGACCACCATCCGCGCGTCGCTGAAGGACACCGAACACACGCTGCTGATCGCGATCAGCCTCGTCGTGATGGTCGTGTTCCTGTTCCTGCGCAACTGGCGCGCGACGCTGATCCCGAGCGTCGCGGTGCCGATCTCGATCGTCGGCACGTTCGGCGCGATGTACCTGCTCGGCTTCTCGATCGACAACCTGTCGCTGATGGCGCTGATCGTCGCGACCGGCTTCGTCGTCGACGACGCGATCGTCGTGCTCGAGAACATCGCGCGGCACATCGAGAACGGCAAGTCGCGGATGCAGGCGGCGCTCGACGGCGCGCGCGAAGTCGGCTTCACGGTGCTGTCGATGAGCATCTCGCTCGTCGCGGTATTCCTGCCGATCCTGCTGATGGGCGGGATCGTCGGGCGCCTGTTCCGCGAGTTCGCGCTGACGCTGTCGCTCGCGATCGCCGTGTCGCTCGCGGTGTCGCTCACGGTCACGCCGATGATGTGCGCGCGCCTGCTGCCCGACAAGCACGACCCGCGCGACGAAAGTCGCTTCGGGCGCTTCCTCGAACGCGGCTTCGCGCGCATGCAGCGCGGCTACGAGCGCTCGCTGTCGTGGGCGCTGCGCCGGCCGCTGCTGATCCTGCTGACGCTGTTCGCGACGATCGGGCTGAACGTCTACCTGTACGTCGTCGTGCCGAAGGGCTTCTTCCCGCAGCAGGACACCGGGCTGATGATCGGCGGCATTCGGGCCGACCAGGCGACGTCGTTCCAGGCGATGAAGCTGAAGTTCTCCGAGATGATGCGGATCGTGCAGGCCAATCCGAACGTGAAGAGCGTCGCGGGCTTCACCGGCGGCACGCAGACCAACTCCGGCTTCATGTTCGTCACGCTGAAGGACCGCACCGAGCGCAAGCTGTCGGCCGACCAGGTGATCCAGCAACTGCGCCCGCGGCTGGCGGACGTGGCAGGCGCGAGCACGTTCCTGCAGGCCGCGCAGGACATTCGCGTGGGTGGCCGGCAGAGCAACGCGCAGTACCAGTTCACGCTGCTCGGCGATTCGAGCGCCGACCTGTACAAGTGGGGGCCGATCCTGACCGAGGCGCTGCAGAAGCGCCCCGAGCTGACCGACGTGAACTCCGACCAGCAGCAAGGCGGCATGGAGGCCATGGTGACGATCGATCGCGCGACGGCTGCGCGCTTCGGCATCAAGCCCGCGCAGATCGACAACACGCTGTACGACGCGTTCGGCCAGCGCCAGGTGTCGACGATCTACAACCCGCTGAACCAGTACCACGTCGTGATGGAAGTCGCGCCGAAGTACTGGCAGAGCCCGGAGATGCTGAACCAGGTGTGGATCAGCACGTCGGGCGGCAGCGCGAACGGTTCGCAGACCACCAACGCGGCCGCCGGCACCTTCGTCGCGACCGCGGCCGGCACGTCGAGCGCGGGCACGGCCGCGCAGAGCGCCGCGGCGATCGCATCCGATTCCGCGCGCAACCAGGCGCTCAACGCGATCGCGGCGAGCGGCAAGTCGAGCGCGTCGTCGGGCGCGTCGGTGTCGACGTCGAAGTCGACGATGATCCCGCTGTCGGCGATCGCGACGTTCGGGCCGAGCACGACGCCGCTGTCGGTCAACCACCAGGGGCTGTTCGTCGCGACCACGATCTCGTTCAACCTGCCGCCGGGCGTGTCGCTGTCGCAGGCGACCCAGGTGATCTACCAGACGATGGCGCAGATCGGCGTGCCACCGACGATCGTCGGCAGCTTCCAGGGCACCGCGCAGGCGTTTCAGCAGTCGATGAACGATCAGCCGATCCTGATCCTCGCGGCGCTGCTGGCCGTCTACATCGTGCTCGGGATCCTGTACGAGAGCTACATCCACCCGATCACGATCCTGTCGACGCTGCCGTCGGCCGGCGTCGGCGCGCTGCTCGCGCTGCTGCTGTTCAAGACCGAGTTCAGCATCATCGCGCTGATCGGCGTGATCCTGCTGATCGGCATCGTGAAGAAGAACGCGATCATGATGGTCGACTTCGCGATCGACCAGACGCGCAACAACCGGAAGTCGTCGTTCGATGCGATCCACGAGGCGTGCCTGCTGCGCTTCCGGCCGATCATGATGACGACGATGGCGGCGCTGCTCGGCGCGCTGCCGCTCGCGTTCGGCAGCGGCGACGGCGCCGAGCTGCGCGCGCCGCTCGGGATCGCGATCGCCGGCGGCCTGATCGTGTCGCAGGTGCTGACGCTCTATACGACGCCGGTCGTCTACCTGTACATGGACCGGCTGCGCGTGTGGGCCGAGAAGCGCCGCAACCGCCGCGGCAATACCGGCGGGCCGGCGGTCGCCGGCGAGTGACGGAAAGCGGCCGCCGGCCAGGCGGGCGCTGTCCGCGCTTGAACACCGGCCGCGATCGACTATCGTGTGTGCATGCCCACCGCCGCGCCCTTCCCGGGAACCTGCCATGAACGTCCAGCTCAACCACACGATCGTCTGGTGCCGCGACAAGCATGCGTCGAGCCGCTTCCTCACCGAACTGCTGGAATTGCCGCCGCCGACGCCGTTCGGCGCGATGCTGGTCGTCGCGCTCGACAACGGCGTGTCGCTCGATTTTTACGAACAGGCGGGGGAGATCCGGTCGCAGCATTACGCGTTCCTGATCGACGAAGCCGGCTTCGATCGCGTGCTCGCGTGCATTCGCGAACGCGGGCTGCCGCACTGGGCCGATCCCGCGAAACGGCAAGCCGACGATATCTACCGCCACAACGGCGGACGCGGTGTGTACTTCGACGATCCGGACGGTCACTTCCTCGAGGTGATGACGCGGCCGTACGTGCTGAACGGTTAGCGCGACAGCGCCGGCATTGCACCGGCCCGGATGGCGCGGCGCGGGTGTCGGCCGGTTGTGTCGGCCGGTTGCGGACGAGAACCGGCCGAGCGCGCGACCGCCGCCGGCCGCCGTTACTCGCGTTACTCGTTACTCGGCGGCAACCGTCGTCTTGCGCGGACGACGCGCACGCGGCGCCGCCTTCCGGGCCGGCTTCTTCGGCTTGGCGGCGGCCGGTGCTTCGGCAGCCTCGTCGGCCGCCGCTTCGACCGGCGCCACGTCGTGCGACGGCTGCACGGCTTCGCTCCGGGCGCCGGAAGCGTGAGACGCCGGCTCGGCGGGCGCCGCCGCCGCGTGCCGCTCGTCATGTGCCGCGTCGCGATTCGGTTCGTCCGCATGCTGGCCGTGCGCCTGCGCATCGCCACTCTGCTTCGCGTCGCCGTGCGCGGCGGCGTCCGGCTTGCCGGCCGCGTGGCGACCGGCGCCCTTCGCGGCCGCGCCCTTCTTCGTGCCGGTCTTCTTTGCCGCGCTCTTGCGCGCCCGCTTGCGGCCATCCTTCGCGTCACCCTGCGCGTCGGCCACCTCGGCCACGTCGGACGTGTCGCGCGTTTCGGCCGGCGCCACGTCGGCGACCTCGGCAAGCGCCGCGTCTTCCGCGTCGACCTGCACGCTTTCGTGAACGACCGCTTCCGCCCGCTCCCCGCGCCGGCGCGCCCCACGGTCGGTCGGCGCCGGCTCCGCCGCGCGCGTGCCGCGCTGGGCGCCGTGGTACGCCGCGCCGCCCTCACCGCCTGCCGCGACCGGCTCGGCTGCAACCGACTGGCGAGCCCGCGACACGAACGCCCCCGATTTGTCGTCGCGCCCCACTTCGAGCAGGCCGCGCGCCTGCGCCTCGTCGAGCAGGTTGCCGAACGCACGGAATCCGTAGTACGACTCGTTGAAATCAGGCTTGCGGCGCTTGATCGCGCTCTTGAGCACCGACGCCCAGATCTTGCCGACGTCGTCGCGCTCCGACGCGAGCGCATCGAACGTCTCGACCGCCAGTGCGATCGCCTCGGCCTTGCGCGCGTCCATGTCGTGCTTGCGCGACGGCTCGTCCGGCCGCTTCGCGCCGCCGTTGCCCGCGCGCTGCTGCTGTTCGCGCTTCGCAAGCGCACGCTGCTGCTCGCGCACCAGATCGTCGTAGAAGATGAATTCGTCGCAGTTCGCGACCAGCAGATCCGACGTCGATTTCTTCACGCCGACGCCGATCACCTTCTTCGCGTTCTCGCGCAGCTTCGACACGAGCGGCGAAAAATCCGAATCGCCGCTGATGATCACGAACGTATCGACGTGCGACTTCGTGTAGCAGAGATCGAGCGCGTCCACGACGAGCCGGATGTCGGCCGAATTCTTGCCCGACTGGCGCACGTGCGGAATCTCGATCAGCTCGAAGCTGGCTTCGTGCATCGACGCCTTGAAGCCCTTGTAGCGATCCCAGTCGCAATAGGCCTTCTTCACGACGATGCTGCCTTTCAGCAGCAGCCGCTCCAGCACGGGCTTGATGTCGAATTTCTCGTACTTCGCGTCGCGCACGCCGAGCGCGACGTTCTCGAAGTCGCAGAATACGGCCATGCTCACGTTGTCCAGGGGTAATGCCATGTGTACTCCAACCGGTGGGCCGACGCGTTGTTCACACGTAGCGGCGAAAAATGCATCGCGCACATGATAGCCGGTCGGCGCGTCATTCCCGCATCCGTGTGAACGAATGAACGCCGCCACCCGGGCCGGTACGCCCGCGCCGGTATGCCCCTTATTACGCGCCCGCCGCCGGGCCGATTCGACATTACACTTGAGTTATCGGTCGTCCGTCCCTATCTGGGAGGATGACGCATCGAGCAAGGAGCGGTTTCATGACGACGAAGGTACTGCTGATTGGCGCGACCGGACGGACGGGCCGGGCCTGCGCGGATCTGCTGCTCGAGCAGCCGGAGTTCGAGCTCACGGCGCTCGTGCGCCGGCACGGCTATGCGCTGCCCGGCGCGCGGGTCGTCGAGGCCGATCTGACGAACGATTTCTCGCACGCGTTCCAGGGCATCACGCACGTGATCTACGCGGCAGGGTCGGCCGAATCGGAAGGCGCGACCGAAGAGGAACAGGTCGACCGCGACGCGGTCGCCCGCGCGGCCGAGTACGCGCTCGCCTACAACGCGCAGAAGCTCGTGGTGGTCAGCTCGCTGTCCGCATACCGGCCCGAGCAGGGGCCGGACGCGCTGCACCACTATTCGCAGATGAAGCGCGAAGGCGACGATCGCGTGATCGCGTCGGGCGTCGACTACGTGATCCTGCGCCCGGGCCCGCTTACGGACGACCCGGGCGTCGGCAAGATCGCGCTGACCGACACGTGGCTCGAGCCCGCGCCGCCCGTCTCGCGCCAGGACGTGGCATGGGCCGCGATCGAGGCGATCAAGCTCGGCATCTCGCGCAAGGTCGTCGGCTTCGTCGGCGGCAGCGTGCCGATCGAACAGGCGTTGCGCGCGTAACGGCCCGTTGCGCGCCGCCGGCAGGCGGCGCATGCCCGTGCCCGCGGCCCGCACGACGGGCCGTTTTCACGCGCGGGGCAGCCGCTTACTGCTTCGGATGCGC
Organism: Burkholderia sp. MSMB1826; assembly: GCF_001526325.1. Taxonomy (NCBI): domain Bacteria; kingdom Pseudomonadati; phylum Pseudomonadota; class Betaproteobacteria; order Burkholderiales; family Burkholderiaceae; genus Burkholderia; species Burkholderia sp. MSMB1826. The sequence goes on from NZ_LOYN01000022.1 coordinate 159,745, forward strand.
GTCGGCCCACGCCTTCACCGCGGCGAGCGTGTTCTCGACGTGCTTGTCGGGCGACAGGCTCGTGTATTCGTAGAGAATCTTCCCTTCCGGCGAAATCACGTAGGACACGCGGTTCGCGCGGTCGAGCGCCGGCAGCTTCGCGTCGTATTCGCGGATGATCTTCGCATCGGGGTCGGCCGCCACCGGGAACTTGCTCCGGCACTCGCTCACCGAGAACTTCGTCAGCGTGTCGATGTTGTCGGCCGACACGCCGATCACCGTCGCGCCGTAAGCCTTGTAACGGTCGACCGCGTCGGCGAACGCATGCGCCTCGATCGTGCAGCCCTTCGTGAACGCCGCCGGATAGAAATACAGCACGACCGGCCCCTGCTTCAGGGCGTCCGCGAGCGAGTACGTGTAAGTCTTGCCGCCCAGCGACGCCTGCGTCGTGAAATCGGGCGCCGCGGCGCCCGGCTTCAGTTCCGCCTGCGCCAGCAGTGCATGGCCGGCCACCAGCGCCGCCATGGCGCCCAGCAACAGTTTTCGCTTCATCTGCGTCCTCATTTCTTATAAAGTCAGCCCGATGTAGGCCACGAGAGCGTTCGCCTGCCGAACACCCGTGTCGATGATCCGGATCCGCGGCAGCGCCGCCCGCGGCCGGCTCGTTAAAGATTCCGCACAGTCTGCCGTTATTCCTTCCGGACAACCGGTTCCAGCCCTTCACGTCAGCGAGAAACATGGAAGCCAACAGGAAACAGACGTCACGCAAGGGCTCCTGGCGCAGCGCCTTGCATACGCTGCGCCGCTTCGCCCGGTCGGGCGGCGCGCTGATGCCCGCGCGCGCCGTCGCGCCGCGCCGCGACGATTCCGTGCGCAACTGGCTGGAACAGACGGTCGGCACGGTGGATTTCCTCGCCCATGTGGACCGCGAATTGCGCTTTCTGTATGTGTCCGACGCCAGCCTGCGCTTCATCGGCTACCACCGCGACTACCTGCATACGCTGACGCTGCGCGACCTGATCGCCGAACAGGATACCCCCGCGCTCGAAGGCCTGCTCGCCCGTGCCGCACGTTCCGGCCAGGTCGAGAAGGCGACGATGTGCATCGTCAAGTCGCTCACCTACCCGCTGGACGTCGAGGTCCGCGCGTTCAAGAGCCGCCACCACGGCGTCGATGGCTTCGCGATCGCGGCCTTCGACGTGTCGTCGTGGCGCGCGCTCGAGGCACGCCTCACGTACGAAATGCACCACGACCCGATGACGGGGCTCGACAACCTGTCCGCGCTCGTGCCGGCGCTGATGCGCGCGCAGCAGACCGCCGACGAGGACGGCACCTGCGCGGCGCTGCTGCTGCTCGACCTCGACGACTACCAGCGGATCAACCGCGCGCTCGGCTACGACGCGGGCGACATGCTGCTGCGCGAGACCGCGCAGCGGCTGAAGGCGCTCGTCACGCCGAACGAGCGGCTCGCGCGCGTCGCGAGCGACAAGTTCGCGGTCGTGCTGGGCGCACCGGACCGCACGCAGGCGAGCCAGACCGCCGATGCGCTCGCGCGCCGGCTGCAGGCCGCGGTGCGCGAGCCCTACGTGTATCAGGGGCAAACCGTGCACCTGTCCGCGAGCATCGGCATCGCGCTCTACCCCGACGAACGTGCCGCGCCGCATCGGGCCCAGCACCACAGCCCGCTGCTGCGCCGCGCCGACCACGCGCTCGCGCAGGCGAAGGCATCGGGCGGCAACGCGCTCGCGTTCCATGCACCCGTCGACGATCCGGCCGACGCCGAACGGCTCAAGCTCGAGGCCGACCTGTACGACGGCGTGCGCAACGGCGAGTTTTCGCTGCATTTCCAGCCGATCACGCGCAGCCAGTCGGGCGCGGTGGTCGGCGTCGAGGCGCTGATCCGCTGGCGCCATCCGGTGCACGGCCTCGTGCCGCCAGCCACCTTCATCCCGCTCGCCGAATCGATCGGGCTGATCAACTACCTCGGCAACTGGGTGCTCAAGGCCGCGTGCATGCAGCTCGTCGCGTGGGACGGCCAGGGGCTCGCGCTGCAATACGTGGCGGTCAACGTGTCGCCGCAGCAGTTCCGCGACCCGCGCTTCACGCAGAGCGTGCGCGAGGCGATCGCGCTGACCGGCATCGACCCGCGCCGTATCGTGCTCGAAATCACCGAAAGCCTGCTGATGCACGATCCCGCGCACGCGAAAATGCTGCTCGAGGAGCTGACCGGCCTCGGCATCCGCTTCGCGATCGACGATTTCGGCACCGGCTATTCGAGCCTCGCCTATCTGCAGCGCTTCCCGCTCGCGAAGCTGAAGATCGACCGCAGTTTCGTCGAGAACCTGCTGACGTCGCGCAACGACCGCGCGATCGTGTCGGCGGTGGTCGGCCTCGCGCAAACACTGGATCTCGAGCTCGTCGCCGAAGGCGTCGAGACCGAGGCGCAGCGCGAGCTGCTGACGGAGATGGGCTGCAATCACATCCAGGGCTGGCTCGTCTGCCAGGCGCTGCCGTCCGAGGAGCTCGCACGGCGCTTCGAGGCGCAGCAGCTGCACCTGCACGCCGCCGCCTGACGCGCGCGGCGAACCGAACAGATCCGTATGTCAATCACCGAACACCTGCCCCGCACCGCGCTGCTCGACAAGCTGTGGGCCCGGATGAACGAACGGGGCGATTTCCCGCTGCTGTCGGAATCGCTGCGCGCGACGATGGCCGCGATGAAGAACGACGACCTCGACTTCACCGCGCTCGTGCGCGTCGTGCTGTCGGACTTCGCGCTCACGCAGAAAGTGCTGCGCCTCGCGAACTCCGCGATGTACATGGCGTTCGGCGGCAACATCACCACCGTGACTCGCGCGCTGATGGTGCTCGGCATGGACGCCGTCGGCCATCTCGTCGTCGGACTCAAGCTCGTCGACCATTTCCATCAGAGCACGCCGCGTCGCATCGACGCGAAGCTGGAGCTGAACCGCGCGCTGCTGTCCGGCTGCGTCGCGCGCAAGCTCACCGAACGCGTCGAACTGCGCGCGGGCGAGGAGGCCGTCGTCTGCACGCTGATGCGCCAGGTCGGCAAGCTGCTGGTGGTCTGCTATCTCGACAGCGAATGGGACCGTATCCGCCGCCGCGCGTCCGAGCTGAACGGCGACGAATCGGCCGCCTGCGCCGAGGTGCTCGGCGTCGGCTTCGACGAGATCGGCCTCGAGGCGGCCGCGCGCTGGCGATTGCCCGACGTGATCCGCGCGGGGATGGCCAACGACGACGGCCACGCGACCTGTGCCGACGCGTTCGACGATGACGGCGTCGGCTGCTGCCCGGCGGTCGCCGCCGACGACGGCCCGGCCGATCGCGGCCCGGCCGATCGCATCCGCTGGCTGCGCGCGGTGAGCCGCTGCTCGACCGACGTCGCCGGTGCGCTCGCGCTGCCGGCCGGCCCGCAGCGCGACGCGCGCGTCGCGGCGCTCGCGCTGCACTGCAGCCCGACACTCGGCATGGAACCCGCGGCGCTCGTCGAGATCGCCGAGCGCCTCGCGCGCGAGGAAGCGAGCGACACCGTGATGCGCGAGATCGTCGAGCTGCGCGCGAACGCCGATGCGATCGCGCGCGCGCAGGCCGAGCCCGAGGCATGCCTCGAAGCCGGCCTCGCGGACCTGCGCGCGCTGCCGTCCGAGCACGTGCTGACGCCGGTGCTCGCGCTCGCGTCGGAAAGCCTGCTGGCCGGCCTCGCCTTCACGCGCACCGTGATGTTCGTGCGTCACGACGACGGCACGTTCGCCGCGCGTCTGGGTTTCGGCCCCGGCGTCGATACGGCGCTCGACCGGCTGCGCTTCGACGAGCGCTTCGAGCCGGACGTGTTTCATCTCGCGATCTCGAACTCGGTCGGGATCTTCATCGAGCAGGCGCAGGAGCCGAAGATGATGAAGCGCCTGCCCGCGTGGTATCTCGACGCGTTCGACGACACGCGCGCGTTCGTGCTGCTGCCCGTGCGCGTCGGCGCCACGAGCGTCGCGCTGCTGTACGGCGACTGGGCCGGCGTGCAGCCCGCGCGCAAGATCTCGCAGCAGGAGATGGCCGTGCTCAACGAACTCGCGCGCGAGCTCGGGCGGTTCTTTCCCGCGCCGCCCGGCTGACGCTCCGCCCCACCGCCGTTTGCGCTCCACCAAAGCAAACCGGCCGCATCGGCGGCCGGTTTTTTACCATCGTGCGATCGAACGAAACGCTTACTTGAGCGTGACGGGCACGCTGAAGTACTTCTTCGCGAGGTTGTCGATCGTGCCGTCGGCCTTCAGTTCCTTCAGCGCCTGATCGAGCGCGGTCTTCAGCGCCGCGTCGTTCTTGCGCAGGCCGAAGCCGACGCCCGAGCCGAGGATTTCGGTGTCGCTGACCGTGCCGCCCGCGAACGCGAAGCCCTGGCCTTGCGGCTTCGTCAGGAAGCCCTTCGAGCCGGCTTCCGAATCCTGGAAGGTCGCGTCGAGACGGCCCGACTTCAGATCGGCGTACGCCAGATCCTGCGTCTGGTACGGCACGACTTCGACGCCGGCCGGCGCCCACTTCTTCTTCGCGTACGCTTCCTGGATCGTGCCCTGCAGCACGCCGACGCGCTTGCCCTTCAGCGATTGCGGGGTCGGCAGCAGGCCGCTGCCCTGCTTCGCGATCAGCTGGTTCGGAATCGTGTAGATCGGGTCGGTGAACGCGATCGCGTGCTTGCGCTGGTCGGTGATCGTCATGTCCGAGTTGATCGCGTCGAACTTGCGCGCCTGCAGCGCCGGGATCAGGCCGTCGAAGTCGTTCTCGACCCACACGCACTTCGTCTTCAGCTTCGCGCACACCGCGTTGCCGATATCGATGTCGAAGCCGGTCAGCTTGCCGTCGGGCGTCTTGTATTCGAACGGTGCGTACGAGGCCTCGACGCCGAACCGGATCTCCTTCAGATCCGCGGCAAACGCGCTGCCTGCCGCCACGGCCGATGCCGCCACCACCGCATGCGCGGCCACTTTACGCCAATCCAACTTCATCAGGTGTTCTCCTCGATACTCGAATGTTCCGGAACGACGGGCGCATGCATCATCGCAGGGTCGGATGACCCCGGCAATGCCGACGCCGCGCCGTGATGCGACGCAACAGTCGCAAGGCCGCGATTGTACCAATCCGTGCGGCCCGATATGACAAAGCGGCCGCCGATACGCGATGCTGCGCTGCGTGCCCGGCGGCCGCCACGCGACCTGTCGAACTTGCAAGACGGTGTCGCAAATACGCAAGCGCGGCGCCCACGCCGTGGGCACGACGTGCGGGCGTCATCGCAAAAATGAATGGATCGCGAACCATGCGCGGGCCGCGAGGCGCAGCAGCCCGCCCGATCGCGCATCGATCAGACGAGTGCGGCCAGCGTATCGCGCGTCGTATCGACGACCAGCAGGCCCGCGCGCAACCCCGGCTTCACGGTCGGGTTCGGGAACACGATGCGCTCCTCGTCGTGCTGCACCGTGTAGCGATAGTCGCCGTCCTGCGCGAGCACGGTGCCGCGCGGGAACGCGGTGAAGTTCGCGACGTCGGCCGCGACGAACAGCTCGAGCGCGTCGCTCTGCTTCGTGATCTGATCGATCACCGTGAAGACGCGCGGCAGCGACGGATGGCCGCCCGCGGCATCGACGTCCGTCGCCCCCGCCGACACGAGCTTGCGCACCGCGCGGTCGGCCGGCGCGAAGCGCGTCAGGTCGTTCTGGCCGAACGGCCGCACCTTGCCGAGTTCCAGCGTGCACGCGAGCGCGCCGCAATGCTCGGCCGTGAAATGCGAATACGTGTTGCCTTTCGCCGTATGCAGCAGCACGGCCGCGATGCGGGCGTCGCCGAGCCATTCGACCATCGCGCGCGTGGGCGGCGTGCCCGTGTACGGCAGCAGCGCGAATTGCTCGAACACCGATGCGCGAATCGCCGTGTGCATGTCGATGTGCCAGCGTGCGCCGGCCGCCGGCGCCGCCGCGAAGAATGCGGAAGCCGCCGCTTCGAGTTGCGCGGCGCGCGGCGCTTCGCGGCTCGCGGGCGCCTGCGCGTGACGACCGCCGAACAGCCGGTTCAGGTCGTCGTCGAAATAGCGTTGGCCCGCGCGCATCGCCGGCACGTTGCCGAGCACGACGAGCAGCCGGCACGCGAGCGGCAGCGCGCCCGACGCCAGATCGCGCACCAGCAGCGACAGCAGCTCGATCGGCGCGGTCTCGTCGCCGTGCACGCCGGCCGACACGAGCACGCTCGCGCGCGCCGCGGCGCCGGCCGCGGCCGGTTCGAACGCGAGCAGCCCGTCGCCGAGCCATTGCCAGCGCACCGCGCCGCCCGCGCAGACGCCGCCCTGGTCGGCCGGCGCCTCGCCGGCCAGCGTGAACGCGAGAAAATCGTCGAGCAGCGCGACGGCCGGCATCCGTGCCTCAGCGCTGGAAGTCATACAGCGACCCGACGCGCAGGATCTGCGTGAGCTCGTCGAGCGCCGTACGCGACTCGGCGAGCAGCGCCGGATCCGCGAGGTCTTCCGGTGCGAGGCGATCGCGATAGTGCTTGTCGATCCACGCGTCGAGCGACGCGAACAGCGTATCGTTGATCCACACGTTCGACGTGACGGCCGCGCGCTCCGCTTCGGTCAGCACGACGCGCAGGCGCAGGCACGCGGGGCCGCCGCCGTTCTTCATGCTTTCGCGCAGGTCGAACACGAGCACGTCGCGAATCGGGCCGTTGCCGGCCGCGAGCTGGTCGAGATAGGCGGCGACCCTCGCGTTCTCGCGGCATTCCTGCGGCACGACGAGTACCTGCGACCCATCCGCGCGCGACAGCAGCTGGCTGTTGAACAGGTACGACGTCACCGCGTCGTTCACGCTCACGGCCGCGTCCGGCACCTCGATCACGTTCAGGCGCGCACCGCGCGCGTCGAGCGCGGCGGTCAACGTGTCGTAGATCGCCTGCTTGTTGACGAACGCGCGCTCGTGCGTGAACAGCGTATCGCGGTTGCCGACCGAGATCACGTCGTTGTGGAACACGCCCGCATCGATCACGTCCGGATCCTGCTGCGCGTAGACCGTCGCTTCCTCGGCGAGCCCGTGACGATGCGCGACCGCGCGGCTCGCCTCGAAGGTCTGGCGTGCCGGGAAGCGCTTCGGCTCCGGGCCGCGGCGGTATTCGGCGCGGCCGTACACGAAGAACTCGATGCCGGGCTTGCCGTATTCGGCGCAAAAGCGCGTGTGGTTCGCCGCGCCTTCGTCGCCGAGCGCCGGCGTGCCCGTCAGCGCTTCATGCACCGCGAAGTGCGCGGGGTCCGCGAACAGCGTCGACAGCGTGCGGCGCGTCGCTTCGTGTTCGATCGCTCGATGCAGCTTGCTGCACAGGTTCGCCGGCGTGAAGTGCACGCGGCCGTCGCTCGTATCCGCCGACGGGCTGACGGTGGCCGCGTTCGCGGTCCACATCGCCGACGCCGAGCTCGCCGCGGCGAGCAGCTCGGGCGCCTGTTTCGCGGCCTTCGCGATCACGTCGGCGTCCTTGCCCGAGAAGCCGAGCTCGCGCAGCAGGCGCAGCGACGGCCGCTCCTGCGGCGGCAGCACGCCTTGCGCGAAGCCGAGATCCGCGAGCTGCTTCATCTTGCGCAGCCCTTGCTTCGCGGCGGCCTTCGGGTTCGCGGCCGACTTCTCGTTGTTCAGCGACGCCACGTTGCCGAACGACAGCCCGGCATAGTTGTGGGTCGGGCCGACGAGCCCGTCGAAATTGGCTTCTTGTGCGTTCATCGTCGTTCCCTCGATCAGAAATGCAGGCCCGGCGACAGGCTCGCGGGCAAAGTCAGTTGCGTGCTTTCCACCGACGCCATCGGATACGCGCAGTAATCGGCCGCGTAGTACGCGCTCGGGCGATGGTTGCCCGAGCGGCCCGTGCCGCCGAACGGCGCGGCGGACGACGCGCCGTTGGTCGGCCGGTTCCAGTTGACGATCCCGGCGCGGATCGTGCGGCGGAAGTGCTCCCACACCTTCGCGTCGTCGGCCAGCAGGCCCGCGGACAGGCCGAACGCCGTGTCGTTCGCGCGCTCGATCGCGTCGTCGAACGTCGCATAGCGGACGATCTGCGCGAGCGGGCCGAAATGTTCTTCGTCGGGCAGGTTCGCGACGCCCGTTACGTCGACGATCGCGGCGTTCACGAAGCCGAGGCGCGGATCGCGCTGCGTCATCGCGACGATCGGCTTCGCGCCCTGCTCGACCAGGCGCGCCTGCGCGTCGACCAGCTTCGCGGCCGCGCGTGCCGAGATCACCGCGCCCATGAACGGCTGCGGATCGGCGTCGAACACGTCGGCGGTGATCTTCGACGTGACGTCGGCGAAGCGCGCGAGGAAGCGATCGCCGAACGCGTCCTGCGGCACGAAGATGCGGCGCGCGCACGTGCAGCGCTGGCCGGCCGACAGGAACGCCGACTGGATCGTATGGTGCACGGCCGCGTCGATGTCCTCGACTTCGCCGATCACGAGCGGGTTGTTGCCGCCCATCTCGAGCGCGAGCACGATTTCCGGACGGCCGCCGAACTGCTTGTGCAGCAGCGTGCCGGTATCCGAGCTGCCGGTGAAGAACAGCCCGTCGATCTGCCGATGGTTCGCGAGCGCGATGCCGGTATCCTTCTCGCCCTGCACGAGGTTCAGCACGCCGGCCGGCAGCCCGGCTTCCTTCCATACCTCGACCGTTGCGCGCGCAACGCCTGGTGCGAGTTCGGACGGCTTGAACACGACCGTGTTGCCGGCGATCAGCGCCGGCACGATATGACCGTTCGGCAAGTGGCCGGGGAAGTTGTACGGGCCGAACACCGCGACGACGCCGTGCGGCCGGTGACGCAGCACCGCGACGCCGTCGGCCATGTCCTGGCGCTTCTCGCCGGTGCGTTCCTGGTAGGCCTGGATCGAGATGCCGACCTTCGCCGCCATCGACGCGACTTCGGTGCGCGCCTCCCACAGCGGCTTGCCCGTCTCGCGGCCGATCGCGGTCGCGAGCGCTTCCTTGCGTTCGGTGAGCAACGCGGCGAAGCGCTGGACGATCTCGCAGCGCGCTTCGAAGTCGAGCGCCGACCAGCCGGCGAACGCACGGCGCGCGCTCGCGACCGCACGGTCGACGTCCGCCGCCGACGCACTTTCGCCCTGCCACGCGACAGCGTCGGTACCCGGGTTGCGCGAAGCGAAGACGGGGCCCGAGCCTGCGGTCCAGGCGCCGTCGATGAAGAGTTCCGTCATGATTCGTTTATCCCTGTTTGACTTTGAGCGGCAGCACGCGGACCGGGTCGCCAGCCTTCACGTCGAGCGCGACGGCATCGTCGGCCGACAGCACGAACGAGCCGTTCGCGACCACGCCCGGCGCGACGCCGACGCGGAAATCGTTGAGCGACGTGTTCGACACGAGCGACTTCGGCGCGTCGTCACGTGCATCGGGCACGCCGATCGCGACCGGTACGACGACGCTCTCGCGCACCGTGCGCAGGTCGTTGACGTGGCATTCGAGCACGGGGCCCGCATCGAAGATGTCGACGTGATTCTGGTAACGCAGCCCTTCCGCTTCGAGCATCTTGCGCGCCGGCAGCGTGTCGCGATGCGTGAGGCCGACCGCGTCCTGCGCGTCCTGCGGCAGCAGGTCGACGTACACCGGGTAGCGCGGCATCAGTTCCGCGAGGAACGACTTGCGGCCGTGCGAGCTGAGGTAATCGGCCGCGTTGAAATCGATCTGGTAGAAGTGCGAACCGACCGCGCGCCAGAACGGCGACGTGCCGTCCTCGTCGAAGTGGCCGCGCAGTTCCGCGCAGATGCGCTCCGGAAAGCGGTCGCGGAATTGCGCGATGAACATGAAGCGCGAACGCGACAGCAGGCCGCCGACGCCGCCCGTGCGATAGCGCGGGCTCAGGAACAGCGAGCACACTTCCGCGTAGCCCGTCAGGTCGTGCGAGATGTTCAGCGCGGACATCCGCGTCCACACGCCGAGCTCCTGGCTCGCGTGCACGACCGTGCTCACGCGATAGTTGTAGAACGGCTGCTCGAGGCCGACCTGCGTTTCGATTCCGCACACGCCCGCGATGTCGCCCGTCTTCGAGTCTTCCATCACGAAGAAGTAGCCGGCCTCACCCGGTGCGGCCCGGCCTTCGAGCGTGCGGCGCGAACGCTCGATGCGCGCGGCGAGCGCGTCGCGGTCGGGCTTGAACGTGGTCAGGCCCGGCCCGGTTTCCTGCGCGAGCGACACGAGCGCGTCGACGTCGCCCGTTTGTACGACCCGAACGACGATCATGCTGCGTCTCCCGTCAAATCTTCATCGCTGCGGCGATGCAGCGGCACGCAGCGCACCACATCGCCTTCCTTCACATCGAGCGCCGCGCGCACGTCGCCGGCCAGCGGCGCATCGTGCGCGTCGCCCGGCAGGTCGGCCAGCACGCAGCGGAACGATTCGCCGCTGCCCGTCGACACCATGTACGCGACGTCGCCCTGCTGATGCGCGGCCTCGCGCACGACGCGCTCCGAGCCATGCTTCACGCACGCGGTGCGGTCGACCTGCGCGGTCAACACCGGGCCGGCGTCGAAGATGTCGACGAAGCGGTCGGGCTCGAAACCTTCCTCGAGATGGATGTCGTACGCGAGCAACGCCGTTTCGTTCGGCTCGCCGAGCACGCGCTGCGCGGCTTCCGGCAGCAGCGGCACATAGAGCGGATAGGCCGGCATCACTTCCGCGATGAACGTGCGGCTGCGGCCGCCCGATGCGATGTCGACGTCGGTGAAGTCGCGGCCGAAGAACTTGCGGCCCACCGCTTCCCAGAACGGCGATGCGCCGGTGCCGTCGCTCACGCCGAGCAGCAGCGTGAAGACTTCCGGCGTGAAGCGGCGCCGGTTCGCGGCGATGTACATCATCCGGGCGCGCGAGATCAGGTGCGCGGCCGCGTCGCCGCGCAGCGACGGATCGACGTAAAAGCCCGCGAGCCGGCTCTTGCCGGTCAGCTCGTGCGACATCGTGAGCGCGTGGATCTTGCGGTTCACGTGCAGCTCGCGCGACGCGTGGATCAGTGCGTCGTTGCGGAACGCGTAGAACGGTTCCGAGTAGCCGGCCGCGGCCACGATGCTCGCCGTGCCGAGCAGCTTGCCCGTCGACGAATCCTCGAGCACGAACAGATAGAACTCCTCGCCGGCGAAGTCGACGTCCGCGCGAAACGAATCCTCGGAGAGCGCCACGCGCGCTTCGAGCGCCGCGCGGTCGTGCGGCAGCGAGTGCAGGACCGGCTGCGCGGTGCGCGCCATGTGCGCGAGCGCATCGAGATCCGTGAGTTTGCCGGGGCGAACAAATAGCATCGTCGTTCCTGTCTGCGATGGGCGCGCCGCTCAGCGCGCGGTGGCTTCCTGTGCGGCGAGCACGTGTTCGACCGCCTTCTCGAAGCGCTTCGTGCCTTCGTCGAGCAGGTCGAACGGGATCACCAGCGACGGGACGAAGCGCAGCACGTTCGGGCCGGCGATCAGCATGATCAGGCCGTTCTCGGCGGCGGCGGTGACGAAGTCCTTCGCGCGGCCGTCGAATGCGGCGGTGAGTTCCGCGCCGACCAGCAGGCCCTTGCCGCGGACGTCCTTGAAGATGCCGAAACGCGCGTTGATGCGTTCGAGCGCGCCCTTCAGGCGCACGCTGCGTTCGCGCACGCCTTCGAGCAAGGCCGGATCGCCGATCAGTTCGACGACCTTGTCCGCGATCGCCGACGCGAGCGGGTTGCCGCCGTACGTCGTGCCGTGCACGCCGACCTTGAAGTGCGCGGCCAGTTCGTTCGTCGTCAGCATCGCGCCGATCGGGAAGCCGTTGCCGAGCGCTTTCGCGGTCGTGAGGATGTCCGGCGTGACGCCCGTGTCCATGTAAGCGTAGAACTGGCCCGTGCGGCCCACGCCCGTTTGCACTTCGTCGAAGATCAGCAGTGCGTCGTTGGCGTCGCATGCTTCGCGCAGCGCCTTCAGGAACGCCGGATCGGCCGGGATCACGCCGCCCTCGCCCTGCACCGGCTCGACGATCACGGCGCAGGTTTGCGGGCCGATCGCGGCCTTCGCGGCTTCGATGTCGTTGTACGGCAGGTGCTTGATGCCGGCCGGGACCGGGCCGAAGCCTTCCGAGTACTTCGGCTGGCCGCCGACGCTGACGGTGAAGAACGTGCGGCCGTGGAACGACTGCACGAACGAGATGATTTCGAATTTGTCGGCGCCGTGGCGATCGAACGCGACGCGGCGCGCGAGCTTCAGCGCGGCTTCGTTCGCTTCCGCGCCCGAGTTCGCGAAGAACGCGCGATCGGCGAAGGTCAGCGATTCGAGGCGCTTCGCGAGGCGCAGCACCGGCTCGTTCGTGTAGCCGTTGCCGATGTGCCAGAGCTTGCGGCTTTGCTCGTCGAGCACCTTCAGCAGTTCCGGGTGGCCGTGGCCGAGCGACGTCACCGCGATGCCGCACGCGAAATCGATGTATTCGCGGCCGACCGTGTCCCACACGCGGGAGCCCTCTGCGCGATCCGGCACGAACGGGGCGGGGGAAAATACCGGCACCATCACTTCGTCGAATGTCTGGCGGGTCACGGTCGAGGTCGTCATGGTCGTTCCTTTCGGTTTCGTAAGAGGGTTCAACAGGTTCAAGTTTAGGTAAGGGTGGCGCAAGCGTCTTGCGGAATTGCGACGGGTTCTATCGGAAGCAGATAGTGCGCGTCATTTTGCCCTCTCGGGCGGGGGGCGTGGCTTGGTTCGTATTTTTGGGAGCTTGTGGGGGTCCGCTCGGGTTGGTCGTGAAGCACCTGCGATCGCGTCGGTCTATTAGCGTCGCCCCTGCGCGGGGCGGCGGTCACTTTTCTTTGTCTTGCCAAAGAAAAGTAACCAAAAGAAAGGCGCTCGATATCGCATGACCTCCCGGTGCCATAGCCATCGGAGTGGTCCGCACAAAAGTGTCCGCGCCAGTCACGAACCCGAAGTGGTTCGAGCAATGGTTCTGACACCACTCACTACCCCACGGAGCGGTATACCATCCGCTAGCTCCATCCTCGCTACGCTCGGCTGCAAGGTACTTCAGGGCATGCCGGTGCGTTCGCGCTCCTCCAGGAACTGTCAGTGCCAGCCCTCTTTCTGCTCTCGGCATTTATATGGGCAGGTCGTTCGACGATCGGCGTTCTCCGATAGGCATGTATGCGCCCCCCTTTCTCGCGAGGCTTTCCTGCGTATCGAAAATACAGTGGGTCCCTGGTGAGGACGGGCAATGCCGGCATGGTGGGGATGGACCTGTCGGCCGAGCGAAGCGAGGACGGAGCTAGCGGATGGTATACCGCTTTGTTGGGTAGTGAGTGGTGTCAGAACCATTGCTCGAACCACTCCGTTGTCCTGACTGGCGCGGACACTTAGATGGTGGCCACTCTGATGGCCATGGCACCGGGAGGTCATGCGATGTCGGGCGCCTTTCTTTTGGTTACTTTTCTTTGGCAAGACAAAGAAAAGTGACCGCCGCCCCGCGCAGGGGCGACGCTAATAGACCGACACGATCACAGGTGCTTCACGCCGCCGCTGGGCGGGCCGCCCCAAATCCGAAAACGCAAAAAAGGCCCAAAAAACCGCTAATCTTTCCCGCGCTCGACGAGCGCCCCACCGCGAGGTTCGCTACCGCCCCCGGTCTGCTTCTCGAGCCAGGCTCGCCGATCTTCCCGCGGCGTGACGCCGAACCTTTCCCGATAGGCATTGGAAAAATGCGCAGCAGAAGAGAACCCACAGGCGAGACTCACCTGCACCACCGACTTGCTGGTCCGCTGCAACTGCGTCCGTGCCTTGAGCAACCGAAGATTGAGGTAATACTTGGAGGGCATCGCCCCGAGATACTGCCGAAAGAGCCGCTCGAGCTGTCGGCGCGACACGCCGACCAACCCGGCGATCTCATCGGTCGTCAACGGATCCTCGACATTGGCCTCCATCAACAGCAACGCGTCGTTCAACCGCGGATGCCGCTCGCCCGGCGCAGTCACGAAAGGAATCCGCTGCCGCTCCTCGCCGCTGCGCAGCGCCCCGACCCCCAGCGCATCGGCAATCCGCTCCGCGAGATCCGCCCCATGTTCCCGGCCGATCATCGCCAGCATGAAGTCGACGGTCGCCTGCCCACCGGCACAGGTCGCCCGGTCGCGATCGATCTCGAAGATCTGCTGCGTGACGATCGACCGCTCGAACTGTTCGGCGAACTGCTGGTACGTCTCCCAGTTCACGCTCACGCGATACCCGGAAAGCTGCCCCGCCATCGCGAGCCACCACACGCCGTGATGAATGCCGGTCACGACCGGCGTGCGCTGCCCGACCCGGGCGAGACTCGCGAGAAACAACCGGTAATCGGCAAACTGCTGAAACCGCTCCGACACGACGATCAACCAGTCGCACGCGATCGCATCGTTGAACGCCGCATCGGCATGCCATTGCGCGCCGCCGGCGAGCGGCACCGGCCGCCCGTCCCACGAACACACCTGCCAGCGGTACAAAAGCCGCCCGTCGATCTCGTTCGCCAGGTTCAACGCATCGACGATCGGACCCACACCCGACATCGACACGGGCGGCAATGCAACGATCGCCACCTGCGTCGTGCGGGTGGCGCCTGCGGGACGGGACACCGGTACCACGGTTGAAACCTGCCCTGTCGCGTTACTTGAGGCTGCCCGACAGGAACTGCTTGAGCCGCTCGCTCTGCGGGCGCACCAGCACTTCCTTCGGATCGCCCTCTTCCTCGGTCCGCCCCTGATGCAGGAACATCACGTGGTTCGACACGTTGCGTGCGAAGCCCATCTCGTGCGTGACGACGATCATCGTGCGGCCCTCCTCGGCCAGCTTCTGCATCACCTTCAGCACTTCGCCGACCAGTTCCGGATCGAGCGCGGAAGTCGGCTCGTCGAACAGCATCACGTCCGGATGCATCGCCAACGCACGCGCGATCGCCACGCGCTGCTGCTGGCCGCCGGACAGATGCGACGGATACTGCTTCTCGACGCGCGGCGGCAGGCCGACCTTCTCCAGGTACTCGCGCGCACGCTCCTCGGCTTCCTTCTTCGAAATGCCCAGCACGTGCACCGGCGCTTCCATCACGTTCTCGAGCACGTTCATGTGCGCCCACAAGTTGAAGTGCTGGAACACCATCGCGAGCTTCGTGCGGATGCGCTGCAGTTGCTTGTGATCGGCCACCTCCAGCGCGCCGGTCTTGTCGGCCTTCGTGCGCACGGCCTCGCCGTCGACGACGATCTGCCCCGCATTCGGCCGCTCGAGAAAATTGATGCAGCGCAGGAACGTGCTCTTGCCCGAGCCGCTCGCGCCGATGATGCTGATGACGTCGCCGGCCTTCGCGTCCAGCGACACGCCCTTGAGCACCTCGTTGTCGCCGTAGCGCTTGTGAATGTCGACCGCGGCAAGCTTCACGGAAGCGGACGCGCTCGTTTGAGTGATCTCGGCCAACTGGCTCTCCTCGAGTGAATTCAATGACGGGCGGCCGCGAGATACGCGAGCCAGTGGCGCTCCGCGCGGCGAAACGCCGCGACGAGTGCGAACGATACCGCAAGATAGATCAGCGCGGCGATTCCGAACGACTGGAACGCCATGTAGGTCGCGGAATTGGCGTCGCGCGCGACCTTCAGGATGTCGGGCACGGTCGCCGTGAACGCGACGGTCGTCGCGTGCAGCATCAGGATCACCTCGTTGCTGTACAGCGGCAGCGCGCGGCGCAGCGCCGACGGCAGGATCACGCGGCGGTACATCGTGAACGGCGTCATTCCGTACGCGCGCGCCGCCTCGACTTCGCCGTGTGGGATCGCACGGATCGCCCCGGCGAAGATCTCGGTGGTGTATGCGCAGGTGTTCAGCGCGAACGCGAGGATCGCGCAGTTGAAGCCGCTGCGGAAGAACGCGTCGAGCAGCGAGTGCGAACGCACGAACTCGAAGCTGTACATGCCCGTGTACATCAGCAGCAACTGCACGTAGAGCGGCGTGCCGCGGAACACGTACGTGTAGAAGCGCACGGGCATCGACACCCACTTGTTCCTCGACACGCGCGCGACCGCGAGCGGCACCGCGCACACGAAGCCGAGCGAAATCGATGCGACGAGCAGCCACAGCGTCACCGCGAGGCCGGACAGGCGCTGGCCGTCCCAGAAAAGGAACGCCTTGCCGAATTCCTGGAGGATCTCGATCATAGTTCTGCGTGCCGCACGCCCATGGAATAACGCTTCTCGAGCTGGATCAGCACGAGGTTGGAGACGGTCGTGATCGCGAGATAGATCAGCGCCGCGACGAGAATGAAGAAGAACATGTTGAACGTGCTCTTGCCGGCGTCCTGCGCGGCCTTCACGACGTCCGCGAGACCGATGATCGACACCAGCGCGGTCGCCTTCACGAGCACCTGCCAGTTGTTGCCGATGCCCGGCAGCGCAAAGCGCATCATCTGCGGAAACATGATCCGCGCGAACACGCGCGCGCCGCTCATCCCGTAAGCCGCACCGGCTTCGAGCTGGCCGCGCGGGACCGACAGGAACGCGCCTCGAAACGTCTCGGTGAAGTACGCGCCGTAGATGAAGCCGAGCGTCAGCACGCCGGCCACGAACGGATCGATGTCGATCTGGTTCCAGCCGACGAGGTCGGTGAACTGGTTCAGCCAGATCTGGATGCTGTAGAACAGCAGCAGCATCAGCACAAGATCGGGCACCGAGCGGATCAGCGTCGTATAACCGGTCGCGATCGCTCGCAGCACCCGGTTGTGCGACAGCTTCGCCACCGCGCCGATCAGTCCCAATGCCACCGCAGTGGCGAGCGACAGCACCGACAGCTCGATGGTCTGCACGGTGCCGGCCCAGAGGACAGGACCAAAGCCGTAAAGGAACACGCGCGTCTCCAGAATTGAATGAATGCCGACGCGTATGCCTGTCCCGCGCCGGGCTGACGCGGATAGTCGCAAGCGAAATTGATTGCCTCAAATCACCGTGCGCGCGGTTGCTGCATCGCAGCAATTCGTCCCACCATTTGTGCGCACGACTTACGCCGCTGTTTCAAAAGGGAAAAACCCGCTTCCTGACAGTCTCATGACGCGTCGGGAAGCGGGTTTTTTGCAATTTTCCGGTCGCTTTTTCGATATAGCGCCGCACTGGCCATCGGGCCGAATGGGCATGTCCGGACACGCGCCGCACAATCGCTCGGTCCTGCCCGCGACGCGAGCGGCGCCGATTCGCTGCCATCCACGGCGGCGCCCGCTTTTTGCATCTACAAAAACTCATTGCCATCTCATGTTTTTGCATCCACAATTAGTCGAAATTCCATTCGTTTTCGACGAGGCCAAGGATCTGTCGAACCGACTGAAACACGGCATCTCGTTGCGAATGGCCGAATTCGCCGAGTGGGAAGCAGTGCGCACATGGGTGGATACCCGGAGGAATTACGGCGAGACGCGCTGGATCTGTCTGGTGCCGATCGGCGCGCGCCTTTATACGGCGATCGTCGTCCCGCGCGGCCGCACGCTGCGTGTCGTCAGCCTGCGAAAAGCCAACAACCGAGAGATGATTCGATATGAAGAAGGCGGTTAAATTCATCCGCAACACGCCCGAGGAAGAAGCGGCGATCGCGCGCGGCATCGCCGCCGATCCGGACGCCCGTGAGCTCGGCGACGACGAAATCGATGCGATGGAGCCATTCGTCGAGGTCGTCGCGAAGAAGTTCGGGCGCCCGAAGCTCGAGCACCCGAAGGAACAGGTCAGCATCCGCTACGACGCCGACATCCTCGCCGCGTTTCGGGCGGACGGCCCCGGCTGGCAGACGCGCATGAACGACGCGCTGCGCGACTGGCTGAAGAAGCGCCGCGCGTGAGCGTCACCGCCCTTTCAGGATGTCGGAGCGCGACGTCGTATAGACGAGCCCGTCCGGGCCGAAATGGACGTTGAAGAACGCATCGGTGTTGACGCCGTCCTCGAGCCAGCGCCAGCTCCAGACCGTCTCGGGCTTCAGCGGATATTGCGCGATGTCGCCGGGCTTGCCGAGCAGGCGTCGCACCTCGTCCTCGTCCATTCCCGGGCGCACTTTCGCGAAATTCTCGGCGGTCAGCACCTGCGTCGCGCCCGTGTAGCGCCCGTTCGCATCGAGGTCGACGAACCAGGTCTGGTTGCCCATCGGGCCACGCGGATATTCGAGACGCTTCGAGCCGTCGGTGAACGTGCGCTCGGTCTCGGGCTTGCCCATCGTGCCGCGCACGTCGGCCTCGGTCGACTCGCCGACCTTCAGCCCCTTCAGCAGCAGCGGCGCGGGTTTGATCGCGTTGAAGAAATCCCTGATACGTTGCACGTCGAGATGGCCTTGGTCGTCGCAACCGGTTAGCGCCAGCGCGGCGGCCAGCATCGTCACGGAAAGCAGCCGGAAACGGAAAATCATCGGAAGACATGCGCGTGGAGAAAACACGCGGCAAGGATACCCGCACCGCGCCAAAAGCGCGAGACGGGTCGTGCGGGCCGTCCCTCGTTCAATGCGTCGTTTCGGTTTCGGTCCGGGTTTCGGACGCCCGATTCGCCGGCGGCGCCCTGCGCGGCACGGCCGGCGGCGCGCCCAAACGGCGGCGCGTGCGCACCAGCTCGGCAAGCTGCCACGAGCCGAGCGCGAGGCAACCGAACAGCACCTCGCGGCCGCGCTTG
Organism: Burkholderia sp. MSMB1826; assembly: GCF_001526325.1. NCBI lineage: Bacteria > Pseudomonadati > Pseudomonadota > Betaproteobacteria > Burkholderiales > Burkholderiaceae > Burkholderia > Burkholderia sp. MSMB1826. Next base: position 178,387 of record NZ_LOYN01000022.1, read on the forward strand.
ATCACCGCGAGCGACAGCGCCGTCTCGCGGTCGACGCCGAACATCTGCGCGAGCAGCACGACGGTCGCTTCCTGCACGCCGAGCCCGCCCGGCACCATGAATGCCGCATGCCGCACCGCCTGCGTCATCGCCTCGATCGCGATCGCCCCGCCGATCGACACCGGGTGGCCGAGCAGTGCGAGCGCCCAGTAGATCTCGAGCGCGCCGAGCACGTAGCCGGCCAGTTGCCAGAAGAAGGCGCTGAACAGCAGGCCCGTGCGCGACATCAGCGAATCGATGTCGGCGTCGAGGCGACGGCCGTCGACGCCCTGCAGCAGCCGGTGCGAATCGCCGAGCAGGCGGCCCGCGAAACGCTCGATCGCGTGGAAAATACCGCCGCGCCGCATCAGCACCACGCCGAGCACCGGCAACGGCAGCGTCAGCAACAGCGCAAGGCCGATCGTGCCGCCGCCCATGTTGTCGGTCGTCGCGAGCAGCAGCACGAGGCCGAGCGCCGCGAACGCATACTGCACGACGATCGTCACGAGCACCTCGACGATCACCGACGCGGTCACACGGCTCGCATCGGGCACTTGCCAGCGCGCGAGCCGGATGCCGACGATCTCGCCGCCGATCCCGACCACGGGCAGCAGCCGGTTCACGGCCTCGCGCACGGTCGCGATCCACCACAGGAACGGCAGCGAGCTGCGCCGGTCGAGCAGCAGATGCCACGCGAACGCGTCGAGCAGCAGCGGCAGCGCGTGGAACGGTACCAGCCACAGCAGCGCGTAGCCGGCGCGCGCGAGCATCTGCGACACGTCGCCGACGCCTTCGTGCAGCCCCAGCGCGAGCAGGATGCCGATGCCGATCGGCCAGCCGAGCCACTTGATCCACTTGCTCATGACGGCTGGGCTCCCGGTGCGCGCGACGCGTGCGCGCCGCGCCGTGCCGCGGGCTCGCCGAACACGGCGGCGAAACCGCCGGTCGCGACGCCCGCCGCTTTCAGCGCGGCCGCGACGCGCGGCGACAGCAGCGCATCCAGTTCGTCGGCCGGACGGTAGCCGGCCATCGTCGGCGTGATCGGGCCGTCGCCGGCTTCGGCCGGATGGCAGTAGATCTCGCCGACGCCCGGCGGCAGCTTCGCGAGCGCGTCGAGCAGCACGGCCTCGTCCATCGCGCCCGTATGCTCGATGCCGACCACGTAGTCGTTGTGCGCGAGCCCGGCCCGCTCGAGCCGCGCGCGCACCAGCGCGATCCACGGCTTGAGCCACGCGGGCGCGCTCGTTTCGTAAGGCAGCCGCACCGCGCGCAGCCCGTAGTCGCGGCCGATCTCGACGATCATCGACAGCACGGTCGGATGCAGGTGGAAATGCTTGTGCGCGTTCACGTGGTCGAGCGGCAGGCCGCTCGCCGCGAACGCATCGAACTGCGCACGGATTTCGCGGCGCAGTTGCGCGCGAACGTGCGGCAGGAAGAAGAAGCGACAGCCGTCCTTCGCCATCGCGTCGCCGAATCGCCCGTCGGGGCCGACGAGTGCGGGAATGTCACGCGCGGGCAGCGTGGCCGGGCCGTCCGCGAGCACCAGATGCAGCCCGACCGCGAGCGACGGCAGCCGCCGCGCGCGTTCGATCGCATCCTGCGCGGCGCTCGCGCCGACCATCAGGCTCGCGGCATTCAGCACGCCGTCGCGATGCGCACGCTCGACCGCCGCGTTGACGCGCGGATGCAGCCCGAAGTCGTCCGCGGTGAAGATCAGCGCCCGCGCCGCCCGCTGCGTCGCCACGAATCAGGCCTCGTGCGCGCGCAGGAAGCGGAAGAACTCGACGCCTTCGCGCAGGCGACGCTTCATCATGTCCCAGCTCGTCAGCATCTCGCGCACGATCTCCCAGATCTTCGACGGACGGAAGTAGAACTGGCGATAGAACTGCTCGAGATGGTGATAGATCTCGTCGCGCGACAGGTGCGGATAACCGATCGCCGCGAGCTGCACGCCTTCCTTGCTCACCAGGTTGATGGTCTTGTTCTCTTCCATCCAGCCGTTTTCTACGGCCTGCTTGTAGAGCGTCGTGCCCGGATACGGCGCGGCGAGCGAGACCTGGATCGTGTGCGGGTTGATTTCCTTCGCGTACTCGATCGTCTTCTTGATGGTCTCCTGCGTCTCGCCCGGCAGGCCGAGGATGAAGGTGCCGTGGATCTTGATGCCGAGCTTCTTGCAGTCCGCGCTGAAGCGGCGCGCGAAATCGGTGCGCACGCCCTTCTTGATGTTCACGAGGATCTGGTCGTCGCCCGATTCGAAGCCGACCAGCAGCAGGCGCAGGCCGTTCTCCTTCATCACCTTCAGCGACTTGTACGGCACGTTCGCCTTCGCGTTGCAAGACCAGGTCATGCCGAGCTTGCCCAGACCGATCGCGATGGCTTCCGCGCGCGGCAGGTCGTCGGTGAAGGTGTCGTCGTCGAACATCAGTTCCTTCACTTCCGGCATGTTGTCGCGGATCCACTTCGCTTCCGCGAGCACGTTCTCGACCGAGCGCGTGCGGTAGCGATGGCCGCTGACCGTCTGCGGCCACAGGCAGAACGTGCAGCGCGACTTGCAGCCGCGGCCCGTGTAGATCGACACGTACGGATAGTTCAGATAGCCGATGAAGTAGTTGTCGATCTTCAGGTCGCGCTTGTAGACGGGCGCGACGAACGGCAGTTCGTCCATGTTCTCGAGGATCGGACGCGCTTCGTTGTGCTCGATCGAACCGTCCTTCGCGCGCCAGCTCAAGCCCTTGATCTCGGCGAACGGCTTGCCTTCGGCGAGTTCCTTGCAGGTGTAGTCGAACTCCTCGCGGCACACGAAGTCGATGGCGTCGCTCGCCGTGAGCGAGTTGTGCGGATCGACCATCACTTTCGCGCCGACCATGCCGACCAGCATCGACGGCTTCATCTTCTTGAGATCCTGCGCGAACATCGCGTCGGTCGGGAACGACGGCGTGCTCGTGTGGATGATCACGAGATCGTAGTCGTTGGCGATCTTCAGCGTCTCCTCGACCGACAGGCCGTCGGCCGGCGCGTCGACGACGCGGCTGCCCGGCACGAGCGCGGCCGGCTGCGCGAGCCAGGTCGGATACCAGAAGGAACGGATTTCGCGCTTCGCCTGATAGCGCGAGCCGGCTCCGCCGTCGAAGCCGTCATACGAAGGGGCCTGCAAGAACAGCGTTTTCATGAATGCTCCGGTAGCCTGCATAGTTCGTTTCGTTGCAACGATTCAGTCAAAAATCGCGGGCCGCCATGCGGGCGCCCGCCTCTCCGTCATGTCGCGCCGCGCGGCTTCGCCGTGCGACGCGTCTCGGCCCGCGGGCCGGTTCGATCGACGGCCCTAGCGGCCGTCCACTGCTTCCACGGCGGCCGCCGCGCGTTCGCCGCCGACGACCGTCATCCTCGCGCCGCGCCACACGACGTGCGTGCCGAACACGGCCGCGAGCCACTCGAGCGCGAGCAGCGTATCGCGCACCGCGACGAGCGGCAGGTCGCGCCAGAACGCGCGCCAGCCGTCCTCGCCGCGCGCATGCAGCACGAGCCGCCCGAATGCGCCGACCGCGGCCGCTCCGCCCGCCAGCCAGCCGGCGACGGTGCCGTCGAGGCGCAATGCGAGCGCCGCGCCGATCGCGAGCCACGGCACGGTAAACGTAATGAACAGGAACGCGAAGCCGGCCGGGTTCAGCGAACGAATCGTGCGCAGCCAGCGCGTCTCGCGGTGCCATAGCGGCCCGAACGACGGTTCGATCACGTCGGTCGCGACCTCGACCTCCGACAGCACGGTGCGCCGCCCGAGGCGGCGCGGCAGCTCGGCCAGCCAGAAATCGTCGGCCAGCTCGTCCTTCAGCGCGACGAGACCGCCGATCCGGTCGAGCGTGTCGCGCGTGAGCGCGAGCGTCGCGCCGAAGCCAAAGCGGCTCGAACGGCCGAGATGCGTGATCCGCACCGACGGCGCGAACCAGGCGTCGACGAACTGGGCGCCGATCCGCGTCCAGAAGCCGCCGACGCTGCGCGCATGATACAGGCACGTGACGACCCCGACCGACGCGTCGGCGAGCGGCGCCGTCACGCGCTCCAGATAGTCGGGCTCGACCGCGATGTCGCTGTCCGCGATCACGATGCGGCCGTATTTCGCGCGCTCGGCGAGATTGATCAGGTTGCTGACCTTCAGGTTCTTGCCATGCACGCGCGCGTCGATCACGAGCATGATGTCGCACTCCGGATGATCGGCGCGCAGCCGCTCGACGATGGCGATCGCCGGATCGGCGGACGATGCGACGCCGAACAGCACCTCATAGCGCGGATGGCGCTGCACGCAGAAAGTCGCGAGGTTTTCGTACAGGTGCGGCTCGGCGCCGCACAGCGGCTTGAGCACGCTGACCGGCTCGAAGCCGTCGCGCACCGCCGTGCGCGGCATGCGCGGCCGCGGCGCGAAGGCCGCGACGAGCGCATAGCCGGCCGCGGCCAGCGTGAACGCGATCAGGAGCCAGTCGAGCAGCGTGACGGTGGGCGTCATGCGCGACGCCTCCCGACGACCTGGGCGCCATGGCAAGCGCGCGAGCGCGATTGAGCGTGATGCGGTTTTCCGACAACGACGAACGCGGGCACGACCCGACTCCTTGTTCCAGCAGCGTCTGTAATGGGGAGGCACGACCCGTTGTTCGGGTTCGGCCATGCCCGGCTTCGCGTGGCGTATCCCCGCGCAGCGCCAGGACGGCATGCGGGAAGACTCGAATGGCTCCATCGGCACAACATGGGCAGGCGCCGGATTTTAGCAGTCCGCGCTGCCCCGCGCTCGGCGCTACGAGAAACGGACTAGTGCAATTCCGGCAAAGCTGAGCGGTCGACGAACCGGATCGGCCCGGCCACGTTCACATTAGCGTAAGCACTTTGCAGGCGTATTGCAGTCTTGAAAATCAAACGTTTCGTGCAAATTTGTATGTCGATGCGGTATCACTTCCAATCGCCGTAAAGTTTGGTAATTAATCGGCGATTGGTTCGATTTTTGCAACGATCGTCGCGAGCAACCCTGCGCCCCTGTAAGGCGCATGGGTATCCGCGCGCCACCAGCACGTTCCGGAACCCTTTGGCAAAATCCTTGGCGTCTGTTGCGTAATCGCATCACCACGCCACCCCGTTTCGAAGGTCTTCCGATGACACCGTTTTCCGTACTCGATCTCGCCCCCATTCCGGCCGGCGCCGACGCATCGCAAGCGTTCCGTAACACCGTCGACCTCGCGCAGCACGCGGAGCGCTGGGGCTATCGGCGCTACTGGCTGGCCGAGCATCACAACATGCCGGGGATCGCGAGCGCGGCCACCGCCGTCGTGATCGGCCACGTCGCGGGCGCCACGCAGACGATCCGGGTCGGCTCGGGCGGCGTCATGCTGCCGAACCATGCGCCGCTCGTGATCGCCGAGCAGTTCGGCACGCTCGCGTCGCTGTATCCGGGGCGCATCGACCTCGGCCTCGGCCGCGCGCCCGGCACCGACCAGACCACGTCGCGCGCGCTGCGCCGCGACCTGATCGGCAGCGCGGACTCGTTTCCGGACGACGTCGCGGAATTGCAGCGCTACTTCGCGGAGCCGGTACCCGGCCAGCGCGTGCGGGCGGTGCCGGGCGCCGGGCTCGACGTTCCGGTGTGGCTGCTCGGGTCGAGCCTGTTCAGCGCGCAGCTCGCGGCGATGCTCGGGCTGCCGTTCGCGTTCGCGTCGCACTTCGCGCCGGACTATTTGATGCGGGCGCTCGAGATCTATCGCGCGCAGTACCGGCCGTCGGCCGCATGGCCGAAGCCGCATGCGATGGTCGGCGTCAACGTGTTCGCGGCCGACACCGACGACGAGGCGCGGCGCCTGTTCACGTCGTTGCAGCAGCAGTTCATCAACCTGCGGCGCGGCACGCCGGGCAAGCTGCCGCCGCCCGTCGACGTGCTCGAGGCGAGCGAACTCGAACTCGCGACCGTCGCGCATTCGCTGTCGTTCGCGGCGGTCGGCTCGCGCGACACGGTGCGCGACAAGCTGCGCGACCGTATCGCGCAGACGGGGGCCGACGAGCTGATCGTCACCGCGCAGATCTACGATCATGCCGCGCGGCTGCGCTCGTTCGAGCTGACCGCGCAGATCCGCGACGAGCTCGCGAACGAAGCAAGCTGACGGCCCGACCGGGCGCGGCCTGCCGCCTGCCCCGCATCACTGCGGGTGCACGGCGTCCAGCCCGTCGAGCAGCGCCTTGTGGAACGCGTCCGGGTCCTGGATCTGCGGCGCGTGTCCGAGCGCCGGGAATTCGACGAGCTGCGCGCCGGGAATCGCGGCCTGCGTGCGCTTCGCGAGTTCCGGATAGCGGCCGAGCTTCGCGTGCACGTCGGGCGGCGCGACGTCCTTGCCGATCGCGGTCGTATCCTTGTCGCCGATCATCAACAGCGTCGGCACGCGGATCGCGCCGAATTCGTAGACCACCGGCTGCGTGAGGATCATGTCGTAGATCAGCGCGGAGTTCCACGCGACCGCGTCGCGGCCGGGGCCGCGATACATCCCGGCGAGCATCTGCACCCAGCGCTCGTACGACGGCGACCACTTGCCCGCGTAGTACGTGCTCTGCTCGTAGCGGCGGATGCCGTCGGCCGTGGTCTTCTGTTCGCGCGCATACCAGTAGTCGACCGACAGCGGCGGCACGCCGAGCGCCTTCCAGTCCTCGAGGCCGATCGGGTTCACGAGCACGAGCTGGTCGGTCGCCTTCGGATACATCAGCGCGTAGCGGATCGCGAGCATCCCGCCCGTCGAGTGGCCCATGATCGTCGCCGACTTCACGCCGACCGATTCGAGCAGCGCGTGCGTGTTGCGCGCGAGTTGCTGGAAGCTGTACTGGTAGCGCTCGGGCTTCGACGACTTGCAGAAACCGATCTGGTCCGGCGCGATCACGCGGTAGCCGGCGCGGCTCAGCACGCCGATCGTGTCCTCCCAGGTCGCCGCGCAGAAGTTCTTGCCGTGCAGCAGCACGACGGTGCGGCCGTTCGGGTGCGCGGGCTGCACGTCGAGGTACGCCATCTCGAGGGTTTCGCGCTGCGACACGAACGCGTATGCGTGCACGGGCGCCGGATACGCGAACCCTTCGAGGCGCGGGCCGTACGTGGGCCCGTCGTTGGCGGCGGTCGTCGCGGCGACGGTCGCAACGGGCATCGCGCACGCGGCGGCGGCGCTCGCGCCGAGCACGGCGGCGCGAGCGACGGACAACATCTTGCAAATCGAAAGCATGGCGATGACGGTGATTGGAGACACGCGCGGGCAGTCGGGCTGCAGCCTTGCTGCGTCGCGCCCCGCGATTCTACGCGGTCGCGTGACGACGACGCGCAACACTCCGGGCCGCGCGACTTCCGCGCGTACGACGAACTCGGGTATCGTGTGACGTGACCCTGAAACGCGTGCAGGCGAATTCCCATGAAAAACGTCCTCAGCATTCAGTCGCACGTCATCTACGGCCATGCCGGCAACAGTGCGGCCGTGTTCCCGATGCAGCGTCTCGGCATCAACGTCTGGCCGCTCAACACCGTCCAGCTGTCGAATCACATGCAGTACGGCCACTGGGCCGGCAGCGCGATCGATGCCGCGAAGATGGAACAGCTCGTCGACGGCGTCGCCGCCATCGGCGCGCTCAAGCGTTGCGACGCGGTGCTGTCCGGCTTTCTCGGCTCGCCGCCGCAGGCGCGCGCGGCCGTCGAGATCGTGCGCTCGGTGAAGGCGATGAATCCGAACGCGTGGTACTTCTGCGATCCGGCGATGGGCCAGACGGGCGGCATCCGGCCCGAGCCCGGCGTCGAGGAATTCATCGTCCAGGAGATGCCCGCGCTCGCGGACGGCATGTCGCCGAACCACTCCGAACTGCAGAAGCTCGCCGGGCGGCGCATCGAGACCGTCGCCGAAGCCGTCGACGCGTGCCGCGCGCTGATCCGCCGCGGCCCGAAGATCATCCTCGTCAAGCACCTGCACGACCGCAACAGCCCGGCCGACCGTTTCAACATGCTCGCCGTCACCGAAACCGAAGCGTGGATCGGCCAGCGGCCGCTGTATGCGTTTCCGCGCCATCCGGTCGGCGTCGGCGACCTGACCAGCGCGATCTTCGTCGCGTGCCGGCTGCGCGGCGACTCGGTGCGCGCCGCGTTCGAGCACACGCTCGCGGCCGTGCATGCGGTCGTGAAGGCCACCTACGACGCCCGTCGCTACGAGCTCGAACTCGTCGCCGCGCAGGACGAAATCGCACGGCCGAGCGAATGGTTCGGCGCGTGGGTGACCGACGCCTGACGCGTGCGCATCGCGTTCCTCGCCGCCGCCGCTCTGCGTCCTCTGCCGTCCCCGCAGCCATCCCGCCGCTGCCGGCTCCTCCGGCGTGCCACGCGCCACCCGCCTCACCTGCCTCACCTGCCTCACCCCCCCCCCCCCCCCCCCCCCCCCCCCCCCCCCCCCCCCCCCCCCCCCCCCCCCCCCCCCCCCCCCCCCCCCCGCCTCACCCGTCGCCGCTTCTTCGCCGTTCGTACCGCGGCGCGCAGCCGACGGCAATCCGATCCACGCGTGCAAACGTTTCCGGACTTCACATGAATGACACCGATTCCTCGCTATGCTCGCGGCGGCACGAACCAGCGCAGCCGCATCCTGCGCCCCGGCGCGTGCCGTTCCCGCAGGTCCCGCCAATCGGCTCCCCCTTTTCCGCACGATAACGACCATGACCCGATCGAACCGTCGTGACTTCCTGCGCGTCGCCGCCGGCACTGCCGGCGCCGCCGCGCTGAACCTGTTCCCGCCCGTGATCCGAGATGCGCTCGCGATTCCCGCGAACCGCCGCACCGGCACGATCCGCGATATCGAACACATCGTGATCCTGATGCAGGAGAACCGTTCGTTCGACCACTACTTCGGCACGATGCGCGGTGTCCGCGGCTTCGGCGACCCACGCCCGCTGCGCCTCGCGAACGGCAAGTCGGTGTTTCATCAGCCGGTCGGCCCGGCCGAACTGCTGCCGTTCCACCCGGGCGCCGACAAGCTCGGCCTGCAGTTCCTGCAGGACCTGCCGCACGGCTGGCAGGACATGCACGCCGCCTGGAACAAGGGCCGCTACGATCAGTGGGTGCCGAACAAGGGCACCACGACGATGGCGTACCTGAAGCGCGACGACATCCCGTTCCACTACCAGCTCGCCGACGCGTTCACGATCTGCGACGCGTACCATTGCGCGATCCCGAGCTCGACCGACCCGAACCGCTACTACATGTGGACGGGTTACGTCGGCAACGACGGCACGGGCGGCGGCCCGGTGCTCGGCAACGACGAAAAGGGCTACGGCTGGACGACCTATCCGGAAGTGCTCGAACAGGCCGGCGTGTCGTGGAAGATCTACCAAGACATCGGCACCGGGCTCGACGCGAACGGCTCGTGGGGCTGGACGCAAAACCCGTACATCGGCAACTACGGCGACAACTCGCTGCTCTACTTCAACCAGTACCGCACCGCGCTGCCCGGCACGCCGCTGTACGACAAGGCGCGCACCGGCACCAACGTCAGCGCCGGCGGCACGCTGTTCGACGTGCTGCAGCAGGACGTGAAGAACGGCACGCTGCCGCAGGTGTCGTGGATCTGCGCGCCGGAAGCGTATTCCGAGCATCCGAACTGGCCCGCCAACTACGGCGCGTGGTACATCGAGCAGGTGTTGAAGGTGCTCGTGTCGAATCCCGACGTGTGGAGCAAGACCGCGCTCTTCATCACGTACGACGAAAACGACGGCTTCTTCGATCACGTGCCCCCGCCGTTCGCGCCGCAGTCGCGCGACAACGGGCTGTCGACGGTCGCGACGACCAACGAGGTGTACGCCGGCGACGCATCGCACATGGCCGGCCCGTACGGCCTGGGGCCGCGCGTGCCGATGCTGGTCGTGTCGCCGTGGACCAAGGGCGGCTGGGTCTGCTCGCAGACCTTCGATCACACGTCGCTGCTGCAATTCATCGAGGCGCGGTTCGGCGCGCAGTATCCGGTCACGGCCGCCAACGTGTCGCCGTGGCGTCGCGCGGTGTGCGGCGACCTGACGTCGGCGTTCGACTTCGCGACCGCGGACGCCGCCTGGCCGACGCTGCCCGACACGAGCGGCTACGCGCCGCCCGACCGCGCGCGCCATCCCGACTACATCCCGGTGCCGCCGGTGCTGCAGAAGCTGCCGAAACAGGAGGCCGGGCTGCGTCCGGCGCGTGCGCTGCCGTACGAGCTGTTCGTGCACGGTCGCGTCGAAGCCGCGAACGGCCAGTTCCGGCTGACCTTCGCGAACACCGGCCGGGCAGGCGCGGCGTTCCAGGTCCAGTCGCGCAATCGCGTCGACGGCCCGTGGGCGTACACGGTCGAAGCCGGCAAGCGCGTCGCCGACACGTGGAGCGCCGCCGCGTCGCTCGGCCTGTACGACCTCGACGTGTACGGCCCGAACGGCTTCTACTGCCATTTCCGCGGCCCGTTCGCGACCGGTGTCGGCAGCGCGAACGTGAACCCCGAAGTGATCTACGGCTACGACGTCGCGAACGGCAACATCACGCTGCGCCTGATGAACCGCGGCCACAAGGCCGTGCGGCTCAAGGTCACGAACGCGTACGGCCACGGCCACGCGCGCACGTTCGACCTCGCGCCGGGCGCGCACGTCGACGATTACTGGGACCTGCGCGGCAGCCACGGCTGGTACGACCTGACCGTCAGCGACGGCCGGCTGCTCGGCTTCCTGCGCCGCTTCGCGGGTCACGTCGAAACGGGCCGCCCGAGCACCAGCGACCCGCTGATCCGCACGAGCGCGTCGCACGACGACGCCGAGGCCGCATCGGACGCCCTGTCCGACTGACGTCGGCCCAACGCGGCGCGGCCCCGGGCGGGCCGCGCCGCCGCTCCGCCCCCCCTTCCTCCCCACCCGTTCCGTTCGCGACGGGAAATTCCCGATACCGGCCGCCTGCGCACGCGCGGAAGCTATGCGCAAATCCGCATCGAATGCGCGGCAAATTTCCAAGACCCGTGCATATCGGCGACCTATATATCGAGGCAATCGGGGCTCTTCGCGGAGCCTGACGGGAGATGTTTCCGAGAATCACGATGCCGACCTCCCCGCCCGATTCCGAGAAGCGGTCGAACCGCCCGCCCGTCGCACGCGCCGGCCCGCCCGAACGCGTGCGGTACCCACTCGCAGGTGTCGAACAAGAGGAACAACATGAAATTCCGTCATTCCCTGCTGTCGGTGTCGATTGCATCCGCGCTTGCCCTCCTCTCGCAACAGGCCGCCCAGGCTGCCGACGCAACCGACGTGAAAGTCGGCTTCGCCGCGCCGCTCACGGGCGTGAACGCCGGCTACGGCAAGGATCTGCAAAACGGCGTACAACTCGCGCTCGACGATGCGGTCGCGCAGAAGGTGCAGATCGCCGGCAAGCCTGCCCGTTTCAATCTCGTCGTGCAGGACGACCAGGCCGACCCACGCATCGGCGTGCAGGCCGCGCAGGCGCTGGTCGACCAGAACGTGTCGGTCGTGGTCGGTCACTTCAACTCGGGGACGACGATCCCGGCGTCGGTGGTCTACGACAAGGCCGGCATTCCGGTGATCGACCCGGCCGCGACCAATCCGACGCTCACGTCGCGCGGGCTCGCGAACATGTTCATGGTGATCGCGACCGACGGCCAGAATGCCGGCAACGCAGGCAAGTACGCGGTCGACGTGACGAAGGCGAAGCGCATCGCGATCATCGACGACCGCACGGCGTTCGGCCAAGGCGAGGCCGACGAATTCGAGAAGGCGGTGAAAGCCGCGGGCGGCAACCTCATCGGCCGCGAGTTCACCAGCAACCAGGCGGTCGATTTCCGCGCGCAGATCACGAGCCTGAAGGCCAAGAATCCCGACCTGATCTTCTTCGGCGGCCTCGATTCGCTCGCCGCGAACTTCATCAAGCAGATGCGGCAACTCGGGCTGAACGCGCAGTTCGTCGGCGGCGGCGGCGTGAAGGACAACGAATTCATCAAGATCGCGGGGTCGGCCGCCGAAGGCGCGATGGCGTGGGAATATGGCCGGCCGCTCGACGAGCTGCCGCAGGGGAAGGATTTCGAGGCGCGCTTCAAGAAGCGCTTCGGCGTCGACGTGCTGTCGTACGCGCAGTTCGGCTACGACGCCGCGTGGGCGGCGATCAAGGCGATGCAGGCGGCCGGTTCGACCGACCCGAAGGCCTATCGCCCGGCGCTCAAGAAGATCGACTTCGAAGGCGTGACCGGCCGTATCTCGTTCTCGAACGACGGCTCGCTGAAGAGCGGGATGTCGACGCTGTACCAGGTGAAGAACGGCGCGTGGAAAACGATCGTGACGAAGGGAGGCTGATCGGCGAAGGAGGCGGCCGGCGGCGGAAACGCCGCGCGGCCGCGAAGAGATCGAGGCGGCGACGCCGATCTCGTATGACGACTGATGTTATGGCGTCGCGGCCGGGCCCGCTCCACGCGAGCCCCGCGATGCCAGGTCAGCCGGCCTCGGCTTCGGCTGCCTCGTGCGCGCGGCGCAGCCGCTCGCGGCTGTTCGTCAGGTGCGTGCGCATCGCGGCGCGGGCGGCTTCCGGGTCGTGGCGCGCGATCGCCTCGTAGATGTCCTCGTGCTCGTGGTTCAGCCGGCCGACGTAGCGCTCGAGGTCGTCGCCGGCAAAGCGCGCCGAATTCACGCGCGTGCGCGGGATGATCGACGTGCCGAGCTGCGTCATGATGTCGACGAAATAGCGGTTGCCGGTGGACTGGGCGATCTGCAGGTGGAACTGGAAATCGAGTTGCGCGGTGTCGCGGCCGCTGCCCGCGCCCGTCGCGATCGCGTCGAGCGCGCGCCGCAGCGCGGCGAGGTCGGTATCGTTCGCGCGCTGCGCGGCGAGGCTTGCGCACTCGCTTTCGAGGCTGATGCGCAACTCCAGCACCGCGAGCACGTCGCGCAGCGTCGTGATCGTCGCGGGATCGATGCCGAGCGTCTGGCGGCGCGACGGCTCCAGCACGAAGCTGCCGATGCCGTGGCGCGTCTCGACGAGCCCGCTCGCCTGCATCCGCGAGATCGCCTCGCGCACGACCGTGCGGCTCACGCCCTGTGCCGCCATGACTTCGGTTTCGGTCGGCAGCTTGTCGCCGGGACGCAGCGTGCCGTTTTCGATCTGCGCGGTCAGCGCGTCGACGACATCTTGTGCGAGGCTGCGTGCGCGACGGCGCGGCGCTGCGGGAAGCGTAGGCACGGACATGTGGCCGGTTCCTTTTTGAATGATCGTAATGTGAGCCGAGGGTTTACGCGGGGTTTGAGCGAAAGCCGATGATTCATTATACTGCGTCACAAGTCATCCGACGACTGATGATCGGCGCACGGATCTCCTGTCGCTCAGGTCGGCTGTTCGGCACGCCCGGTCCCGTGCGCGACGATCGACCCGCGTTCGCGTTCTGCGCGCCACCGGCCGGCTGTCGCTCCCACCCCGTTCCGGGGTTGCGTCGACGTGCGGGCTTGCGCGCCGCGCACGTCGGTTGTCGAATGATCGCACCTCCCGCCGCGCGCAGCAAAGCTTTTGCCGCACGGCATCGCCCACTCTTTCGCCATCGCCGCCCATGAACGCCGTCACTGCCTCGCCCTCCCACGACACGCCGCGCATCGTCGACCTGCAAGCGATTCCGGTCGCCGGCCACGACAGCATGCTGCTCAACCTGAGCGGCGCGCACGGCCCGTTCTTCACTCGCAACCTCGTGATCCTGAAGGACAGCGCGGGCCGCACGGGCGTCGGCGAAGTGCCCGGCGGCGAAAGCATCCGCCGCACGCTCGACGACGCGCGCGCACTGGTCGTCGGCCAATCGATCGGCAACCATCATGCGGTGCTCAACGACGTGCGGCGCACCTTCGCCGACCGCGACGCGAGCGGCCGCGGGCTGCAGACCTTCGACCTGCGCACGACGATCCACGCGGTCACCGCGCTCGAAGCCGCGCTGCTCGACCTGCTCGGCCAGCATCTGGGCGTGCCGGTCGCCGCGCTGCTCGGCGAAGGCCAGCAGCGCGAGCGCGTCGAAATGCTCGGCTACCTGTTCTACATCGGCGATCGCACGAAGACCGCGCTGCCCTACCGCGACGGCCGCGGCGCAACCGACGACTGGACGCGCGTGCGCGACGAAGCCGCGCTGACGCCCGAAGCCGTCGTGCGACTCGCCGAAGCCGCGCACGCGCGCTACGGCTTCAACGACTTCAAGCTGAAGGGCGGCGTATTCGAGGGGGCACGCGAGATCGAAGCCGTGACGGCGCTCGCCGAGCGCTTCCCCGACGCGCGCGTGACGCTCGATCCGAACGGCGCATGGTCGCTCGACGAGGCCGTGCGGCTGTGCCGCGACCAGCATCACGTGCTCGCGTATGCGGAAGATCCTTGCGGCGCGGAGAACGGTTACTCGGGCCGCGAGGTGATGGCCGAATTCCGCCGCGCGACGGGGCTGCCGACGGCAACCAACATGATCGCGACCGACTGGCGGCAGATGGGCCATGCGGTGCAGCTGCACGCCGTCGACATCCCGCTCGCCGATCCGCACTTCTGGACGATGCAGGGGTCGGTGCGGGTCGCCCAGATGTGCCGCGACTGGGGCCTCACGTGGGGTTCGCATTCGAACAACCACTTCGACGTGTCGCTTGCGATGTTCACGCACGTCGCGGCCGCGGCGCCGGGCCAGGTCACCGCGATCGATACGCACTGGATCTGGCAGGACGGCGAACGGCTGACGCGCGAGCCGCTGAAGATCGAGAACGGGCTGGTGGAAGTGCCGAAGCGGCCGGGGCTCGGCGTCGACATCGACATGGATGCGGTCGCGCGCGCGCACGAGCTGTACAAGCAGCACGGCCTCGGCGCCCGCGACGACGCGGCGGCGATGCAGTATCTGATCCCGGGCTGGACGTTCAACAACAAGCGCCCCTGCCTCGTGCGCTGAGCATGGGCGAGCCGGGCGGCGGAACCGCCCGGTCGGACGGGAATCGACGGGCACGACGCCGTGCGCGGCCGGTCCGGCTGGCGCCGGGCTCGAAACGCCTCGCGAGTGGGACGGGATCCGGATGGTTGTCGCCATGCCGGACTTGCGTGGCCGCACCGGCCGACCAACCCTAACCGGGCGTCCCTCACCAGGCGTCCCTAGTCTGGCTCGCCGGGCACACCCCTAGCCGGGCGCCCCTAACCGGGCGTCCCTATCCCCCGCGCCATCCCCGACGCGGCGAACACGATGACGATCACCAGCACCGCCTGCCAGTGACCGATCCGCACAAAAGTGCGCGCACGGTCGATATCGGGCATCTGCTGCCGCCGCGCGGCGACACGCCAGCGGATCAGTCCCAGCATCGGCGCGATCTCGAGCAGAAGGATCAGCACGAGCGCGGTCATCTTCAGGTGAAAGAGCGGTTCGTGCAGGTAGTAAGCGGTCCCTTTCTCGAAACCGCCGAACGCGCGTGCAAGGCCCGTCGCGATCAGCACGAGCGCGGACAGCCCCCAGACCGCATCGGCCTTGAACACGCCGGACAAATCGGCTGCCTGCGCCGAAGCGACGAGCCGACGCAACGCGCGGTTGCGCCCCGCGATCGCGGCAAACGCGACGCCGAACGCACTCAGGTGAATGGCGGCCAGCAACCAATGGACGATCATCGCGCCTCCTTGTCGCCCGCGCCCGGTGCGCGAGCCCTGTCAGACGATCTGCTTGAGCGCCGCGTCGAGCGCGAGCACCGCGACGCGGTCGCCTTCGGTCGCGAGCGGCGTGCGCATCACGGTCTGCCGGTTGTGACCGACAGCGGCCGGCGAATCCCACAGCAGCTCGACCTTCGGCCGATTGAACAGGCTGCCGCGGCGCGGCGGCACGACCGCCGGCTGCGCGCCCTGCTCGCCCGCGGCGAGCGCCGCGTGGCCGGGCCAGCGCACCGACAGCTCGCGCGCGTCGTACTGGCCGACCTTGCGACTTTCCATCCAGACGATCGCGGTACGCGTCAGCACGTCGAGCGAAATCGCATACCGGCCAACCGCGAAGCGGCGCGCGGCCACGTTGGTCCGCCACAGCGGCCGGGGCCGGCAGATCCAGACGATCGCCGCGTACAGCGCCGGCGCGGCGACGAGCCAGCCGTTGGTCGCCGTCACCGCATGCAGCGCGCGGCGCCAGCCGGCCGCCCACGTGAATGCACCGATCGACCATACGGCGAACAGGAGACCGATCAGCGCGAACGCGCGCAGCGCCTGGCGCAGCCACTGCGGCAGCGGATGGAACGGGCGCTCGGCCCGTGCGGCGGCGCCGGGCAACGCGAGCAGCAGGAAGATCAGGATGAGATAGACGAATGCCCACGGCGACGACACCATCGCCGACAGCGACGAGCGATAGCCCATCTGGGACATCGAGAACAGCCAGCGCGCGAGCAGCACGAGACCGATCGCGCGCAACGCGAAGATCACGCCGGCGCCGGGGGCCGGCGCTGCGCGCGTGGTTTTCGTTCTCGCCAAGACTGCTCTCCTCTGGATATTCGTACCGGCCGGATTTCACGGCACGGCCATTATAGGGACATTACTGTCTGGACAGATGGCCGGATGGCGTGGCGGGCCGCTTCGGGGGTCGTTCGCGGCGCCGGGCGCGGCGAGAATACAACAGATCCGCGCCGCAGATGTGACAACGCCCCGCCGGAAAACCCGGACGGGGCGTCGTGACGGCCGCGCGGCGGCGGCCCGCAATCAGCTTGCGTTGACTTCGCGAAGCACCGTGCGGCGCTTCTGGCGCAGCAGTTCCTCGTAGCCCTTCACGTAATTCTGCGCCATCACCTTCGACGAGAAACGGGCTTCGAACGCGGCGCGAACCTTCTCGCGCGGCAGCGTGTCGAGACGCTTGAGCGCGGCGACGGCCGACAGCTCGTCTTCGACGACGAAGCCCGACACGCCGTTGTCGATCACTTCCGGCACCGAGCCGCGCTTGAACGCGATCACCGGCGTGCCGCAGGCCATCGCCTCGATCATCACCAGGCCGAAGGGCTCCGGCCAGTCGATCGGGAACAGCAGCGCATGCGCGTTACCGAGGAATTCGGTCTTCTCCGCCTCGCTGATTTCGCCGATGTACTCGACGTGCGGCAGCGCGAACAGCGGCTTGATCTTCTCTTCGTAGTACGCGCGGTCGGCCTTGTCGAGCTTCGCGGCGATCTTGATCGGCAGGCCGGCCTGCTCGGCGATGCGGATCGCCGTGTCGACGCGCTTCTCCGGCGAGATGCGGCCGAGGAACGCGAGGTAGCTCGGCTTCACGTTCGGGATCGGCGTCAGCAGGTTTTCCGGCAGGCCGTGGTAGACGGTCGACAGCCAGTTCGCCTGCGGCAGCGGAATGCGCTGGTTGTCGGAGATCGACACGACCGGCACGTCGCTGAACGCATTGAAGATCGGCTGCAGTTCCGGCAGGTCGAGACGGCCGTGCATCGTCGTCAGATGCGGGACCGGCTGGCGCGAGAACAGCGAGAACGGGTAATAGTCGATGTGGCAGTGCAGGACATCGAACTCTTCCGCGCGGCGGCGCACCTGCTCGAGGAGCAGCATGTGCGGAGCCATCACGTCGCGGATCGTCGGGTCGAGGCGCAGCGCCTGCGGCCAGCACGCTTCGAGCTTCGCGGACGTTTGCGAATCGCCGCTCGCGAAGAGCGTGACGTCATGCCCCATCTCGACGAGTGCTTCGGTGAGGTAGGACACCACTCGCTCGGTACCGCCGTACAGTTTCGGGGGCACCGCTTCGTGCAACGGAGCGATTTGGGCGATTCGCATGCGTAACTCCTAAAAAATCGGCAAAAAACCAGGTATGGGTCGGCAACCTGCCGGCGGTCCGGGCTGGCTGCGCGTCGCCCGAACATCGGACGAATCGGCCTGCCGGGAGCGTCGAAACCCGCGCTGCTCAAGGAGCGTCGGCGACGCGACAGGCATAGAACGTTTGAAACGAAGACCCGTTGACAGGGGTTCGTAAAAAAACCTGGAATCGAACCCGGAGCCGATTATCTAGGGTTAATCCCGATACGGCGCACGACATTTCAAACACTTTACTTTGTTACAAAGGCGCAACACTTTGCAACCCGCGGACTCGGGCGTCCGTTCTAGAGTGGAAGGCCGTTTTGGCGATCCTTGTTAACCCGCAGCTGCCGGCAGCGCGATTCCGGCATACGACGCAGGACGGGATGCCGGATTTTATCTCAAAATCGAGCGCGAGCCCCTGGCCAAGGCAAGATTCGCGCAGCGCGACGCGCGGCGTTGTTTACAATGCCGGATTATTCAGTCCGGGCGAACGCCGGCCTGCGACCCAGCCGCCTCGCTCACTCACCGAATCACCGCACGCATATTTTGGAATCTCTCACCCCCGCCCAGCGCAACGCCCACAACGCGAAGCTGTCGAGCTACGCGCACCGGCCGATCGCGTTCCTGTTCCGCTACATCCGCCTCCACCCCGTCGCGCACCTGGTCGTGCTCTGCAGCGTGTTGGCCGCCGTCGGCTGCGCGCTCGGCTCGCAATATGCGATCAAGCACCTGATCGACGTGCTGGCGACCGGACGCCATCACCCGGGCCCGCTGTGGAGCGCGTTCGCGCTGCTCGTCGGGCTGATCGCGGCCGACAACCTGCTGTGGCGCGTCGGCGGCTGGGTCGCCGCGCACACGTTCGTCGCGGTCACGGGCGACCTGCGGCGCGACCTGTTCCAGTATCTGATCGGCCATTCGCCGACGTATTACTCGGAGAAGCAGCCGGGCACGCTCGCCAGCCGCATCACGGCCACGTCGAACGCGGTCTACACGTCGGAGAACACGATGGCGTGGAACGTGCTGCCCCCGTGCATCGCGGTGATGGGCGCGATCCTGATGATCATCGTCGTCAATCCGCTGATGGCAGCCGGCCTGCTCGGCTGCTCGGCCGTGCTGTCCGTCATCCTGTTCAAGCTCGCCGGCCGCGGCTCCGCGCGCCACCATGCGTTCGCGGCGAAGGCCGCGGCGGTCGACGGCGAGCTCGTCGACGTGATCGGCAACATGGGCCTCGTGCGCGCGTTCGGGATGACGCTGCGCGAACAGAAGCGCTTCAGCGCGACGGTGAAGGCCGAGATGGATGCGCGCCAGCAGAGCCTGCTCTATCTCGAAAAGCTGCGGCTGCTGCATGCGGTGATCACCGCGATGCTGTCCGCCGGCCTGCTCGGCTGGGCGCTGTGGCTGTGGGATCAAGGCCGCGCGACGTCGGGCGACATCGTGCTCGTCAGCTCGCTCGGCTTCACAATCCTGCACGGCACGCGCGATCTCGCGGTCGCGCTCGTCGACGTCACCCAGCACGTCGCACGTCTGTCCGAAGCCGTGAAGACGCTGCTCGAACCGCACGGCATGCCGGACCGCTCGGACGCGCAGCCGCTGTCGGCCAAGGGCGGCCGCGTCGACTTCGAGCGCGTGACGTTCGCATACCCGCACCGCCGCGCGATCCTCGACCACTTCGACCTTCATATCGAGCCGGGCCAGCGCGTCGGCCTGATCGGCAAGTCGGGCGCCGGCAAGTCGACCGTGCTCGCGCTGCTGCAGCGCTTCTACGACACGCAGGACGGCGCGGTGAAGGTCGACGGCCAGGACGTGAAGGGCATCACGCAGGACAGCCTGCGCCACGCGATCGCGCTGGTGCCGCAGGACATCTCGCTGCTGCACCGGACGATCTACGACAACATCGCGTACGGCCGCCCCGACGCGACCCGCGACGAAGTGCTCGCCGCCGCGCGCGACGCGCGCTGCGCGGAGTTCATCGAAGCGATGCCGGAAGGCTATGACACGATCGTCGGCGACCGCGGCGTCAAGCTGTCGGGCGGCCAGCGCCAGCGCATCGCGATCGCGCGCGCGATCCTGAAGGATGCGCCGATCCTGCTGCTCGACGAAGCGACGTCGGCGCTCGACAGTGCGTCCGAGGAAGCGATCCAGAGCGCGCTCGACCGCCTGATGGTCGGCCGCACGGTGATCGCGATCGCGCACCGCCTGTCGACGCTGCGCAACTTCGACCGCATCATCGTGATGAACAACGGCAAGGTGATCGACGACGGCCCGCCCGACGTGCTGCGCAGCCGCCCCGGCCTGTATCGCGACCTGCTCGCGAAGCAGCATGGCCGCCATCATGCGGCCCCCGACGGCAACACGCCGACCGGCGAACGCGTGGCCTGACGCGCCGGCATCGCGCCGACGAAAAAAGCCGCCGTGCTTCTCGCACGGCGGCTTTTTCAATTGCGCCGACAGCAACGGAACGGATCAGACCTGCTGCAGATCGCGCAGGAAATTGTCCCGCCACACCGACACGTTGTTCTCGCGAAGCTGCGCGATCATGTCCGCATAGCGCGCGCGCCGCTCGGCGAGCGGCATCGTCAGCGCCTGCGACAGCGCATCGGCCATTCCGTCGATATCGATCGGATTGACGATCAGCGCGCCCGTGAGCTCGCGCGCGGCGCCCGCGAAACGCGACAGCACCAGCACGCCCGGATCGTCCGGATTCTGCGCGGACACGTATTCCTTCGCGACGAGGTTCATCCCGTCGCGCAGCGGCGTCACGAAACCCACGCGCGCGAGCCGGTACAGCGCGGCCAGCACCTGACGGTCGTACTGACGGTGAATGTAGAGGATCGGCGCCCAGTCGAGCTCCGCGTAGCGCCCGTTGATACGCCCCGACTCCGCTTCCAGCTGCAGGCGGATGTCCTGGTACGCACGCAGGTCCGCACGCGTCGACGGCGCGATCTGCAGGAACGACACGCGGTTGCGGATCGACGCCTGGTGCTCGAGCAGCTTCTCGAACGCACGGAATCGTTCGACGAGCCCCTTCGAATAATCGAGCCGGTCGACGCTCATGATCAGTTGCCGCCCACGCAGCGACGTCGCGAGCGTGCGCACCGCCTTGCCGTGCTCGCCCGCCTGCGCGAGCGACGCGATCTCGTCCGGATAGACGCCGATCGGATAGGCGGCCGCGCGCAGCGTCTGGCCGAACGCGCGTACGCGCACCGTGTGCCCGTCGTGCTCGACTTCGCCGTCCGCCTCGAACTCGACGTAGTCGCAGAACGCGCGCAGATCGGGCTCGGTCTGGAAGCCCAGCAGATCGAACGCGCACAGCGACTCGACGAGCTCGCGGTGCGGCGGCACGTTGACGAGCACCTGCGCGGCCGGAAACGGGATGTGCAGGAAGAAGCCGATACGGTTCTTCACGCCGGCGTCGCGCAACGCGCGCGCGAACGGAATCAGGTGGTAGTCGTGCACCCAGATCACGTCGTCGTCCTGCAGCAGCGGCACGAGCTGCTGCGCGAGCCAGACGTTGACGCGGCGATAGCCGTCGAACTCGTGGCAATCGTACTGGATCAGGTCCGCGCGGTAATGGAACGCGGGCCACAGCGTCGCGTTGGAGAACCCGCGGTAATACTGGTCGTAATCGCGGCGCGACAGCCCGACCGTCGCGAACGTCACGGGCCCGCGCTCCTCGATGCGGATTTGCGGCTGCGGTGCGCCGGACGCGACCACTTCGCCGCTCCAGCCGAACCACATGCCGCCGGTTTCCTTCAGCGCGTCGTAGACGCCGATCGCGAGGCCGCCCGCCGCCGGTTCGCCTTCCGAAATCGGCGCGACGCGGTTTGAAACGATGATGAGCCGGCTCATGCGTGCGGCTGCCCCGCGCCGAGCCAGCATGCGATCTGCTCATGCAATGCGTCGACCGAATCGAGCCGCATGCGCGCGGACGTCTCGCCCGCACCGACCTTGATCGACAGGCCGCCGCGCGCGTTGACCACCGCGAAGCCCTTCTCGTCGGTCAGATCGTCGCCCGCGAACAGCGGCACGCGGCCCGCAAAGGGCGGCTCGTCGAGGAACGCGGCCAGCGCGCGACCCTTGTCGACGCCCTTCGGCTTGATCTCGAACACCATCTTGCCGGGTTGCAGCACGTACGCATCCGCATAGTCGGCGACGAGGCGCTCGGCCGCTTCGCGCGCCACCGCCTCGCGCTCGGGCGCATTGCGAAAATGCAGCGCGACGGCCGCGCCCTTGATCTCGAGCAGCATGCCCGGATGGCGGTCGACGACGTCCGCGAGCTCGCGCTCGATGCGCAGCAGGCGCTCGTCGTTGAAGCCGATGCGCTGCGTGTCGCCGTTCGCATCGCGGCGCTCCGCGCCGTGCAGGCCGGCGATCGGCAGGCCGGGCATCTTCAGGAACGTGTCGAGGTTGTCGATGCCGCGCCCGGACACGATCGCGACCGCGCCGTGCGAGCGGCGCGACAATTCGTCGAGCAGCGTCAGCAGCGACGGCGGAACGCGAATGCTGTCGGGCGTCGGCGCCAGTTCGACGAGCGTGCCGTCGAAGTCGAAGAAGAACGCGGTATCGGTCAGGGACAGGGAAGCCGGAACGGATTGCATCGATTCGATAGTCTGAGGAGCAGCCGGCACATGCCGGCCACCGCTGCGCGAATGGAGTTGTGCGCATCTTACCGCGCCTGCGCGTCCAGATGGGCGAAACCGGAGCTGCGCGGACACCACGCAGGCCGCCGCGTCAACTGCGACATATTGCCCCGCTCGCCCGTGCCGTACGGGTTTCGAAAGGACGCAGGCGCGCGAATTGCGCTACAGTCGCAACCGCCTGCCGCGCGACGCATGGCATCGTGCCGGCCGGCTGCTCGTTGAGTCCGATCGAGCTTGGGGACCGTTTCCGTATGGAACGCACATGCGAATGTCCGAAACTGCTCGTAGGGCAACGAGTGAGGAGCGCCGTTTGGCCGAGCCAAACAAGCGACGCGCGACGCCGCCATACGGGCAGTTTCGGACAATCCCGTAGAATATTTTTTAATTTGGGGTTGCGCGTTCCATATGGAAACAGTCCCTGAGATGCCGTCTGCCTGTCCCGCGCCGCGCCGGCGCCTCTCCCGCCTCATCCGCACGGCCGCGGTCCTCGCCGCCGCCCTGGCGCTCGCCGCGTGCACGCACGACGAGCCGCGCTGGAACCTGACCAACGTCACCGGCCACCTGCCCGACCTGTCGTTCGAGCTGACGGGCGGCGACGGCCATCCCGTCGATGCCGATGCGTTCCGCGGCCGCGTCGCGCTCGTCTACTTCGGCTACACGCACTGCCCCGATGTCTGCCCCGAAACCCTGGCGCGGCTGATGGAAGTGCTGGCGAAGCTCGGCCCGCAGGCGGACCACGTGCGCATCCTGTTCGTCTCGGTCGATCCCGCGCGCGACACGCCGCAGGCGATGCAGTCCTATGTCGCCGCGTTCGACGCCGCGCACGCGCGCGGCCTGACCGGCACCGACGGCCAGATCGAATCGCTCGCGAAGCGCTATCGCGTCGCGTACCAGATGGAAAAGCGCGATCCGTCCGGCGGCTACGAAGTGACGCACAGCTCGGCCGTCTACATCTTCGACGCGACCGGTCGCGCGCGCCTGCTCGCGACCGATCGCGATTCGCCCGACGCCATCGCCGCCGATGTGCGCCGGATCATCGACCCTGCCTCCACGACCTGAATTCCGCGATGAACACGAAAACGACCCTCAAGACGTTCGCCCTCCTCGCCGCGCTGTGCGCCGGCGCCCACGCCTATGCCGCCGGCGCGATCAGCGCGCAGAATGCCTGGGTGCGCTGGCTGCCGAACAAGCTGCCCGCGGGCGGCTACGTGACGCTCGTGAACGCCGGCGACAAGCCGATCGACCTCGTCGACGTCGACAGCCCCGACTACGGGATGGCGATGCTGCACCAGACGGTATCGAACGGCTCGACGCAGAAGATGGAGATGGTCGACAAGCTGACGATCCCCGCGCGCGGCAAGGTCGACATCGCGCCGGGCGGCTATCACTTCATGCTCGAGGAGCCGAAGCACGCGATCAAGCCGGGCGACACCGTGCATCTGCGCCTGAAGTTCTCCGACGGCGAAACGGTCGATGCGCCGTTCGCCGTGAAGTCGCCGGCCCGGGCGAAGTGATGCACGCGCGATGAACCTTCTGTACTGGCTCGATCCGTGGGAACCGTCGCCGACCGTGGTCATCGCGGTGCTGGCGGCCGCCGTGCTGTTCGCACGCGGCGTGAAGAAAGCGAAGGTGTCGCCGCTGCGGCAGTTCTCGTTCTGGTTCGGGCTGACGGCGCTCTACATCGCGCTGCATACGCGGCTCGACTACTTCTTCGAGCACGAATTCTTCATGCACCGCGCGCAGCACCTCGTGCTGCATCACCTCGGGCCGTTCTTCATCGCGCTGTCCTATCCGGGTGCGGCGATCCGCGCAGGCATTCCGTTCCGCTGGCGGCAGCGCTTCGTGCGCCCCGCGCTCGCGTGGGCGCCGGTGCGCGCGGCGTTCGACGTGGTATTCCATCCGGTCGTCGCGGTCGTGCTGTTCGTCGGGCTGATCTATTTCTGGCTGCTGTCGCCGATCCACTTCATCGCGATGCTCGACTGGCGTCTCTATCGCGCGATGAACTGGAGCATGGTGATCGACGGGCTGCTGTTCTGGTGGCTCGTCGTCGATCCGCGTCCCGCGCCGCCCGCGCGGCTGTCGCCGGGCCGCCGGATCCTGATCGTCGTCGCGGCGATCCCGCCGCAGATCGCGCTCGGCGCGCTGATCTTCTTCACGCCGCACGAGCTGTATCCGATCTATTCGATCTGCGGCCGCGCGTTCACGTGGCTGAGCCCGCTGCGCGACCAGCAGATCGGGGGCCTGCTGCTGTGGATTCCCGGCTCGATGATGAGCGTGATCGGCGCGCTGATCGCGCTGCGGCACTGGCTACGGCTGTCCGCGCGCGGTCGCCTGATCGGCGAACGGGCCGCGCAGCGCACGGACGAACCGACCGTCCCACGCGGCGCGCACTGATTGCCGCGCAGCGCGGCGCGCGTCACGCGCGCGCGCTGCTCATCCAGATGTGCGGAATGCCGTCCTCGTCGTGCACGTCCGAACTCGGCGTGAAGCCGAACGCTCCGTAGAAACGTTGCAGGTGAGCCTGTGCATGCAGGCTCACCGGCGTATCCGGCCACTGCGCGCGGATATGCTCGAGCGCGCGCGACAGCAGCCCGTTGCCGAGCCCGGCGCCGCGAAACGCGGCGGTCGTCAGCACGCGGCCGATGCGCACGTCGGTGTGCTGCGCGTCCGGGAGCAGCACGCGCAGATAGCCGGCCAGACGGCCGGCCGGATCGAAGGCCGCCAGGTGCCACGCGGCCTGGTCCGCATCGTCGATGTCGCGATACACGCAGTTCTGTTCGACGACGAATACGGCGCTGCGCGCTTCGAGGATCGAATAGATTTCGCGCGCCGTCAGCGCGTCGAAGGATTTCCAGCGCCAGTCGAGATCGGCGGTACTCGGGGATGCGGCGGGTGCGGATGCGTTCATGTGCGGTCCTGAGTCGGGCGCGCCGACCGGCGCGCGGCAACCGTCAATTATGCCTCGAAGCACGCATCGCGCGCGACCGCCTGCCCGCGTGCGAAAAAAAGGCCCCGCATCGCGCGGGGCCTGCTCGTCATGCCGTCATGCCGTCATGCCGTCATGCCGTCATGCCGGCATCTGGCCGAAGCGGCCGCTGTTGAAATCCTCGATCGCGGTACGAATCTCCGCTTGCGAGTTCATCACGAACGGACCGTAGCCGACAACCGGCTCGTCGATCGGCTCGCCGCTCAGGATCAGCAGCTTCGCGTCGCCGTTCGCTTCGATCTCGACGTCGCTGCCGTCGCGGCCCAGTTGCACGAACTGCGCTTCGCGGGCCACCGTCTCGCCGTTCACCTGCACGGTGCCGCTCAGCACGACCACCGCGAGCGTACGCCCTTCGGCGACCGGAAACCGCGCATGGCCGCCTGCGACGAGCCGCACGTCCCACACGTCGATCGGCGTGTGCGTGCGGGCCGGGCCGCGC
Organism: Burkholderia sp. MSMB1826; assembly: GCF_001526325.1. Taxonomy (NCBI): domain Bacteria; kingdom Pseudomonadati; phylum Pseudomonadota; class Betaproteobacteria; order Burkholderiales; family Burkholderiaceae; genus Burkholderia; species Burkholderia sp. MSMB1826. The sequence goes on from NZ_LOYN01000022.1 coordinate 204,264, forward strand.
CGCCCGTCGAGCTCACCGGCGATGATCCGCGCCCGCCCCGCGCCGTCCGGCAACTCGACCACCGGGATATCGGCGTTCAGCAGCGTCTGGTAGCCGGGCGCGCCCATCTTGTCCGCGGCGGGCAAGTTCACCCACAGCTGCACCATCTCGAGCGGGCCGCCCCGCTTCGTGAACGCCTCCGAGTGGAATTCCTCGTGCAGGATCCCGCTCGCGGCCGTCATCCACTGCACGTCGCCCGGGCCGATCGTGCCGCCCGCGCCGGTCGAGTCGCGGTGCGCGACTTCGCCGTCATAGACGATCGTCACCGTTTCGAAACCGCGGTGCGGATGCTGGCCGACACCGCGCGGCGTGCTCGTCGGTTCGAACGTCGCCGGGCCCGCGTAATCGAGCAGCAGGAACGGGCTCAGGTGCGTGCCATGAGACTGGTAGCTGAACATCGAACGCACCGGGAAACCGTCGCCGACCCAATGACCGCGCGGCGCACTGTACACACCCTGGATCTTCTTCATTGCCCTTCTCCGTATTGCGGCGAAACCCGTGTTTCGCATCCATGGATGACAATATAGAGATGGAACGATCGATCCGGTAGACTGCCAAAATCGCACTCAGCGTTCCATTTCATGAACGATAAAGCGCGGGATCTCAACGATCTCTACTACTTCGTGCAGGTCGTCGAACACGGCGGCTTCGCGCCGGCCGGGCGCGCACTGGACATGCCGAAATCGAAGCTGAGCCGCCGCATCGCGCTGCTCGAGGCGCGGCTCGGGATGCGGCTGATCCAGCGTTCGACGCGCCGCTTCACGGTCACCGACGTCGGCCAGACCTATTACGCGCATTGCCGCGCGATGCTCGTCGAGGCCGATGCCGCCGACGAGGCGATTGCGCTGCTGCACGAGGAGCCGCGCGGCATCGTGCGCGTCAGTTGCCCGATCGTGCTGCTCGATTCGCTGGTCGGCACGATGATCGCCGCGTTCATGGCCGCGTGCCCGCGCGTCGAGATCCACCTGGAAGCCACGAATCGGCGCGTCGACGTGGTCGGCGAAGGAATCGACGTCGCGATCCGCGTGCGTCCGCCGCCGCTCGAGGACAGCGATCTCGCGCTGCGCGTGCTCGCCGAGCGCGGCCAGTGTCTCGTCGCGAGCCCCGCGCTGCTGCGCGAGCATGGCGTACCGGTCGTTCCCGCCGATCTCGCGCGGCTGCCGAGCCTCGATCACGGCGTGCCGCAGTCCACGCACGTGTGGCGGCTGCGCGGGCCCGACGGCGCGCACGCGGAAATCCATCACCAGCCGCGCTTCGTGACGGGCGGGATGCTCGCGCTGCGCGCGGCGGCCGCCGCAGGCGTCGGCGTCGTGCAGTTGCCGACGATGATGGTACGCGACGAGGTGTCGCGCGGTGAACTGGTCACGGTGCTACCGGACTGGGCACCCCGCCGCGAAATCGTGCACGCGGTGTTCGCGTCGCGCCGCGGGCTGCTGCCCGCGGTACGGGCGCTGCTCGACTTTCTGGCCGAGCGGTTCGCCGAACTCGAACCGGACTGAACGCGCCGCATCGCCCACGCCCCTGCGCTGCAGACCGCGCGCGCGTGCCGTAGACTGCGGTACGCGCAGTGCGCGCTTTCACAACCTCTATCGCTTTCCCGCCATGTTCACGCTGTCCAACGACCCTACCGCCTCCAAGGCCGACCAATACGCGACGCTCGTCGAGCAGGCGCGCGCGCTCGTCGAATCCGAACGCGACCTGATCGCGAACGCGGCGAATTTCTCCGCGCTCGTCTATCACTCGCTCGATCGCCTGAACTGGGCGGGCTTCTACTTCTTCGACGGCACCGAACTCGTGGTCGGCCCGTTCCAGGGCAAGCCCGCGTGCGTGCGGATCGCGCTCGGCAAGGGTGTGTGCGGCACCGCCGCGCAGACGCGCGAGACGCAGGTCGTGCGCGACGTGCACGAGTTCCCCGGCCATATCGCTTGCGATGCGGCGTCGGAATCGGAAATCGTCGTGCCGCTGGTGGCCGGCGACGGCACGCTGATCGGCGTATGGGACGTCGACAGCCCGGTCGCCGCGCGCTTCGACGACGAAGACCGCCGGGGCATGGAAGCGCTGTGCCGCGTGTTCGTCGAACACGCGTGGCAGAAGGCGCGCGGTTAAGCTCGGCGGCGCCGCGGCGCTGGCCGCGGCAAGCGAAACGGGCTCCGCGAAGGAGCCCGTTTCATTGCAACGCCGCGCCGCCGTATGCGGCGCACGGTCGCCGTCAGGCCGCGTGCGTGCCGGAAAGCGCGGCGAACGCCTGCGGCTTCGCGTCCTCGGTCAGCACCTCGACGCCCGTTTCCGTCACCACGACCATGTGCTCCCATTGCGCGGACAGCGAATGGTCCTTCGTGACGACCGTCCAGCCGTCGGCCAGCACGTGCGTATCGCGCTTGCCCGCGTTCAACATCGGCTCGATCGTGAAGATCATCCCCGGCCGCAACGGCAGACCGGTGCCCGGGCGACCGTAATGCAGCACCTGCGGTTCGTCGTGATAGACGTCGCCGATGCCATGCCCGCAATATTCGCGCACCACGCTGAACCCTTCGCGATGGGCGACCTGCTGAATCGCATAGCCGACGTCACCGAGCGTCGCACCGGGGCGCACCGCGCGGATGCCGGCGTGCATCGCCTCGTAGGTCGCCGCGACGAGCCGCCGCGCGAGCGCGTTCGGTTCGCCGACGAAATACATGCGGCTCGTATCGCCGAACCAGCCGTCCTTGATCACCGCGATGTCGAGGTTCACGATGTCGCCGTCGCGCATCGGCCGCGACGTCGGAATGCCGTGACAGACCACGTGGTTGACCGACGTGCACAGCGTCTTCGGATAGCCGTGGTAGCCGATGTTCGCGGGAATCGCGCCCAATTCGTCGACGATGTATTCGCGGCAGCGCGCATCCAGCTCGTCGGTGGTGACGCCCGGCTTCACGTGCTCGGTGATCATCGTCAGCACCTGCGACGCGAGCCTCGCGGCTTCGCGCGACTTGGCGATTTCCGCGGCGCCGCGGATCGGGATTTCGCGTTTCGCCATTACGCCACCTGCTCGATATGCTGCGCGACCGGTTCCGCCGGCCCCACGTCGCCGCCACGCGCCTCTGCCTCGATCAACATCTTGCAGATGTCGCCGTAGGACAGCGACGGATTGAGCTCCGCCAGCATTCCGACGCGCAGCCAGTGTTCGGCCTGCGCGTTGATCGAACGGCTCAGTGCCGTGCTCGTCGAGCGCAGCCGCTCATGCATGTGCTCGGAAATCTTGATGATGCCCATATATCCCCAATTAAACGAAACGTAGCTGTTTCGTATATTACGCCGCGCCTGATGACCGAGCAAGCCGTTCGGTTCCGTCCCCTTCTTCAATCCGCGTCGGGGAATGCCGTTGACATCGAATTCCATCTTGCTGGAAAATAAATCCATCATGAAAGAATCAGCGATTCCCACGGCCGACGACGCCGGTATCAACGAGCGCATTGCCCGGCGCGTGCGCGATCTGCGCGCCGTTCGAGGCTACACGCTCGATGCGCTGGCCGCGCGTTCCGGTGTCAGCCGTTCGATGATCTCGCTCATCGAACGCGCGTCGGCCAGCCCGACGGCCGTCGTGCTCGACAAGCTCGCGGCCGGCCTCGGCGTGTCGCTCGCCGGGCTGTTCGGCGGCGACCGGGACGACGCGCCCGCGCAGCCGCTGGCCCGCCGCGCGCAGCAGGCCGAATGGCGCGACCCGGCGTCCGGCTATGTGCGGCGCAACCTGTCGCCGGCCAGCTGGCCGTCGCCGCTCCAGCTCGTCGAGGTCGATTTCCCGCCCGGCGCGCGCGTCGCGTACGACAGCGGCGGGCGCGAAAGCGCGCTGCATCAGCAGGTGTGGATCATCAGCGGCCGCGTCGACGTCACGTTGGGCGACGCGCTTCACGAACTTCGCGAAGGCGACTGCCTGGCCATGCGGCTCGACCGGCCGCTGATCTTCAGCAATCCGTCGTCGCATGCCGCGCGCTATGTCGTCGCGATCTGCGACGCATCCGCCGCCGTGCGGAGCGCGTGATGCGCGCGTCGAGTGCGCACCCGATTTAGAGCCAACAGGAAGGAATCCGTATGAACTCCCCGTCACAGCGCGACGACGTGCGCCTGATCGATTGCAGCGAGGCCGAACACGCAGCGGCCATTCTCGAGATCCTGAACGACGCGATCGTGAACTCGACCGCCCTGTACGACTACCGGCCGCGACCGCCGGAAGCAATGGTCGCGTGGTTCGCGACGAAGCGCGCGGGCGGCTTTCCGGTCTTCGGCGCCGTCGACGCCGCGGGCACGCTGCTCGGCTTCGCGAGCTGGGGGACGTTCCGCGCGTTCCCGGCCTTCAAGTACACGGTCGAACACAGCGTGTACGTGCGCAACGATCAGCGCGGCCGCGGGCTCGGCGAACTGCTGCTGCGCGAAGTGGTGCGGCGTGCACGCGAAGCGCAGGTGCACGTGCTGGTCGGCTGCATCGACGCGACCAATGCCGGAAGCATCGCGCTACATACGAAACTGGGATTCGTGCACGCGGGCACGATCGCCGAGGCGGGATTCAAGTTCGGCCGCTGGCTCGATGCGGCGTTCTATCAGTTGAAGCTCGAGACGCCGGTGCAGCCGGTGGATGGGTGATTGATGGGCGGCCGTCGCATGCATCGTGTGCGATTGTTCAAAGCGACGCAAAAAAGAAGAGCCTCGCCGTAGCGAGGCATTATCTCGCTCTGCCTGGAGGCGCGGGCGGGATCGAACCGGCCTGAACGGTTTGCAAGCCGTCGTACGTGTCTTTACTTCGATTACTTATACGGCTTAACCGCCAAGGTAGCGGCTTTCTGAATGCGGGTCTTTGCATGGCGGCTGGCGGCTCCACCATCTTCGGCGCTACTTCCGATTGCGCTCAATCCTCGGCAACTTCTGCGCCCGAAATGACTCGGCGATGAAGTCCACGAACGCGCGTGTTTTGGCTGGCAAGAGCTTTTGGTTCGAAAAATACAACGACAATGGCCCAGCATCGACATACCAATCTTCCAGCACTCGCACCAGGGCGCCGCTGGCGAGGTGTGGCGCTGCATGTAGCAGCGAAACCACACCGACGCCAATACCCAGTAGCGCCGACCGACAAACCGCATCAGGGTCATTGACCAGCATCACCGGCTTTTCTGCCACTGCCATCTCAGTGCCAACCGAGTTGCGCATGACCCATGCGCGCTGACGACTGCTTAGCGGCGAACGCATCGACACGCTTCCCAGTCTCGCGAGATCAGCGGGATCTTTCGGGGGAAGTTTATCGACCATGTATGCCGGTGATGCCACCGCGATCAAATGAATCCGGCCCAACTCGCGAGCCACCATCCCCGCAGGTAGCTCGAAGCCGCCCCCAATTGCCACGTCGAATCCTTCCCCGATGAGATCGACCGGCCGGTTATCGAAAAACCAATCCGGCCTCACCTCAGGATAGCGTTCCAGGAAAGCAGGCATCAGCGGTAACAGATAGTCCATTCCGAAACCCGCTGGAACGCTCAATTTCAGAACGCCCGACGGTTTGGCGGCATTGACCATGAGATCCGCAATCGCACCTTGGATACTGTCGAGACCGCTCCGCACCGACAGCAGGAAGCGGTCGCCCGCTTCGGTGGGCGTCAGGCCGCGCGTGCTACGTTGAAACAATTGGACGCCCAGGTTGCGCTCAAGATGCGCAACGTTGCGGCTGACCGCTGCAGGCGTAAGCGCGAGCCTGCGTGCAGCCGCCGAAAAGCTTCCTGACTCGGCGCTCCGGACGAAGCATTCCAGGTTGGCAAGACTTTCCATGACGAGCTTCAAATATTGATTGAAACTGATTCTACTTGCATTCAACTACCTGTAAAGACTCAACGAGCATAAAGTCCCTCTACGAAATGACTTTCAACCAGAGGGAACCAGTATGAGTATCGCAATCATCGGGGCCGGTGCCATTGGCTCGGCCATCGCGCGTAATCTCGCCCGTAGTGGCATCTCGGCTTCCATTGCCAATAGCCGCGGACCGCAATCACTACAAGCACTGTCCGATGAACTCGGCCCCTATATTCGAGCCGTGAGCGTAAAAGAGGCTGCACGCGCTGACATCGTGTTTCTCGCGGTGCCTTGGGATCAGGTGGCCACGGCCTTGAAGGATCTCGGTCCGTGGAACGCCCGTGTTCTAGTCGACGCAAACAATGCGGTAGAAGTACGAATCGGTGCCGACAACGTACCGTCGTTCCATGCCATCGATTTTGGCGGTCGTGCTTCCAGCGAGCTGGTCGCGCAGTGGGCGCCGGGAGCAAGGGTTGTGAAGGCGTTCAATCATTTGAGTGCCGGGCCGCTGGCCTCTGGCCCCAAGGTTGACGGTGGTCGACGCGTGCTGTTCCTGGCCGGACAAGATGCTGATGCAAAGAAATCCGTCAGCGATCTGATCGTTCGCCTCGGTTTCGCGCCGGTCGATCTCGGTGGTGTGGACGAAGGTCGGCTCATCCAGTTTCCGGGTGGGCCGCTCGCGGTGATTAACCTCACCCAGCTGGATCAGTAACGACAAAGCGATGCAGAAAAAGAAAAGCCCCGCCGAAGCGGGGCTTTTTTTCTGGAGGCGCGAGCCGGAGTCGAACCGGCCTAAACGGCTTTGCAGGCCGCTGCATAACCGCTTTGCTATCGCGCCAAAAGCGGACTGTCCGGATGCCGTGAGGCAAGCGACAGATTTTCATTCGAGGACCGGAAGTCCATCAAATAAAAAGGGAAGCGTGGCTTCCCCGTTACCTGGAGCGGGAGACGAGTCTCGAACTCGCGACCTCAACCTTGGCAAGGTTGCGCTCTACCAACTGAGCTACTCCCGCATTGTCCTGCATCTGCAGCGCTTCGCCGTACTACACGCTGCCAGAAAAATCTGGAGCGGGAGACGAGTCTCGAACTCGCGACCTCAACCTTGGCAAGGTTGCGCTCTACCAACTGAGCTACTCCCGCATGTGTCCTGCATCTGCAGCGCTTTGCCGTACTACACGCTGCCAGAAAAAATCTGGAGCGGGAGACGAGTCTCGAACTCGCGACCTCAACCTTGGCAAGGTTGCGCTCTACCAACTGAGCTACTCCCGCGTATCGCTACGCTACTGCTTCCCCGTCACACACTTACTTCGTCGTGCAGCGGAGAAGCGAGATTATGTCGAAGGCACATTCGTGTGTCAAGGGCTTTTCCAGCCCTTTTTACAAAAACCGCCGCGCCATGCGGCGCGGCTCACGCGCCGCCGCGCTCGCGAATCTGCGGCCATGCGAGCTTCATGTAGTACAGCATCGACCAGATGGTCAGCACCGCGGCGAGATACATCAGCCACTCGCCCCACACGCGCGTATCGATCGTCACGATGCCGAGCGGCAACGGCCCGTAGAACAGCAGCATCGGAATCGCGACCATCTGGCATGCGGTCTTGAACTTGCCGAGCTGATTCACAGCGACGCTCTTCGACGCGCCGATCTGCGCCATCCATTCGCGCAGCGCCGAAATCGCGATCTCGCGACCGACGATCACGAGCGCGATCGCCGCGTCGACCCGCGAAATCTGCACGAGAATCAACAGCGCGGCCGTCACCATCAGCTTGTCCGCCACCGGATCGAGAAACGCGCCGAACGATGACGTCTGGTTCCACTTGCGGGCGAGGAAGCCGTCGAACCAGTCGGTCAGCGCGGCGAGGATGAAGATCGCCGCCGCCGCGAGGTTGCGGTGCGCGCCGTCCATCACCGAGTCCGGCAGATAGAACACGCCGACGACGAGCGGAATCAGCACGATCCGTACCCACGTCAGGAAAATCGGGAAATTGAACGGCATGGCATACGGGACAGTAAAGGATTCGCAATTGTGCCGTGTCGACCGGCCTGCCACAAGAATGCTGGCAAATGCCGCCGGCCGCACGGCCGCGTCAGTGAAGCTGCTTGTAGATCTGCTCGGCGAGCGCGTGCGAAATGCCTTCGACGCTCGCCAGCTCCTCGACACTCGCGGCCACCACGCCGCGCAATCCGCCAAAACGCGCGAGCAGTCGCTGCCGGCGCTTCGCGCCGACGCCCTCGAGCTCCTCGAGCCGCGACGTCTGGCGCGCCTTCGCCCGCTTCGCCCGCATGCCGGTGATCGCGAAACGGTGCGCCTCGTCGCGGATCTGCGCGACGAGCATCAGCGCGGCGCTCTCCTTGCCGAGTTCGAGCGGCGCGCGACCGTCCGCGAACACCAGCGTCTCGAGGCCGACCTTGCGCCCCTCGCCTTTCGCGACGCCGACCAGCATCGACGTGTCGAGGCCGAGCTCGGTGAACACCTGTCGCGCGATCTCGACCTGGCCCTTGCCGCCGTCGATCAGCACGATATTGGGCAGCAGGCTCGACGCCTCGGCCTGGCGCGTCGACTCGCCGTCGATGCCGGCCGCTTCGTCGGCGGCCGCGGCCTGTGCGGCCTGTTCCACCATCTTCTCGTAGCGGCGCGTGAGCACCTGCCGCATCGCCGCGTAATCGTCGCCCGGTGTGATGCCCGTGATGTTGTAGCGGCGATATTCGCTCGATTGCATCTTGTGATGGTGATAGACGACGCACGACGCCTGCGTCGCCTCGCCCATCGTATGGCTGATGTCGAAGCATTCGATCCGCAGCGTCGCGAGATCGTCGCTGTCGTAGCTGAGCGTGTCGGCCAGCGCACGCGTGCGCGCCTGCTGCGAGCCCTGCTCGGACAGCAGCCGAGCGAGCGCGAGCCGCGCATTCTGCTCGGCCATCGACAGCCACGCGCGCCGCTGCCCCTGCGGCTGCCGCACCAGCGACACCTTGTGGCCAGCCTGCTCGGACAGCAGCTCCAGCAGGTCGCGACTCGCGGGCGCATGACTGACGACGAGCACGGGCGGCACGCGATTGCCGAGATAGTGCTGCGCGATGAACGCATCGAGCACCTCGGCCTCGACCGATGCCGCCGTCGTGCCACGCGCGCCGCCGGCCTCTTCCTGGGGCTGGTCGGGCAGCGTGTCGAGCGTCGCATCGACCGCCTCCGCCGGCTCGGCCTCGTCGCCGAGACCGCCTTCGGCGAGCGTCAGCGCACTTTCGACGTGTGTCGGGAAATACGCTTTGTCCCCGAGGTGCCGGCCGCCGCGGACCATCGCGAGATTCACGCACACGCGTCCGCCCTGCGCGACGACGGCCAGGACGTCGACGTCGCTGTCGCTGCCGACCTCGATCGCCTGCTGGTGCAGCACCGTCGCGAGCGAACTCATCTGATTGCGCACGGCCGCCGCCTGCTCGAATTTCAGCTCGGCTGCGAACGCGTGCATCTTCTGCTCGAGCTCCTTCATCACTTCGGACTGCCTGCCGAGCAGGAACCGCGCGGCGTTCGATACGTCGACCGCGTAATCCTCGTCGGAGATCGCGCCGACGCACGGCGCCGTGCAGCGCCCGATCTGGTGCAGCAGGCACGGCCGCGTGCGGTTGTTGAAGACCGAATCCTCGCAGGTGCGCAACTGGAACACGCGCTGCAGGATCTGGATGCTCTCGCGCACGGCCCACGCGCTCGGGAACGGCCCGAAATACTGGTTCTGCTTGTCGACCGAGCCGCGGTAGTAGGCCATCCGCGGAAAGCGGTGCGCGGTGAGCTTCAGGTACGGATACGACTTGTCGTCGCGAAACAGGATGTTGTAACGCGGCGCGAGCGCCTTGATCAGGTTGTTCTCGAGCAGCAGCGCTTCGGCTTCCGAGCGCGTGACGGTGGTTTCGATGCGCGCGATGCGCGTGACCATCATCGCGATGCGCGGCGACAGTTGCGTCTTCGTGAAATAGCTCGACACGCGCTTTTTCAGGTCGCGCGCCTTGCCGACGTAGAGGACGGCGCCCGCCGTGTCGTAATAGCGATAGACACCCGGCATGTGCGGCAACTGCGCAAGGATCTTCTTCGGTTCGAACGGGGTATCGGAGGCTTCTGGGGATGTCATGCGTGAGCCGGGCGCCTTGTAACGCGGAACGGGTCTATTAGAATCGCCAGTTTAGAGCATTCACCGGCCCGCTTCGATGCCACGCCCCCCCGCTGCCCCCCTCTCCGCCGTGCCGCTCGCGCCGGGCGAACCGATCGCCTGCGACCTCTTCTGCACGGTGATCGACAATTTCGGCGACATCGGCGTGTGCTGGCGCGTCGCGCGCCAGCTCGCGCACGAGCACGGCTGGCAGGTTCGCCTGTTCGTCGACGACCTGCACACGTTCGCACGCCTGCTGCCGCAGGTCGATCCCGACGCGACGCGGCAGACGGTCGACACGATCGTGATCGAGCACTGGCATGCGGAAGTCGGCGACGCGCTGGACATCGCCGACGTCATAATCGAGGCGTTCGCGTGCGAGTTGCCCGGCGCGTATCTCGCGGCGATGGCGCGGCGCGCGCGGCGCCCCGTGTGGATCAACCTCGAATACCTGAGCGCCGAGGACTGGGTCGCCGATTTCCACTTGCGGCCATCGCCGCATCCGCGCTACCCGCTGCTGAAGACGTTCTTCTTCCCGGGCTTGTCGGCCGGCACGGGCGGCGTGCCGAAGGAGCACGACCTCGACGCGCGCCGCACGGCCTTCGACACCGATCCGGCCGCGCGCGCCGCGTGGTGGCAGCGCGCGACCGGCGGCGCGCCGCCGGCGCCCGGCACGACGGTCGTCAGCCTGTTCGCCTACGAAAACCCGGCCGTCGACGCGCTGCTCGCGCAATGGCGCGACGGCCCGTCGCCGGTCGTCGCGCTCGTGCCGGTCGGGCGTCTGTCGCCCGCCGTCGCGCGTTTTTTCGGGGTCGAATCGTTCGCGGCGGGCGCACGGGCGCGCAGCGGCAACCTGACCGCCCACGGTCTCGCGTTCGTTCCGCAGGCCGACTACGACCCGCTGCTGTGGGTCGCCGATTTCAATTTCGTGCGCGGCGAGGATTCGTTCGTCCGCGCACAGTGGGCGCGCAAGCCGTTTGCGTGGCACATCTACCCGCAGGCCGACGACGTGCACCTGCCGAAGCTCGACGCCGCGCTCGCGCACCTGTCGGCCGGTCTCGCCGATGCGCCGCGCGCGGCGCTCGAGCGGTTCTGGCATGCCTGGAACGGCGCCGGCACACCCGACTGGGCCGATTTATGGCAGCACCGCGCCGCACTGGAGGCCAATGCGGCCCGCTGGGCCGACGCGCTCGCGGCCGTCGGCGATCTCGCCGGAAAGCTGGCGGAATACGCAAAATCTCAGTTAAAATAAGCGGTTATCCGACGGCTGACCATGCAAGCGCTCGCGTTTGAGCTTTGGGGGCCCACCGGAACGCATCTGCTTGGCGCCTCACCCGTTGTGCAACGCTCAGGCACCTATTTATTCGATTGGATCAGGACAGTTTTTTATGAAGACCGCACAGGAACTCCGCGTAGGCAACGTCGTGCAGATCGGCAGCGACGCATGGGTCATCGCCAAGACGGAATACAACAAGTCGGGCCGTAACGCCGCCGTCGTCAAGATGAAGATGAAGAACCTGCTGACGAACGCAGGCCAGGAATCGGTCTACAAGGCCGACGACAAGTTCGACGTCGTCGTGCTCGATCGCAAGGAAGTGACGTACTCGTACTTCGCCGACCCGATGTACGTGTTCATGGACGCCGACTACAACCAGTACGAAGTCGAAGCGGAAATGATGGGCGAAGCGCTGAACTACCTCGAAGACGGCATGGCTTGCGAAGTCGTGTTCTACAACGAGAAGGCGATCTCGGTCGAACTGCCGACGATCCTCGTTCGCGAAATCACCTACACGGAACCGGCCGTCAAGGGCGACACGTCGTCGGGCAAGGTGCTGAAGAACGCGAAGCTGGCGACCGGCTTCGAACTGCAAGTGCCGCTGTTCTGCAACACCGGCGACAAGATCGAAATCGATACGCGCACGAACGAATACCGCAGCCGCGCGTAATCGTCCGCGATACCCGCATCGAACAAAGCGCCCTTCGGGGCGCTTTTTGTTTGTCTGGCGCCAACAGCTACCACGAGCGAGAGCCATAAAGAGCACAAAAGCCACCGGTAAAGATATTCAATTTGTATCATCGGTAACTGTTTTATAGCGCCGGAGAAATAATGCGCGTGACGCGTTCGGCGGGGCATAAAATCAATCTTTAATCCGACATGCGGCTGCGGCCCGCTGGCCGACAGCCCGCCTCTCTTGACTCGACTCGCGTCCACCATGCCACACGCCCTGATTGTCGAAGACGATCCCAACAGCCTGTCAGGCCTCACCGCACTGCTCGCCGCAGACGGCTTCTCGGTCGACACGGCCACGTCGCTCGCCGAAGCGCGCACGGCGCTCGGCCGCTCGATTCCCGACGTCGTGCTCGTCGACTTGAACCTGCCGGACGGCAGCGGGTTCGACCTGCTCCAGCACCTGCCGCAGCAACAGCCGAACGGCTCGCTGCCGGTGATCGTGCTGACGGGCAACGCGACGGTCGAGAGCGCCATCGAGGGCCTGCGCCACGGCATCTGGGACTACCTGCTGAAGCCGATCAACATTCCGCGCCTGCGCAGCCTGCTCGCGCGGATCCCCCGCCCGTACGAACTGATCGACGAAGTGCAGTCGCTGCGTGCGTCGCTGCGCCAGCTCGGCCGCTTCGGCGCGCTGGTGGGCCGCAGCGACGCGATGCAGCACGTGTACGACATGATCGAGCACAACGCCCGCACCGAAACAGCCGTGCTGTTCTCGGGCGAAGCCGGCACCGGCAAGAAACTGGCGGCGCGCACGCTGCACGAACTGAGCCGGCGCCGCAAGGGGCCGTTCGTCTCGTTCGACTGCCGCATGCTCGCGCAGGCCGGCCGGCACGGCGCGTCGCTCGACAGCGTGCTGTTCGGCCATGAACGCGGCGCGTTCGACGGCGCCGAGCGCCGCGAATCGGGCCTGTTCGAGCAGGCCGGCGGCGGCACGCTATTCCTCGACGAAATCACCGCGCTGCCGCTCGTGCTGCAGGAAGCGCTGCTGCACGCGCTCGATTCGCAGAACTTCATGCGGATCGGCGGCACGAGCCCGATCACCAGCGATTTCCGGCTGATCGCGGCCACGCGCCGCCCGGCGCGCGAAGCGGTGGCGAACGGCACGCTGCGCGAGGATCTGTGGCTGCGCCTCGACGCGGCGTCGATCACGATGCCGCCGCTGCGCGAGCGCGACGGCGACGCGCTCGCGATCGCGGACGCGCAGATCGACGAACTGAACCGCGAAGCGCGCGCAACCGGCCGCAGCACGACCGACAAGCGGGCGGCGCCGGGCTTCGTGCGCGAATGCCTGTCCTACGAATGGCCGGGTAACGTGCGCGAGCTGCAGGAACGCGTGCGCTTCGCGTACGACGCGTCGGGCGACTTCATCGAGACGCTGCGCGCGGGCGAAGCCAGTTTCTCCGCCGGCGCCGCACTGAACGGCAGCAGTGTGCAGATCAAGGTCGGCACGCCGCTGTCCGACGTCGAGGATCTGCTGATCCGCGCGACGCTCGACGCGGTCGGCGGTACGCGCCACCGCGCGGCTACGCTGCTCGGCATCAGCCCGAAGACGCTGTACAACAAGCTGCAGCGGATGAAGGTGAACTGAGCGGGCGGCTCTGAATGCGGGGGCTGACGGGATTTGACCGTTAGTTGCGTCCACGTCCGAGCTCGTCCCGGTGACTGTCCTGATCGAGCAGTCTCGATCCGCAAAAAAGCCGCGCTATTGCGCGGCTTTCTGTTTGAGGCGACCCAAACGACGCGACGCACGCCATCCGTGCCCGCTTACGCCAGCGCGCTGCTCAACAGCGCCTGCGCCTGCAGATACTCAGGCTGCGTGACCAGCTTCTCCCACTTGAGCGCCTTGCCGCGCGCACGCATCCGCTTGATGCGCCGCACCGACTCGGCCGAGGCCCGCGCCTTCAATCCGTTCAGCACGACTTCGGCCGCGTCCGGCTGGTTGCAGACGAGCACCATGTCGCAACCGGCGGCGAGCGCGGCGTCGGCTGCCTGCGTGAGCGTGCCGCCTTCGCGCGCCGCCTCCATCGACAGGTCGTCGCTGAAGATCGCGCCCGTGAAGCCGAGCTTTCCGCGCAGGATGTCCTGCAACCATACGCGCGAAAACCCGGCCGGCCGCTTGTCGACCTGCGTGTAGATCACATGCGCCGGAATCACCGCCGACAGCGACAGCCCGAGCCAGTCGTACGGCGCGACGTCCTGCTCGAGGATCGCATCGAGCGTGCGGTCGTCGGTCGGCAGCGCGACGTGCGAATCGGCTTCCGCGAAGCCGTGCCCGGGGAAATGCTTGCCGCAGTTCGCCATGCCGGCGAGCGACAGCCCGTGGTTCAGGCTCTTCGCGAGCAGCGTGACGACGCGCGGATCGCGATGGAACGCACGATCGCCGATCACCTTCGAGTGCCCGTAGTCGAGATCGAGCACCGGCGTGAAGCTCATGTCGATCCCGCACGCACGCAATTCGGCAGCCAGGATGTAGCCGACGGCGGTCGCGACCTTCGTCGCGAGCAGTACGTCGCGATCCCACAGTTCGCCGAGGCGGCGCATCGCGGGCAGCACCGTGAAGCCGTCGGTGCGGAACCGCTGCACGCGCCCGCCTTCGTGATCGACGGCGATCAGGATGTCTTCGCGCACCGCGCGAATCGAATCGGTCAGCGCGGTCAGTTGTGCACGATTCTGGAAGTGCCGCGCGAACAGGATCACGCCGCCGGTATTCGGATGCGCGAGGCGCCGCGCATCGTCGCGCGACAGGGTCGTGCCGACGACGTCGAGCATGACCGGGCCGGGAGTCGTTTTCATCGAATCGGGAATTCCGTCAGGAGGGGGTTCGGGAAACAGGTCCGGGGGCAGGCGCGGCGTCCGTTTCGGCGATCACGAACGACACCGCGTAGTCGCGTTCGTCGCTGACCGTCACGCGCGCCGTGATGCCGCGAGCGGCCAGCCAGTCGGCCAGCTCGCCCGAAGCGACCACGTACGGCTCGCCGCTTGGATGGTTGAGCGTCTGCAGTGCGCGCCACGTCATCGGCCAGTGCATGCCGAGTCCGATCGCCTTCGAGAACGCTTCCTTCGCGGAGAAGCGCGTCGCGAGAAACGCGATGCCGCGCGCCTCGGAGCGGGCGCGCCGCGCGTGGAACACGCGCAGCTCGTCGGGGCCGAGCACCTTCTCGGCAAACCGGCCGCCCGTGCGTTCGAGCACGGCTGCGACGCGGCTCACCTGCGCGATGTCGGTACCGATGCCGTAGATCGCCATGTCAGTCTCCGCCGGGGCAGCCCGGCGCGGCCGGGTCAAGCGTGTCGCAAACGGCGTGCGGGGCGCGGCGGCCTCGCATCTCAGCGCGCGCCGCCGTGCAGCGCGGCGACCCGTGCGGCGACCATGATCGCCTTCATCTCGCGCACCGCGTTGTCCCAGCCCGCGAAGATCGCGTGCGCGACGATCGCGTGACCGATGTTGAGCTCGACGATGCCGTCGATCGCGGCAATCTGCTGCACGTTCGTGTAGTGCAGCCCGTGGCCCGCATTGACCTTCAGTCCGAGCTGCGCGCCGGCCTGCACGCCCGCGACGATACGCTCGTATTCGCGCTGCTGCTCCGCCTGGTCGTGCGCTTCGGCGTAGCGGCCCGTATGCAGCTCGATCACCGGCGCGCCCGCTTCGTGCGCGGCGCGGATCTGCGTGTCGTCCGGGTCGATGAACAGCGACACGCGCACGCCGACGTCGGCGAGCTGCTTGCACGCCGCGCGCACGGCCTCGAAGTGGCCGGCGACATCGAGACCGCCTTCGGTCGTCAGTTCCGCGCGCTTCTCCGGTACGAGGCACGCATCGTGCGGACGCACTTCGCACGCGATGTCGAGCATCTCGGCCGTCACCGCGCATTCGAGGTTCATGCGCGTCTTCAGCAGCGGGCGCAGCTCGCGCACGTCGGCGTCGACGATGTGACGACGATCCTCGCGCAGGTGCAGCGTGATCGCGTCCGCGCCCGCCTCTTCGGCGGCGAGCGCCGCGCGGATCGGATCGGGATAGCGCGTGCCGCGCGCATTGCGCAGCGTCGCGACGTGGTCGATGTTCACGCCGAGGTCGATGGCGGTGGGCGTTGTCAGGAAGAAGCTCATAGGTTTTGCAGGTCGATCAGGATCTGACGCGTGGCGAGCGGCGTGCCGCCGAGATAGGTGTTCAGCAGGAAGCGCATCAGCGTCTTGCTCTGCGCAACCGTCTGGGCTCGATGGTAATCGTCCTGCTCCATGTCGAGCAACGTCTGTCCGGTGATGACCGGCCAGTGCGACGGCACGTCGTCGTCCGCATTGCGCACGCCGCGCTCGGGATCGAACACGTAGCGGCGCTCGGGCTCGACCGCGCGGCGCGCGACCGTGCGGTTCAGCGCCATCGCATACCCGGTCTCGCGCAGCAGCACACGCTCGAACGAGCGCAGCACCTGCACCGCGGGCTCGCCGTGCGCGAGGCGCGTGAGGGTCAGCACGTAATGATTGAACAGCGGCGGCTGAGGATCCTCGCGCGCGCAGAATTTCACGAGCAGCTCGTTCGCGTAGAAACCGCACAACAGCCCGTCGCCGCTTAGCGGCAGCATCCCGCCGACCCACTCGGCGCCCGTCAGCGTGCGCACCTCGGATTTGCCGGACCACGACAGCAGCAGCGGCTGGAAGGTCTGCAATACGCCGCGCAACGCCGAGTGCGGGCGCTTCGCGCCCTTTGCGACGAGCGCGAGCCGGCCGTGGTCGCGCGTCAGCACGTCGACGATCAGGCTCGTTTCCCGATACGGATAGCTGTGCAGCACGTACGCCGGCTGCTCGGCGACGCGGAAATCGGACGTGCGAGACGCCGCGCGCCGCACCTTGCGCGGCGGTTCGGGCGGTGCCGGCAACGGCGCGTCGTTCGCGCCGGCGCTCACCGCGTCTTCGGTCGACGTCAGCGCGTCATTCGTACCCATAGGCACGCAGCCCCGCCTCGTTGTCGGCCCAACCGCTCTTCACCTTCACGAAGGTCTCGAGGTAGACGGGGCCGTCGAACAGCTTCTCCATGTCCATCCGCGCCTCGGTGCTGATCTGCTTGAGCTTCTCGCCCTTCTTGCCGATCACCATCGCCTTGTGCGAATCGCGCTCGACGAGGATCGTCGCGAAGATGCGCTTCAGGCGGCCCTCCTCCTCGAACTTGTCGATCAGTACGGTGCTCGTGTACGGCAGTTCGTCGCCGGTCCAGCGGAATACCTTCTCGCGCAGGATTTCGGCCGCGAGAAAGCGCGAGCTGCGGTCGGTCAGTTCGTCCTCGCCGTAGATCGGCTCGCCTTCCGGCAGGTACGGCTTGATCGTGTCCAGCAGGCGCTTGATGTCTTCCGGCCGCTGCGCCGACAGCGGCACGAGCTCGGTGAATTCGCGCAGTTCGCTCACTTTCTGCATGAACGGGAACAGCGACGCCTTGTCGTTCACGCGGTCGATCTTGTTCGCGATCAACAGCGTCGGCATGCCGGGCGGGATCAGGTCGAGCACCTTCTGGTCGTCGGGCCCGAAGCGGCCGGCCTCGATCACGAACAGGATCACGTCGACCGACGTCAGCGTCGACGTGACCGCGCGGTTCAGCGAACGGTTCAGCGCGGTGCTGTGACGGGTCTGGAAGCCGGGCGTGTCGACGAACACGAATTGCGCGTCGTCGAACGTGTTGATGCCGGTGATGCGGTGACGGGTCGTCTGCGCCTTGCGCGACGTGATGCTGATCTTCTGGCCGACGAGTGCGTTCATCAACGTCGATTTGCCGACGTTCGGGCGGCCCACGATCGCGATCATGCCGCAACGGAAACCGGTAGGAGCGGGAGTGTTCATATCGTTTGGGGGACAGGTTCGGAAACGGCCGCGCGGCGCGCGGCACGATCGATGGGCAATTCAGTGGCCGGCATCGGCCACGCGCGCCTGCGCGGCAGCAAGGCTCGCGCCGCCGGGCGGCGCATCGGCGTCGGGCGTCGCGGCATCGCGTGCGCGCGCCGGCGTGCGCGCAGCGGCGTCGGCACTCGCGGAAGGCTTGTCGGCCGACGGCGATGCCGAATCGGCTGCGTGGCCGGCCGGCTTGTCGGCTGCGCGCGACGCGGCCTCGGCGGGTTTTTCCGCGGCCTTGTCGGGCCGCTCGGCCGGTTTGTCGGCAACCTTGTCGGTCGCCGGCTTCGCCGTCCGCTCGCCCTTGTCCGTGGCCGGCTCGACATGCGCCGCGCGAATCGCCGCCATCGGCGCGACGGCCGGCTCGCCCGTCGTTGCAGCAGCTGCAGCAGCTGCAGCAGCCGCAGCGGTTGCAGCCGGCGCCGCGCCGGCCGCCCTGGCCTCGCGCGCCGCCGCACGTTCCTTCCGTTCCGGCGAGCGCAGGTCGAGCGCTTCCTGCACGCCCTTCACGCCCGGCACGATCTCGGGTTCGACATGCTTGGACCCGCGTGCGTTTTTCGAGCGCTTCGGCTTCGCGGCCAGCATCGGCGCGGCCGCCATCACTTCGTCGAGCGCCTTCTTCGCGGCGGCCTGCTCGGCCGCACGCCGGCTCGCGCCGGAACCCGATACCTTCACGTCCAGCTTCGGCACCGTGCACTCGACCTCGAACTGCTGATTGTGCGCCGCACCATGCGTCGCGACGACCGTATAGGTCGGCAGCGCGATCTTGTGCCCCTGCAAGTATTCCTGCAGCAGCGTCTTCGCATCCTTGCCGAGCGTGCGCGGATCGATGTGGTCGAGAATCGGGATGTAGAGCCGCTTGATGACCCCTTGGGCGGCTTCGAAGCCGCCATCGAGGAATACGGCCCCGATGATGGCTTCGAACGCGTCCGCGAGGATCGACGGGCGACGGAATCCGCCGCTGCGCAGCTCGCCCTCGCCAAGCCGCAGGCCGTCCGAGATATTCAGGGCCTGAGCAATTTCGTACAACGATTGCTGTTTGACGAGGTTGGCGCGTACGCGCGACAGGTCACCTTCGTCCAGCTTGCCGAAACGCTGGAACAAAAGGGCGGCCACCGCGCAATTCAGAACGGAATCGCCGAGAAACTCGAGCCGTTCGTTGTGCGTGGCGCTGTGACTGCGATGGGTCAAAGCCTGGCGCAACAATTCCGCATTGCGAAATTCGTAGCGCAGCCGGCTTTCCAACTGGGATAGGGGCATGTGCAGGAGTATAACGCGGGCGCCCGGTCGGGCCGAAACGGCACGGCCGGACGCGAAAAGGCGTGACGAGGCGGTGTTACCGCCGGTTCTTAAAGTAGTTCGGCAATACGCGACGCGGCCCGTGCGTCGCGTATTGCGTGCGAATCGAATGCGGTCAGTTGAAGGAACCGATGCGCTTCAGGTCGCCGAAGTTCATCCAGATGAAGAACGCGCGGCCGACGATGTTCCGGTCCGGCACGAAACCCCAGTAGCGGCTGTCCGCGCTATTGTCGCGGTTGTCGCCCATCATGAAGTAGTGACCGGGCGGCACCTTGCAGATCACGCCGCGGCTGTTGTACGTGCAGTTGTCGCGATACGGATAGTCGTACGCGCCCATCACGAACGGCGGCACGGCCGGGTTGTTGAGGATCGCGTTCTTCTTGTTGCCGATCGTTTCCTCGAACTGCTTCGCGTAATTCTGGCGCTCGTCGTCGAAGAAATCGGGCAGCGGCGTTTCGGGCACCGGCTGGCCGTTGATCGTGAGTTGCTTGTCCTGATACGCGACCGTGTCGCCCGGCAGGCCGATCACGCGCTTGATGTAATCGACCGACTCGTCCTTCGGATAGCGGAACACGACGACGTCGCCGCGCGACAGCGGGCTGCCCTGCGTGATCTTCGTGTTCGTGACCGGCAGGCGCAGCCCGTACTCGAACTTGTTGACGAGGATGAAGTCGCCGACGAGCAGCGTCGGCACCATCGAGCCCGACGGAATCTTGAACGGCTCGACGACGAACGAACGCACGACGAACACGGCCAGGATCACCGGGAAGAAGCTCGCCGTGTACTCGAGCCACCACGGCTGGCGCAGCTTTTCGTCACGCAGCTTCGAACGCGTCTGCGCCGCGTTTTCGTCCGCGAAACGCTTGTCGATGCGCGACTGCTGGCGATCGAACTCCTCGATCGCCGAGTCGGCCGCCTTGCGACGCCGCGGCAGGAACACCAGTTTGTCCAGCACCCACGCTACGCCCGTCACGATGACGAGCACAAAAAGAATCAGCGCAAAATTCATAAAGGATCAGTCCTGTTATTTGTCTTCGACGCGCAAGATCGCGAGGAACGCCTCCTGCGGGATCTCGACCGAACCCACCTGCTTCATGCGTTTCTTACCTTCTTTCTGCTTCTCGAGCAGCTTCTTCTTGCGCGTGATGTCGCCGCCATAGCACTTCGCGAGCACGTTCTTGCGGAGCGCCTTGATGTTCTCGCGCGCGACGATGTGCGCGCCGATCGCGGCCTGGATCGCCACGTCGTACATCTGGCGCGGGATGATCTCGCGCATCTTCGCGGCGACTTCGCGGCCGCGATATTGCGATTGCGACCGGTGCACGATGATCGACAGCGCGTCGACCTTGTCGCCGTTGATCAGCATGTCGACCTTCACGACGTCCGACGAACGGTACTCCTTGAACTCGTAATCCATCGACGCATAGCCGCGCGATACCGACTTCAGGCGATCGAAGAAGTCGAGCACGATCTCGGCCATCGGAATCTCGTACGTGAGCTGCACCTGGCGACCGTGATACTGCATGTTGATCTGCGAGCCGCGCTTCTGCTCGCACAGCGTGATCACCGAGCCGACGTAATCCTGCGGCATGTACAGGTTCACGGTGACGATCGGCTCGCGCACTTCGGCGATGCGGCCGGGCTCCGGCATCTTCGCCGGATTCTCGACCATGATCGTCGAGCCGTCGCTCTGCACGACCTCGTAGACGACCGTCGGCGCGGTCGTGATGAGATCCATGTCGAACTCGCGCTCGAGCCGCTCCTGCACGATCTCCATGTGCAGCAGCCCGAGGAAGCCGCAACGGAACCCGAAACCGAGCGCCTGCGACACTTCCGGCTCGTACTGCAGCGATGCGTCGTTCAGCTTGAGCTTCTCGAGCGATTCGCGCAGCGCGTCGTACTGGTTCGCCTCGACCGGATACAGCCCCGCGAACACCTGCGGCTTCACTTCCTTGAAGCCCGGCAGCGGCTCGGCAGCGACCTTGGTCGCGTGCGTGACGGTATCGCCGACTTTCGCGGCCGTCAGTTCCTTGATGCCCGCGATGATGAAGCCCACCTGCCCGGCCGACAGCGACTCGAGATTGCGCGACTTCGGCGTGAACACGCCGACGTGCTCGACCGGATACTGCGCGCCGGTCGCCATCATCTTGATCTTGTCCTTCGGACGCAGCGTGCCGTTGACGATGCGCACGAGCATCACGACGCCGACGTAGTTGTCGAACCACGAATCGATGATCAGCGCCTGCAGCGGCGCGGCCGGATCGCCCTTCGGCGGGGGCACCTTCGCGATCAGCGACTCGAGCACGTCCTCGACGCCGAGGCCCGTCTTCGCGCTGCAGTGCGTCGCGTCGGTCGCGTCGATGCCGATCACGTCCTCGATCTCCGCGATCGCGTTCTCGGGGTTCGCGGCCGGCAGGTCGATCTTGTTCAGCACGGGCACGACCTCGACGCCGAGCTCGATCGCCGTGTAGCAGTTCGCGACCGTCTGCGCCTCGACGCCTTGACTCGCGTCGACGACCAGCAGTGCGCCCTCGCACGCGGACAGCGAACGGCTGACCTCGTACGAGAAGTCGACGTGCCCCGGCGTGTCGATCAGGTTCAGGTTGTAGACCTTGCCGTCGCGTGCGCGATAGGACAACGCGGCAGTCTGCGCCTTGATCGTGATGCCGCGCTCGCGCTCGATATCCATCGAGTCGAGCACCTGCGCTTCCATTTCACGGTCGGCGAGGCCGCCGCATACCTGGATGATGCGATCCGCGAGCGTCGACTTGCCATGGTCGATGTGGGCGATGATCGAGAAATTGCGAATATGATCCATTCAGTGCCGATCAAGCGAAAAAGGCGCGCTCACGACTGCGGAGCACGCCTTGTAAGTCGGTGAAAAAACGGCTTATTTTAGCCGAAAAGGCTTACGCCGGGCGGGATTTCGGACGCCCCGCCACGCGGGAGCCCGGCCGAGCCGACCGCCGGATCGTGCCCCGTGCGAAGCGGCGCCGGCTCGCGGCGGACCCGGCTCAGCGCCGGGACGCCAGCGCGTCACGCACCCGCGCGTCGTCGAACCGGTGGCGGCACACTTCCGCGCCGTCCAGCAGCAGCACGGGCACGTCCTCGTCGTAACGCGCGACGAGCGCCGCATCGGTGTCGATGTCGATGTAGTCGACCGCGACGCCGAATTCGGCCGCCACCGGCGCCAGTGCGTCGCGCATGTCGTCGCACAGGTGGCACCAGCCGCGGCCGTAGAGCGTGAACATCGGCGCGTTACTTCTGGCGCGGCCGCACGGGCACGAACTGCGTGTTGTCGCCACGCCGCACGAGCACCGCGACCGCCTTCTGCGGATCGAGCTGCGCGGTCACGTCGGCGAACTGCTTCGCGCTCGTGATGTCGGTGTCGCCCACCCGCAGCACGATGTCGCCGCGCTGCAGGCCCGCACGGGCGGCCGGGCCGTCGACGCCGTCGATCTGCACGCCGTTCTTCAACTTCAGCGTCTTCATCTGCTCCGCCGTCAGGTCGCTGACCGTCAGGCCGAGCGAATTGGTCTGGCGCGGCTTCTGCGGCGCGTTCTTGCGCTGCTCGGCCTTCGCCGTCGACTCGGCCGGCGTCTCGGCGATCGTGATCGGCAGATCGCGCGCCTGACCCTTGCGCCACACGCTGACCGTCGCCTTCGTGCCAGGCTTCGTGTCGCCGACCATGCGCGGCAGATCCGACGCCGCATCGACCGGACGGCCGTTGAACTTCAGGATGATGTCGCCCGGCTGGATGCCGGCCTTGTCGGCGGGGCCGCCCGGCTCGACGCTGCTGACGAGCGCGCCTTCGGCCTTCGGCAGCCCGATCGAGTCGGCCACGTCCTTCGTCACCTCGCCGATCGCCACTGCGATGCGGCCGCGCGTGACCTTGCCCGTCGCCTTCAGCTGGTCGGCCACGCGCATCGCCTCGTCGATCGGGATCGCGAACGAAATGCCCATGAAACCGCCGGTGCGGCTGTAGATCTGCGAGTTGATGCCGATCACCTCGCCCTGCATGTTGATCAGCGGGCCGCCCGAGTTGCCGGGGTTCACGGCGACGTCGGTCTGGATGAACGGCAGATAGTCGCCCGTGTTGCGGCTCTTCGAGCTGACGATGCCGGCCGTGACCGTGTTGTCGAGGCCGAACGGCGAACCGATCGCGACGACCCATTCGCCGACGCGCACCTTGTTCGAATCGCCGATCGCGACGACCGGCAGGTTCGACGCCTGGATCTTGACGACCGCGACGTCCGTGCGGTCGTCGACGCCGATCAGCTTCGCCTTGAATTCGCGCTTGTCGGTCAGCGTCACGTAGATGGTGTCCGCATCGTCGACGACGTGCGCATTGGTCATCACGTAACCGTCGGCCGACACGATGAAGCCCGAGCCGACGCCGCGGTTCTGCTCGGTGTCGGGCGGATTGTCCGGCGCCGGCGCGTTCTTCGGGTTGCCGCCGCCGTTACCGGGCGCCTGCGGCAGCGGAATGCCGAAGAAGCGCCGGAAGAATTCGGACATGTCGCCGTTGTCGAAGCCGGGCGGGAGCATCCCGCGCGGGCCGCCCGTCGGCACGTTGGCGGTGGTCCGGATGTTCACGACGGCCGGGCCGACCTTTTCGACCAGATCGGCAAAGTCGGGCAGGCTGGCAGCGGGAGCCGTCACAGCGAACGCGGTATGCGGCACGAGCGGCAGGCAGGCAGACAGCGCCGCCGCCGCGAGCCATTTGCGCAGCGTGAGTTTCATCATGTCGGAAGCCGTAGCGTTACTTGGAAGCCTTGTATTCTATGGCAGACGCGAACTGCTGCAACGTGGCCGGCGGCACTTCGCCGAGCACGGTGATCCAGTAGTCGCCGCGGCGCTTCACGAGAACGTGCGTCGCACCGGTGCTGCCCGCGCCTTCCTTGCGCGTATTCTTTTCGGCCGGCTCGATGAAAACCGAGATCGTCGCGAGGCCGTCGGTGAAGACGGCCTGATCGACCGGGATCGGCGGATCGCCCGCATCGCGCGCGGCCATCGGCCGGCGCACTTCACGAATCTTCCGGAAGCCGGCGACGCTCGGCGCAAGCTGCCAGCCCTGCGCTTCCATGTCGACCGCTGCGACCGGCGGGCGCACGACCGTCCAGCCGCTCAGATTGCGCATGCCGGCTGCAATCGCGGCCTTGTCGCCGCTTGCGCCACCCGTCTGCAGTTGCGAGAACGCGATCTGTTCGAGCACGTGATCGTTCGCGTCGAGCGTCTGCGAACGCAGCAACAGCCCGGTGCGCGCATCGGCCCACAGCTTGTACGTGAAACGATACGCATCCTTCGGCACGAGCTCGACGACCTGCGCGTCGATCCCGGCCACGCGGTCCTTGCCGAGCGACTTCGCATCGTAGACGGACATCACGTGCTCGCCGCTCGCGCCGAGCAGCGCGGGGAACGAGTCGCGCGTCTGACGGCGCTCGACCACGCACAGCTTGCGTTCGGGCACGAACGTATACAGCTCGTCGTTGTGCCGCAGCAGCTTGCGCGGCTTGCCGTCGAGCGTCTCGATCCGCTCGAACTCGCCGTCGCGGGACGAGACGTGCGCGATGCGCGACGACTGCACGTACCCGCCTCGCTGGTAGACGAACGTACCTTCGTAGCTCTGCTGCTGCGCCGCCTGCTGGACGCGGTCGAGCCAATCAGCGGCGCCCTTGCGGGTCGCGACGGGATCGTCCGGTTGCTGGGCGCTGGCGGGAAGGGATTGAACGGACAACAGGGCGGCTGCGCAAAGCAAAAGGGCCGGCAGCCGCTTCCATCCGGAGATGGCGTGATTCAACTGCAATGTCCGCATCGGGGTTATTGGCCTGGCGTGGTGGTCACGGCAGCGCGGATCAGCGGCATCGAACCCGTGACGACGGGCTGCTGCGCGAATTGCTGGTGCGCTTCAAGGTATTGGTCGAGGCTGGCGTCGCGAATGATGTTGACGTCCTGCAGGCCCGGCTGGGCCGATGCCTGCGCAACCGTCACGCGCTGCAGGTTGCCGGTCTGGGGCGCGCCTACCGATGCGACCTGGACGGCGCCCGGGGCGCCGGCCGTCTGCATCTGCGGGACGACGATCCACGTCAGCGTGGCGGCCGCGGCGGCCACCGCGAACGCGGGCACGACGCGGCGGCGCAGCGACAGCAGCTTGCGCGCAACCGGCGCGGCCGCCGGCGCCAGCAGGTGCGGCTCGCTTTCGAGCGCAGCCGACATGCGCGCGGTGAACGCGACGCTCAGCGCGGGCGACAGCGCGAGCTCGTCCGAGCGCAGCGCATCGCCGATCAAGTGGTACTGGGCCCATACGGCGCGATCCGCGCGGTCGAGTTCAGCCAGAAACTGCCCGTGATCCGGGCCGTCGAACATTTCGCCGTCGACCAGCGCGGAAATGCGCTCGCCGCGCGAGCACGCTTGCGATTGCGTATTGACCGACCCCATGATGCTCCCCATCTTGCACACCCCGTCGTGACTTCACGACTCTATCCGTAACTAGACCCCGACCCGCGTCGTTCCGCCCGTCGCGCTTACCAGCGCTTGCCTTCGGGCGTATCGAGCAGCGGACGCAATTTGGCAGCGATTGCTTCGCGCGCGCGGAAGATCCGCGACCGGACCGTCCCGATCGGACAGCCCATCATTTCCGCGATCTCTTCGTAGCTCAGGCCCTCGATCTCGCGCAGCGTGATTGCCTGGCGCAGTTCTTCGGGCAGCAGAGCCATTGCAGCGTTGACCGTCTCGGCAATCTGCTTGCTCATCAACATCGACTCAGGCGTGTTGATATCCCTTAGTTGGTCTGCATCGGAGAAAGTTTCCGCTTCCTCCGCATCGGCCTCGGTCGAGGTCGGCGCCCGGCGGCCTTGCGTCGCAAGGTAGTTCTTCGCCGTATTGACGGCAATCCGGTACAACCACGTATAGAACGCCGATTCGCCGCGGAATTGCGGCAGCGCACGATACGCCTTGATGAACGCGTCCTGGGCCACATCCTCGACCTCGGCGGGATCCCGCACGAGGCGCGAGATCAGCCGAATGATCTTGCGGTGGTATTTGGAGACCAGGAGTTCGAACGCCGCCTTGTCGCCCTTCTGTACGCGCTCGACCAGAGCCTGATCGATTTCTTTTTCACTCACCTGACAAATCCGTTAACTAGGGATGCAACGCGGAGCGCTATTGTAGCGTTCCGGCGCCGGACGCTGGTTACGGCCGGTAACCGTGCTGCCGTCATGCCCGCCCCGCCGCCCCGGCCGTCCTCGCCAGCACCGACAGCGCACTGAACGATGCAGCATCGAGCGCGTCGGCCGGAATCAGCAGCGGCCGGGCCCGCCGCGCGCCCTGCCCGACCGACAGCACCAGCAGCAGGCTGCTCCAGTGCGCGTGGCCGGTCACGCGGCCGCGGGCCAGCAACTGCCCGGTGCGGCCAAACGCCGCAATCTCCCCGAAGGCATCGATCCGCAGCTCGGCCGGCAGCCGGCGGGCGCAGGCCCGCGCCGCCCATACGGCCAGCAGTGCCGCCGTCGCGGCCGACACGCCCGCGCCGGCGGCAGCGCCCGCGCGCGGCGCCCAGAACAGGTACGCCGACGCGGCAGCCGACGCGACGAACGCGGCCAGCACGAGATACGACACGGCCGAGGCCCGCAACGCGAAGCGCTGCGGACGCCCGGCCGGAGCATCGAATGGACCCGTCAAGCGATTCGACTCAGACGCGCTTGAACACCAGCGTGCCGTTGGTCCCGCCGAAGCCGAAGTTGTTCTTCACGGCCACGTCGATCTTCATGTCACGCGCGGTGTTCGCGCAGTAATCGAGATCGCACTCGGGGTCCTGGTTGAAGATGTTGATGGTCGGCGGCGACACGTTGTTGTGCAGCGCCAGCACCGTGAACACCGATTCGAGGCCGCCCGCGCCACCCAGCAAGTGACCCGTCATCGACTTCGTCGAGTTGACCACCATCTTGTACGCGTGCTCGCCGAAGGCCGCCTTCACCGCGTCGGACTCGTTCTTGTCGCCCAGCGGCGTCGACGTGCCATGCGCATTCAGGTACTGGACCTCGTCGGCGTTCACGCCGGCGTCGCGCAGCGCCGCGACCATGCAGCGGCGCGGGCCGTCCATGTTCGGCGCGGTCATGTGGTACGCGTCACCCGTCATGCCGAAGCCCGAGACTTCCGCGTAGATCTTCGCGCCGCGCGCCTTCGCCGCCTCGTACTCCTCGAGCACCATCACGCCGGAACCCTCGCCCAGCACGAAGCCGTCGCGGTCCTTGTCCCACGGCCGCGACGCGGTAGCGGGATCGTCGTTGCGGGTCGACAGCGCGCGCGCCGCCGCGAAACCGCCGATGCCGAGCGGCGACACCGTCGATTCGGCGCCGCCCGCGACCATCACGTCCGCGTCGCCGGCCTGGATCAGGCGCGCGGCGAGGCCGATGCTGTGCAGGCCGGTCGTGCAGGCCGTCACGGCCGCGAGGTTCGGGCCCTTCAGGCCGAACATGATGCTCAGGTGACCGGAGATCATGTTGATGATCGAACCCGGCACGAAGAACGGCGAAATGCGGCGCGCGCCGCGATCGACGTAGGTCTGGTGCGTATCTTCGATCATCGGCAGGCCGCCGATGCCGGAACCGACCAGTACGCCGATGCGTTCCGCGTTGGCTTCGGTCACTTCCAGCCCGCTGTCGCGGATAGCCTGGACGCCGGCGGCGATGCCGTAATGGATGAACGTATCCATGTTCCGGGCTTCCTTCGCCGGGATGTACTCCTCGGCGCTGAAACCCTTCACTTCGCCCGCGAAATGGCAGGCGAGGCTCGACGCATCGAACTTCGTGACGGTGGCGATACCGGACTTGCCGGCGACGAGATTGGCCCAGCCGTCGGCAACATTATTGCCAACAGGCGAAATCAGCCCCAGGCCTGTAACGACAACACGACGGCGGCTCACGGTAACCTCTTTTCCATTATTGGATGACAAAAACAAAAGCCACAGTGGCCACAGGAATCAGCCCTGCGAGCCCTGTGGCTGTTAGTCCGTCCGGCGCGAAGCCGGCAGGATGGCGCGTCAATCGCGAAGATCGCGGCGACGTGGCGGACAAGCGCGAAAGGCGCTTACGCCTTGACGTTTGCGCGAGCGTAGTCGATCGCTTGCTGAACGGTCGTGATCTTCTCTGCTTCTTCGTCCGGGATTTCCATGCCGAACTCGTCTTCGAGCGCCATCACCAGTTCGACCGTGTCGAGCGAGTCGGCGCCCAGGTCGTTCACGAACGAAGCTTCGTTCTTGATCTCGGCTTCGGCGACGCCCAGTTGTTCAGCGACGATCTTCTTGACACGTTGTTCGATGTTGTCCATTACCCCTCCGAGGGAAAGTTCAGATTTACAAGTGCGCGCATTTTATCAGGTTTGCTGACGCCAAAACGCGCGTTGGCTTGATGGTCGATCAAGCGCCGATCCGCCTGAAAAACGGGATACGGCGCGGATGGTAAACGAAAACCGTTACGACATGTACATGCCGCCGTTCACGTGCAGCGTCGTGCCGGTGATGTAACCGGCCTGCGGCGAGGCGAGGAACGCGACGGCATGGGCGATGTCTTCCGGGCTGCCGAGGCGGCCGAGCGGAATCTGGGTCTTGAGCGCGGCCTGCTGTTCTTCCGGCAGCGTCTTCGTCATGTCGGTGTCGATGAAGCCCGGCGCCACGCAGTTCACGGTGATGCCGCGGCTGCCGATTTCGCGCGCGAGCGCACGCGTCATGCCCGCGACGCCGGCCTTCGCGGCCGCATAGTTGACCTGACCCGGATTGCCGGCCGAGCCGACCACCGACGTGATGTTGATGATACGGCCGCCGCGCGCCTTCATCATCGGGCGCAGCACCGCACGCGACAGACGGAACACCGACTTCAGGTTGGTGTCGATCACCGCGTCCCAGTCCTCGTCCTTCATCCGCATCGCGAGCTGGTCCTGCGTGATGCCCGCGTTGTTGACGAGCACGTTCAGCGCGCCGAATTCCTTCACGGTCGCATCGATCAGCGCTTCGGCAGCCGCCGCGTCGTTGACGTTCAGCACCGCGCCGCGGCCCGCGACACCCGCTTCCGCGAACGCCGCGGTGATCGCGGCGGCGCCCGATTCGCTCGTCGCCGTGCCGATCACCGTCGCGCCCAGACGCGCGAGTTCGAGCGCGATCGAGCGGCCGATGCCGCGCGACGCGCCGGTCACGATCGCAACCTGTTTATCGAGAGTCTTGTCCATGAATCGAATATCCGTTGCTTGGGAAAAGGCGCCGCGTCAGGCGGTCACCAGCTTGAGCGCTTCGTCGAGCGAAGCCGGATCGAACACCGACGCCCCCGTCAGGTTGCCGTCGATGCGCTTCGTCAGGCCGGCGAGCACCTTGCCCGGACCGCATTCGATCACGTGCGTGACGCCCGTGCCCGCGATGTGCCGCACGCATTCGACCCAGCGCACCGGGCCCGCGGCCTGGCGCACCAGCGCATCCTTGATCGCGGCCGGATCGCCGACCACGGCGACGTCGATGTTGTTGACGACCGGAATCTGCGGCGCCTTCACGTCGACGTTCGCGAGATAGTCGCGCAACTGATCCGACGCCGGCTTGAGCAGCGACGAATGGAACGGCGCCGACACCGGCAGCGGCAGCGCGCGCTTCGCGCCCTTCGCCTTCGCGATTTCGCATGCCTTTTCGACCGCAGCCTTGCTGCCTGCGATCACGACCTGCGCGGGCGCATTGAAGTTCACCGCTTCGACGACGCCCGCTTCCGCGGCTTCGGCGCACACCGCGCGCACCGTGTCGTCGTCGAGGCCCAGGATCGCGGCCATGCCGCCCTGGCCGACCGGCACGGCCGTCTGCATCGCCTGCGCGCGAAAACGCACGAGCGGCACCGCGTCCTTGAACGCGAGGGCGCCGGCCGCGACGAGCGCCGTGTATTCGCCGAGGCTGTGGCCGGCGACGATCGACGGCGCCGGGCCGCCCGCCTGCTGCCACGCGCGGTAGCACGCGTACGCTGCGGTCAGCATCACGGGCTGCGTGTTGGTGGTCAGGTTCAGCTCTTCGGCCGGACCTTCGGCGATCAGCTTGCCGAGATCCTGATCGAGCGCATCGGACGCTTCCTGGAGCGTCTCGCGCACGACGGCCAGATCGGCGAATGCGTTGAGCATGCCGATCGCCTGAGAGCCCTGCCCCGGAAAAACGAATGCAAATTTCATATCGTCCCCAATTGAATCGATTCGGACGGCGCACGCGAACGGCGCGCCGACGGGATCCGCGCGCGGCTTCGCGCGCCGCGGATCAGAAGCGGAAGACCGACGCGCCCCAGGTGAAGCCGCCGCCGACGCCTTCGATCAGCACGTGCTGACCGCGCTGGATGCGGCCGTCGCGCACCGCGGCGTCGAGCGCCAGCGGGATCGACGCGGCCGACGTGTTGCCGTGCTGGTCGACCGTCACGACCATGCGCTCCTGCGGCAGGCCGAGCTTGCGGCAGGTGCTGGTCATGATGCGGATGTTGGCCTGGTGCGGAATCAGCCAGTCGATTTGCTCGGGCGCGAGATTCGCCTTCGCGAGCGCTTCGATCGCGACTTTTTCCAGCACGTTGACCGCGAGCTTGAACACGGCCTGCCCGTCCATGTGCAGGAACGCGCTGCCGTCGATCACGCCGCGATTGACGTTGCCCGGCGTGCACAGGATGTTCGAGTAGCTGCCGTCCGCGTGCAGCGCGCTGCCCAGCACGCCCGGCTCTTCCGATGCGGACAGGATCACCGCGCCCGCGCCGTCGCCGAACAGCACGCAGGTCGTGCGGTCCTTGAAGTCGAGAATGCGCGAGAACGTCTCCGCGCCGACCACGAGCGCCGTACGGTGCTGGCCGCTGCGGATGAAACTGTCGGCCGTCGCCATCGCGTACGCGAAGCCCGAGCACACGGCCTGCACGTCGAATGCCGCGCCGCCGTTCTTGATGCCGAGCTTGTTCTGCAGCAGGCACGCGGTGCTCGGGAACACGAAATCGGGGGTCGAAGTCGCGACGATGATCAGGTCGATCGACTGCGGATCGACACCGGCCGCTTCGATCGCACGACGCGACGCTTCGAGCGCGAGATCGCTCGTCGTGACGTCGGGTGCGGCGAAATGGCGCGCGTGGATGCCCGTACGCGCCACGATCCATTCATCGCTCGTCTCGATGCCTTCCTTCGCAAGACGATCGGTCAACTGCTGGTTCGTGACGCGGTCGGGCGGCAGGAAGCTGCCCGTGCCGAGCACGCGGGAATAGAGAGTCGATTGGGCCATTTATGCTTTAGAGGATTGCGCAGCGGAAGGTTCGGCGTGATGGCCTGCGGCAGGGCTTGCATGGCCCGCGCCGCCCGCGTCGTGCTCGCCGTCGCCGAGCGACGCCGAATTATCCGCCATCGCGCGCGCGAGGCGCTCCAGCACCCCGTTTTTGACGGCATCATACCCGCGTTTGATCGCCCACTCAAACGCGTAGGCGTCGGCCGAGCCGTGGCTCTTGATCACGAGGCTCTTCAGCCCCAGCAGCGCCGCGCCGTTGTACTGGCGGTGGTCGACGCGCTTCTTGAAACGCATCAGCACGGGCAGCGCGAGCAGCGCCATCAGCTTCGACATCAGCGAACGGCCGAACTCCTCGCGGATGATGTCCGACAGCATCTGCGCGAGCCCTTCGGACGTCTTCAGCGCGACGTTGCCGACGAAGCCGTCGCAGACGATCACGTCGACGGTGCCCTTGTAGATGTCGTTGCCTTCCACGTTGCCGCGGAAATTGAGCGTGCTGGCGCGCAGCAGCTCGCCTGCGCGCTTGATCGTCTCGTTGCCCTTGATGACCTCTTCGCCGATGTTCAGCAGGCCGATCGTCGGGCGCTCCTTGCCTTCGAGCGCGGCCACCAGCGCGTGCCCCATCTCCGCGAACTGCAGCAGATGCTGCGGTTCGCAGTCGACGTTCGCGCCGAGGTCCAGCATCATCGTGTAGCCGGTCGGGTTCGGCAGCGCGAACGCGATCGCCGGCCGCTCGATGCCGGGCAGCGTCTTGAGTACGTAACGGGAAACGGCCATCAACGCGCCGGTATTGCCGGCGGAAATGCAGGCCTGCGCCGCGCCTTCCTTGACGTGGTTGAGCGCGACGCGCATCGAAGAATCCTTCTTCTTGCGCAGCGCCACTTCGACAGGGTCGTCCATCGCCACGACTTCGGTGGCGGGCACGATGGTCAACGCGGGATCGTCGAGGGCTTTCAGCTTCTTCAGCTGAGCGCGAATCGCGCTTTCGATGCCGACGAGCATCAGGTGCGCATCGGGATGCGCGCGGACGAACTTGACTGCCGCGGGAACGGTCACGGACGGGCCGTGGTCGCCTCCCATGCAATCGATTGTGAGCTTTACGGTCATGGAATGCGACGAATTTCAGGCACAAAAAAGCGGCAGTTGAATGCCGCCTTTTTGTCGAGCCAGGAAAGTGTCAAGCGAACCAGTTGTCACGCGAACGGCGAGCGTAGCGCGCAACGCGTGACTTGACGCTTAGTCGTTCTTCGTCTTGACGACTTTCTTGCCGCGATAGTAGCCGTTCGGGCTGACGTGGTGACGCAGGTGCACTTCACCCGTGCTCGGCTCGACTGCCAGCGGCGCTGCCGTCAGGAAATCGTGCGAACGATGCATGCCGCGCTTCGACGGCGACTTCTTGTTTTGCTGGACTGCCATGACTAACTCCTAAATAATTTTCCGGATTCTAACACAGCCCGATCCGGCGCTTAACTACCCTGGCCCAAAGCCCTACGCCTTCCCGCGCCACAACTGCTCAGTGTTTCTTGGTGCCGTCACCGTCCTTCTTCAACGCTTGCAGCGCTGCGAACGGATTCGGCCGTTTGCCTTCGTCCCCGGCTTCGTCGGACTCCTCGTCCGACTCTTCCGCGGGACCGCTCGCGCCCGACACGAGGCTTTCGTGAACTGCCGGGCAAACCTCGTGCTTGGGCACGAGCGGCAACGAAAGCAGCAATTCCTCTTCGATCAAGTCGACGAGATCGAACTGGCGCGAGCCCACGATCACATCGGCTTCATCGTCGTCGAGCGGAAATTCCTCGGCTTCTTCTTCGGTCGCGACGATCCGGTACGTCATGTCGACGTCGAACGCCTGGTCGTACGGCGTCATGCAGCGCTGGCACGTGAGCCATGCATGGCCGTGCACCGCGAGGCGCAGATACGGCTGCTGCCCGTCGGCGCCGTCGTCCTGCAACTCTTTCTGCGTGAACCCTTCCGCCTGCCACGTGAAGACCGTGTCGCGATCCGGCGCGTCCGTCGGCACTTCGTTTAACATGCGCGGCAGTTGCGAGAGACGCACGGCCCCGGCCGCCTGCCGCCCGCTGCGGGCGAACTCGAACAGGTCGACCGCATGCGGATCGAGGGCCGCTGCAGGTTTGCCAGAAGAAGTGTTCATGTGCGCTCCTGCCTACAGGCTGACTTGCGGGATCCGGCTTGGCACCGCTCGCGTACGGCTCATCGAGGGATGCCGTACTTTACTTCCGAAGACCCGGCAGGCGCCACCACAGCGAAAGCCTGCCGACGAAAAGCGGGAAAGCATACCTGTTTTACCTTTTGCGGTCAATCACTTAAGCTTGCGTCCGCGCAACGCCGCGCCACACCTGACGACTCACCGATCCAACCGACCATGCCGGATACCGTTTGCCGCCCGCCGCGGCTGATTCTTGCCTCCAGTTCCCGCTACCGCCGCGCGCTCCTCGAGCGCCTCGGCGTACCGTTCGACGTCGTGTCGCCCGACCTCGACGAAACCCCGCGCGCCGGCGAAACGCCGGCCGCGACCGCGCTGCGTCTCGCCGGCGCGAAGGCGCGCGCCGTGGCCGCGACGATCGACGCACCGGACGGCGTGCTCGTGATCGGGTCGGACCAGGTCGCGACCTTCGACGGGCGCCAGATCGGCAAGCCCGGCACGCATGAGCGCGCGCTCGCGCAACTCGTGTCGATGCAGGGCCGCGAAGTCGAATTCCACAGCGCGCTCTGCCTGTACGACAGCCGTACGGACGACGCGCAGATCGAGGACATCGTCACGCACGTGCGCTTCCGTTCGCTGCCCGAAGCCGAACTCGACGCCTACCTGCGCGCGGAAACGCCGTACGACGTGGCCGGCAGCGCGAAGTCCGAAGGGCTCGGCATCGCACTGCTCGACGCGATCGACTCGGACGACCCGACCGCGCTCGTCGGCCTGCCGCTGATCGCCCTCACGCGGATGCTGCGCGCCGCCGACTACCCGCTGTTTGCCATCACCCGAGGAGACCGCGCATGACCGCCGGCACGCTTTATCTCGTCCCCAACACGCTCGGCGAAGGCGACGAATCGATGCTCGCCGCCGTACTGCCCGCGGCCGTGCAGGCGCGCGCCGGCACGCTCGGCTATTACATCGGCGAAAACGCGAAAACGACCCGCGCGTTCCTGAAGAAGATCGGCACGACGCGCCCGATCCAGGAAATCGAGATCAGCGAGCTGAACGTGAATACGCCGGCCGGCGCCGTCGACCGGCTGCTCGCGCCCGTGCTGGCCGGCGCGGACGCCGGACTCGTGTCGGAGGCCGGCTGCCCTGCCGTCGCCGACCCCGGCGCGCTGCTGGTGCGCCGCGCGCACGAGCGCGGCGTGAAGGTCGTGCCGCTCGTCGGGCCGAGTTCGATCCTGCTCGCGCTGATGGCGTCGGGCCTGAACGGCCAGAGTTTCGCGTTCAACGGCTACCTGCCGGTCGATGCGGCCGCGCGCGCGAAGCGCCTGCGCGAACTCGAGCAACTGTCGCGCAAGGCGCGCCAGACGCAGATCTTCATCGAAACGCCGTACCGCAATCACGCGATGCTCGACACGCTGGTCGCGACCTGCGCGCCGTCGACGCAGATCTGCGTGGCGGCCGATCTGACCCTTGCGACCGAGACGATCGCGAGCCGCACGGTGGCGGATTGGAAAAAGGCGCCTGCGCCGAATCTGCACAAGCGCCCCGCGATCTTCCTGCTGCTCGCGAACTGACGCAGCGATCGATGAAAGTGAAAGGCGAGCCATCGCGGCCCGCCGATTGCCGCCGTCGGCCGCCGGCCGTCAGCGCAGGTTGACCGACGCGCCGCCGGCCGTCAGCGCCTTCATCGCGGCGCCCCCGACGGCCGCGCCGAACTTGCGCGCGACACGATTCGTCAGGCTTTCCTTCACCGTATAGTCGACCAGATCCGGTGCCTTCAGCACGTCGCGCGCGACCGTGTCGGTCGTGCCGTAGCCGTCGGCGAGCCCGAGCTCGACGCTCTTCTCGCCGGTCCAGAACAGGCCCGAGAACATGTCGGGCGTCTCGTGCAGCCGCTTGCCGCGGCCGTCCTTCACGGCCTTGATGAACTGCGCATGCACCTGATCGAGCAGCGCCTGCGCGTGCGCATCCATCTTCGGCGTTTCCGGCGAGAACGGGTCGTAGAAGCCCTTGTTTTCGCCCGACGTATGCAGGCGCCGTTCGACGCCGAGCTTGCCCATCAGCCCGGTGAAGCCGAACCCGTCCATCAGCACGCCGATCGACCCGACGATGCTCGCCTTGTCGACGAAGATCTTGTCGGCCGCGGACGCGATGTAATAGCCGCCCGACGCGCACATGTCGGTCACGACGACGTACAGCGGCTTGTTGGGATACTTGCCGCGCAACCGCCGGATCTCGTCGTAGACCATGCCGGCCTGCACCGGGCTGCCGCCCGGGCTGTTGATTCGCAGCACGACGCCGACCGTGCCGTCGTCGTCGAACGCGGCGTCGAGCGCCGTGTTGATGTCGTCGGCGTTCGCGTTGACGCCGGCCGCGATTTCGCCGTCGATCGTCACGAGCGCCGTATGCCGCCCGCTCGACGAAAACTTCGAATCGCTCGAGAAATCGATCAGCGCGAACGCCAGCAGCACGAACACGCCGAGAAACGCGAAGCGGAAGAAGATCTTCCAGCGCCGTGCCGCGCGCTGCTCCTTGACGGCCGCGAGCGCGATCCGCTCGAGCGCCGCGCGCTCCCAGCCCGGGTCACGGTCGTCGGGACGGGAGGAGGAATCCGGGAAATTCGGTTGGTCGGCCATGCAATGGTGTCGTCAGTCGGTCGTGGCGGGAGTGGCGGGATGCAGATCGGCATCGGGCACCCAGAATACCGCACGCCCGTCGGGCGTGTCGCGCTCGTCGACCTCGACCGGCCGCAGGCGGCCGCCGCGGCACGGGCCGCCGACGCACTTGCCGGTATCCGGCGCGTAGATCGCGCCATGCGTCGCGCACATCAGATAGAGGCCCGACGACTCGAAGAACTGCCCTTCGGCCCAGTCGAGCTCCATCGGCACATGCGCGCAGCGGTTCAGGTAGCCGTAGGCGCGGCCGTCGTAGCGCACGAAGAACACGACGGCCTGCTCGCCGCGCAGTGTCGCGTCGACGCGCACGCCGGCGCCGCCGTCGATCAGCGCGTCCGACGCGCACACGCGCACGGCGTCCGGCGCCGCGCTCATGCGTGCTCCCGCAGCCATGCGGCCAGCGCGCCGACGTCCGGCGCGACGAAGCGCGGCGCGAGCGCCGCCAGCGCGTCGGCCGTGTGCGCGCCGTACGACACCCCGACGCCTGCCGCGCCGGCGCTGGCGGCCATTTGCAGGTCGTGCGTGGTGTCGCCGATCATCACGGTGCGCGACAGGTCCTGCCCCAATTCCCGCGACAACTCGTGCAGCATCGCCGGATGCGGTTTCGAGAAGGTCTCGTCCGCGCAGCGCGTCGCGTCGAACCAGCTCGTCAGCTTCGACTGGTCGAGCACGCGATTCAGCCCGACCCGCCCCTTGCCGGTCGCGACGGCGAGCAGGTAGCCCGTGTCGCGCAGTTCGGCGAGCAGCTCGCGCACGCCGGCGAACAGCTCGATGCGCTGGTCGTCGAGCAGATAGTGGTAGCGGTAGCGCTCGGCGAGCCGCGCGTAGTCGGACGGATCGAGGGTCGGCGCCGCGATTCGCAGCGCATCGCGCAGGCCAAGGCCGATCACGTAGCGGGAAGCCTCGTCGGACGGCGTGGGCAAGCCGAGATCGCGGCACGCGGCCTGGATGCTGTGCGCGATGTGCGCGGTCGAATCCATCAGCGTGCCGTCCCAGTCGAAGACGATCAGGTCAAATTGCTGTCGGGCCATGCGGTTCAGGCGGTATCGCGCAATGCGCTGAGTTGGTCGAGAAAGCGCCGGCATTCGGCCGGCAGCGGCGCATCGAACTGCAGCGCCTCGCCGGTCAGCGGGTGAGCCAGCCGCAGCCGGTGCGCGTGCAGGAACATCCGTTTCAGCGACGGCTGCGCGTTCGCGCGCGCCAGCGCCTTGTTCAGTGCGAAATCGCCATACTTGGCGTCGCCGGCGATCGGCAGACCGAGATGCGCGAGGTGCACCCGGATCTGATGGGTCCGACCCGTTTTGAGTTCCGCTTCGACGAGCACATAGTCGGACCAGCGGTCGACGAGGTTGAACACCGTATGCGACGGCAGCCCGTCGTCCTGCACGCGCACGCGGCGCTCCCCTTCCGGGGTCGAATACTTGAACAGCGGCGCCTTCACCGCGCGGCGCCGGCCCCAGTCGGGCTGCCATTCGCCGTGCGCGCACGCGAAGTAGCGCTTGTCCATCCGGTTCTCGCGAATCTGCTCGTGCAGGCCCACGAGCGCCGTGCGCTTCTTCGCGAGCATCAGGATCCCGGACGTCTCGCGGTCGAGCCGGTGCACCAGTTCGAGGAATTTCGCACGCGGGCGCGCCTGGCGCATCTGCTCGATCACGCCGAACGCGACGCCGCTGCCGCCGTGGACCGCGACCCCGGCCGGCTTGTCGATGACGAGCATCGCGTCGTCCTCGTACAGCACGTCGAAATTCGCGGGCGGCACGACGGGCGTGTCGGCGCGCGCGAGGTCGGCCGCGGCCACGCGCACCGGCGGCACGCGGACGAGGTCGCCGAGCGCCAGGCGGTACTGCGCATCGATCCGGCCCTTGTTGACGCGCACTTCGCCGCTGCGGAGGATCCGGTAAATATGGCTTTTCGGCACGCCTTTACAGACGCGCAACAGGAAATTGTCGATCCGCTGACCGGCCGAGTTTTCGTCGATCTCGATCGTCGATACCTGGCCGCTTGCGACCGAATTCTGGGATATTTTGCCTAACTCATTCATACTGAATATAATTTTGCCCAGCCTGACGTTGTGGGTGGCCTGATCGGCCGGCCCCGGCTGAATTGGGCAAGGCGCAAGCGCAAACTGCTATTTTACTTGCGCCGGGGGTCCGCTGCTCGCCCCTAATCAAAGAGAAGCAGCAAGTTGCACGCACGGCGCCGCCCGTCGGCAAGGATCGCGCCCACAGGCGGATTCGGTCGGCAAGGCGCCGCGGTAACGGAAAGTTGGTTGAAAAGAATTTGATCGGCAGCCCGGCGGCGCGAAGTACGTCCGCAGGCTGCCGGTTGCGAAAATTACGGCGTTGCGCCCGATTTGGCCCCGCGAAGCGTGCGGGGCTTGGCGACGTCAAACCAGGGAAGTACACCCCAAGCGGGAAAGTCGGGCTGGATTCGATACTCCCCGCTGCGGCCCAAGCCGCAGCATCTGCCGCCCGTCGGCGCGCGCGACGCATTGTGCGCGCCCGTGGCAATGCCCGGACAGGCTTAGCGCGCTTTTGCAGCGTGCGGTGTGTGAACGCCGTGCTTTGAAGCCGTATTCGCAGGTGCCCTATGGCCGCCGGCCCCGTCTTTCGGGCCCAAGCGCCTCTTCAGGCAATTCTCCCCGCCAGCGTTCCCGCTCCAGCGTGCTCGTGACAACACAACAAGGTGCGGCCTGCCGTCGTTCCCGCCCTCGCGCCTGACAACCGCGAGGCGTCGGCAGCGGAGCCGCCTGGAGCCGTTCATGAAACGCATGCTGTTCAATGCGACGCAGCAGGAGGAGCTGCGCGTCGCCATCGTCGATGGGCAAAAGCTCATCGACATCGACATCGAAACCGCCGGGCGCGAACAGCGCAAAGGCAATATCTACAAAGGTGTCATCACCCGTATCGAGCCGTCGCTCGAAGCGTGCTTCGTCAACTACGGCGAAGACCGCCACGGCTTCCTGCCGTTCAAGGAAGTCGCCCGCCAGTACTTCAAGGACGGCATCGACATGCGCTCCGCGCGCATTCAGGATGCGCTGCGCGAAGGCCAGGAGCTGATCGTCCAGGTCGAGAAGGAAGAGCGCGGCAACAAGGGCGCGGCCCTCACCACCTTCATCTCGCTCGCCGGCCGTTACCTCGTGCTGATGCCGAACAACCCGCGCGGCGGCGGCGTGTCGCGCCGGATCGAAGGCGACGAGCGCCAGGAACTGCGCGAAACGATGGCGCAACTGCAGATTCCGGACGGGATGAGCATGATCGCCCGTACCGCGGGCATCGGCCGCAGCGCCGAGGAACTGCAGTGGGACCTGAACTACCTGCTGCAACTGTGGCGCGCGATCGAGGCCGCGTCGCAAAGCGGCAACGCCGGCCAGCCGATGCTGATCTATCTGGAATCGAGCCTCGTGATCCGCGCGATCCGCGACTATTTCCAGCCGGATATCGGCGAAATCCTGATCGATACGAACGAAATCCACGATCAGGCCCGCGCATTCATGGACATCGTGATGCCGGACAACGTCGCGAAAGTGAAGCGCTACCACGACGACGTGCCGCTGTTCTCCCGCTTCCAGATCGAGCACCAGATCGAAACCGCGTACTCGCGCACGGTCCCGCTGCCGTCCGGCGGCGCGATCGTGATCGACCACACCGAAGCGCTCGTCGCGATCGACGTGAACTCGGCGCGCGCGACCAAGGGCGCGGACATCGAGGAAACGGCCACCCGCACGAACCTCGAAGCGGCCGACGAAGTCGCCCGCCAGCTGCGCCTGCGCGACCTCGGCGGCCTGATCGTGATCGATTTCATCGACATGGAATCGGCGAAGAGCCAGCGTGAAGTCGAGCAACGCCTGAAGGACGCGCTCAAGCACGACCGCGCGCGCGTCCAGATGGGCAAGATCTCCCGCTTCGGCCTGATGGAGCTGTCGCGCCAGCGCCTGCGTCCGGCGCTGTCGGAAGGCAGTCACGTCACGTGCCCGCGCTGCAACGGCACCGGCCACATCCGCGACACCGAATCGTCCGCGCTGCAGGTCCTGCGGATCATTCAGGAAGAAGCGATGAAGGAGAACACCGCGGCGATCCACTGCCAGGTGCCGGTCGAGGTGACCGCCTTCCTGCTGAACGAAAAGCGTCAGGAAATCAACAAGATCGAGTCGCGCTTCAAGGTCGGCATCGTGCTGATCCCGAACAAGCACCTCGATACGCCGCACTACAAGCTCGAGCGCCTGCGTCACGACGACGCGCGCCTCGACGATCCGCGCGCGTCCTGGAAGATGGCCGAGGAAGCGGCCCGCGAGCTCGAGTCGGAAACGGGCTACAGCAAGCGTGCGGCCGAAGTGAAGCCGAAGCAGGAAGCCGCGGTGAAGGGCATCACGCCCGAGCGTCCGGCGCCGAGCCCGGCCCCGCAGCGTCCGGTCGAGCCCGTTGCGGCTCCGGCGGCGCCCGTCGCCGCGGCAAGCGGTGGCTTCATCGGCTGGCTGAAGGGGCTGTTCGGCGTGTCGCCGGCACCGGCACCCGCACCGGTCGCACCGGCACCGGCGAAGGAGCAGGCAGCCCGTCCGGCGCGCGAGCGCACCGAAAAGACCGAGCAGCGCGGCGGCGATCGCAATCGCAACCGTCGCGGCGGCGCCCAGCAGGCGCAAGGCGGCCGCGACCAGGCAGCGGCGGGCCGTGGCCAGCCGCAACGCCAGGAACGCGAAGGCAAGGAAGTGCGCGAACCGCGTGAAGGCCGTGAGCCGCGCGAGGGTCGTGAACTGCGCGAAGGCCGGGAAAACCGCGAAGGTCGCGAAAACCGCGAGGGTCGCGAGGGCCGTGGTCCGCGCGAAGGCCGTGAGCCGCGCGAACCGCGCGAAAACCGCGAACCGCGCGAGCGTGTCGAACAGCCGGAAGGCGTCGAAGCAGCCGGCCGCGGCGAGCGCCAGGAACGCGGCGAGCGTCGCGAGCGCGGCGAACGCCGCAAGCCGACCCAGCATGCGGCCACGCTCGAAACCGTCACCCGCGGCGAAAACCACCCGGAACCGGAAACCGACAAGGCCGTTGCAGAAGCCCTGCCCGGTGCGGAACCGGCAGCCGATGCGGAAGCCGGTGCACGTGACGGCGAAGAACGCCGCCGTCGTCGTCGCGGCCGCCGCGGCGGTCGTCGCGAGCGCGAGGAAGATGGCGCAGTCGACCAGGCCGAGCAAGGCGCCGAAGGCGACGTCGCCGCGCAAGCCGTGACGCCGAATGCACCGGTCGCAGCCGAGCCGGCCCACACGGCCGCACCGGCAGTCGTCGCGGCCGTGGCAGGTGCGGTCGCAGTGGAAGCCGTCGCCGAGCAGCATGCCGCTCCGGCCGCCGTCGAAGCGCAGCCGGCACCGGCAGCCGAAGCGGCACCGGCCGAGCCCGTCGTCGCCGTCCAGGCAGCCGAACCGGCACCGGTCGCACCGGCGGCGGCGGAAGCAGGCCCGGCGCCGGTCGCGGTGTCGCCGACCGATGCGTTCGAAGTGCCGGCAGCCGCTCCGGCCGCTGTCGAGGCGCCGCAAGCCGCACCCGTCGAGCCCGCCGCACCGGCCGTCGCGATCGAAGCCGCTCCGGTGGCGGTCGAGGCGCCGGTCGAGGCAGCACCGGCAGAGGCCGTCGCTGCACCGGCACCCGCCTCGACACCGGCTCCCGCCCCCGCCCAACCGGCAGCCGCGCCCGCTTCGGCGAGCCTGGATGCCGTGCTGGAGCAGGCCGGTCTCGTCTGGGTGAACACGGACGCCGACAAGTTCGCGGCCGCGCAGGAAGCCGCGTCGCGACTCCCGCGCCCGGCCCGCGTGCCGCGCGAACGCAAGGTGCTGCCGCCGGTCGATACGGCCCCGATGCAGCAGGTCGAAACGACGACGCACCACTGAACGGCGCATCGCACGACCAGGAAAAGCCCGCCTCCGGCGGGCTTTTTCATGCCCGCGCTGCGGGTTTCCGCCCCCGGACCCGCCGGCCGGTTGCGGCTAAAATAGCAGTCTGGTCCGTACTTCTTCCAACATGTCCCGACGCATCATTCCCCTCGCCGACGTCAGCGGGATGCCGGACGTCTCCGGCGTCGCGCATGCCCCCGACGGCACGCTGGCCGACACGTTCGCCAGGCCGCTGCGCGACCTGCGCATTTCGGTGACGGATCGCTGCAATTTCCGCTGCGTGTACTGCATGCCGCGCGCCGTCTTCGACAAGGACTACCCGTTCCTGCCGCACAGCGCGCTGCTCACGCACGAGGAAATCGAGCGCGTGGCGCGGCTCTTCGTCGCACACGGCGTCGAGAAGATCCGCATCACGGGCGGCGAGCCGCTGCTGCGCAAGAACCTCGAATTCCTGATCGAGCGGCTCGCGCGTCTGACGACGCACGCCGGCCGCCCGCTCGACCTGACGCTGACGACCAACGGCTCGCTGCTCGCGCGCAAGGCGCGCGCGCTGAAGGACGCCGGGCTCACGCGCGTCACGGTCAGCCTCGATGCGCTCGACGATGCGCTGTTCAAGCGCATGAACGATGCCGAGTTCGCGAGCGCCGACGTGCTCGACGGCATCTTCGCCGCGCAGGCCGCGGGCCTCGCGCCGGTCAAGGTCAACATGGTCGTGAAGCGCGGCACCAACGACGGCGAGATCCTGCCGATGGCCGAGCGCTTCCGCGGCACCGGCGTGATCCTGCGTTTCATCGAATACATGGACGTCGGCACGTCGAACGGCTGGAACATGACCGAGGTGCTGCCGTCGGCGGACGTCGTCGCGCGTATCGCCGAACACTTTCCGCTCGTGCCGCTCGAGCCGCACACGGCGGCCGAAACCGCGCAGCGCTGGGGCTATGCGGACGGCAGCGGCGAGATCGGCGTGATCTCGAGCGTCACGCAGGCCTTCTGCGGCGACTGCACGCGCGCGCGACTGTCGACCGAAGGCAAGTTGTACCTGTGCCTGTTCGCGTCGACCGGCCACGACCTACGTGCGCTCGTGCGCGGCGGCGCAAGCGATGCCGAGATCGCGACCGCGATCGCCCGCATCTGGCAGGCGCGCACCGACCGCTATTCGCAGCTGCGCGGCAGCGCATCGTCCGACGCCGCGCCCGAGGGCGCCGGCAAGCGCGTCGAAATGTCGTATATCGGCGGCTGACGCCCGCCGCTCTTTCCGCCTGCGCACGATGTCCGCTCCCGCGTCCGCCCCGTCGATCGCCGGCCTGCTGCTCGCAGGCGGGCGGGCCACCCGCATGGACGGCGTCGACAAGGGCCTGCAATTGCTCGACGGTACGCCGCTCGCGCTGCACGTGCTGCGCCGGCTGTCGCCGCAGGTCGACGAGACGCTGATCAGCGCGAATCGCCATGCCGATCGCTATGCCGAACTCGGTGCGCCGTTCGACGCGCGCATCGTCGCCGACGAAACCTCCGACTTCCCCGGGCCGCTCGCGGGCCTGCTTGCCGGCATGCGCGCGGCGCGCGCGCCGCTGCTCGCGTGCTCGCCATGCGATACGCCCTATCTGCCCGTCGACCTCGTCGCGCGGCTGCATGCAGCGCTCGACGCGCAGCAGGCCGACATCGCGATGGCGATTACCGTCGACGCGCGGCAGATGCGCTCGCCGCAACCGACGTTCGCGCTGCTGCGCACGTCGCTGGCCGACGACCTGGCCGCCCGGCTCGCGGCCGGCGACCGCAAGGTGCGTGCGTGGTACGCACGCCACAAGACGGTCGAAGTCGAGTTTCGCGACGAGCGTGCGTTTTACAATGCCAACTCCTGGCAGGAACTCGCCGCGCTGGCCCGCCGCTGACGGCCCGTGCCGTTCCCGCCCGGCGCCCGCCACACGCGAAACCCGCGCCCCGGCACCCTCCTCGCGCCACCGGCCACGAACCCGATACGCCTCGCGGCGCAGTCCGACTGATGATCACGCAATCCTCGCCCGCTTCCCGAACCGCACCCGGCCCCGATGCCCCGATGTCGCTCGCCGACGCGCAGGCGCTCGCGTGCCGCTTCGCGGCGCCGGTCGACGCGTACGACACGGTGACGCTGCGCGATGCGCTCGACCGCGTGCTCGCGGCCGACGTGAGCGCGCCGTTCGACATTCCCGCGTACGACAACTCGGCAATGGACGGCTATGCGTTCGACGGCAGCAGCGCAGCATTCGCGTCGGCGCAGAGCGAGGTCGCGATGACGGTCGCCGGCACCGCGTTCGCCGGCCATCCGTTCGACGGCGCCGTGGCGGCCCATGCATGTGTGCGCATCATGACCGGCGCGCCGATGCCGGCCGGATGCGACACGGTGATTCCGCAGGAACGCGTACGCGTCGATGGCGACACGATACGGTTCGCCGCACACGACGTCGCGCGCGGCGCGAACTGCCGCAAGGCCGGCGAAGATCTCGCGCG
The DNA here is from genome assembly GCF_001526325.1 of Burkholderia sp. MSMB1826. Taxonomy (NCBI): domain Bacteria; kingdom Pseudomonadati; phylum Pseudomonadota; class Betaproteobacteria; order Burkholderiales; family Burkholderiaceae; genus Burkholderia; species Burkholderia sp. MSMB1826. The sequence continues at coordinate 248,882 of NZ_LOYN01000022.1, forward strand.
CGGCGCCTGCGCACTCGCCGCGGGCCGTATCCTGCGGCCATCGGATCTGGGCCTGCTCGCGTCGTTCGGGGTCACCGACGTCACGGTGCGCCGGCGCGTGCGCGTCGCCGTGTTCTCGACCGGCGACGAGCTGCGCGAGCCCGGCGAACCGCTCGGCCGCGGCGCACTGTACGACAGCAATCGCGGGATGCTGACCGCGATGCTCGCACGGCTGCACGTGGACACGATCGATCTCGGGATCGTCCGGGACGACCCGGCCGCGCTCGAAGCCGCATTGCGCGACGCCCTCGCCGCGCAGGCCGATGCGGTCATCACGTCGGGCGGCGTGTCGGTCGGCGAAGCCGACTTCACGCGCGACGTGATGGCGCGGCTCGGCGACGTGACGTTCGCGAGTCTCGCGCTGCGGCCCGGCCGGCCGCTCGCGTGCGGCACGCTCGCACGCCCGGGCGACAGCGCCGGCCACGCGCTGTTCTTCGGGCTGCCCGGCAATCCGGTCGCCTCCGCCGTGACGTTTTACGCGATCGTGCGCCCCGCACTGCTGACGCTGGCCGGTGCGCAGACGCCGCCGCCGGCGATGTACACGGCGCTCAGTACGCAGCCGTTGAAAACGCGTCCCGGCCGCACCGAATACCTGCGCGGCATCGCGACGCGCGCCGCCGACGGCCAATGGCACGTCGCGCCGGCCGGATCGCAAAGCGCCGCGTCGCTGAGCGGTCTCGCCGCCGCCAACTGTTTCATCGTCCTGGGCCACGATACCGCGGCAATCGACGCGGGCGCCCCGGTCGACATCCTGCCGCTCGACGGCCTGATCTGAATTCCAATCGGTATATCACTACGGGGGCAATCCGCACATGAAGAAACAAATCTCGTCGATCGCCGCGGGGCAGACCGCAAAGGCGCTGATCCTCGTCTACCTGACGTTCAGCGTGCCGATCGTGCTGCTCGGCATTCTCGTCGCGTATATCCGTTACGGGATGGTCGAGTTGAGCACGATCCTGAGCGCGCTGCTGCTGAACGCGATCCTCGGTTTCGTGCTGCTGTGGATCGCATGCCATGCGTACAACTGGGTCGCGTCGCGCTTCGGCGGCATCGAGATCGTGCTGTCCGATCCGCCGGAGGAAGCGTGAGCGGCACGCCGCTGATCCGCGCGGCCGACCCGCGCGACGTCGGCGCGATCCTCGCGCTGATGCGCGAGCTGGCCGAGTTCGAGAAGCTCACGCATCTGTTCGTCGCGACCGAAGCCGATCTCGCCGATGCGCTGTTCGGCGAGCACCCTGCCGCCGAGGCACGGGTGGCCGAGCAGGACGGCGCGATCGTCGCGTATGCGCTGTTCTTCCACAACTATTCGACGTTCCTCGGCCGCCGCGGGCTGTATCTCGAGGATCTGTACGTGCAGCCGTCGCAGCGCGGCACGGGCCTGGGCACCGCGATGCTGCGTCATCTCGCGGCACTCGCCGTCGAGCGTCGTTGCGCGCGCTTCGAATGGTCGGTCCTCGACTGGAACCAGCCGGCGATCGATTTCTACGAGAAGATGGGCGCGACCGTGCTGCCGGAGTGGCGCATCGTGCGCGTAACGGGCGACGCGCTGGACACGCTCGCCGCGCACTGAGCGCGAGCCGGCCGCGCCGGCGACCGCTGCCAACGCGCGTCACGCGTCGTCCGCATCGGCGCCTTCGGCCCCTTCCGCGCCGAGCAGACCGGCCGCCGCATCGCCCGGCAGCGCCTCGACCTGCTTCAGCTTGCGGCTCATCACACGCGTGCGCTGCTCGGCAGACTCGATCGAGCGCGTGACCGTTTCGAGCTGCGCCTTCGTGCGCGCGAGCACGTCGCCGAACTTGCCGAACTCCGTCTTGACCGCGCCGAGCACCTGCCACACCTCGCTCGAGCGCTGCTCGATCGCGAGCGTGCGGAACCCCATCTGCAGGCTGTTCAACAGCGCGGTGAGCGTGGTCGGCCCGGCGACCGTCACCCGATAGTCGCGCTGCAGCAGGTCGGTCAGCCCCGGGCGGCGCAGGATCTCCGCATACAGCCCCTCGGTCGGCAGGAACAGCAGCGCGAAATCGGTCGTGTGCGGCGGCGCGACGTACTTCTCGGCGATCGTGCGCGCTTCCATCCGCACCCGCGCCTCGAGCGCTCGCGCCGCCTCCTCGACCGCCACCGCATCGGCGCGCTCCTGCGCGTCGATCAACCGCTCGTAGTCTTCGCGCGGGAATTTCGCGTCGATCGGCAGCCACACCGGCGGCGCGTCGCGCGTGCCGGCAGCGCGGCCCGGCAGCCGGATCGCGAATTCGACGCGCTCGGTACTCTTCGGCACCGTCGCGACGTTCTTCGCGTACTGGTCGGGCGTCAGCATCTGTTCCAGCAGCGCCTCGAGCTGCACTTCGCCCCAGGTGCCGCGCGTCTTCACGTTGGTCAGCACCTTTTTCAGGTCGCCGACGCCGGCCGCGAGCGTCTGCATCTCGCCGAGCCCGCGATGCACCTGTTCGAGCCGGTCCGACACGAGCTTGAACGATTCGCCGAGCCGCTGCTCGAGCGTCGCGTGCAGCTTCTCGTCGACGGTGCGGCGCATCTCCTCGAGCTTCGCCGCGTTGTTCGTCTCGATTTCCTTCAGCCGCTGTTCGAGCGTCGCACGCACTTCGCCGATCCGACGATCGTTCGCCTCCGTCAGTTGCGTGAGCTGCCGGTTCAGCGTGTCGCCGAACAGCCGCAGCGCGCCCGTCTGTTCCTCGCGCGCCTGCTGGGCCTGGCGCTGCACGCTCTCGCGCATCGCGTCGAACTGCTGCGCATTGCCGGCGACGAGCTTGCCGAGCTGCTGCGCGAAACCGTCGATCTGGCTGTTCTGCACGGTCGCCACGCTCGTCAGTTGCGCGGCGAGCGTCTGCTGCAACTGGGCGAAGCTGCCGGCCAGCTCGGTACGCGACCCGCGCGCATTGTCGACGATCTCGCCGCGCAATTCGCGTTCGAGCCGCTCGACCGCGCGCGCCTGCGCATGCGCGGCATCCTCGATCCGGTCGCCGAGCACGGCCACGTCGTCGTGGCGGCCGCCGCCGCGCACGAGCGCGACGATCGCCACGGCGAGCGCGACGGCCAGCACGACGACCGCCGCCAGCAACAACATCATCGTCATGCGCGCGGCTTCCCGATCACGTCAGGGTTGATCGGATTCGGCGGCCGCCCCGCGCGCGGCCCCTCGCCGAGCGCGGCGATCAGGTTGTCGGCGGCGAGATTCGCCATCGCGCGGCGCGTCTTGTCGGTCGCGCTCGCGATATGCGGCGTCAGCACGACGTTCGGCACTTCGAGCAGCGCCGGATGCACGCTCGGCTCGCCTTCGTACACGTCGAGGCCGGCCGCGGCGATCGTCCCGTCCCGCAGCGCGGCGGCCAGCGCCGCATCGTCGACGATCCCGCCGCGCGCGATGTTGGTCAGCGTCGCCGTGGGTTTCATCTTCGCGAGCTCGGCCGCGCCGATCGTGTGATGGTTCTCCTTCGTGTACGGCAGCACGAGCACGACGTGATCGGCACGCGCGAGCAGCGCATCCTTCGACACGTATTCGGCCTCGAGCTCGGCTTCGATCTCGGGCGCGACCCGCGAACGGTTGTGATAAATCACCTGCATCCCGAAGCCGCGCGCGCGCCGCGCGAGCGCCTGGCCGATGCGGCCCATCCCGATGACGCCGAGCGTCGAGCCGTAGATGTCGGTGCCGAGGAAGCCGTCGTACGCCCACTTCCGCCAGTGACCGGCGCGCAGCCAGTGTTCGGATTCGGCGATCCGACGCGCGGCGGCCATCATCAGCGCCCAGCCGAAATCGGCGGTCGACTCGTTCAGCACGTCGGGCGTATTGGTACCGAGCACGTTCGCCGCGTTGAACGCGGCCATGTCGAAGTTGTTGTAGCCGACCGCCATGTTCGCCACGACGCGCAGGCGCGGCGCGGCCGCGAGCGTGGCCGCGCCGACCGGGTCGCCGGCCGTCAGCGCGCCGTCCTTGTCGGCCAGACGCGCGGCGAGCGCGTCGGGCGCGAGCGCGTCGCCGTCGTTCCAGTCGACTTCGAAATACTGCTTGAGCCGTTCGATCACGTCCGGAAAGATCGGACGCGCGACCAGGATCTTCTGCATCGCCATCTCCGCATGCCGCGGACGGGCCGCAGCGCCGTGCGCCGCCGGGACCGCCCGCTCGGGGTTGAAAATCGTCAGCTTACGCCGGGAAGAAAAGCCAGGACGTCAGCAGGAATACCGGTATCAGCACGACGAGCGCCCAGCCGAGGTACGCAAAGAAGCTCGGCATCTTCACGCCGCGCGATTCGGCGATCGCCTTCACCATGAAGTTCGGCGCATTGCCGATATAGCTGTTCGCGCCCATGAACACCGCGCCGGCGGAAATCGCGGCGAGCGTCGATGCGCCGGTCGTCATCAGCGTCTGCGCATCGCCGCCCGCGAGGTTGAAGAACACGAGATAGGTCGGCGCATTGTCGAGGAACGACGACAGAATGCCGGTCGCCCAGAAGTACATCGCATCGATCGGCTTGCCGTCGGGCCCCGTGACGAGATGGACGATCTGCGCGAACGCGCCGTCCGCCCCCGCGCGCAGGATCACGATCACCGGCGCGATCGTCACGAAGATGCCGGCGAACAGCTTCGCGACTTCCTCGATCGGCGCCCAGTTGAACGCGTTGCCCTCGCGCGCGGAACGCGGCGTCAGCGCGAGCGACGCGAGCGTCACCACCACGAGCGCGACGTCGCGCACGAGATTCTGCAGCGCGACGTGCGTGCCCCACACGTCGAACGAGACGCCCGGCTTCCACACGCCGCTCATCAGCACGAGCGCGATCACGGCCGCCAGCAGCACGAAGTTGATCTTGCCGTCGATCGACAGCGCCGCGCCGTCGGGCGTCGGATCGAGCGCGGCCGGCCGCTCCTCGCCGCCCTTCCGGTAGAAGTACGTATCGAGCGCGAAGAACAGCGTCAGCAGCACCGCGCAGATGAACAGCATCGGCAGCGCGAGATGCGTGGTCGTCCAGAAGAAGCTCACGCCGTTCAGGAAGCCGAGGAACAGCGGCGGATCGCCGAGCGGCGACAGCGAGCCGCCCGCGTTCGCGACGAGGAAGATGAAGAAGATCACGACGTGCACGACATGCTTGCGGTTGTCGTTCGCGCGCAGCAGCGGCCGGATCAGCAGCATCGCGGCGCCCGTCGTGCCCATCACGCTCGCGAGCAGCGTGCCGAGCGCGAGGATCGCGGTATTCAGTTTCGGCGACCCATGCAGATTGCCGTTCACGCAGATGCCGCCCGCGACCGTATAGAGCGCGGTGAGCAGCACGATGAACGGAATGTATTCCTCGAGCAGTGCATGCACGAGCGTGCCGAACGCGGTGCCGGCGCCGAACGCGACCGCGAACGGCGCGAGGAACACGATCGCCCAGCCGGCGGCGATCTTGCCGAAGTGGTGATGCCAGAACACGGGGGCGACGAGCGGAAACAGCGCGATGGACAGCAGGATCCCGGCGAACGGGATACCCCAGAGCGCCGACAGCGTGGAACCGTCGAGCGTGGCGGCCGATGCGAGCGCGGGAGCGGCGCCAAGCGCGATTCCCGACGCCATGCCCGCCCAGGCGGCATGTCGTTTCATGCGGAACTTCCTTGTTCGAAATAAGGGTGAAGGCAGCGGGCGCGTCATGCGCCCCGTACGACGATCGCGTGCACGCGGTACGGACCGTGTGCGCCCAGAATGATCGTTTGCTCGATGTCGCCGGTGCGCGACGGGCCCGACACGAAATTGACCGCGCGCGGCAGTTCGCCGCGCTCCGCGCGAATCAGCGCGAACGCGTCTTCATGACCGGCGACGATGCGCGACGCCGGCACGATCGCGATGTGGGTTTCCGGCAGCAGACCGGCCGATGCGTAAGTGTCGGGGCCGGACAGCAACACCAGCGACCCCGTTTCGGCGGTCGCGCAAAAGCAGCCGGTCAGGCCGACGAGATCGCCGTCGCGCGGCTTGCGGCACTCGACCGACAGGCCGGCGGCGGCCCAGTCGAGATCGGCCAGCGTGCGCCACGCGATGGCCTGCGCCGGCAGGCCGTGAGCGGCAAGATAGCGGGCGGCGGCGGCAGGCACGTCGGCCAGCGTCGCGACTTCGTCGACCGTGGTCGACAGGCGCTGCGCTTCGTCGACGAAAGCGGCGACGAGGTCGGCCGGCGCCGGCGGGCGCGGGCCTTGCGGATGACGGGCGAGGTAGTCGGCGACGCCGTCGCGCTCCGCTGCATCGGGTTCGGCCGCGCGCCCCTGCGCCGCGCGGATGCGCGCGAGGATCTGGCGACGGGCAGCGGAAGTGTCCATGAACGGTCCTCGTGACGTTGCGTGCAATACGTCGGATTATACCGGCCGCCCCTGCTGCGACACACCTTCGGCCGAACGGCCGGCGCCTACTTCGACGCGTCTTCCTCGACCGGCTGCGCGATGCCGAACACCTGGCGCAGGTACGCGAGATACGCCTTGTCGTCGCACATGCTCTTGCCCGGCGAATCCGACAGCTTCGCGACCGGCTGGCCGTTGCAGCGAACCATCTTGATCACGATCTGCAGCGGCACGTAACCGAGATCGTTGGTGAGGTTGGTGCCGACGCCGAACGCAAGCTTGCAGCGGCCGCGGAACCGTTCGTACAGCTGCATGACCTTCGGAATGTCGAGCGCGTCCGAGAACACGAGCACCTTGGTGCGCGGGTCGCACCGGTTCGCCTCGTAATGGCGCAGCATCCGCTCGCCCCAGTCGAACGGATCGCCCGAATCGTGGCGCGCGCCGTCGAACAGCTTGCAAAAGTACATGTCGAAGTCGTTCAGGAACGCGTCCATGCCGTAGACGTCCGACAGCGCGATCCCGAGGTCGCCGCGATACTCCTTCGCCCACATCTCGAAGCCGTAGATCTGCGAATCGCGCAACCGCGGGCCGAGCGCCTGGCACGCCTGCAGGTATTCGTGCGCCATCGTGCCGAGCGGCGTGATGCCGTGCTTCATCGCGTACAGCACGTTGCTCGTGCCCGCGAACTGCGGGCCGAGCCCGTCGCGCAGCGTGAGCGCGACTTCCTCGTGCCAGACCTTCGAGAAACGCCGGCGCGTGCCGTAGTCGGCGATCTTGCAGTCGGCGAATTCGGGCTTCGCGCCGAGCAGCTTGATCTTCTCGCGCAGCCGTTCGCGGCCTTCGCGATAGTCGGGCTCGCGCTGCGTGTTGCGGAAATAGACTTCGTTGACGATCGCGAGCACCGGGATCTCGAACAGAATCGTATGCAGCCACGGCCCTTCGATCACGATGTCGATCTCGCCGTTGCCCTTCGGCGAAGGCGTGATCGAGATGTACTTCTCGTTCAGGTGGAACAGCGCGAGGAAGTCGACGAAGTCGCTCTTGATGAAGCGCATCCGCCGCAGATAGTCGAGTTCGACGTCGGAAAAGCGCAGCGAGCACAGGCCGCGCACCTCGTCGCGAATCTCGTCGATGTACGGCACGAGATCGACGCCGGGCGTGCGGCACCGGAAACGGTATTCGACGTTGGCAGCGGGAAAGTGATGCAGGACGACCTGCATCATCGTGAACTTGTAGAGATCCGTGTCGAGCAGCGAAGTGATGATCATGATGACGGCAGCGCCAATATCGTGACCGGGCCCCGACGCACCGCGCGCCGCCCGGTCTGTCGGTCATGTTACCCGAATGCGTGCCGGACCATCGCGAAACCGCCCTCCGCCGTGCCGCATCACGCTCGTGCGCGGCGCGCGGTTGTGTCCGCGTTGCGCCGCCCATAAACTAATCACGAAACGATATAAGCCGGATAGCCGACCACGCGATGCGGGTTTTGCGCTTCAGTTACAATGCCGCTTTTGGCGCAAACGCCACCCCATATATACCGCCAAGCAGGAGCGTTTTAATGACTCACGTTGTGACCGAAGGCTGCATCAAGTGCAAATACACGGATTGCGTGGATGTGTGCCCGGTGGATTGCTTCCGTGAAGGTCCCAACTTTCTCGCCATCGATCCGGACGAGTGCATCGACTGCGCCGTGTGCGTCGCCGAATGCCCGACCAATGCGATCTATGCCGAAGAAGACGTTCCGGGCGACCAGCAGCAGTTCACCGCGTTGAACGCGGAGCTGGCGAAGAACTGGCCGTCGATCACGAAGACCAAGCCGGCGCCGGCCGACGCGGACGAGTGGAAGGACGTGCAGGACAAGCTGCACCTGCTCGAGCGCTGATCGCACGGCGGCGACTGCAAAAAATTTTATTCGCTGCGGCTCCAAAGTATTGACAGGTTAGCGAACACTCCATACAATCTCGTTTCTCTGCTGTTGTTGTTTGTTCCCCGATAGCTCAGTCGGTAGAGCGCCGGACTGTTAATCCGTAGGTCCCTGGTTCGAGCCCAGGTCGGGGAGCCAAAAACGCAAAGGCCCGTTGAAAGTGGACGGGTTTTTTGTTGAACGAGCAACACGCAGATGTACCGATTTATTCCCCGATAGCTCAGTCGGTAGAGCGCCGGACTGTTAATCCGTAGGTCCCTGGTTCGAGCCCAGGTCGGGGAGCCAAATAGCGAAAGGCCCGTCATTCGACGGGCCTTTTGTTTTTTCGGCCGCCGTTCCGCCCTTCTGCTTTTCGTGGCCTTTCGTGGCCCGGTCACGCGCATGCTAGAGTCTCTGTCCCGCATTCGCATCCGGTTCCGTCGATGAAGCATCGCCTCCTGCGCTCCGCCCCCGTCGCCCTCCTGCTCTCCGCATTCGCTGCAGCGCCGTTCGCGCAGGCGGAGGAAGTCGGCAGCGTCAATACCCATTTCCGCGTCACGGGCTCCGATCGCGTGGTCGTCGAGGCCTATGACGATCCGGTCGTGAACGGCGTGACCTGCTACGTGTCGCGCGCCCGCACCGGCGGGATCAAGGGCACGCTCGGCGTGGCCGAGGATCCGAGCGAGGCATCGATCGCGTGCCGGCAGGTCGGCCCGATCAGCTTCAAGGAACCGCTCAAGCAGCAGACCGACGTGTTCAGCGAACGCATGTCGTTCATCTTCAAGACGCTGCACGTCGTGCGCGTGGTCGACAAGAAACGCAACACGATCGTTTACCTGACCTACAGCGACCGCATCGTCAGCGGCAGCCCGAAGAACGCCGTCACCGCGGTGCCGATGCCGGCCGGCACGACGATTCCGGTCAAGTAAGCCCGCGCCGGCCGGGCGCGCGGGCGATACACTGTCGGTTCGACCGCTCCCGCGCCCGATCATGTCCGCCACCCGCCTTCCCGATTCCGCACGCTACTGGCGCACGCCGCTCGTGCCGGACGCGGATCTCCTCACGGCCACCTATCGCGATCACGCGTTCGCGCCTCACTGGCACGACGCGTACACGATCCCCGTGATTCTCGAAGGCGCGGAACGCTTCACCTATCGCGGCACCGGCCATGTCGCCGAAACGGGCACCGTGCCCGTGATCAATCCCGGCGAAGTCCATACGGGGTCGCGTGCCACCGACGAGGGCTGGTGCTATCGCGTCAGCTACATGCCAGTCGAATTCATCCGCGACCTCGCCGGTTCGATCGCGGGCCGCCCGCAGGATGCGCCGTGGTTTGCGCCCGACGTGATCCGCGACGCCGATCTCGCGGCCCGGCTCACGCTCGCGCACCGGATGCTGGAAGCCGGCAGCGAGCGCGCGCTGTCGTCGCATGCGTCCGGGCAGCCGGCCGACGCTCCGGCGGCCGACGCTCCGGCGGCCGACGCTCCGGCGGCCGGCGATCCGGTGGCCGGCGGTCCCGCCACCGGCGCGCCGCGCGTCTACGATCCGCTCGCCGCCGAAACCGCGATGCTCGACGCGCTGTCGACGCTGATCGCACGCCACGCCGACGTGCGGCCGCAGCCGGCGCCGCTCGCGGCCGACGAACCGCGCGTCGACGCGATGCGCGAGCGGCTCGCCGCCGATCTGACGGGCGCGGTGACGCTCGACGATGTCGCGCAGGCGGCCGGCCTGTCGCCGTTTCACGCGGCGCGCCTGTTCACCCGTACGGTCGGCATGCCGCCGCATGCATGGCGCAACCAGTTGCGGCTGCAGCGTGCGCTGGCGCCGCTGCGCGCGGGCATCCCCGTCGCCGATGTCGCGGCGGCCAGCGGCTTCGTCGACCAGAGCCACTTCACGCGGCATTTCAAACGGATGTTCGGCGTGCCGCCCGGGCGCTGGCAGGCAAGCTGACGCGCGGCTTCCCGCAGTCGTCGGCCGCGCCCGCGCCCCGCGCCGGCCGACACGCGAACCGGCGCCGCTGCGGCGGGCGCAAGAACATACAAGCCGGCTCGCCACCGGCCCGCTATCCTCCCCCTCATGGAGGAGCGCTTCTTGAACGAGACACCCGCATCGCCCCCGCGCCGCCCGCTCAACGAATGGCTCGACGGCGCACGCGACACGATTCCGATGATGATCGGCGCAGCACCGTTCGGCGTGATTTTCGGCACGCTCGTCGGCGGCGGCCCGCTCGCCGCCTGGCACGGCGCGCTGATGTCGCTCGCGGTGTTCGCGGGCTCCGCGCAGTTCATCGCGCTCGGCCTGATCGCCGGCAGCGCGAGTTTCGCCGTCGTGCTCGCCACGACGCTGATCGTGAACCTGCGCCACCTGCTGTACAGCGCGACGCTCGCGCCCTATGTCGCCCACCTGCCGCTGCGCTGGCGCGCGACGCTCGGCGCGTTGATGACCGACGAGGTATTCGCGGTCGCCTACGGACACTACCGGCACTACCCGCCCGGTACGATCGGCCCCCACTACTTTTTCGGCTCCGGGCTCGCGATGTACCTGAACTGGCAGGTCTGGACGCTCGCGGGCATCGGCTTCGGCACGGCATTCCCGGGCCTGCAGTCGCTCGGCCTCGATTTCGCGATGGCGGCGACCTTCATCGCGATCGTCGTCCCGCAGCTCGGCACGCTGCGCTACTTCTCGGCGGCCGCCACGGCCGGCACGCTCGCGTACTTCTGGCAGGGCTGGCCGTACAAGCTCGGGCTGCTCGGCGCGGTCGCCGCCGGCGTCGCAGTCGGCGTCGCGCTCACGCTGCTGCACGATCGCACGCGCGCCGGCTCCCGCCCGGAGGCGGCATCGTGAGTTACGCGCTGCTGATCCTCGGGATGGCCGTCATCACGTATGCGATCCGCTCGACGCTGTTCCTGTTCGGCGAGCGGCTGACGTTCCCGCCGCTCGTGCGGACCGCGCTCGGCTTCGTGCCGGTCACCGTGCTGACCGCGATCATCGTCCCGATGACCGTCTCGCCGCACGGCGGCACGGCCGAGCTGACCTGGCGAAACCCACAGCTCGTCGGCGCGCTCGCGGCCGTGCTCGTATCGGCCGCGACCCGCCGCCCGCTCGTGACGATCGCCGCCGGGCTCGCGGTGTTCTTCCTGTGGCAAGGGGTCGTACTGCCGCACTGGCCGCCCGCCTGAGCGCGGGCTGCGTCGCGCGCGCTCAAGTTTCCGCCCGGTGCGCCGATATAGGAGAGGAAGACCCGCCACCGGCCCCGGCGCGCATCGGTCGATCGACGCCGTGCCCCGTTCCCGGTGCGCCGCGCCGGCGCCGGCTTGCGCGGGCCGCCATCGAGACGATTCATGGGCCAGATCACCCTTTCCCTCAAGGACGACACGCTCGAGTCCCTGCGCAAGGACTACGATGCGTTCGTCCGCGTGTCGCTGAAGCTCGACCCGCAATTCGCGACGCCGTCGTTCGAGGATTTCCTGCGCGCCAAGCTGCTCGACAACATGGTGCCGCTGACCGAGCACGCCGTGCAGCGGATGCTGCAGGGCGGCCAGTACGCGTGGGCCAAGCGCACGCTCGACAAGGAATTTCCGGACGTCGTCGCGATCCTGATGCGGCAGGCCGGCGAATTCGGCTTCGGCTTCGCGTCGCGCTCCGAATGGACCCCCGACGAACTCGCGAAGGCATGTCGCGACTGGGCGAAGGCGATCGTGGCCGAAGCGCAGGGCGACGCGTCGCTGATCGACCCGCTCGCGTCGCAGATCAAGAGCGCGGCGCAGGACATCCAGACGCTCGAGGAACTGATGCAGACGCCTGCGTGGCGGCTCGCGGAATCGCTGCGGCAACGGATCTACGAGGCCAAGCTCGCGTGCGAGATGAGCGTCGGCAGCACCGCGCGCGACAAGCTCGGCGAACTGCGCGGGCTGCTGCGGCTCGGGCTCGCGCACGGCTCGTTCCAGAAGCAGGAAGCGCAGCAGATCATGGAATACCTGCGGCTGCTGAAGCCGGAGATCTTCGTCGAGGAACCGTACGACGTCTTCGCGCGCCTGGCCGCCTGGCTTCGCAGCGTGTTCACGCCGGCCGTCGCACGGCCGGCCCAGGGACAGGGGCAAGGCCAGCGCCGGCCCTGACCGCGCTCGTCCCGCGCAACGCACCGCCCCACGAAAACGGCCCGGTCGCGCGAAGCGAACCGGGCCGCCTGACGATTGCCGTCGCGACGCGCCTTCCAGGCGCGCGTCGCGACGGCGTCGGACACGCTTACTGCGTGGCGCCCTGCGCCGATGCACCGCCCTGCGCGCCGACCGATGCGCCGCCTTCGGTCGCCTCGTCGGCCTTCGCCTTGGCCGAGCCCGCATGGCCCTTGGCCGACTTCGCCGCATGCTTCGTATGCTTCTTGGCCGAATGAACGGCCGACGACGTCGTATCCTTCGCGCCATCGGCCGCCGCGCCGACCGCATCGGTCGCACCGCCCGTCGCATTGCCCGACGCGTTCGCGCCGGCGCCGCCCTGCGCGCCCGCACCGACACCTGCCGCCGGCGTCTGCGCCTGCACGCCGGCACCGGCTGCGCCTTGCGCCGTCGTGCCCGTCTGGGCGAATGCGGCCGAAGTGGCGAACGCCGTCAGCGCGGCACCGATCAGCATCGTACGAATCTTGGACATGGCAATTCTCCTCAAGAAGTTGTGCGTCCGGACCGCAGCGATGCGGTTCGTCGCGTCCCCGCCGCAACACGCAGCAGGTACGACAGAAGACCGGCCGCCCGCACGGCCGGTTCGCGAATCTCTCAGACTGTTACCCACCGTTTCATTTGCTGACGAATCGCTCACAGTCCTTTACATCCGCCGGCGGCCGCCCGCGCTCGCGTGCGGGCGCGCGGTGCCGTATGATGCGGAGCGTTTCCTCCCGCGCGTCGCGCCCCTTCCTCGTCATGCCCAATCTGGATTTCACGCTGACCGGCGAATACGTCGAGCTGCACAACCTTCTCAAGATCACCGGTCTCGCGGACAGCGGCGGCACCGCGAAGCTGATCGTCGCGTCCGGCGCCGTGAAAGTGGACGGCGCGATCGAGCTTCGCAAGACCTGCAAGATCCGCGCGGGCCAGGTCGTGCTGCTCGGCGACACGCGCATCGCGGTACGCGAGGCCTAGCGCTCGCGGGGGTTCCCCCTGCCCGCGACATGGCCATCGGCGCGCGCGTTCGACACGGTACGAATAAAGCCGTAAGCTAGCCGTCTCTCAAAATAAATACATATAGCGCGGGCCCGCACCCGCGCGAGCGCCCATTCCATGTCGCATTCCGGTCTTACGAGGACGGCCGCCGCGCCGCCGTCCCTGTCCAGTCATGCCGCCGATACCGCACGCCTCGCCGCGCCGCTCGCGATCGCGCAACTTTCCCAGATGGCGATGAGCGTCACCGACACGGTGCTGCTCGGTTCGCTCGGCCCCGATTCGCTCGCGGCGGGCGGGCTCGGCGCGAACTTCTTCTTCGTCATCGTGACGATCCTGCAAGGCGTGCTGTCGTCGGTCAGCGTGAGCGTCGCGCATGCGCGCGGCGCCCAGGCCGAGGATCGCGTGCCGCACATCTACTGGACGGGCTTCGCGCTGTCCGTGCTGCTCGCGATTCCGGCCATCGTCGCGCTGTCGCTTGCCGAACCGATCCTGCTGATGTTCCACGAGCCGCCGCTGCTCGCGCATCACGTCGGCGAATACACGGGCATCCTGCGCTTCGCGGCGCTCGGCAGCCTGATCGGCGTCGGGCTGATGCGCGCGTTCCTGCCGGCGATCGGCGCCGCGCGGCGGCTCCTGTGGGTGTCGATCGGCGGCGTCGGCGTCAACGGCGTGCTGAACTACGGGCTGATCCACGGCGCATTCGGGCTGCCGCGCCTCGGCTTTCTCGGTTCGGCCGTCGCGACGACGATCACGATCTGGCTCACCGCGCTCGCGCTGATCTGGCTGCTGCACGGCCGGCAGCGCTTCCGCCATTTCGTGACCGCGGCGCGCCCGAAGCTGCCCGTGATGGGCGAGCTGATCGGCATCGGCTGGCCGGTCGCGATCACGTACGGGGTCGAATCGACGCTGTTCCTCGCCACCGGCCTCACGGTCGGCGTGCTGGGCGCGACGTCGCTCGCCGCGCACCAGATCGCGCTGAACGTCGCATCGGTGTCGTTCATGGTGCCGCTCGCGATCGGCCAGGCGGCCAATGTTCGCGTCGGCTACTGGATCGGCGCGGGCTCGCCCGTCGCCGCGCGGCACGCGGGCTTCGTCGCGCTCGCGCTCGGCGTCGGCTTCATGTCGCTGTCGGGCCTCGTGATGATCGTCGCGCCGCATACGATCGTCGGCCTGTACCTGCACCTCGACGACCCGGCCAACGCGGCCACGGTGTCGCTCGCCGCGTCGCTGCTCGGCATCGCCGCGGTGTTCCAGATCGTCGACGGCATGCAGACCGTCGCGTCGGGTGCGCTGCGCGGCCTGAAGGACACGCGCATCCCGATGCTCGCCGCGACCTTCGGCTACTGGGGCATCGGCTTCCCGACCGGCTACTGGTTCGCATTCCACGCGGGCCTGGGCGCGCGCGGCCTGTGGTGGGGGCTCGCGGCCGGCCTGGCGAGTGTCGCCGCACTGATGGCATGGCGCTTTCACCGCAAGACCACCTCGCTCATCGCGACGGCGCGCTAGGCGCGACACGACGCGAAATCGCGGCCGGCGCTATGCTTGTCGATAGCCATCGAGACGCCGCGCGAGCGGCGCGACTGCCTCACGATACGTCCGATTACGTCTGACGCCGCGCGACGGCGCGCGGCCTTTCCCCTTTCCTGGAGGAGTGCATCATGAACGAAGCAGTTCGGATGGAACGCGACACGTTCGGCGAGATCGCCGTGCCGGCCGACCGGCTCTGGGGCGCGCAGACCGAGCGCTCGCTGCAGAATTTCCGGATCTCGACGGAGAAGCAGTCGCCCGAGCTGATCCACGCGCTCGCGATCGTCAAGCGCGCCGCGGCGGCCGTCAACCAGTCGCTCGGCGTGCTCGCCGACGACAAGGCGCGCGCGATCATCGAAGCCGCCGACGAGATCATCGCCGGCCGGCATCCGCGCGAATTCCCGCTCGCGGTGTGGCAGACGGGCTCCGGCACGCAGACCAACATGAACCTCAACGAGGTGATCGCGAACCGCGCGAGCGAGCTGATGGGCGGCGAGCGCGGCGAAGCGCGCAAGGTGCATCCGAACGACGACGTGAACCGCGGCCAGTCGTCGAACGACGTGTTCCCGACCGCGATGCACGTCGCGGCCGCGTATGCGATCGTCAATCACCTGCTGCCGGCACTGCGCACGCTACGCGCGACGCTCGACGCGAAGTCGAAGGCGTTCGCCGACATCGTGAAGATCGGCCGCACGCACCTGCAGGACGCCACGCCGCTCACGCTCGGCCAGGAGTTCTCCGGCTATGTCGCGCAGCTCGACCACGGCATCCGTCACGTCGAATCGGCGTTGCCGCACCTGTACGAGCTCGCGCTCGGCGGCACCGCGGTCGGCACGGGGCTGAACGCGCATCCGGAGTTCGCGGTGCGCGTGGCGGACGAGATCGGCCGGCTGACGAAGCTGCCGTTCGTGACCGCGCCGAGCAAGTTCGAGGTGATGGCCGCCGCCGACGCGCTGGTCTTCGCGCACGGCGCGCTGAAGACGGTGGCGGCCAGCCTGATGAAGATCGCGAACGACGTGCGCTGGCTCGCGAGCGGGCCGC
This sequence comes from Burkholderia sp. MSMB1826, assembly GCF_001526325.1. Classification (NCBI taxonomy): domain Bacteria; kingdom Pseudomonadati; phylum Pseudomonadota; class Betaproteobacteria; order Burkholderiales; family Burkholderiaceae; genus Burkholderia; species Burkholderia sp. MSMB1826. Next base: position 264,854 of record NZ_LOYN01000022.1, read on the forward strand.
GCTGCGGGCTCGGCGAGCTGTCGATTCCGGAAAACGAGCCGGGCAGCTCGATCATGCCGGGCAAGGTGAACCCGACGCAGTCGGAAGCCGTGACGATGCTGTGCTGCCAGGTGTTCGGCAACGACGTCGCGGTCAACGTCGGCGGCGCGAGCGGCAATTTCGAATTGAACGTGTTCCGGCCGATGATCGCGCACAATGTACTGCAGTCGGTGCGCCTCCTCGCCGACGGCGCGCAGAGCTTCAACGATCACTGTGCGGTAGGCATCGAGCCGAACCGCGCGCGGATCGATCTGTTGCTGAACGAATCGCTGATGCTCGTGACGGCACTCAATCCGCACATCGGCTACGACAAGTCCGCGCAGATCGCGAAGAAGGCGCACAAGGAAGGCACGACGCTGAAGGCGGCCGCGCTCGCGCTCGGCTACCTGACCGAGGCGGAATTCGATGCGTGGGTGCGCCCCGAGCAGATGATCGGCACACGGTAACGGCAGGACGGCGGGCGCGGCGCACGACGCGCGGCGCCCGCGGCACTCAGACGGTGCCCTTCGCGACTTCTTCCGGCTTCATCTCGACGATCTTGTCGAGCGCGGCCCGCACGTCGGCCGCGTATTTCGCCAGCACCCGCTGCTCGTCGGTTTCGGGCACGAACGGCGGCACCGGCACCGGGTTGCCGTTCTCGTCGACCGCGACGAACACGACGAGGCAATCGGTCGTCTGACGCAGCACGCCGCCCTTCGGATCGCCGGCGTGCACCGACACGTGGATGTGCATGCTGGTACGGCCCGTCGCGACGACGCGCGCCTTCAGTTCGACCAGATTGCCGACCAGGATCGGACGCTGGAAACGGATGTTGCCGACGCTGACCGTCACGCAATAGCGGCTCGACCAGACGGCCGCGCACGCATACGCGACCTCGTCGATCCACTTCATCAGCGCGCCGCCGTGCACCTTGCCGCCGAAGTTCACGGACGAAGGCTCGGCAAGGAAGCGGAATACGGTTTCGGTGCGGTCGAGGGCAGCCGGCACGGGGGACGGTCGAGGCATTGTTCTGGCTCCAGGCGGCAGGGGCGCCGTCATCGGGCCATTATACGTTGCACTGCGGCAACGCGGCGCGGCAAGCCCCGCGTGGCGGGGCTGCGGCGGCCATGCCGGCTCGCGCCGGACCGGCGCCGGTCAGCGGCGTACCGTGACGCCCTGGTCGATCGTTCCGTACATCTCGATACTGCCGCCGCGCTCGCCGGTCGCGCCCGCGCCGCCGGGTGCACAGGCGGCGCACACGAGCGCCGCCGCCAACACACAGAAAATCGTCTTCATCGTTGCATCGCGTCTCAGGCGGCGGCCCGCTGCCGCCGCGTCCGGCCATTCTACGCGTGCCCTGCAACGGGCTGCGGTTCGGTCCGCGCAGGGGGCGGCGCGCTGCATCCGACATTTCATCCGAGAGCGAAACATCGAATGCGCATCCGGACTACACTGCCCTCATCCCGCTCGACGAGACACGACGATGACCGATCAAGACGACCACCATTTTCCGGGCCTGAGCCGCATCGGCGCGCTGATCGCCGATCCCGGCCGCGCCGCGATGCTATGGGTGCTGATGGACGGCAGCGCGCGCCCTGCCGGCGAACTGACGATGATCGCGGGGCTGTCGCCGTCCGCGGCCAGCGCGCACCTCGCGCGCCTGACCGAGGGCGGCCTGCTGGCCCTCGACGTGCGCGGCCGGCATCGTTACTACCGCATTGCGTCGGCCGACATCGCGGCCTCGCTCGAAGCGCTGGCGAACGTCGCCCGCGCGGCCGCGCCGCATCGCCCGGTTCCGCCGCCGTCGCGCACGGTCCCGGCCGAACTGCGCTACGCACGCACCTGCTACGACCACATGGCCGGCGAGCTCGCGGTACGCATCTTCGACGGCCTCACCGCGCGCCGCTGGCTGCTCGCGAACGGCGACGCGATCGAGGCCACCGAACTCGGCACGCAGGCGCTCGCGCAATGGGGCATCGACGTCGCGCAGCAACGCACGCGCCGGCGCCGCTTCGCGTGCGGCTGCCTCGACTGGAGCGAGCGGCGTTCGCATCTCGGCGGCGCACTCGGCGCGGCGCTGCTCGAAAGCTTCTGCGCGCACGGCTGGATCGAGCGCGCCGACCGACCGCGCGTGCTGCGCGTCACGGTGCCCGGACAGCAGGTTTTCGACGCGTGGCTTACGTCCGCTTGACGCCGGCATTGCAGCTGCACGACAACAGCGCGCGATGGACAGGTTTTGTTACATCGCGTGCCATTCGACTTACAAAACACCGTGCCTTGAAACAGGCCGAGCGGATATTGTGAACTGGACGGCACGAATCGACGCGCCGCGATCACAACGATGACGCTCACCATGGCCTCCCTCTTCACGCTCAAGCGCACCGCCCGCTACACGCTGCTCGCGTTCGTCGCGCTGGCGGCGCTGCCGCCCGCCTTCGCCCAATCGGCCGATGCGCCGCCGAACCTGGCCGCGGCACGGCAACCGGGCGGCGATCCGCCCGGCCGCGTCGCGCGGCTCAATTACCTGTCGGGCGCCGTGACGACCGAACCGGCCGGCACCGATACGTGGTCGTATGCGGCGGTGAACCGGCCGCTGACGACCGGCGATCAGCTCTGGAACGATGCCGGCGCGCGCTCGGAGCTGCACATCGGCTCGACCGCGGTGCGGCTCGGCCAATCGACGAGTCTGTCGGTGCTGAACCTCGACGACACGACGACGCAATTGAAGGTGGGGCTCGGCACCGTGTCGACGCACGTGCGCGATTTGCCGGCCGGCGGATCGTACGAAATCGACACGCCGAACCTCGCGCTCGGCATCGCCGGCCCCGGCGACTATCGTGTCGATGTCGCGCCGAACGGCGCGAGCACGACGGTGACGGTACGCAGCGGGAGCGCGACCGTCTACGGCAGCAACGGCCAGTATCCGCTGTCGCCGGGGCAGCAGGTGGTGTTCACCGGCACCGATCTGCAGGTCGCGCAGCAATCGGCCGCGCCGGCCCCCGACGCGCTCGACCAGTGGGCTGCCAGCCGCGACGCGGCCGAAGCGCGCTCGGTGTCGGCCCGCTACGTGTCCCGCGACATTCCCGGCTACCAGGATCTCGACGCGAACGGCACGTGGCGCGAAACCCCGAATTACGGCGCGGTATGGGTGCCGAACGACACGCCGGCCGATTGGGCACCGTATCACGACGGCCACTGGATCTGGCAGGCGCCGTGGGGCTGGACCTGGGTCGACGACGCGCCGTGGGGCTTCGCGCCGTATCACTACGGCCGCTGGGCGTACGTGGACGACAGCTGGGCATGGGTACCCGGCCCGATGGTCGTCGACCAGCCGCCCGTCTATGCGCCGGCGCTCGTCGCGTTCGTGGGAGGCGGGGGCGGCGGCGGTTCCGACTGGAGCGTCGCGCTCACGGTCGGCGGCGTCGCCGCGGCCGGCTGCGCATGGTTCGCGCTCGGCCCCGGCGAGCCGTGGCATCCGGGCTGGGGCGGCTGGAGCCCGCACTACTACGACCGCGTCAACCGCAACATCGTGGTGAACAACGTCAACGTGAACAAGACCGTGAACGTGACGAACATCACCAATATCACCAACATCAACAAGACGTACGTGAACTTCCGTGCGCCGCACGCGATCACAGCCGTGCCGGCCACCGCGTTCGTGCACGGCCAGCCGGTCGCGCACTTCTCGCAGCACGTCGATCCGCAGCAATGGCGCAACGCGCACGTCACGCCGGGCACGCCCGGCATCGCGCCGGTGCGCCAGAGCTTCACCGGCGGGCTGCGCAATGCCAGCTACCGCCCGCCGGCGGCGATCGCGCAGCACCCGTACGTCGCGACACGCAATCCGGCCGTGCCCGCCGCCTATCGCGACCAGGCCGCCGCCCACCTCGCGCAGCAAGGCGGGCGCGTACCGGGCGCCGGCGCGCCCGTCGTGAAGACGAACGTGCCGGCCGACTATACGGCTCGGCCGGTCCGCGTTCCGGGCCAGCCGCCGGGCGGCGGCGCATGGGCGATGCACAACGTGCAGCTCGTGAATCCGCACGGGCCCGTCGTGCAGCCGGCCCACGCGTCGCGCGAAGGCCAGCCGGCCGGCGAGCAGGCCGCGCGGCCAGGCGCGTCGACGCCGGGCATGTCGAATGTCGCGCGGCCGCCGAACGGCGAAAGCCCCAACGCACCGCGTTTCGCCAACGGCGGCACGCCGCCGGCACCCGGCAACCCGACGCCGCATCAGGCGTTCGCGCCCGGCAACGGCGTCCCGCATCCGCCGGGCGCGAACGACGTTCCGGCCGCGACCGGCAACGCACACGCGGCCAACGCGCCGTCGCCCGTGTGGATGCAGCCGCACACGCCGATGGCGCGTCAACGTCCCGACTCGCCGACCGCACTGCACGCGGCAGGACAGAATGCGCTGCCCCCCGTGCGCAGCGCAGCGGTGCCGCATCCGGACGGCGTGCCGACGCCGCAAGGCGTACAGCCCAGCGGCCGCAACGAAGCGCCGCGCGCGCTGCCGCAACCGCGGGTCGACAATACCGCGCAAATTCAGCAACCGCGTCCGCACCCCGACTTCCAGACGCCGGCCCGGCATGCACAACCTCAGCCGCAACCGGAACGGGCCGCCCCCGCGCCGCAACCACGCCCGGACTTCGCTCAACCGGCGCCGCATCGCGAGGTCGCGCCGCCGCGCGCGAACGAGTACCGTCCGCCGGCGCCCGCGGTGCACGACATGCCGCGTCCGCAGCCGCAGGCGCCGCACATGGAGCCGCGTCCGCAGCCGGCGCCCCGCATGGAACCGCGCCCGTCGATGCCCGCTCCCCGGATGGAACCGCGGCCGCAGCCGGCGCCGCACGTCGAGGCGCCGCATCCGGCCAATCCGCCGCCGCAGGGCGGCCATGAGGAGCGGCATCGCCAGTAAGGGCAGCAAAGATGAAACAAGGCTCGACCGGCCAATACCGGTCGAGCCTTTTTTGCAAGGTACGGATCGACGAAACCGTGCGGCCTCGCCCGCGCGATCAGACCGCCATCGGCGCGGTCAGCGGCTCGTGGTGGCGATAGCCGACGAGCGAGAAATCGGACGGCTCGACCTGCTCCAGCCATTCGGGCGCATACACGCCCGTTTTCGCGTACTCGGGCACGCGCTCGGCAATCTCGAGCCGCGGGCTTTCGTACGGCTCGCGCGTGAGCTGCTGCTGCAGCATGTCGAGCTGGTTCTCGTAGATGTGGGCGTCGCCGATGAAATACGTGAACCAGCGCGGCGTGTAGCCCGTCAGCCGGCCCACGAGCGACAGCAGCGCGGCCCCTTCCGTCAGGTTGAACGGCGTGCCGAGACCGACGTCGTTGCTGCGAATGTACAGGCACAGCGAGATCTCGCGCTTCGTCGCGTTCGGCAGGAACTGGTACAGCAGATGGCACGCGGGCAGCGCGATCTGGTCGAGCACGGCCGGATTCCATGCGTGAAACAGGATGCGACGATCGGACGGATTCTCCATGATCGTGTCCAGGCATTGACGCAACTGGTCGATCGCCTTGTACAGCAGCACCTTCGGCGCGCCATCCTCGTCGAAACGCGTGACGATCCGGAAGCCGCGGCGCGTCGCGTCGGCGATCTGCGCGTCGGCGCCCGCATCGAGCACCTTGTAGCCAGGCCACTGGCGCCATTGCACGCCGTATACGTCGCCGAGATCGTCGACGCCCTGGCGATACGGGTTCGCGAGCCACTGCGCGTTCTCGTTCGCGTTCGCATCCCACACCTTGCAGCCGAGCGCGCGGAAATCGGCCGCGCTGCGCGACGCACGCAGGAAGCCGACCAGTTCGCCGATCGCCGACTTGAACGCGAGCTTCTTGGTCGTCACGGCCGGAAAGCCTTGCTGCAGGTCGAAGCGCAGCATCGCGCCCGGCATGCTGATGGTGCGGATCCCCGTGCGGTTCTCCTGCCAGGTGCCGGTATCGAGAATGGTACGAACGAGATCGAGATACTGTTTCATGCGGGTTCCTTCGGCCGCGAGAGGCGGCCGTACCCGCCGATTTTAGCAAGCGTGGCGCGGAAGCTCCGGCAACGGCGCCGAAAACCCTGCCAGCGTGTCGCCGCGATCGCGCATGCCGTGCGCGCACATCAGCCGGTAGAGCGTGACGCGCGACACGCCGAGCTCGCGCGCGGCATCCGCGAAACGGCCGCGATGGCGCAGCAGCGCCTGCTCGATCGCCTGCCGTTCGGCCGCCTCGCGCGCCTCCAGCAGCGACACCGGCGCGAGCGTCGCATAGTCGTTCAGCTCGAGATCGGCGGCGGTGATCATCCGGCCTTCGGACATCACGATCGCGCGGCGCACGCGGTTGATCAGCTCGCGCACGTTGCCGGGCCACGAATAGCCGTACAGCGACGCGACCGCATCCGGGGAAAAGCCGCGCAGGCGCCGATGCGCATCGCCCTTGAAGCGCTCGAGCATGTGGCGCGCGAGCACCTCGATGTCCTTGCCGCGCGCGCGCAGCGGCGGCTCCTCGATCTTCAGCACGCACAGCCGGTGAAACAGGTCCTCGCGAAAGCGCCCTTCGCGCAGCGCCGCTTCCATGTTCACGTGCGTCGCGCAGATCACGCGCACGTCGACCGGCATCGACACATGCGCGCCGAGCCGCTCGATCTTGCCTTCCTGCAGGAAGCGCAACAGGCTCGCCTGGCTTTCGAGCGGCAGGTCGCCGATCTCGTCGAGAAACAGCGTGCCGCCGTTGGCGGCCTCGACGCGGCCGATCTTGCGCTGGTTCGCGCCGGTGAACGCGCCGCGCTCATAGCCGAACAGTTCGGCCTGCAGCAGCGTCGACGGTATCGCACCGCAATTGATCGCGATGAACGGCGCCTGGGCGCGCGACGAACGCTCGTGAATCGCGACCGCCGTCAGCTCCTTGCCCGTGCCCGACTCGCCGGAGATGAACACCGGCGCGTCGGTCGCCGCGACGCGGCGAATCGTCCTGAAGAGCCCGAGCATCGCATCGCAGGTGCCGACCATCTCGCCTTCGCTGCGTCCTGCGCCGACGGGCGGCGAAACGGGATCGGTCAGTGCGACCATGCCGTGCGCATGACCGACGGTCTCGACGATCCGCGCCGTTTCGTACGGCATCGTCACGTAGTCGAAGCAATAGTCGCGAATGAGATGGCGCAGCGTCGCGTCCTGCAACTGGCCGCGCCGCGTCGCCGCGATCCAGCCGATATGCTGGATGCTCAGGCAGGATTCGAGTTCGCGCAGGTCCGACGGCTTGAAGCCCGGCGAGAAATCGAGCAGGCCGGCGGTCGCCACGCCGTGCTGCACGACGCGCCGCACATCGCGCACGGTCTCGGCCAGGTCGACGCGCCAGCCGCATTCGTCGAAATGGCCGCGCAACGCGTCGTTCGGTTCGCGCGAATAGTAGACCACGTGCCGCTGATCGGCTCCCATATGCTCACCCCGTTCATCAACCGTCCAACGATTGCCGCACACGTCGGATTGCGTGCAAAAGGATCGAATCGGGTCAGCCAGAGGTGGCTCGATTCGCCATGCCGATGCGTGGCAACGACACAGCCTCGCATGATGGCGCTTGTCTCGCGTCCAGTATTTTTTTGATCAAGACGATCTGGTTATAGGCACCGAATACGACAAATCCGTTTCGGTGCCGATGGCGACACGGCCGAATCGCTCAGCGGTCGATGCAGATCAATCATCTGCACATAGCACATGTGCAGCAAGGGTTTCGTCATCGACACACGCGCCGATTTTCATCCTTGAAGCGTGTCAATTGAATCAGCAGTATTCCCGAGCCCCATCGTTTCACGCCTGAAACATTTTCAGGCGTTTTCGGCCACCATTCGCAACGCTCGAGCGCGAGTCGCAATGGCGGCAATGGCCCCGGTACGGTGGCATGTATTTCGCTGAATACGTACACGATCGGAGACATCCGCCATGCGAAAAACTTTTTTACTTTCTTTCGTGTCGATGGCGCTCGCGCTCTCGGCCGCCGGGCCCCCTGCTCCGGCATGCGCGGACGAAGGCATGCAACCGGATCGCGCCATGCAGCTTGCCGGGAACACGCCGAGCACGCAGCACGGCAACGGGTTCGGCATCCTGACCGTGTCGGCCCCGCAACCGCTGCCGGCCGCCAACGCCGCCGTGACGCTGTGGGACGAGATCCCGCCGCCGCCCCTGTTGCCGATGCCGCTGCCGGCGCCGCAACCGGGCGACGTCCGGCATGCGATGGAAGGCAATGCGCGGGGCAATACGCATCCCTGATGCATGCGCCCCTTCAATTAATCAGGATAACGCATTTAACCGACGAGCCGGTCGAACGGGATGCCGTCGAGCGGACCCGGCCTCGCCGATCTCGCGACGTAAAACGTTTTGGTGCTCCGTCCCCCGGCGGGCACTCTTTTTATTCGGACGGGCCGTCGCGACGCGGGGCATCGCGCGTCGCGACGGACGGCGCCGGAAACGCCGGTCGCCGTGCGGGCGTGCGGAATCCGGCGCACGCCGTCGTTCCGGTAAAATCGGCCCCGTTCCCCTCTTTTCCGACCTTCATGACGACGTTGACCCTGATCGTCGCGCGTGCCCGCAACGGCATCATCGGCCGCGACAACCAGTTGCCCTGGAAACTTCCCGAGGATCTCGCGTTCTTCAAGCGCACGACGATGGGCGCGCCGATCGTGATGGGCCGCAAGACCCACGAATCGATCGGCCGGCCGCTGCCCGGCCGCCGCAATATCGTCGTCACGCGCGACGCCACGCGCCGTTTCGACGGCTGCGATACGGTCACGTCGCTCGCCGACGCACTGGCGCTCGCCGCGCGCGACGGCGCGTCGGAGGTCTTCCTGATCGGCGGTGCGCAACTCTACGCGGAAGGTCTCACGCTCGCCGACAGACTGGTCGTCACCGAGATCGACGCCGACTTCGACGGCGACGCGTCGTTCCCGGCGCCCGACGCCGCGCACTGGCAGGAAATCTCGCGCGACGCGCATCAGGCTGCCGCGCCGAACACGTTCGGCTATGCGTTCGTCGTCTACGAACGCAAGCGCGGCTGACGTATTCTTCCGCACGATGAAAAAAGCCCGACCGGCTTCGCGCCGGTCGGGCTTTCGTTTTCCGGCGGCCTGCGCCGCGTGCGGCTTACTGCCCTGCGATCGTCATCTGCTCGATCAGCACCGAGCCGGTTTCCTTCGTCCCGCGCACGATCGAATCCGCACCGATCGCGACGATATGACGGAACATCTCCTGCAGCGTGCTGGCAACGGTGATTTCCTCGACCGGATACTGGATCACGCCGTTCTCCACCCAGAAACCCGCCGCGCCGCGCGAATAGTCGCCCGTCACGTAGTTCACGCCCTGCCCCATCAACTCGGTCAGCAGCAGCCCCGTGCCGAGCTTCTTCAGCATCGCGTCGAAGTCGTCGCCCGCCTGCGTGTTCGTGCTGCGCAGCGCGAGATTGTGCGAGCCGCCCGCGTTGCCGGTGGTTTGCGTGCCGAGCTTGCGTGCCGAATAGGTCGACAGGAAATAGCCTTCGACGACACCGTCCTTCACGACGCTGCGCGCACGCGTGCGCACGCCTTCCTCGTCGAACGGCGCGCTGCCCATCGCGCGCGGCACGTGCGGATCCTCGACGATCTGGATGTGCGGTGCGAACACCGGCTTGCCGAGGCTGTCGACGAGGAACGACGTCTTGCGATACAGCGCGCCGCCGCTCACGGCCTGTACGAATGCGCCGAGCAGGCCGGCCGCGAGCGGCGCTTCGAACAGCACGGGCACCTTGCGCGTGTCCAGACGGCGCGCGCCCATCCGCGCGAGCGCACGCTCGGCCGCGTAACGGCCCACCGCCTCGGGCGCGGCGAGATCGATCGCGCTGCGCTTCGACGAATACCAGTCGTCGCGCTGCATGTGGCGGCCGCTGCCCGCGATCGGCGCGCATGCGATGTAGTGGCGCGAGTACGGATAGCCGGCGAGAAAGCCGCGCGACGTCGCAAGCACGAACTGAGAATGCTGCGCCGACACGCTCGCGCCTTCAGAATTGCGAATTTGCGGGCTGACCGCAAACGCGGCGTCTTCCGCGCGGCGGGCAAGCTCGACCGCGTCGTCGGCCGTCAGCGCCCACGGGTGGTACAGATCGAGGTCCTGCGGGTCGGTTTCGAGCAGCTCGGCTTCGGCGAGACCGGCCGCTTCGTCCTCGGCCGTGAAGCGCGCGATGTTGTAGGCGGCGGCGACGGTATCCTTGATCGCGGCCGGCGAGAAGTCCGACGTGCTCGCGTTGCCGCGTTTCTTGCCGATGAACACGGTGACGCCGACCATCTTGTCGCGGTTGTGCTCGATCGTTTCGACCTCGCCGCGGCGCACCGACACCGACAGGCCGTCGCCCTCGGAGATTTCGGTCGCGGCGTCCGTCGCGCCGAGCGCCTTCGCATGGCGAAGGATGTCCGATGCGATTTCCTTGAGCTGGTCCTGCGTGTGCGGGAAATAGCGCGCTTGTACGTCGAGATTGGCTGCCATCGTCTTGGTATCCGGTGGCGGGCGGGCGCCCGCATGGTCAAAATGTTGCGTATCCCGCGATCATAGCAAGGTCCGGGGCCGGGCACAGACAAGCTTGGGTATCCGCGCCGCGATACAATGCGGCCCATGACACGCAAAACCCGAATCCAGCCGATCGAACATGCCGTCGAGGACGACGACAATGGCTACGATCGCCCCAGCAAATCCCAGTTGAAGCGCGAAATGCACGCGCTGCAGGAACTCGGCCAGGCGCTCGTCGACCTGCCGAAGGACGCGCTCAAGCGCATGCCGATGCCCGAAGATCTCGCGGACGCCGTGCGCGAGGCCCGCCGGATCACCGATCACGAAGGCAAGCGCCGCCAGCTCCAGTACGTCGGCCGCGTGATGCGCTCGCTGACCGACGACGAAACGGCCGCGCTGCGCACCGCGCTCGACGCGCAACGCGGCGTGAACAAGGCCGCGACGGCCCGCCTGCACTGGATCGAGCGCACGCGCGAGCAACTGCTCGCGAGCGACGACGCGCTGACCGAATTCCTGCGCCAGCACCCCGACGCCGACATCCAGGAAGGCCGCACGCTGATCCGCAACGCGCGCAAGGAAGCCCAGCAAGGCAAGCCGCCGCGCTATTTCCGCGAGCTGTTCCAATGGATCAAGACCGCGAGCGGGACGCCCGGCGGCGATGACGAAGCGGGCGACGACGCCGGAGACGACCATGACGACGACGCGTAACCATCCGGACGAGCTGGTGGTCGGCCTCGTGTCGATCAGCGACCGCGCGAGTACGGGCGTCTACGAGGACAAGGGCATTCCGGCGCTGCAGGAATGGCTCGCCGGTGCGCTCGTCTCGCCGTGGCGCGCGCAAACACGCCTGATCCAGGACGACGCGCCGACGATCTCGGCCACGCTGACCGAACTGGTCGACGTCGCCGGCTGCGACCTCGTGCTGACGACGGGCGGCACCGGTCCCGCGCGCCGCGACGTGACGCCGGAAGCCACGCTGGCCGTGGCGACGAAGGAAATGCCGGGATTCGGCGAACAGATGCGGCAGATCAGCCTGAATTTCGTGCCGACCGCGATCCTGTCGCGGCAGGTCGCGGTGATCCGCGAAACGGCCGACCATGCGGCGCTGATCATCAACCTGCCCGGCCAGCCGAAGTCGATCCGCGAGACGCTGGAAGGGCTGCGCGATGCCGACGGCAAATCGACCGTGCCCGGCATCTTCGCCGCGGTGCCCTACTGCATCGACCTGATCGGCGGCCCGTATATCGAGACCGACGCCGCGGTGGTCGCGGCGTTCCGGCCGAAAAGCGCGCGGCGCTGAACGTGGCTCGAGCGCCGCGCGCGTGCCGGCCCGCTCAGGCGGCCGGCACGGAATCGCCTGCCGGCGCCGATGCGGCCGGAATCAGGAAATGCTCGCGATAGTACTTCAGCTCGTCGATCGACTCGTGGATGTCGGCGAGCGCGGTGTGCATCGCCCGCTTCTGGAAACCCTTGTAGATGGCCGGCTGCCAGCGGCGGCACAGCTCCTTGAGCGTGCTGACGTCGAGGTTGCGGTAGTGGAAGAACCGCTCGAATTCCGGCATCCAGCGCGCCATGAAGCGGCGGTCCTGGCAAATCGAGTTGCCGCACATCGGCGACTTGCCCGGCGACACGTACTGCGCGAGGAACGCCTGCAGTTGCGCGGCGGCTTCCGCCTCGGTCACGGTCGATGCGCGCACGCGGTCGATCAGCCCCGAACGGCCATGCGTCGACTTGTTCCAGTCGTCCATCTTCGCGAGCGTCTCGTCGCTCTGGTGAATCGCGAACACCGGGCCCTCGACGGCAACGTCGAGCGTGGAATTGGTCACGACGACCGCGATCTCGATGATGCGGTCGTTTTCCGGGTCGAGGCCCGTCATCTCCATGTCGAGCCAGACGAGGTTCAACTCGTTGCGCACGAGCGCGGGCTGGCTGGCGGAAGCGGCGGTATCGGTCATGATTCATCCTGGAAAATGGCGGACCGGGCGCGCCGACGCGGCGCCGCCCGGGCGGGCGGCATCGCATCAGCGGGGCCGGTCCGCAAGAACATATAATTCTCGCATAGAACCCTTTGGCGCCTTCGATGTCACCCTTTTCGTTCACCCTGCTGTTCGCGATCGCCGTACTCGCGATGGTCGTCACCAAGCTGTGGCTCGCGTCGCGGCAGATCCGCTTCGTCGCCGCGCACCGCAACGGCGTGCCCGCGCAATTCAGCGCCACCATCCCGCTGACCGCCCACCAGCGCGCGGCCGACTACACGGTCGAGCGCACCCGGCTCACGATGCTCGAGATCGTCGTCAGCGCGGCCGTGCTGGTCGGCCTCACGCTGCTCGGCGGCGTCGGCGCGCTCGACACGCTGCTGACCGGCTGGCTCGGCCGCGGCTACGGGCAGCAGGTCGCGCTGGTCGCCGCGGTGCTCGCGATCATGAGCGTGATCGACGTCCCGTTCGAGTATTACCGCCAGTTCGGGATCGAGCAGCGTTTCGGCTTCAACCGGATGACGAAGCGGCTGTTCTTCACCGACATGCTGAAGAATTCGCTGCTCGGCGCCGTGCTCGGCCTGCCGCTGCTGTTCGTCGTGCTGTGGCTGATGAACCAGGCCGGCAGCCTGTGGTGGCTGTGGACCTGGATCGTGTGGGTCGCGTTCCAGATGCTCGTGCTGCTGATCTACCCGACCTTCATCGCACCGCTCTTCAACAAGTTCGAACCGCTGAAGGACGACGCGCTGCGCGCGCGCATCGAGTCGCTGATGAAGCGCTGCGGCTTCGCAGCGAAGGGCCTGTTCGTCATGGACGGCAGCCGCCGCTCCGCGCACGGTAACGCGTATTTCACGGGCTTCGGCGCATCCAAGCGGATCGTGTTCTTCGATACGCTGCTCGCGCGCCTGTCCGGCCAGGAGATCGAAGCCGTGCTCGCGCACGAGCTCGGCCACTTCAAGCGCCGCCACGTGATGAAGCGGATGCTCGTGTCGTTCGTGCTGAGCCTCGTGCTGCTCGCGCTGCTCGGCTGGCTCGCCCAACGCACGTGGTTCTATACGGGGCTCGGCGTCACGCCGTCGCTCGACACCAGCAACGCGGGCGCCGCGCTCGTCCTGTTCTTCCTCGCGATTCCGGTATTCCTGTTCTTCGCGACGCCGTTCAGCAGCCTCACGTCGCGCAAGCACGAATTCGAGGCCGACGCGTTCGCGGCCAGCCAGACCGACGCGCAGGATCTCGTCAGCGCGCTCGTGAAACTCTATGAAGACAACGCGTCGACGCTGACGCCCGACCCCGTCTACACGGCCTTCTACTACTCGCATCCGCCTGCGTCGCAGCGGATCGACCGCCTGCTGCAGCACGCATGAGCCGGCCGACCTCCCGCAAGCCGGCCCCGCGCGCATCGGGCGCGCAACGGGCCGAAGGCCGCGTGATCGCGGCGCACGGCCGCCACTACATCGTCGCCCCCGACGACGGCGGCCCGATGCTGCAATGCTTCCCGCGCGGCAAGAAGAGCGACGTCGCGGTCGGCGACCGCGTCGCGTACGAACTCGCGTCGGCCGACCAGGGCGTGATCGTGGAGATCGGCGAACGGCGTAACCTGCTGTACCGCTCCGACCAGTTCAAGTCGAAGCTGTTCGCGGCGAACCTCGACCAACTGCTGATCGTGCTCGCGACCGAGCCCTATTTCAGCGAGGATCTGCTCGGCCGCGCGCTGATCGCCGCCGAAGCGAACGAGTTGAAGCCGCTCGTCGTGCTGAACAAGATCGACGTGGAGGCCGCACTGCCGGTCGCGCGCGAACGCCTCGCGCCGTACCGCGCGCTCGGCTACGACGTGCTCGAGCTGTCGGTGAAAGGCGCGCCGGACGACGCGCGCGCGCAACTGATGCCGCACCTCGCCGGCCATTCGACGATCCTGCTCGGCCAGTCGGGGATGGGCAAGTCGACGCTCGTGAACCTGCTCGTGCCCGACGCCGAAGCCGCGACCCGCGAGATTTCGGCCGCGCTCAACAGCGGCCGTCACACGACGACGTTCACGCGCCTGTACCCGCTGGAAGGCGGCGGTGCGCTGATCGATTCGCCGGGCTTCCAGGAATTCGGCCTCTACCACCTGACCGAAGGCCGCCTCGAGCGTGCGTTTCCGGAATTCCGGCCACTGCTCGCGGACTGCCGTTTCTATAATTGTCATCATCTGCACGAGCCGGGCTGCGCGATCCTCGAAGCCGTCGCCGACGGCCGCATCGCGCCGTCCCGGCATGCGCTGTACGCGCAGCTCGTGCACGAGGCGAGCCAGATCGTCCGCTGATCGCGCGACGTGTGCGACGGCCGGCCGGCGCCAGACGGGCCGGCCTTCATCGACAGGAGCGGCGATGCGTTTCAAGGCACCCGACCTCGCGACCGCGCAGCATTGGGCCAACGTGCTCCAGGTGGCCGGCATCGGTTGCGAACTGCACAACTGCTACGCGACCGGCGCGCTCGGCGGCCTGCCCGCCGATGCGTGCACGCCCGAACTGTGGCTCGACGACGAACGCGACGACGCGCTCGCCCGCCGGCTCCTCGATGCCGCATCGCACGGCCCGTCGGCCGGTGCCGCACCCTGGCGCTGCCGGCAGTGCGGCGAAGCGCTCGAAGCGCAATTCACCGCGTGCTGGCAATGCGGCGCCGTGCGCGATCCGCGCGACGACTGAACGCACTGCGCCGACCCACAGCGAAAAGGCCGGCATCAAGCCGGCCTGTTCATTTCGTCGGGCGCCGGGCTAGCGCGTCACGATACCCAGACCGCCAGCGTCAGCATCAGCAACAGGATCATCCACAGGATCACCGCGCGCCACACGAGGCCGACCGCCGACTGCAGCGTGCGCGGCGTGCAATCGTCACCGACCGTCAACGGACCGCTGTCGCCGACCGCCAGCGCATCGAGGCTCGACGGCTCCGCGAGCGGCCCGGCGAGACGCGCGCCGAGCGCCCCGCTGCCGGCGGCCAGCAGCACGCCGTCGTTCGGGTCGGGCCACTGGCGCGTATGGTTGCGCCACGCGTAGATCGCATCCTCGAAATTGCCGACGATCGCGAAGCCGAGCGCCGTCAGCCGGGACGGAATCCAGTCGATCACGAAGAACGCGCGCTGCGCGAACGTCGAGAAGGCAACCGTGCGGTCGTCGCCCGGCGTCGACCAGCTGCGCGCGAGGTATTCGGAAATCCGGTACAGCACGGCGCCCGCCGGACCGAGCGGCAGCACGTACCAGAAGAACACGCCGAAGACGTGGCGATGCGACGCGACGACCGCGTGGATCAGCGTATGACGGACGATTTCGCCGACCGGCATGTCGACCGTGTCGATACCCGTCCACTCGTGCAGGATTTCTCGCGCGCGCGGCACGTCGTCGTTGTTGAGCGCGAGATGGATATCGGTGAAGTAGTGGCTGAACTGGCGGAAGCCGAGCGTGAAATACACGACGGCGACGTTCCACAGAAACGCGAGCACGAAGCTCACCTTGTACAGCAGGAAATAGATCAGCGCGACGATCAGTACCCACGGCAGCACGACCGCGAGCCAGGCGAGGATTCCGTGCTTCTGCTTGCCGGCGTCGAGGCCATGCGCGACGGTTTCCGCATGAAACTGGAACAGCGCGAATACCGGATTGCTCGGCGACAACGCGCGGATCTGTTCGATGATGAGAGCGAGGAGAACCGAAAAGAAAGTCATGCGTGGCGCCGTCTTCGGAGTTATGTCATTTTTTGCATAACGATAGCACAGCGTCAGTCGCGCATGGCTGCGCGGCGCGGTCGCCGGGCAGCCGGTCGCGCGCGCCGGCCGGCGCGCCCGCCTAGCCGGCGGCCAAGAAGCGATACAAATTGCGAAACATGGCGGCAGTTGCACCCCAGATGAAGTAATGGCCGTCCGGTTTGCCATTCGGATAGGGCATGGCAAAAAAACGACGCTCGCCGCCCTCCCATCGGAACACGCGCACCTGATGGTTCGCGGGGTTCATCACGAACGCGAGCGGCACCTCGAAAATCTCGGCAACTTCGAACGTGTCGGCCTGCACGGTGAACGGCGGATGCACGAGGCCGACCACCGGCGTCACGCAGAACCCCGTGCCGGTCAGGTAGTCGGGCAGCGCACCGAGAATCTCGACGCGTTCGGCGGCCAGCCCGATCTCCTCCTTCGCCTCGCGCAACGCGGTGGCGGTCGCGTCGCGGTCGAACGGCTCGCGACGGCCGCCGGGAAAGCTGATCTGTCCGGCGTGGTCGTTCAGGTGATCGGCGCGCTGCGTCAGCAGTACGGTGAGGCCCGACTCGCGGACGACGAGCGGCATGAGGACGGCCGCGCTACGCGGATCGACGCCTTCCTGCAGCCTCGCCTCGCCGGGTTCGACGCTCCATTCGAGCGTGCGCGCGAACCGTTCGCGCAGGCCGGGCGGCGTCATCAGCCTGGAATCGATGACCGGCAGGCCGGCGCCGGTGCCTTCGACCGGCAATACTTCGGGATCGATGATGGGGCGGCGATTCAATGGGGCTCTCGGGTTCGTGTCGTATCGAGCATATTGTCGCGCCAGAATGAAAAAAGCACCCGGTTGGGTGCTTTTTCCTTACAGCTCTTACTCTTGGGAAGCTGCTGCGGCGCGATCCTTCGACACCAGCTTTTCCTTGATACGAGCCGACTTGCCCGAACGCTCGCGCAGGTAGTACAGCTTCGCACGACGCACATCGCCGCGACGCTTCACGACGATGCTTGCCAGCAGCGGCGAGTACGTCTGGAACGTACGCTCGACGCCTTCGCCCGACGAGATCTTGCGGACGATGAAGTTCGAGTTCAGACCACGATTGCGAATCGCGATCACGACGCCTTCGTAAGCCTGAACGCGCTTGCGGTTACCTTCAACCACGTTCACGTTCACGATCACCGTGTCGCCCGGGGCGAAATCGGGGATCGTCTTGCCGGCGAGCGCGCGCTCGATTTCTTCCTGCTCAAGTTTTGCGATCAGATTCATTACTGACTCCTTATGCCATCGTGTCGGCGTTCAACCCGCCTGCTTCCAGGCTTGGCCCCGATAGAGGATGGATTCACATCAGGCGCCGCACACGCATGTACGGCACCGCCAATTCCCGCTCGCGCAGCCGCCTCAGGAGGCGTCCTTCGCTTCGCGTGCGAGGTTCGCGAGCCACGCCTCGTCGGCGCGGCTCAACAACTTCTCGCGGCGCGCCCGGACGATCAGGTCCGGCCGCTTCCGCAACGTATTCCTCAATGCTTCCTGGCGCCGCCACCGCTCGATCTCGGCATGATGCCCGCCGAGCAGCACGTCCGGCACGCGCACGCCGGCGTATTCCTCGGGGCGCGTGTAGTGCGGGCAATCGAGCAGACCGTCGGCGAAGCTGTCCTGTACGGCCGACAGCGAATCGTTCAGCACGCCGGGCAGCAGCCGCACGACCGCATCCATCATCGCCATCGCCGGCAGTTCGCCGCCCGACAGCACGAAATCGCCGAGGCTGATTTCCTCGTCGACGCAACGGTCGAGCAGGCGCTGATCGATCGCTTCGTAGCGACCGCACAGCACGACGACGCCGGGCTCCTGCGCCATCCGCACCGCACGATCATGCGTGAGCGGCGCGCCTTGCGGCGACATCATCACGACACGCGTGCTCGCGATGCCCTGCTCCGCCTGCGCCGCTTTCGCGGCGTCGATCGCGGCTTCGAGCGGCCTGGCCAGCATCACCATGCCCGGACCGCCGCCGTACGGACGATCGTCGACCGTGCGGTAGTTGTCCGTCGTGAAATCACGCGGATTCCAGGTGCGCAGCCCGAAGCGCCCCTGCTTGACGGCCCGGCTGGTGATTCCCCAGTCGGTCAGTGCGCGGAACATCTCGGGAAAGAGCGTGACGACGTCGAACTGCACCGCGCTCTCGGTAACCTGGTTCATTTCAGTAATCGGCTTCCCAGTCGACGACGATACGACGCGCCGCCTGATCCACCGTTTTGACGTAGACGCCGACGAACGGAATCAACCGCTCGTCGGTGGTCGGCCGACCGTCTTTGCCGGTTGCCGGATACTCGACGCGCATGATCGAATGCACGCCGTTGTCGATCATCCCGCTCACCTTCCCGAGCGCCACCGATTGCTCGTTGACGACATCGAGGCCGATCAGGTCGACCCAATAGAATTCGTCCGCGGCCAGTGCCGGGAAATCTTCCCGGCGCACGAACACGCGAAAGCCGCGCATGGACAGCGCAGCATCGCGGTCGCCGACACCCGCGGGTTGCGCAACGACAGTGTCGCTGTGCGTCTTCGACTGCATGATGCGGACGGAAAGCCGCTCCGCACCGCGTTCCAGCCACCAGCGACGCGCGCTGAGCAGCGCGTCGCCACCGCGACCGTTATCGGCATGCGTCGCCACCTTGACCCAGCCCTTCAGGCCGTAGGCGTCGACTACCGCCCCGACCTCGACGGCATCGTCGGGCCAGGCTTGCGTCGCTTCGGGGCCGCCCTGTTCGGCAGCCTGACCGGCGTTCGCGACCGTGTCGCGCTCGACCGGCTTGCGGACGAATGCGCCGAATGACGCACGCCCGCGCCTTGCATTACCGGAATCGTGACCCGCCATCAATGCACCTCACAGCCGGCACGACCGGCACACCGTGCCACGTTAGGCAGCCGGTTGCGCCTTTTGCGCTTCCTTCACGAGACGCTGGACGGTCGGCGACAGTTGCGCGCCAACGCCTTGCCAGTACGTCAGGCGATCCTGAGCGATACGCAGCGATTCGCCCTTCGTGGCGACCGGGTTGTAGAAGCCGACGCGCTCGATGAAGCGGCCGTCACGACGGTTGCGCGAATCGGTAGCGACGATGTTGTAGAACGGGCGCTTCTTCGAGCCGCCACGAGCCAGACGGATGATAACCATATGATGTCCTTCGGGAAAACCGGGTTCGAAACTACTGAAACACGCGATTATAGCCGGAAACCAGAGGTACAACAAACACTTACGCGTAAAAATCCGCGGACGGCCCGCCAGCCGGGCCTACAATCGTCGTATCGAGGATGCTCCCGACCGTCATGCCGCCCCTTCGCGCCACCCCGATGCGCCGCGTGCAGCGCCAATTGGCGGCGCTGCTTGCCGGCCTTGCCTGCGTCGCGTCCGCACCGGCGTTTGCCGCGCCGCTGCCGGTGAACGAACTCGTTGTGCCGCCCGGCTTCCATGTGAGCGTGCTGACCGACGCCGTACCGGCCGCGCGCGAAATGGCGTGGTCGCCGCACGGCATTCTGTATGTCGGCACGCGAGACGGCCGCGTCCATGCGTTCGCGATGCACGAGGGCCGGATCAGCGCACACTACGTCATCGCGTCCGGGCTCGACCTGCCCGTCGGCGTCGCCTATCGCGACGGCGCCCTCTATATATCCGCCGTCTCGCGCATTCTGCGCCTCGATCGTATCGACGACCGGCTCGCCCGACCGCCCGCGCCCGTCGTCGTGACCGACGCGCTGCCGACCGACCATCATCACGGCTGGAAATTCATCGCGTTCGGCCCCGACGGCAAGCTGTACGTGCCCGTCGGCGCGCCGTGCAACGTCTGCCTCGCCGATCGCGACCGCTACGCGATCATCGCGCGGATGAACGCCGACGGCAGCGGGCGTGAAGTGGTGGCTCGCGGCATACGCAATACGGTCGGCTTTGCATGGCACCCTGACTCGGGCGAGCTGTTGTTCACCGACAACGGGCGCGACATGATGGGCGACGACGTACCCGACGACAAGCTGAACCGTGCGCCGCGCACCGGCCTCGACTTCGGCTTTCCATACTGTCACGGCGGCGATACGCCCGACCCCGAATTCGGCGGCGTCGACGTCTGCCGCCGTTATGTGCCGCCCGTCCTGAAACTCGGCGCGCACGTCGCGGCGCTCGGGATGCGCTTCTATACCGGGGCGATGTTTCCGGCGTCGTATCGAAATAATGTTTTCATTGCCGAGCACGGCTCATGGAACCGCAGCACGAAGGTCGGCTACCGCGTGATGCGCGTAGTCGTCTCGGCGGACGGCAGCCACGCTCGACAAACACCGTTCATCACGGGCTGGCTGCGGCCCGACGGCACCGTATGGGGACGCCCGGCCGATGTATTGCCGCTACCGGACGGCTCGCTGCTCGTCAGCGACGATTACGCCGGCGCGATCTACCGCGTGACCTATGCGGCACCTTGACGCAGGCGACGCGTGACCGGGCCCGACCGGGCATCGTAGAATGCGTGCCGGGCCGCGCGTCCGCGCCGGCCTGCCGGCCCCGCCCATGCCAACGACAATACGCCGCCATCCATGTCCAGCAGCACCGCTTCGCCCCGCCGCTTCCGCTCCAAGACGCTCACCGCCGCCCTCGCGTTCCTGCTCGGCTCGCTCGGCGCGCACCGCTTCTATCTGTACGGCTTTCGCGATGTGTACGGCTGGGCTCACCTGCTCGCGACGATCGTCGGCGTCCCGGGTTTCCTCCTGCTCGCAGCAACGCAGCGAAGCGCCGGCCTCGGCTGGTGGCTCGCGGTACCCGGCGCAATCTCGCTGCTGGCGGCGTTTCTTGCCGCACTCGTCTACGGGCTGCGCCCCGACGAAAAATGGGATGCGCAATTCAACGCGGACACCGGCAAGCACAGCCGGTCGGGCTGGACCGTGATCTTCGTCGTGATCTTCTCGCTGCTGATCGGCGCGTTCCTGTTGATGACCGCGCTCGCGCTGTCGTTCCAGACCTACTTCGAATCGCAGGTCGAAGCAGCCAAGCAGATTTCGCAGTAAGCACGACCGATACGGTCGATACGGCACACCGGCGACTGCATGGCTCGCCGGTCAGAACAGGTTCAACTGCATGTCGTCGCGCGGCTTCGCGCCGGCTGCGCGCACCGCGACACGCGGCGCCGGCACCACGGCGGCAGGTGCACCGCTGAACCGCGACAGATCGAGGATACCGTTCGTGCGTTCGTTCAACCCGAGCCGCTTGACGGCCTGGCGGAAGCGCTGCCGCAACAGGTCGGCCCAGATCCCCTCGCCCTTCATCCGTTTCGAGAAATCCGAGTCGTAATCCTTGCCGCCGCGCATGTCGCGCACGCGGTTCATCACGCGCTCCGCACGATCGGGAAAATGCGCGGCAAGCCATTGCTTGAACAACGGCGCAACCTCCCACGGCAACCTCAGGATGATGTAGCTCGCATGCGTCGCGCCGGCTTCCGCGCAGGCCTCCAGCACGCGCTCCATGTCGGGCTCGGTCACGAACGGAATCACCGGGGCAATGCTCACGCCGACCGGCACGCCCGCATCTCGCAGCGCGCGAATCGTGCGCAGCCGCCGCGCCGGCGTGGCCGCACGCGGCTCCAGCGTGCGCGCGAGCTCGGCATCGAGCGTCGTGATCGTGACCGCCGCCATCACCTGCCCGCGTTCGGCCATCGGTGCGAGCAGGTCGAGATCGCGCTCGATCAGCGACGATTTCGTGATCGCCGCGAACGGCAGCCCGCGATCGTGCATCACCTGGATCACGCTGCGCGTAATGCGCAGGTCGCGCTCGACGGGCTGGTACGCGTCGGTGTTGACGCCGAGCGCGATCGGCTCCGGCACGTAGCGCTTGCGCGAAATCTCGCGCTCGAGCAGTTCGGCCGCGTTCACCTTCGCGTAGATGCGGCTTTCGAAATCGAGCCCCGGCGACAGCCCGAGGTAGCTGTGCGTTGGCCGCGCGAAGCAGTAGATACAACCGTGCTCACAGCCGCGATACGGATTGAGCGACACGCTGAACGGAATATCGGGCGACTGATTGTGCGTCAGGATGCTCTTCGCCCGCTCCTCGAATACCTGCGTGCGCAGCGGCGCGGGGAAATCGGCGTCGTCGGACTCGTGCGTCCAGCCGTCGTCCACCGCTTCGCGCTGCGCGATTTCGTACCGCCCCTGGAAGTTGTCGACCGCACCGCGCCCCTTGCGGGGCACGGGCGGCGCTATCGGAAATTCGTTGTCGGACCGATCGTCCATGTGCCCACCCATTTGCCTGCGCCCAATACTGTACATTTATACAGTATTGGGCGCAGCATGCCAAGGACGGGATAAAGGGCCCGACAACGGGCCGTCGGCGCGTCACTCGCCGACGGCGATCGTCAGCGTTTCCTTGATTTCTTCCATCACGACGTAGCTCTTCGACTGCACGGCGCCGGGCAACTGCAGCAGGATGTCGCCGAGCAGTTTCCGGTAGTCGGCCATCTCGCCGATCCGCGCCTTGATCAGGTAGTCGAAATCGCCGGAAACGAGATGGCATTCGAGCACCTCGTCGATCTTCATCACTTCCCGGCGGAATTGCTCGAACATGTTGCCGCCCTTGTGGCCGAGCGTGATCTCGACGAACACCAGCAGCGCGGCGCCCAGCTGACCCGGGTCGACCCGCGCGTGATAACCGGTGATCACGCCGTCGCGCTCCATGCGTCGCACGCGCTCGATGCACGGCGTGACGGTCAGTCCGACCTGTTCCGCGAGATCTTTCATCGCCATCCGGCCGTCGTCCTGGAGCAGTTTCAGAATGCGCCGGTCGAGCTTGTCGAGCGAGCGTACGGGCTGACGTTGCGTTCTCATTTGTTTATGCTGAAAACCGAAAAAATACGATAACAAAAACTGTACATTCGACAATACCATAGCTCGAAAAACTAGATCAGCTAGAGGTTACACGGAGCCGCAGGTGCGCCCGGCCTCAATCTGGTCCCTTCCATCTGGAGCAGCTATGCGAGTCGTCATTCTGGGCAGCGGTGTAGTGGGCGTGGCAAGCGCGTATTACCTTGCGCGCGCCGGCCATGAAGTCACTGTGATCGACCGGGAAGCCGGCCCGGCGCTGGAGACGAGCTTCGCGAACGCAGGCCAGATCTCGCCCGGCTATGCCGCGCCGTGGGCCGCGCCCGGCGTGCCGCTGAAGGCCGTCAAGTGGATGTTCGAAAAGCACGCGCCGCTCGCGATCCGCCTCGACGGCACGCGCTTCCAACTCCAGTGGATGTATCAGATGCTGCGCAACTGCACGGCCGAGCGCTATGCGGTCAACAAGGGGCGCATGGTCCGTCTCGCCGAATACAGCCGCGACTGCCTGCAGGCGCTGCGGGCCGACACCGGCATCCAGTACGAAGGCCGCACGGGCGGCACGCTGCAACTGTTCCGCACGCAGCAGCAGCTCGACGGCGCGGCGAAGGACATCGCCGTGCTGCAGGAAGCGAACGTGCCGTTCGAACTGCTGTCACCGGCCGAACTGAAAAAAGCCGAACCGGCGCTCGCCGCCGTCTCGCACAAGCTGACGGGCGGCCTGCGCCTGCCGGGCGACGAAACGGGCGATTGCCAGCTGTTCACGACGCGCCTCGCCGCGCTCGCCGAATCGCTCGGCGTCAAGTTCCGCTACAACACGCCGATCGATGCGCTCGCGATCGCGGGCGGCAAGATCGCCGGCGTGCAGTGCGGCAGCGAGACGGTGCGTGCCGACGCGTACGTCGTCGCGCTCGGCTCGTATTCGACGCGCTTCATCTCGAACCTGATGAAGATTCCCGTCTATCCGCTCAAGGGCTATTCGATCACCGCGCCGATCGTCAACGAAGCCGCCGCGCCCGTGTCGACCGTGCTCGACGAGACCTACAAGATCGCGATCACGCGCTTCGACCAGCGCATCCGCGTCGGCGGCATGGCGGAAATCGTCGGCTTCGACAAGACGCTGCGCGCGGCACGTCGCGAAACGCTCGAGATGTGCGTGAACGACCTGTTCCCGGGTGGCGGCGACACGTCGAAGGCCACGTTCTGGACGGGCCTGCGCCCGATGACGCCGGACGGCACGCCGATCGTCGGCCGCACGCCGGTGTCGAACCTGTTCCTGAACACCGGCCACGGCACGCTCGGCTGGACGATGTCGTGCGGCTCGGGCCAACTGCTCGCGGACCTGATCTCCGGCAAGATGCCCGCGATCCAGGCCGACGACCTGTCGGTGCATCGTTACCTGAAGGACGTGCCCGGCCAGACGCGCCCGGCATACGCGTAAATCGGAACGGCCCGCGGCGATGCGGGCCCGTTGCATCAGCGAGAAAGGCGCCCGAGGGCGCCTTTCTCGTTTCGGCGGCTGCGAGCGCAACCGCGACCGCGAGTGTCGATTCGGCACGACGCTTCAATCGACCTGCGCATGCCGCCGTCGCACGGCGCTCGAATCGACGCTACCCGTCGTGCGTGCGCGAGGATACGTTCCGCACGACACGGTACGATCCGGATTCTTCCCGCCGAGCGACGCTCGCGCCTCTTCCACGACGACACAACAAAAAAGGGGCGCTCGTCGCGCCCCTCTTCCCGTGTGCTTACCGCTGAAGCGTCACGCCGCGTCAGCCGAGCTCGCTCACGAGTTCCGGCACGAGCGCGAACAGGTCGCCAACGAGGCCGTAGTCGGCCACGCTGAAGATCGGCGCTTCGGGATCCTTGTTGATCGCGACGATCACCTTCGAATCCTTCATCCCGGCCAGATGCTGGATCGCGCCCGAGATGCCGACCGCGATGTACAGCTGCGGCGCGACGATCTTGCCGGTCTGGCCGACCTGGTAGTCGTTCGGCACGTAGCCGGCGTCGACTGCCGCGCGCGATGCGCCGAGTGCGGCCGACAGCTTGTCCGCCAGCGGCTCCAGCACCTTCGTGTAGTTCTCGCCGCTGCCCAGACCGCGGCCGCCCGACACGATGATGCTCGCGCTGGTCAGCTCCGGACGGTCCAGCTTCGTCACTTCACGGCTGACGAATTGCGACTTGCCGGCGTCGGCTGCCGCTTCGATCTTCTCGACCGCTGCGCTGCCGCCTTCCGCTGCAACCGGATCGAAACCGGTCGCACGCACCGTGATGACCTTGATCGGGTCGCTCGATTGCACCGTCGCGATCGCGTTACCGGCGTAGATCGGGCGCTCGAACGTGTCGGCCGAATCGACTGCCGTGATGTCCGAGATCTGCGCGACGTCGAGCTTCGCGGCGATACGCGGCGCGACGTTCTTGCCGTAGGCCGTCGCCGGCGCGAGGATGTGCGAGTAGTCCTTCGCGATGTTCAGCGCGGTCGTCTCGACGTTTTCCGCCAGGCCTTCGGCCAGTTGCGGCGCGTCGGCCAGCAGCACCTTCGACACACCCGCGATCTTCGCGGCCGCGTCGGCAGCCGCTTGCGCGTTGTGACCCGCGACCAGCACGTGAATGTCGCCGCCGATCTTTGCCGCCGCCGCCACCGTGTTCAGCGTCGCGGCCTTGATCGACGCGTTGTCGTGTTCTGCAATTACCAGAATCGTCATTTCTTTCCGCTCCCTTTACAGCACCTTGGCTTCGGTCTTCAGCTTCTCGACCAGCGTCTTCACGTCCGGCACCTTCACGCCGGCCGCGCGCTTCGGCGGCTCGACCACCTTCAGCGTCTTCAGACGCGGCGCGACGTCCACGCCGAGGTCTTCCGGTTTCACCGTTTCGAGCGGCTTCTTCTTCGCCTTCATGATGTTCGGCAGCGTCACGTAGCGCGGCTCGTTCAGGCGCAGGTCGGTCGTCACGACCGCCGGCAGCGTCAGCGACAGCGTTTCCGCGCCGCCGTCGACTTCACGCGCAACGGTTGCCTTGCCGTCGGCGATCGTCACCTTCGATGCGAACGTCGCTTGCGGCAGACCTGCCAGCGCGGCCAGCATCTGGCCGGTCTGGTTCGAATCGTCGTCGATCGCCTGCTTGCCGAGGATCACCAGTTGCGGCTGTTCCTTGTCGACCAGCGCCTTGAGGATCTTCGCAACGGCCAACGGCTCGACGCTGTCGTTCGACTCGACGAGGATCGCGCGATCCGCGCCGATCGCCAGCGCCGTGCGCAGCGTTTCCTGCGCTTGCGCGACGCCCACCGACACCGCGATCACTTCGGTCGCGACGCCCGCTTCCTTCAGGCGCACGGCTTCTTCAACGGCGATTTCGTCGAACGGGTTCATCGACATCTTCACGTTCGCGATGTCGACACCCGTGTTGTCCGACTTCACGCGGACCTTCACGTTGTAGTCGACCACTCTTTTCACTGGCACCAGGATTTTCATGCACACGCTCCAAAGTTACGAATACGACCAGAGGCCATTTTATAGCGCGACCTCATGACTGCGCGGCCAGGCGGACCCAACCATCATGGTTGTCGAGGATACCGCTTCTTGGCGACGCGCCAATGATAGCGAACGGTCGTTCTATTTTAAAAGAGAAAAAACCCGGACGCAAAGCCCGGGTTTTCGATCATCGACTCTAATCCCGCCGGGCGTCCGCGCTCCATCGGTTACCAGGCGGCAACGACCGCGCCGCCGAACTTGCCTTCGATGAACTGCTTCACGTCGGCCGAGTGGTACGCCGCAATCAGCTTGGCGACCCACGGCTTGTTCCGGTCCGCCTCGCGGATCGCGAGAATGCTCGCGTACGGGCCGTTCGGGCCCTCGATCGCGATCGCGTCCTGCTTCGGTTTCAACCCCGCTTCCATCGCGTAGTTGGTATTGATCGCGGCCGCGTCGACGTCGCCGAGCGAGCGCGGAATCTGCGCCGCGTCGAGCTCGACGATCTTCAGCTTGCGCGGATTGTCGACGATATCGAGCGGCGTCGCCTTCAGCCCTGCATCCGCGCGCAGCTTCAACAGCCCCTGCTTCTGCAGCAACAGCAGCGCGCGGCCGCCGTTGGTCGGATCGTTCGGAACCGCGACGCGCGCGCCCGGCTTCAGTTCGGCCAGCGACTTCACGCGCTTCGAATAGATGCCCATCGGGAACGTGACGGTGTCCGCGACCTTGAGCAGCTTGTAGCCGCGATCCTTCACCTGCGCCTGCAGATACGGATCGTGCTGGTAGCTGTTCGCGTCGAGGTCGCCCGACGCGAGCGCCGCGTTCGGCTGCACGTAATCGGAGAACTCGACGATGCGGATCTCCAGGCCGTCCTTCGCCGCGACCTTCTTCACCACTTCCATGATCTGCGCGTGCGGACCGCCCGTCACCCCCACCTTGATGGTTTCGGCCTGCGCATGCGCGCCCGCGAACAGCGCGGCCGCGCCCAGCGCCGCCGCGAATTTCAGCATGAAGCGTCGTTGCATCGTGTCTTTCCTGTCGGATCGGTTTGGTCTTATTTGTGGCTCAGCCGGCGCACCAGCCAGTCGCCGAACGATTGCACGATCTGCACGAACACGATCAGGATCGCGACGACCGTCCACATCACTTCCGGCAGATAGCGCTGGTACCCGTAGCGGATCCCGAGATCGCCGAGCCCGCCGCCGCCGATCGCACCCGCCATCGCCGAATAGCCGACGAGCGACACGAACGTGATCGTCAGGCCCGCGACGACGCCCGGCAGCGATTCGGGCAACAGCACCTTGAATACGATCTGCGACGTGGTCGCGCCCATCGACTGCGCGGCCTCGATCAACCCGCGATCGACCTCGCGCAGCGCCGTTTCGACGAGACGCGCGATGAACGGCGCGGCCGCGAGCGTCAGCGGCACGACCGCCGCGGCCGTGCCGATCGACGAACCGGTGACGAGCCGCGTGAACGGAATCACCGCGACCAGCAGAATGATGAACGGCGTCGAGCGGACCGCGTTCACGATGCCGCCGAGCACGCGATTCACCGCGAGGTTCTGCAACACGCCCTGGCGATCGGTCAGGTAGAGCAGCACGCCGAGCGGCAGGCCGACGAGCGCGCCGACCGCCCCGGAGATGCCGACCATGATCAGCGTCTCCCAGAACGACTGCACGAACATATCGAACATCTCACTCAACATACGAAAGCTCCTCTACCACCACACCTTGTTCGCGCAGGAACGCGAGCGCCTGCCCGACCTTGCCCGGCTCGCCGCCGGCGAGCACCGCGAGCGAACCGAATGCCTGCCCCTGGATCTCGTCGATCTGGCCGTGCAGGATGTTGAAATCGAGTTCGTACCGGCGGATCGTCTCCGACAGGATCGGCTGGTCGACACCCGAGCCCGTGAACGCGAGCCGCAGCAGATGGCCGCTGCCCGTCTTCAGCCGCTCGGCCACGCGCGCCTTCAGCGCGGGCGGCAGTTCCTGCGCGATCACGTCGCCGATCAGCGCGCGCGTGACTTCGTGATGCGGCTGCAGGAACACGTCGATCACGCGGCCCTCTTCGACCACGCGCCCCGCGTCGAGCACCGCGACGCGATCGCAGACCTGCTTGATCACTTCCATCTGGTGCGTGATCAGCACGATCGTCAGCCCGAGTTCGCGGTTGATGCGCTTCAGCAGATCGAGGATCGAACGCGTGGTTTCGGGATCGAGCGCGGACGTCGCCTCGTCCGACAGCAGCACCTTCGGCTGGCTCGCCAGCGCGCGAGCAATGCCGACGCGCTGCTTCTGGCCGCCGCTGATCTGCGCCGGATAGCGATCCTTCTGCGCGGACAGCCCGACCAGGTCGAGCAGCGGCAACACGGCGGCCTCGATGTCGGCACGGCTCGCGCCGGCCAGTTCGAGCGGCAGCGCAACGTTGTCGAACACCGTGCGCGACGACAGCAGGTTGAAGTGCTGGAAGATCATGCCGATCTCGCGGCGCGCCTCGCGCAGCGCGCTGGCCGACAGCAGCATCAGGTCGCGCCCGCCGACGACGACATTGCCTTCGGTCGGCCGCGTGAGCAGGTTGATGGTGCGCACGAGCGTGCTCTTGCCGGCGCCGCTTCGGCCGATGATGCCGAACACCTCGCCTTGCGGGATCGTCAGGTTGACGTTGCGCAACGCTTCGACCCAGCCGCCCGGGCCGGGGAAACGCTGCGAAAGATTGCGTAATTCGATCATGTAAACAAAACGGCGGCCGGCCGGCGAGTTGGCCCGCCAGTCGGCCGCCGATGCATCGGGAATAGCCGGCGATTTTACCGCAAACCCCTCATTCCCCTTAATAATCGATTTCGATCTTTTCATAACCAGACGAAATTAGAGGAGCGCTGCTTCGCCCACGCCGGGAGGCCGCGACTATGATCGGGAACTCACTCGCCAACGAACCGGAGACACGCCAGATGAGCGCCACCACCACGCCGGCCGCCGCACCCGCCGCCATTGCCGGATCGGCGCCTTCGGCGCCCGCGCCGCACATGGGCCGGCTGCGTACCGCGGACGGGTTCGAACTGGCGTCGTACCGCTGGCCGGCCGGCGACGGCAGCGGGCCGCCGCGCGCGACGATCGCGCTCGTGCACGGCCTCGCCGAACACGCGGGCCGCTATGCCGCGCTCGCCGGCCGGCTGAACGCAGCCGGCATCGACGTGCTTGCGATCGATCTGCGCGGGCATGGCCAGTCGCCCGGCAAACGCGTGTGGGTCGAGCGTTTCGACGGCTACCTGAACGACGCGGATGCGCTGGTCGCCGAAGCCGCGCGCGGCGACGCGCCGCTATTCCTGATGGGGCACAGCATGGGCGGCGCGATCGCGGCGCTCTACGCGATCGAACGTGCACCGGCTCGCGGCCACGCACTGGCCGGCCTCGTGCTGTCGAGTCCGGCGCTTGCGCCGGGGCGCGACGTGCCGCGCTGGATGCTTGCGCTCAGCCGCCTCATCAGCCGTGCATGGCCTACTTTCCCCGCGATCAGGATCGATGCGGCCCTGCTGTCGCGCGATCCGGCCGTCGTCGCCGCCAATCGCGCCGACCCGCTCGTGCATCACGGCGCCGTGCCCGCCCGCACCGGCGCGGAGATCCTCGATGCGATGGCGCGCATCGAGCGCGGCCGCGGCGCGCTGCGCGTGCCGGTGCTCGTCTATCACGGCACGAAGGACAAGCTGACCGAACCCGACGGCAGCCGGGCGTTCGGCGCGCACGTCGGTTCGCCCGATCGTACGCTGACGCTGTACGAAGGCGGCTTCCACGAAACGATGAACGATCTCGAACGCGACCGCGTGATCGACGCGCTGATCGCGTGGATTCATGCGCGCGTGCCGGCGCGCTGAACGCGCCCGGCCCGGCCGGTCAATCGCGAATCAGATCCCGGCCAGCACGCGCAGGTGCGCGACGACGCTGCGCCCGAGCGCGGACAGGTTGTAGCCGCCCTCGAGGCAACTGACGATACGGCCCTGCGCATGCCGGCGCGCCACGTCGACGATTCGCGCGGTCAGCCATTCGAAGTCGGCTTCGACGAGCCCGAGATTGCCGATATCGTCCTCGCGATGCGCATCGAAGCCGGCCGACACGAACAGCATCTGCGGCTTGAACGCGTCGAGGCGCGGCAGCCAGAACATGTCGACGGCTTCGCGAATCGCCATCCCGTTGCTGCGTGCGGGCATCGGCAGGTTGACCATGTTCGGCGCCTGATGATCGACGCCCGAGAACGGATACAGCGGATGCTGGAAGAAGCTGCACATCAGCACGCGCTCGTCGTTCGCGAACGCCGCCTCGGTGCCGTTGCCGTGATGCACGTCGAAATCGACGATCGCGACGCGCTCGATGCCGTGTACGTCGAGTGCGTGCCGTGCGGCGATCGCGACGTTGTTGAAGAAGCAGAAGCCCATCGCGCGCGCGGGCTCCGCATGGTGGCCGGGTGGGCGGACGCCGCAGAACGCATTCGCATAGCGGCCTTCGATCACCGCGTCGGTCGCCGCGATCGCGGCGCCGGCCGCGCGCAGTGCCGCGCGCCACGTGTCGCGATTCATCAGCGTGTCGGGATCGATCTCGACGTAACCGTCGACCGGCGTCATGCTTCGGATGTAGTCGATGTGCGCCTGCGTATGCACCCGGCCCAGCGCGACCTCGCTCGCGAACGGCGCGGTTTCGTGCACGATCAGGTCGTCGATGCGGCTCGCAATCAGTTGATCCTGGATCGCCGACAGGCGGGCCGGACATTCCGGATGCCATTCCCCCATCTCGTGCAGCATGCAGTCGGGGTGCGTATAGAAAACGGTTGCCATAAGCTGTCATCCGCGGCGCACGGTGCGTCGCAGGTCTCCATCAATGATGTCCATCGTCTGCCGCGAATTCGCCGCTAACTTACCACAACGGGGGCCAGCTTCGGCCCGGTGCGCCGGATGCGTCGGGTATACTGCGCCGAACACAATCGCCCTGTCCGCCCGCTTCGACATGAATTCCAGCAAGCCTGCCGCCCTTCTTTCCGCGCTGTTCCGGGTTCGCGTTCCGCTCGTCGCCGCTGCCCTCGCCACGGCCCTCGGCACCGCGTCTGCCGTCGCGCAGACGCAGCCGGCGAAGCCCGCCGGCACGCTCGTCGCCCAAGCCCAGCCGCAGCAGGAGACGCCGCAAGGCCAGACCTTCGAAGAGGAAATCGTTCCACAGCGTTACGCGAACAATGCGAAGGTCGACGCGTTCATCGACGAGATGGTGAGCCGCAACGGTTTCGATTCGGCAAGCCTGCATGCGCTGTTTTCGCGCATCAGCTACTCGGCGACGGCCGTCAAGCTCGTGAAGCCGGCCCCGTCGCCGACGGTCAAGAACTGGCGCGTCTATCGCTCGCGCTTCATCGAGCCGATCCGCATCAACGCGGGCGTGAAGTTCTGGAAAGCGAACCAGGCCACGCTTCAGCGCGCGTCCGAGCAGTTCGGCGTGCCGCCCGAGGTGATCGTCGGCATCATCGGCGTCGAGACCATCTATGGCCGCTACATGGGCAATTTCCGCGTGCTCGACGCGCTGACGACGCTCACGTTCGACTACCCGGACACGCCGAACCGCGACAGCCGCCAGGCCACGTTCCGCAAGAACCTCGAAGACTTCCTGGTCTGGACCCGCGACAACCAGCTCGACCCCACCACCGTGCTCGGCTCGTACACCGGCGCGATCGGGATTCCGCAGTTCCTGCCGAGCAGCATCCGCGAATATGCGGTCGACTTCGACGGCACGGGTCACGTCGATCTGCGCAGCAGTCCTGTCGATGCGATCGGCAGCGTCGCGAACTACCTGAAGCAGCACGGCTGGGAAACGGACCGTCCGGTGGTCTGGCAGATCACGCCCGATACAGGCAGCCTGGGCATCGCCCAGGCCGCCGCCGACGGCCAGCCCGAACCGCACTGGGCGCTGTCGCAACTGCTGCGCGCGGGCATGACGTTGAACGAGCCGACGGTCAACATCACGACCGAAGCCGGCACGCCGGTCACCGTGGTCGACTTGCCGACGCCGGGTCGCGCGACCGAATACATGCTCGGCCTGAAGAACTTCTACGTGCTGACGCGCTACAACCGCAGTTTCTTCTACGCGCTCACCGTGTACCAGCTCGGCGAGGCCGTGAAAGCGCAGATGGAAGCGAGCGGCGCGCTGCAACCCGCCGCTGCCGCGGCGCAGTCGCAGTAAGCACCGGTCGCCCAAAGAAAAAACGCCGCAGAAGCGGCGTTTTTTATCGATGCGCGGGCCGCGCCCCCTCTCGCTCAGGCGGGAAACACGCCCGTGGACAGGTAGCGGTCGCCACGATCGCAGACGATGAACACGATCGTCGCGTTCTCGACCTGGCGCGCGATGCGCAACGCGACTTCGCATGCGCCGCCCGACGAAATGCCCGCGAAGATACCTTCGACCGCCGCGAGCCGGCGCGTCATCGTTTCAGACGCAGCCTGACTCACGCTCTCGACGCGGTCGACGCGGCTGCGATCGAAAATGGTCGGCATGTACGCTTCCGGCCACTTGCGAATACCCGGAATACGCGAGCCGTCTTCCGGCTGCGCACCGATGATCTCGATCGCCGGATTCTGTTCCTTCAGGTAGCGCGACGTGCCCATGATCGTGCCCGTCGTGCCCATGGCGGACACGAAGTGCGTGATGCGCCCCTCGGTATCGCGCCAGATCTCCGGCCCCGTGCCTTCGTAGTGCGCGACGGGATTGTCGGGGTTGCCGAACTGGTCGAGGATCACGCCCTTGCCTTCGCGCTGCATCTGCTCCGCGAGGTCGCGCGCCAGTTCCATCCCGCCCTTCACCGGCGTCAGGATGATTTCGGCGCCATAAGCCGCCATGCTCTGGCGGCGCTCGACCGACAGATCCTCCGGCATGATCAGCACCATCTTGTAGCCGCGGATCGCCGCGGCCATCGCGAGCGCGATGCCCGTGTTGCCGCTCGTCGCCTCGATCAGCGTATCGCCCGGCTTGATGCGCCCGCGCGCCTCGGCCTTGCCGATCATCGACAGCGCCGGACGATCCTTCACGGAACCGGCCGGATTGTTGCCCTCGAGCTTCGCGAGCACCACGTTGTTGCGGGCGCGAATCTCGTCGTCCGGCAGGCGGACCAGTTGCACGAGCGGCGTATTGCCGATCGTGTCTTCGATAGTTTTGTAAGCCATGGATATACCGTGAGTGCGAGGCCGATCAACCGATCGATTGTAAACCAGCGCCGGCACGCGCGTCGGCAACCCCATTGCGACGATGGAATACGCGCGCCGCGCGGTCGCGATCGCCGCGCATGCCGCTCCATGCAAAAAACCCGCGGCATGCCGCGGGAAGCCGTCGCAACGACGGCGACTGAAGGAGCCCTTGGTCGGGTAGGTGCGACCCGTTATTTCTGCGCGGTGCGAGCCGGTGCAGCGGCAGGCTTCGCCGCCGCCGGCTTGCCTGCGGCTGACGGCGCCGCGCCCGCCGCCGCACCGATCGTCAACCCTTCCTGCTGAAGCCGCTCGACGGTATGCCCGCCCATGCCCTTCACGCGCGCGGCGAGATCGTCTGCATTCCTGAACGGGCCGCGTGCGCCGCGCTCGTCGAGAATCGCCTTCGCCCGCGCCGGACCGATGCCCTTGATACCGACGAGCGCATCCTCGTTCGCGGTGTTGACGTCGACGGCCGCCCAGGCCGACGCCACTGCGCCGAGCATGACCGCCGCGGCAAACCATTTCCTGATCATGTGCTGGATCTCCGAAGAAAAACGGCCGGCGGCTGCCGACCGTGAGACCCAGTCTATCGATGCAACGCGCCGGTTTAAACCTGGCCGGATAGCCAACGGACGTAGCGGTCGACACCTTCCTGCACGGTCAGGAACGGTGCGTCGTAGCCGGCCGCGCGCAGCTTCGTCTGGTCGGCCTGCGTGAAGCACTGGTACTTGCCGCGCAGCGCATCGGGGAACGGCACGTATTCGATCAAGCCCTGCTCGACCTGCTGCGCGAGCGTGAGCGGCGGCTGGTTGTCGAGTGCGCGCAGCGTGTTCACGACCGTCGACGCGATATCGTTGAACGGTTGCGCCCGGCCCGTGCCGAGATTGAAGATGCCCGACTTCTCCGGATGATCGAAGAAGAACAGGTTCACCTTGGTCACGTCCTCGACGGACACGAAATCGCGCGTCTGCTCGCCCGGCGCATAACCGTTGTACTCGCCGAACAACTTCACCTTGCCTTCCGCGCGGAACTGGTTGAAGTTGTGGAACGCGACCGACGCCATGCGCCCCTTGTGCGTCTCGCGCGGGCCGTACACGTTGAAATAGCGGAAGCCCGCGATCTGGCTCTTCGCGCTCGGCAGCACGCGACGGATCACCTGGTCGAACAGGAACTTCGAATAGCCGTATACGTTCAACGGCGCCTCGACGTCGCGTTCCTCGACGAAACGCGTCGAGCCGCCGTAAATCGCGGCCGACGATGCATACAGGAACTGCGTGCCCTGCGCGAGGCAGGTATCGAGCACCGCGCGGCTGTAGCGGAAGTTGTTGTCCATCATGTAGCGGCCGTCGGTTTCCATCGTGTCCGAACAGGCGCCTTCATGAAATACCGCGCGCACCTTGCCGAAATCGCCGCGCGCGAAGCGTTCGACGAATTCGGTCTTGTCGAGATAGTCGTCGATCTCGCAGTCGACGAGATTGCGGAACTTGTCCGCGCGCGTCAGGTTGTCGACCGCGATGATGCGCGTCTCGCCGCGCTCGTTGAGCGCCTTGACGATGTTCGCGCCGATGAAACCGGCTGCGCCGGTAACGATGAGGGTCATGATCGTCCTGCCTGAAAAGTGCGAGCCACTCGTGCGGCGCGCTCGTCGCGCCGCCGAATGCACTCAGTGAAACAGTTCGTCGTAGTCCACCGTGGC
This sequence comes from Burkholderia sp. MSMB1826, assembly GCF_001526325.1. Taxonomy (NCBI): domain Bacteria; kingdom Pseudomonadati; phylum Pseudomonadota; class Betaproteobacteria; order Burkholderiales; family Burkholderiaceae; genus Burkholderia; species Burkholderia sp. MSMB1826. The sequence continues at coordinate 300,297 of NZ_LOYN01000022.1, forward strand.
CGTGCCGAGCTTGCCGACCACGATGCCGGCCGCGCGATTCGCGAGCACCACGGCGTCGACGAGCGGCACACCGGCGCCGAGCATCGTCGCGACCGTCGCGATGACGGTGTCACCCGCGCCCGACACGTCGAACACTTCACGCGCGAGCGCCGGCGCATGCAGTTCGCCGCCCGCGGAAAAGAGCGTCATGCCCTCTTCCGAGCGCGTGAGCAACAACGCGTCGATGCCGAGCGCCGCACGCAGATTCGCGACGCGCGCGCGCAGGTCGTCTTCCGATTTCCACTGCCCGACCACCTCGCGCAGTTCCGCGCGATTCGGCGTGATCAGCGATGCGCCGCGATAGCGTTCCCAGTCGTCGCCCTTCGGGTCGACCAGAACCGCCTTGCCGGCCGCACGCGCCTTCTCGATCATCGTCGTGACGTGCGTCAGGCCGCCTTTCGCGTAATCCGACATCAGCACGACGTCGTGCTGCGGCAACAGCGCATCGAAGCGCGCGAGCCCCGCGAGCAGCACCTCGTGCGTCGGCATCGCCTCGAAGTCGACGCGCAGCAACTGCTGCTGACGCGCGAGCACGCGCAGCTTGATCGTGGTCGGCAAGGCCGGATCGCGCTCGAGATGCGGCGTCACGCCGCTGCTGCCGAGCAGCTCGACGATCCGCTCGCCGGGCTCGTCGCAACCGACGACGCACAACAGCCCGGCCTGGCCGCCGAGCGTCACGGCATTGCGCGCAACGTTGGCCGCACCGCCGAGCCGCTCCTCCTGACGCTGCACGTGCACCACCGGCACCGGCGCTTCGGGCGAAATGCGATCGACGTTGCCGAACCAGTAACGGTCGAGCATCACGTCGCCGACGACGAGCACACGCGAGCGCGCGAGTTGCTCGCGCGGCACCGGAACGACTTCGCGAAGAGTATTCATCGTACGTTCAGCCACGGGGGAACGACTGGGGATCGACATACGGCCGGCCGATCGCGTAGTAATCGATGCCCAGTTCGGCCATCGCGTCCGGCTCGTACAGGTTGCGCCCGTCGAAAATCACCGGTGCCTTCAGTTCGGCCTTCAGGCGCGTGAAATCGGGGCTGCGGAATTCCTTCCATTCGGTCACGATCACGAGTGCGTCCGCGCCCGTGACCGCGGCATCCTGCGTGTCGACGAGATGCAGTCGCGCCAGCATGTGCGCATCGTCGCCGAAATCCAGCGCGAACACGCGCCGCGCTTCGTCGACGGCGACCGGATCGTAGGCGCGCACGGTCGCACCGCGTTCGAGCAGCGCGGCGATCAGGCGGCGGCTCGGCGCCTCGCGCATGTCGTCGGTGTTCGGTTTGAACGCCAGACCCCAGACCGCGAATTCGCGCCCCGTCAGGTCGGCGCCGAAGCGCTGCTCGATCTTGCCGATCAGCACGTCCTTCTGTGCATGGTTGGCGGCCTCGACGGCCTCCAGGATGCGCAGCGGCTGGCCGTTCTCGCCGGCGGTGCGGATCAGCGCCTGCACGTCCTTCGGAAAGCACGAGCCGCCGTAGCCGACGCCCGCGTAGAGGAAGTGATAGCCGATGCGCGGATCGGAGCCGATCCCGCGGCGCACGGCCTCGATGTCGGCGCCGACCTTGTCGGCGAGATTCGACATCTCGTTCATGAACGAGATGCGCGTCGCAAGCATCGCGTTCGCCGCATACTTCGCGAATTCGGCCGAACGTACGTCCATGTAGATCGTGCGCTCGTGGTTGCGGTTGAACGGCGCGTAGAGCTTCTTCATCTTCTCGCGCGCGATCGTGCCGGTGTCGTCGTCGTCGACGCCGATGATGATCCGGTCCGGGCGCATGAAGTCTTCGACCGCGGCGCCTTCCTTCAGGAATTCCGGGTTCGACACGACCGAGAAGCGATGCGCGACGCTGCCCGCGAGCCCGCGTGCGGCCAACGCCTCGTCGACCACCCCGCGCACGCGCCGCGCGGTGCCGACCGGCACCGTCGACTTGTCGACGATCACCTTGAAGCCCGTCATGTGGCGGCCGATGTTGCGCGCGGCCTCGAGCACGTATTGCAGGTCGGCCGAGCCGTCCTCGTCGGGCGGCGTGCCGACCGCGATGAACTGGATCTCGCCATGCGCGACGCTCGCCTCGATGTCGGTCGAGAAGCGCAGACGCCCCGCCGTGCGGTTGCGCGCGATGATGTCCAGCAGCCCCGGTTCGTGAATCGGCATCCCGCCGTTGTTCAGGATATCGATCTTGCGCGGATCGACGTCGAGACAGAAGACGTCGTGACCGATCTCCGCGAGGCAGGCGCCCGTGACGAGGCCGACATAGCCGGTGCCGATGATGGTGATTTTCATAGATGTTCCGGTACTTCCCGGTAATTGACTAACTTGGCCGCCGGGGCGAGCCCGGCGGCAACCGCAGCGCGTTGGCTCCGCGTGCCGGGATCAGCCCGGCATCGCAGGTTCGACGCGGCGCGGCGCATAGGTTTCCCAGCCGCTGCATCCGGGGCACTGCCAATAGAAGAGCCGCGCCCGGAAACCGCAATTCTGGCACGTATACCGTGGCAGATTTTTCGTGCGCTGCTTGATCAGCGCACGCATCATTTCAAGTTCCTTACGACGCGGCTCCTCGGCCGCCGCGATCTGCGCATCGAGCAGGTGCAGCATCCCCGACAGGTTCGGCGACTTTTCCATCTGCGTCCGCGCAAGCGTGTGTGCCGCATCCTGGCCGCGCAGCCCGGCGATATGCTGATAGGCGATGTCGAGCAGGTCGTTCGACGGATAACGATCGACGTACCCCATCAGCAACTCGGCGCCTTCGACGTTCTTGCCGAGCGCGACGTATGCCTTCATCAGCTTGTCGGCCACGAGCGGCAGATACGCCGGGTTCTGCGCTTCGACGCGCTTCCAGTGCTCGATCGCGCCCGCGTGATCGCCCGCCGCTTCCGCCGCGTCGCCGGACAGAACCGTCGCACGCACGTTCTGCGGATTCACTGTCAGCGCAAGGCGCAACTGTTCGGCCGCCGCGGCGGCATTCTTGCGCTGCAGCGCGTCCTGCGCGAGTTCGCAGTGAAACTGCGCGATTTCGACGCCGAGCGGCTTGTCGCTCATCGACTCGATGCGTTTCGCCGTATCGATCGACTTGTTCCAGTCCTTCTCGATCTCGTAGATCGTCAGCAGCGCCCGCTGCGCGCCGAGCGCGTAGTCGCCGTCCGCGAGCTTGTGGAACGCCTCTTCCGCGCGATCCAGCAGGCCGGCCTTCAGGAAATCCTGGCCCAGTTCGTACAGCGCGTGGTCGCGTTCGTTGACCGGCAGATCGGTGCGGCTCAGCAGGTTCTGGTGCACGCGGATCGCGCGGTCGGTCTCGCCGCGACGGCGAAACAGGTTGCCGAGCGCGAAGTGCAGCTCGACCGTTTCGGGATCGAGCTTGGCAACCTCGATGAACGCATCGATCGCCTTGTCGGGTTGTTCGTTCAACAGAAAATTCAGGCCGCGAAAATACGAACGCGGCAGGTTGGCGCTCTCCGACAGGAGATTCTTCAGGTCATAGCGTGACGCCGCCCAACCGAGCGCGAACGCGACCGGAATCGCGAGCAACCACCAGAAATCCAGATCCATGCGAAATATCGAAGCAGAGACGAAAACCGCGCGATGATCGCGCGGCGTCCGTGTTAAATGACGGGCGGCATCGGCGGCTGGTCGATGACGGCAGGCGTTTCGCGCGCCGCACGCAGATCGCGCTTCAAACGCCCGTTCTCGAGACGCAGGCGGAAGATCGAAGGCAGCGCGGACAGCAGGCCGGCCAGCAGCCCCACGGCGAAGAATGCCAGGCCGATCAGGATCAGCGGCGCTTGCCATGCGTAGCCGGCAACGAAATTCAGCGTCGCGGTTTGCGTATTGGCCAGCGCAAGCACCAGCAGCAGGACGAACACCAATACCCGGATCAGCCAGACGATAAACTTCATGAAGCCCTCTCTTTGTTGAGGTTTGCCGCGGCGCGCGACTCCCCTTCGTCGCACCGAATCGACCCGTATTGTAAAGGAAGCGTTTCCGCGGCTGCGCACATCCTGTGCGCGGCGTTGCGCGCGGGGCCGGAAATGAAAAAAGCGCCCGCAAGGGGCGCTTTCTTTTCAGCCTTCGCCGGACAGGTTCCGGGCACACCGAACGACGTTCAACGCTCGTCGTCCGGATCGTCAGCCTTCAGCGGTTCACCGGCGCGGCCGTCGACGCGTTCACGCAATTCCTTGCCAGGCTTGAAGTGCGGCACGAACTTCTCTGGCACCTGCACTTTCTCCCCCGACTTCGGGTTGCGTCCGACGCGCGCCGGGCGACGATTGAGGCCAAAGCTGCCGAAACCCCGAATTTCAATGCGATGCCCTTTCGCCAGGGCGTCGGACATCGCATCGAGCATCGTTTTCACCGCGAAATCCGCATCCTTGAGGACAAGTTGCGGAAATCGCGATGCCAGCTGCGCGACCAACTCGGATTTGGTCATACTTCAGCAGACCTCGTAAGGCTTACTGGTTTTGGCCGTCGAGCTTCGCCTTCAGCAGCGCGCCGAGGTTGGTCGTACCGGTCGCAGCAGCGCTGGAGTCCGACTGCAGGCCGCGGATCGCTTCCTGTTGTTCGGCCGAATCCTTCGCCTTGATCGACAGGTTGATGCCGCGCGACTTGCGATCGATGTTGATCACCATCGCGTTGACCTTGTCGCCTTCCTTCAGCACGTTGCGTGCGTCTTCGACGCGATCCTGCGAGATTTCCGACGCACGCAGGTAGCCTTCGATGTCGCCCGTCAGCGTGACGACCGCACCCTTCGCATCGACCGTCTTCACGACGCCATCGACGATCGAGCCCTTGTCGTTCATTGCAACGTAGTTGCTGAACGGATCGCCTTCGAGCTGCTTGATGCCGAGCGAAATGCGTTCCTTCTCGACGTCGATACCGAGCACGATCGCTTCGACTTCGTCGCCCTTCTTGTACTTGCGAACGGCTTCTTCGCCGGCTTCGCTCCACGACAGGTCCGACAGGTGGACCAGGCCGTCGATGCCGCCCGGCAGACCGATGAACACGCCGAAGTCGGTGATCGACTTGATTGCGCCCGTGATCTTGTCGCCCTTCTTGAAGTTGCGGCTGAAGTCGTCCCACGGATTCGGCTTGCACTGCTTCATGCCGAGGCTGATACGACGACGGTCTTCGTCGATCTCGAGGACCATGACTTCGACTTCGTCGCCCAGCTGGACAACCTTCGACGGCGCAACGTTCTTGTTGGTCCAGTCCATTTCCGACACGTGGACGAGGCCTTCGATGCCCGATTCCACTTCGACGAATGCGCCGTAGTCGGTGATGTTCGTGACCTTGCCGAACAGACGCGTGCCCGACGGGTAACGGCGCGAGATGCCTTCCCACGGATCGTCGCCCAGTTGCTTGATGCCCAGCGAGACGCGGTTCTTCTCTTGGTCGAACTTGAGGATCTTCGCGGTGACTTCCTGGCCAACCGACAGGACTTCGCTCGGGTGACGCACACGACGCCATGCGATGTCGGTGATGTGCAGCAGGCCGTCGATGCCGCCGAGGTCGACGAACGCGCCGTAATCGGTGATGTTCTTGACCACGCCGTTGACGATCGCGCCTTCCTTCAGCGTCTCGAGCAGCTTCGCGCGCTCTTCGCCTTGCGTTGCTTCGATCACTGCACGACGCGACAGCACGACGTTGTTGCGCTTGCGATCGAGCTTGATCACGCGGAACTCGAGCGTCTTGCCTTCGTACGGGGTCGTGTCCTTGACCGGACGCGTGTCGACCAGCGAACCCGGCAGGAACGCGCGGATGCCGTTGACCATCACGGTCATGCCGCCCTTCACCTTGCCGGTGATCGTGCCGGTGACGAGTTCGTTGTTGTCGAGGGCCTTTTCCAGCGACAGCCACGATGCGAGGCGCTTCGCCTTGTCGCGCGACAGGATCGTGTCGCCGTAGCCGTTTTCGAGTGCGTCGATCGCGACGGACACGAAATCGCCCGACTGCACCTCAACCTCGCCCTGATCGTTCAGGAATTCCTCGATCGGAATGTAAGCCTCGGACTTCAGGCCTGCATTGACGACCACGAAGTTGTGGTCGACGCGCACGACTTCGGCGGAAATCACTTCGCCGGCGCGCATGTCTTGGCGGGTCAGCGACTCTTCGAACAGAGCCGCAAAGGATTCGGTATTCGGGGTGGAGGTTTGCAGGTCGGACATAAAAATCTGATTGTGCATGGCTCGCTGTGCCACGCCGGCCGGAATGGCAGGCTGAAAGGGCCAGATCGAAGACCACACGGGGTTAAGGGTTCGAAACACGCTCCGCACTCACGCGCGGAGCACCTACTGCCGCCCAGCCTTCTCAGGCTGGCTGGCCGAGCGCCCGGTACCACTGCAGCACCTGATCGACGGCTTCATCGACCGAAAGTGCCGACGTATCGAGCAACTTGGCATCTGCCGCAGGCTTCAGCGGCGCGGCTGCGCGATTGCTGTCGCGCGCGTCACGTTCACGAAGATCCCGGAGCAAGTCATCTATGTTAGCAGAAAAACCTTTTTGCATCAATTGCTTATGCCGTCTGGTCGCGCGCGCCTCGGCGCTGGCCGTCAGGAACACCTTCAGCACGGCGTCGGGGAAGATCACCGTGCCCATGTCGCGCCCGTCCGCCACGAGGCCCGGCGTCTTGCGAAACGCCCGCTGGCGCGCGACGAGCGCGGTGCGCACGGGGCCGTGCACGGCAATGGCCGACGCGCGGTTGCCGACCGCTTCGGCACGGATGTCGTTCGACACGTCGACGCCGTCGAGTTGCGCGCAACCTTCACGGAACGTGATGTGCAGATCGTCGATCAGCTTCACCAGCGCGTCGATGTCTTCCGCTGCGATTCCGTAGCGCACGCTCGCGAGCGCCGCCACCCGGTACAGCGCGCCGCTGTCGAGCAGGTGGAAGCCGAGGTGCGCGGCGACGAGCGCCGCGACGGTGCCCTTGCCGGAGGCGGTCGGGCCGTCGATCGTGATGACGGGAGTCGGGTGAAAGGGTCGGGTCGATTTCATCGGAACAGTCGGATCAGGCTTTGGCGAGCGCGGCGAAGCGGTCGAAATAGTCGGGGAACGTCTTGCCGACGCACTTCGGATCGTTGATCCGCACGGGCACGCCGCCCAGGCTGACGAGCGAGAAGCACATCGCCATCCGGTGATCGTCGTACGTATCGATCGCCGCGTTCGGCGTGAGCTTTTCCGGCGGCGTGACGACGAGATAGTCGGGGCCTTCCTCGACGATCGCGCCGACCTTGCGCAGCTCGGTCGCCATCGCGGCGATGCGGTCGGTCTCCTTCACGCGCCAGCTCGCGATGTTGCGCAGCGTGCTCGTGCCGTTCGCGAACAGCGCCGCGATTGCGATGGTCATCGCCGCGTCGGGAATCAGGTTGAAGTCCATGTCGATCGGCTCGAGCTTGCCGTGATCGTGGCCGATGCCGCGCACGTCGATCCAGTCGTCGCCCATCGTCACGTTCGCGCCCATCTGCATCAGCGCATTCGCGAAGCCGACGTCGCCCTGGATGCTCGCCCGCCCCACGCCCTCGACCCGCAGCGGGCCACCGCCCAGCGCGCCGGCCGCGAGGAAGTACGACGCGGACGACGCGTCGCCCTCGACCATGATCCGCCCCGGCGAGCGGTAGCGCACGCCGGCCGGCACGACGAAGCGCTGCCAGCCGTCGCGCTCGACGCTCACGCCGAAGCGCGCCATCAGCCGGATCGTGATGTCGATGTACGGCTTCGAGATCAGCTCGCCGTCGACTTCGACGACGGTCCGGCCGTCCTTCGCCTTCACGAGCGGCAGCGTCATCAGGAGCGCGGTGAGGAACTGGCTCGACACGTCGCCGCGCACGCGGATCGGCGCATCGACCGAGATCGTCGCGGGCTTGATCCGCAGCGGCGGGTAGCCTTCGTTCAGCTCGTAGTCGATCTGCGCGCCGATCTGGCGCAAGCCGTCGACGAGATCGCCGATCGGCCGCTCGTGCATGCGGGGCACGCCGTGCACCCGGTAGTCGCCGCCGTTTACCGCGAGCGCGGCGGTCAGCGGCCGCACGGCCGTGCCCGCGTTGCCGAGGAACAGGTCGGCCGTCTTCGCGGTAAACGCGCCGCGCGTGCCGGCGACGACACAGGTGTCGCCGTCGCGCGCGAGCTTCACGCCGAGCTTGCCGAGTGCGTCGAGCATCACGCGCGTGTCGTCGGAGTCGAGCAGGTTGGTGATCGTCGTTTCGCCTTCGGCGAGCGCCGCGAGCAGCAGCACGCGGTTCGAAATGCTCTTCGAGCCGGGCAGGCGCACGGTGCCCGATGCACTGGAGTACGGGCCGAGATCGAGGTAGTCCATGGGAATCGTCCTGTTATTTCTTGACCGGTTCGGCAGCGGACGCGCCGCCGCTTTCCTGCCATGCCTTGCGCGCGGCGCGCGAGCGCGTGAATACGGCTTCGAGCGCCGCGCCGTCGCCGGCGTCGATCGCCGCGCGCAACCGCGCGAGCACGCGCGTGTAGCCGTCGAGTTCGTCGAGCAGCGCCGCGCGGTTCGCGACGCACACGTCGCGCCACATTTCCGGGTTCGACGCCGCGATGCGCGTGAAATCGCGAAAACCGCCGGCCGCGTACGAGAATTTCAGTTCCGCGTCGGCCTCGCCGAGAATCTGCTCGACGAGCGCGAACGACAGCACGTGCGGCAGATGGCTGATCGACGCGAATACGCGATCGTGCTGTTCGGTGGTCATCGTGCGCACGTCGGCGCCGGTCGCGCGCCACATCGCGTCGATCCGGGCCACCGCTTCGAGCGCGTTCTCCGGCAGCGGGCACAGTACGACGTTGCGGCCGACGTAGAGGTCCGGCAACGCAGCCTCGACGCCGCTCGACTCGCGCCCGGCGATCGGATGCCCCGGCACGAACTGCACGATCCGCGCGCCGAGCGCGTCGCGCGCAGCCGCAACGACATCGGACTTGGTGCTGCCCGCATCGGTGACGATCGTCGCGCCGTCGAGCCACGGCGCAATGCGCGCGAGCAACGGGCCCGTCTGCGCGACGGGCGCGGCCAGCAGGACGAGATCGGCGCCGGCAAGGGCGTCGCGCACCTGCGCGTCGTCGTCGAGCGCCGCCGCGCGGTCGATCACGCCGAGCGACAGCGCGCGCTCGACCGACGCACGCGAACGGCCCACGCCGACGATCTCGCCCGCACCGCCCGGCGCGCGCTCGCGCAGCGCGCGGGCCAGCGATCCGCCGATCAGGCCGACGCCGAAGATGACCAGTTTGTTGAATGCAAAGCCTGACACGACAAGAGCCAAGTTACGCATGCGGGACGACGCCCCGCACGCGGAATTCCAGATTCCGGGCAACGGGCCCGCACCCGGCGCAACCTGCGCCGGATACCGCCCGCTCCCGCCTTCGGCAGCGCCGATCGGCCTGCCCTGCCCGCTTCTTCGCGCGCCGCCTGCGCACCGCAGGCGACGCGCCGCCGCGTCAGCGTGCGCGCGGATACGAACCGAGTATCTTCAGGAACGCGGCCTTTTGGCCGAGTTCCGTCAGCGCGGCCGCCACCGCCGCATCGTCGCGATGCCCTTCGATGTCGATGTAGAAGTAGTACTCCCACGTGCCCACGCGCGCCGGACGCGACTCGAAGCGCGTCATCGACACGCCGTGCCGCGCGAGCGGCTCGAGCAGCTTGAACACGGCGCCCGGCTCGTTCTTCACCGACACGATCAGCGACGTCTGGTCGTGACCGCTCTGGCCGGCCGGCTGCTTGCCGACGATCACGAAACGCGTGCGGTTGTGCGGATCGTCCTGGATCAGCGAGAACGCGATCTGCAGGCCGTAATGCGCGGCCGCGCGATCGCCCGCGATCGCGGCGACGGTCGGATCGGCCGCGGCCAGACGCGCGGCCTCCGCGTTGCTCGCCACGGCTTGCCGCTCGAGCTGCGGCGCATTCGCCGCGAGCCACTGCTGGCATTGCGCGAGCGCCTGCCCATGCGCGCAGACACGCTTCACGCCGTCGAGCGTGCCGCTCTGCGTGAGCAGGTTGTGATGGATCGGCAGCGCGAGCTCGCCGCTGATCACCAGTTGGGTCTGCAACAGCAGGTCGAGCGTGCGCGATACCGCGCCTTCGGTCGAATTCTCGACCGGTGCGATGCCGAACGCGCACGCCCCGGCCTCGACCGAGCGGAACACCTCGTCGATCGACGGGCACGGCAGCCCTTCGATCGACTGGCCGAAATACTCGAGCATCGCCTGCTCGCTGTACGTACCGACCGGCCCGAGGAACGCGACGTGGATCGTCTGCTCGAGCGCGCGGCTCGCCGCCATGATCTCGCGCCAGATGGCGCTGATGTGCTCGCTCGCGAGCGGCCCGGCACTCATGTCCTGCAGCCGCGCGATCACCTGCAGCTCGCGCTCCGGCCGGAACACCGGCGCGTTGAAATGCTTCTTGACCTCGCCCACCTCCAGCGCCACCGCGGCGCGCTGGTTCAGGAGCGCGATCAGCTGCGCGTCGATCGCGTCGATGCGGTCGCGCAGCGGTTTCAGGCGGGAATTCAGTTCGTCGTCCATGCGTTTTGCCGTGCTGTTTGAACAGCGCCGCCGTCAGGCGCCGCGCTGCTCGAAGTCCTTCATGTACTCGACGAGCGCCTTCACGCCCTCGAGCGGCACCGCGTTGTAGATCGACGCCCGCATGCCGCCGACGGACTTGTGGCCCTTCAGCTGCAGCAGCCCGCGCGCCTTTGCGCCGGCGAGGAAGTCTTCGTTGCGCGTTTCGTCGGCCAGGAAAAACGGCACGTTCATCCGCGAACGCGCTGCCGGCTCGACCTTGTTCAGATAGAAACTGCTCGCGTCGATCGTGTCGTAGAGCAGCTTCGATTTTTCGATATTGCGGGCCTCGATCGCTTCGAGCCCGCCCTGCCGCTTCAGCCACTGGAACACGAGGCCCGCGATGTAGATCGCGTAGGTGGGCGGCGTGTTGTACAGCGAGTTGTTCGCGGCGATGGTCTTCCATTCGAATGCGGACGGGCAGATCGACAGCGCGCGATCGAGCAGATCCTCGCGCACGATCACGACCGTCACGCCAGCCATCCCGATGTTCTTCTGCGCACCGCCGAACAGCACGCCGTACTTCGCGACGTCCATCGGGCGCGACAGGATGTGCGACGAGACATCCGCGACCAGCGGCACGTCGCCGAGATCGGGGATCTCGAACGTCTCGACGCCGTCGATCGTCTCGTTGGTGCACAGATGCACGTAGGCGGGATCGTCCGACAGCTGCCATTCGGCACGCGCGGGCGCACGCGTGAAACCGCCCTCCGTCTTGCCGGTCGCGGCCAGATGCGGCGTGCAGAACTTCTTCGCCTCGCCGAACGATTTCTGCGACCACGAACCCGTCACGACGAAGTCGGCCGTCTTGCGCGAGCCGAGCAGGTTCATCGGCACGATCGCGTTTTCCGCGATGCCGCCGCCCTGCAGGAACAGGATCCGGTGGCTCGCCGGCACGCCGAGCAGGTCGCGCAGGTCGGTCAGCGCGGCCTCGTGGATCGACATGAACTCCTTGCCGCGATGGCTCATCTCCATCACGCTCATGCCGCTGCCGTGCCAGTCGAGCATTTCGTCGGCGGCCTGCCGCAGTACTTCCTCGGGCATCGCCGCGGGGCCGGCGGAGAAATTAAAGACGCGCATCGTGAAAACCTCGGGAGGGACGCGACCGGCTTGCCGCCGGCAGAACGCGCCAGAAAAGAAATGGCCGCTTGCGCTCGCGCGCAAACGGCCATTATCGCACTGTCGTCAGGCTCCCGCCAAACCCGGCCGAACGGCCGGGGGCGTGCCCGGACAGCTTACTTGCCCGGCTTGACTGCTGCGACTTCCTTGTCAGCCTGCGTACGCGTTGCCTGGATCGCTTGCGGCATGTACTTCTGCATCAGGCCGTTGACCACGTCGCGACCGACCTGATCCTGAACCTGGATGAACTTGCGGCCCGTCGGGCTCTTGTAGAACGTCGTCAGATCCTTGATCTCCGACGTGCTGTAGTACTTCGCGTACGCGTCGTACTGAGCCGACATCGCGTCGCTCTGGAACTGTTGCGTGCCGAACACCTTGCCTGCGCCGTCGACCAGCTTCGGCACCGCGTTCTTCTGCAGCGTCGGAACGGCAGCCTGCTTCTGCTTGTCGTTCAGCGTCTTGTTTTCCGACAGCGCGTCCGACAGGATCGCCGGCACGAGTTGCTTGGCCTGCATTTCGGCGCTGTTGCCGATTGCCGACACGAGCTTCGGCGCGTCGATCGCGTCGAGCAGATCCTTGATCGCTGCCTTCTTGTCGGCGTCGATCGGCGCAGCTGCCGCCGGAGCAGCCGGTGCGGAATTCGACAGCGCCTGCGCCATCGCGAACGTCGGCACCAGTGCAGCCAGCAGAACCAGTTGCTTGAATTGCTTTTGCATCATCACTCCCTTTTGGAAATATGAATGGTTGCTCGCCGGCCGCGGCGCATTTCGCCCGCGGCGGCCAGAGTCTCATCCGTTCTTCAGGCTTCGCCGTCCGACGCCTCGTCGGCCTCGCCCTCTCCCTCTTCGGCCTCCGCGATCTGCTGCAGGCCAGAGAGCTTGGTACCCTCATCGAGACTGATGAGTGTAACACCTTGCGTGGCGCGTCCCATCTCGCGTATCTCGGAAACACGGGTGCGAATCAACACGCCGGCCGTCGTGATCAGCATGATCTGATCCTCGGCGTCGACGAGCGTGGCGGCCACGACCTTGCCGTTGCGCTCGGACGTCTGGATCGCGATCATGCCCTTCGTGCCGCGACCGTGACGCGTGTACTCGGTGATCGGCGTGCGCTTGCCGTAGCCGTTTTCGGTTGCGGTGAGCACCGTCTGCTCCTCGCTGCCCGCGACCAGCATCGCGATGACCTGCTGCCCGTCCTCGAGCTGCATGCCGCGCACGCCGCGCGCCTCGCGCCCCATCGGACGCACGTCGTTCTCGTCGAAACGCACGGCCTTGCCGGAATCCGAGAACAGCATCACGTCGTGCGCGCCGTCGGTGATCGACGCACCGATCAGGTAGTCGCCATCGTCGAGGCCGACCGCGATGATGCCCTTCTTCATCGGGCGGCTGAATGCTTCGAGCGGCGTCTTCTTCACGGTGCCGAGCGACGTCGCCATGAAGATGAACTTGTCGGCCGAGAATTCCTTGACCGGCAGCACGACGTTGATCTTCTCGCCTTCCTGCAGCGGGAACATGTTGACGATCGGGCGGCCGCGCGAGTTGCGCGAGCCCTGCGGCACTTCATAGACCTTGACCCAGTACACGCGGCCGCGGTTCGAGAAGCACAGGATGTAGTCGTGCGTGTTCGCGATGAAAAGCGTCTCGATCCAGTCGTCTTCCTTCATCTGCGTCGCCTGCTTGCCGCGACCGCCGCGCTTCTGCGCGCGGTACTCGGACAGCGGCTGCGACTTCACGTAGCCCGCATGCGACATCGTGACGACCATGTCCTGCGGCGTGATCAGATCCTCGGTGTTCAGCTCGGTCGCGTTCAGCTCGATCTTCGAGCGGCGCGCGTCGCCGAATTCGGCCTTCACCGAGGTCAGTTCCTCGCCGATCATCGTCGTGATCCGCTCGGGGCGCGCGAGGATGTCCAGCAGGTCGGCGATCTGTGCCATCACTTCGCGGTACTCGCCGATGATCTTGTCCTGCTCGAGGCCGGTCAGGCGCTGCAGACGCATCTGCAGGATTTCCTGCGCCTGCGTGTCGGACAGACGGTACAGCCCGTCGGCCTGCATCCCGAACGCCGGGTTCAGGCCTTCCGGACGATACGCGGAACGGCCGCCGGCCGCCGCGTTCTCGCTCTCGGCGCGCGTCAGCATCTCGCGCACAAGCGACGAATCCCACGGTTTCGCCATCAGTTCCTGCTTCGCGATCGGCGGCGTCGGCGCGGCCTTGATGATCGCGATGAACTCGTCGATGTTCGCGAGCGCGACCGCGAGACCTTCGAGCACGTGGCCGCGCTCGCGGGCCTTGCGCAGTTCGTAGATCGTGCGGCGCGTCAGCACTTCGCGTCGATGCGACAAGAAGCACTGCAGGATTTCCTTCAGGTTCAGCAGCTTCGGCTGGCCGTCGACGAGCGCGACCATATTCATGCCGAACGTGTCCTGAAGCTGCGTCGCCTTGTACAGGTTGTTCAGCACCACTTCCGGCACTTCGCCGCGCTTGAGCTCGATCACGACGCGCATGCCGCTCTTGTCGGACTCGTCGCGGATGTCGGAAATGCCCTCGAGCTTCTTCTCATTGACGAGCTCGGCGATCCGCTCGAGCAGCGAGCGCTTGTTCACCTGGTACGGCAGCTCGTCGACGATGATCGCCATCCGCTGGCCGCGGTCGATCTCCTCGAAGTGCGTGGCCGCGCGCATCACGACGCGGCCGCGCCCGGTGCGGTAGCCGTCGCGCACGCCGGCGACGCCGTAGATGATGCCGGCCGTCGGGAAATCCGGCGCCGGGATGATCTCGATCAGCTCGTCGATCGTCGCCTCCGGGTTGCCGAGCAGATGCTGGCACGCGTCGACGACTTCGTTCAGGTTGTGCGGCGGAATGTTGGTCGCCATGCCGACCGCGATGCCCGACGAGCCGTTGATCAGCAGGTTCGGGATGCGCGACGGCAGGACCGACGGCTGCGTTTCGTTGCCGTCGTAGTTCGGCTCGAAATCGACCGTTTCCTTGTCGATGTCGGCGAGCAGCTCGTGACCGATCTTCGCCATGCGAATTTCGGTGTAACGCATCGCCGCGGCATTGTCGCCGTCGATCGAGCCGAAGTTGCCCTGCCCGTCGATCAGCATGTAGCGCAGCGAGAAGTCCTGCGCCATCCGCACGATCGTGTCGTAGACCGCGGTATCGCCGTGAGGGTGATATTTACCGATCACGTCACCGACGATACGCGCCGATTTCTTGTACGCGCGGTTCCAGTCGTTGTTCAGTTCGTGCATCGCGAACAATACGCGCCGGTGCACGGGCTTCAGGCCATCGCGGACATCCGGAAGGGCACGTCCGACGATCACGCTCATCGCGTAATCGAGATACGAACGGCGCATTTCCTCCTCGAGGGAGGTGGGCAGGGTCTCTTTGGCGAATTGATCCATGTATCCGTATCGTTTCGGAGCGAAGACGGCGAACGCCTTTCGCGTGGGCGCTGCATGCGCAACGCAACGCGAGATTCTAACATGCGCCCATCAGCCGCCAATCCGCTCCCCCTCTATATGTAAACAGCAAAAATCGCGGCGGCGGCGAATCGGCCGAAATCGATCGGCCGACATCGCGCGCGACGCTCGAGACGCCGCACGTGGTCGCATCCGCCGTGTTTCACGCGCGCGAGTAAACGACGGCATGCATTCGTGCGATTTCCCGGCCACGCTCTTGACAATCTCTAAAAGTTACGGCAGGCCGGTGTTGCGCATGCACCACAAAGTTGAAGCGATCTTGGGGTGGGGAGGATTTTTTTTCGTAGGAAGGGAACGATATGGCAAAATGCCAACGCACTGAAAGTTAGACGCTGCTCGAAGTCTACACAGAGCGGTGCCGCGTTTTTTGTGCCGCACCAATGTTATACTTCGAGCAATGTATGACTTGTCACCGTCAACAGGCTCGCAGTAAACCTGCGGTAATCTCAATTTCGAGAGGAGAAATATGAATAAACTTTCAAAGCTCGCGTTCATTGCAGCTACCGCAGTTATGGCTGCATCCGCTTCGGCACAGTCGGTGCCGGCGTCGCGTCAAGCCGTCAATGACAACTGGGTGAACGGCACGGGCGAATGGGTGTGGATGAACGGCACGAACGAGCTCTGCTGGCGCGATGCGTTCTGGACGCCGGCCACCGCCAACGCGAAGTGCGACGGCGCACTGGTCGCCCAGGCACCGCAGCCGCCGGTCGCTCCGGTCGCTCCGGCCATCACGAGCCAGAAGATCACGTATCAAGCTGACGCACTGTTCGACTTCGACAAGGCAACGCTCAAGCCGCTGGGCAAGCAGAAGCTGGACGAACTGGCATCGAAGATCCAGGGCATGAACACGGAAGTGGTCGTCGCAACGGGCTACACGGACCGCATCGGTTCGGACAAGTACAACGACCGTCTGTCGCTGCGCCGTGCGCAAGCCGTGAAGTCGTACCTGGTCAGCAAGGGTGTGCCGGCCAACAAGATCTACACGGAAGGCAAGGGCAAGCGCAACCCGGTCACGACCGGCTGCAACCAGAAGAACCGCAAGCAACTCATCGCCTGCCTCGCACCGGACCGCCGCGTGGAAGTCGAAGTGGTCGGTACGCAAGAAGTGCAGAAGACGACCGTTCCGGCGCAGTAAGCCGCGGTTTTCGACTGCTTCAAAGCCCCGCTCCGGCGGGGCTTTTTCATTGACGCCCGTCCAGACGCTCGCTGGCCTCGTCGTCCGCCCGCTTATATACTCGGGGCTGACGCACCGAAGCATCGCCCTCCTCTCGTAGCCCGTTTGCCGACATGACCAACGCCGATCCGCACGAACTCCAGAAATTCAGCGACCTCGCTCACCGATGGTGGGATCCAAATGCCGAATTCAAGCCGTTGCACGACCTGAACCCGGTGCGGCTCGGCTGGATCGACGCGCATGCGCATCTGGCCGGCAAGCGCGCGCTCGACATTGGCTGCGGCGGCGGCATCCTGTCCGAATCGATGGCCGGGCTCGGCGCCCAGGTGAAAGGCATCGACCTGTCGACCGAAGCGCTCGGCGTTGCCGACCTGCACAGCCTCGAAAGCGGCATTTCGGTCGATTACGAGGCGATCGCAGCCGAAGCGATCGCCGCGCGCGAACCGGGCACCTACGACGTCGTCACGTGCATGGAGATGCTCGAGCACGTGCCGTCACCCGGCGATATCGTGGCCGCGTGCGCGACGCTCGTGAAACCGGGCGGCTGGGTGTTCTTCTCGACGCTGAACCGCAATCTGAAGTCTTACCTGTTCGCGGTGATCGGCGCGGAATACATCGCACAAATGCTGCCGAAGGGCACGCACGATTACGCGCGCTTCATCCGCCCGTCGGAACTGGCCGGCTTCGTGCGCGCGACGGATCTGCACATCGTCGAGATCAAGGGCATCACGTATCACCCGATCGGCAAGCGCTTCGCGCTGTCGAACGACACCGACATCAACTACCTCGTCGCATGCCGACGCGGCGCATGATCTTTTGACCGGCATGACGACTCCCCTTTCGACCGCGCGGATCGCAGACGAACCGCGCCTGCTGCACTGCGATGCAGTCCTGTTCGATCTGGACGGCACGCTCGCCGACACGGCGCCCGATCTCGCGGCAGCCGTCAACAAGATGCAACGCGAGCGCGGCCTGCCCGAAACGTCGCTCGACGTGCTGCGGCCGCTGGCCTCGGCCGGCGCGCGCGGCCTGCTCGGCGGCGCGTTCGGCATCGATCCGCACACGCCCGGCTACGAAGCGATGCGCGACGAGTTCCTCGCCAACTACGCGGCCGATCTCTGCGTGCATACGACGCTATTCCCCGGCATCGGCGACGTGCTCGACGAACTCGATGCGCGCGGCGTGCGCTGGGGCATCGTCACGAACAAGGCGATGCGACTCACGGCACCGCTCGTCGAGCTGCTCGGTCTCGCGCCGCGCGCCGCGTGCGTCGTCGGGGGCGACACAACGCCGCACTCGAAGCCGCATCCGGCCCCGTTGCTGCATGCGGCCGACCAGTTGGCGCTCGCGCCTGCGCGCATCGTCTACGTCGGCGACGACCTGCGCGACATTCAGGCTGGCAGCGCCGCCGGCATGGCCACCGTGGCAGCCGCGTACGGCTATTGCGGCGACGGCGTCGCACCGGTCGACTGGCAGGCCCGGCACCTCGTCGACACGACGCAGGAACTGCGGGACCTGCTGCGCGATGTTGGGCTATAATGTTCGATCTTATCCGCGGGGGCGACCTGGTTTCGACAGGGGTTGTGAAGCGGCTAGGGCATGTCGAGGACCCGTCACCTCGTTAATCAATGGGAAAATCGTAACTGCAAACGACGATACGTTCGCACTGGCAGCCTAAGGGCCGCCGTCCTCTGCCTAGTTCACTGACGGGCTAGTGTCGCAAGACCGGTAGCAATACCGCCAGAGGTCATTTACGTCAGTTAAGCCCTGTCGGCGTCGCGACGCCAGGGTCGAAAACCTAGCGAATCGCCGTAGTGCAGCGTGTTCGTCCGCGTCGCTACGGTTAAATCAAAAGACTGGACTAAACATGTAGAACTAGTCGTGGAGCGCTTCTGGACGCGGGTTCGATTCCCGCCGCCTCCACCAAATTCCGCGCTCGTCGCACGAACCCCGCATGACGCAAGTCTGCGGGGTGTTTTGTTGCCGGCGAAACGCACGTCCGACACCTTCCGAAAAAGCGCCCAGCCCCCGATGGGCCGGGCGGAATGCCGCCGATGTCCGGCGGCAGGAGGTGACGGATGTTCTGCCGCGCGTGCCCCATCATCGGCTGCGCCGGGCGATGACCGGCCCGATGATCCGGCGTCGGGCGCGACGCCGCGCCGGTACCCGCCCGTAACCACCCCTACCGGGCGATACACGGCTTAGCTGCCGCGATACAGCGACTTCATTTCTTCCGCGCTGGCCGGGCGCACACCCATTGCGCGCGAACCCGACGCCGATGCGCCCTGTGCCTGCGCACCGTAGCCGCTGGCGTCGGCGCCCCGAGCTTGTGCGAGCGCACTGCGCTGCTGCTCCGCGATACGGGCCGTGGCGGCCTGGATCGCTTCCGGATAGTGCGGATCTTCGCCGCGGGCTGAGTTGTAACCAGCCTGCTGGAGTTGAACCAGTTCGGCGCGCACCTGCGCTCGGGTGATCGTCGAACCCGACTGGGCGAACGAAACGACCGGGGCAACGAGAGCAGCAGCAACGACAACGGCTTGAACGAGCGACTTCATGATGACCTACCTCCAGATTTGTCTGATTCGGCGGTGAACACCTGATCAGCGCCGACAAACCGAAGTTTATGTAGGTGGATGCTTAAGAATAAGGCAGGTTTCAGGAAGACATCCTTCCTGATTTACGGGTTAACCCTAGACTCCCGTCGCGACCGCAATGCGGGCGAATGGCCATTTCGTCCGCCCCGCATTGCATGAAGGACCGCAAAAGCGCGAGCCCCGCGAAGCGGCAGGCTTCGCGGGGCTCGAATGGAAGAGCGGAATCGGGCGGAACCTCTGCCGCCGTCTGTCGGTCGAGCGAACTGCTGCACAGAAGACAGGCGCGCCCGCTCGGGCGCAGACACGCCGGCTGCTCGTTACCGGGTATCCATCGGGCACTTCAGGTTGCAGCCGTTCGGGTCGCCCAGGTCACCCTTGCGGCGCAATGCCGACTTCTTGCCGGTCTGGTATTTCTGCGACGGCGCCGACGCGGCGAACGGCATCTGCGGATGCTCGTTCAGGCGGAACTGATCGCTCAGGATGCCGCCGGGCACCCCCGGGGAATTCTGCGCGAACGCAAACGGCGAAGCGACGACCAGCAGCCCCGCGGTCAACGCTGCCGCGGCAAGGGGAACGGAAAATTTCATGGCGGGATGACGCCTGAACGGCGTGCTTGTTGGAACGTTGATCAAGCGGCAAGCGTAGCGCAATTCCCCCACTGCTGCAGCGCGGCTCGATCGCGTCTTCGTTACCGGGCATTGCCGTCCGGGCCGCTCGCGTCGTCGCGGCCGGCCAGCCCGGTCGCGATGCGCTCCAGCGCGCCGCACGCGGCCGGATCGTAGCCGTCCAGATGCGCGACGCGCTCGACGAAGCGTGCGTCACGCAGCAGTGCCAGCACATCGGCGAGCGGCCGCCCATCGAGCCGTGCGCGTTCGCATGCGAAGTAATAGTCCTCGTCGACGACCGGGATGAAGTCGAGCCCGAAATGACGGGCGGCCGGCTCGACGCCGAACCCGAGATCGGCCATTCCGCTCGCGACGAACGCCGCGATCGCAGAATGCGTGAGTTCGGCCGACGCATAGCCGTCGATGCGCTCCGGATCGATGCCGATCGCGCGCAACGCGAGATCCAGCAACATGCGCGTGCCCGATCCCGGCTGGCGGTTGACGAAGCGGATGTCGTCGCGTGCCAGATCCGCGAGCCCGCGCACCTGCTTCGGGTTGCCGCGCGGGACGAATAGTCCTTGCTGTCGGCGCGTCAGATGGATCAGCACGTGGCGCGTGTCGTCGAGCCAGGGCCGGTAGATTTGCGCGCACTGCGCGCGAAACGCGCCGCGCGGCAAATGGAAGCCCGCGAGATCGCATTCGCCGCGCGCGAGCGCCTGCACGGCCTCGACGCTTTCGCGATATTTGATGTCGACGGCCGCCTGCGCCTCGACGAGCGCGGAAACGAGCGTCGCGACCGCGTAACCGTGCGAAGCATGAATGCGCACGGCGCCGTCGCGCTGCGCGAGCCGCCGGTTCAGGTCGCTGGCCACCTCGGCCGCCAGCGTGCGCAGGTTCCCGTCGAGGCGGCTGCGCGCCAGACGCTGCGCATCGACGACCGCCTGCCCGAGCACCGACAACGTCGAACCCTTGCCGCGCGCGGTTTCGATCAATTCCCCGCCGATGCACGATTCCAGCGCGCGCAGCATGCCCCACGCGTGCCGGTACGACAGCCCCTTGGCTTGCGCGGCCTGCGCGATGCTGCCCGTATCGGCCACGAGCTCCAGCAACGGCGCGACGTCGGACAGACTGGCCGAACGGCCTTCCGTGTCGCGTACGGTCAGATACGCGTCGCATTCGATCCGAATCAATTATGCACTCCGATTTCCTATTGCGACCGCGAAATCTTCCGCTTATCGTTGGTCAAAATCAATCAGAACGAAGTCCCGCTGCGCTATATATGAATTGCGAGCGCATATGAGACTTTGGAGGAGCATAACGATGTCCCCGAATTCCCCTGCGCCCGACGCGCTCGTCGAGCGCCATGCGCGCGCCGGCCGTTCGCTCGTCGCGATCCTGCACGCGATCCAGGACGACGCGGGCTACGTGCCGCCGGGCTGCGTCGCGCCGCTCGCCAAGGCGCTGAACCTGTCGCGCGCGGAAGTACACGGCGTCCTGACCTACTACCACCACTTCCGCACCACGCCGCCCGCCCGCGTGACGATCCAGATGTGCCGCGCCGAAGCGTGCCGCAGCATGGGCTGCGAAACGCTCGCCGCCCATGCGGAAGCCCGCACCGGCTGCCGGTTCGATGCCGCGCACGGCGATGCCGCCGCAGCGCACACGCGTGACGACGTCGCGCTCGAATCGGTCTACTGCCTCGGGCTGTGCGCGCAATCGCCGTCGATGACGATCAACGGGGTGCTCCACGCAAAGGTCACGCCGGAGAAGTTCGACGCGCTGCTGGCCGACGCGGTCGCCCGCACGCCGGAGGCCGCATGACGACCCGCATCTACGTTCCGCGCGATTCGTCCGCGCTGGCACTCGGCGCCGACGCGCTCGCCGCCGCGATCGTGGCCGAAGCCGAACGGCGCGGCGTCGCGATCGAGGTGATCCGCAACGGTTCGCGCGGGCTGCTGTGGCTCGAACCGCTCGTCGAAGTCGGGACGGCCGCGGGCCGCGTCGGCTATGCGAACCTGTCGTCCGCCGACGTGCCGGCCCTGTTCGACGCCGACTGGCTCGACGGCGGCACGCATCCGAGCAGTGTCGGCCTCGTCGACGCGCTGCCCTATCTGGCGCGCCAGCAGCGGCTCACGTTCGCGCGCATCGGCCTGACCGATCCGCTGTCGATCGACGATTACCTGCAACACGACGGCCTCGCCGGCCTGAAGAACGCACTGGCGCTCGGCGGCGACGCCGCATGCGACACGCTGATCGAGTCGGGGCTGCGCGGCCGCGGCGGCGCGGCGTTCCCGGCCGGCATCAAGTGGCGGACCGTGCGGCAAGCACGCGCCACGCAGAAATACATCGTCTGCAACGCGGACGAAGGCGATTCGGGCACGTTCTCCGACCGCCTGCTGATGGAATGCGATCCGTACTGCCTGATCGAAGGGATGATCATCGCGGGCATCGCCACCGGCGCGACGGTCGGCTACATCTACGTGCGCAGCGAATACCCGCACGCGATCGCCACGCTCGAAGCCGCGATCGTCCGCGCGCGCGAAGCCGGCTGGCTCGGCGAACACGTGCTCGGCTCCGCGCACGCGTTCGAGCTGCACGTCGCGAAAGGCGCGGGCTCGTACGTATGCGGCGAGGAAACGGCGCTGCTCGAATCGCTCGAGGGCAAGCGCGGCGTCGTGCGCGCGAAGCCGCCGCTGCCCGCGCTCGCGGGCCTGTTCGGCCAGCCGACCGTGATCAACAACGTGATCACGCTTGCGTCGGCGCCGGTGATCTTCGCGCGCGGCGCCGCGTTCTATCGCGACTACGGGATGGGCCGCTCGCGCGGCACGCTGCCGTTCCAGCTGGCAGGCAACATCCGTCACGGCGGCCTCGTCGAGCTCGCCTTCGGCGTCACGCTGCGCGAACTGCTGTTCGACTTCGGCGGCGGCACGGCCAGCGGCCGGCCGGCACGCGCCGCACAGGTCGGCGGCCCGCTCGGCACCTACTTGCCCGACCACCAGTGGGACGTGCCGCTCGACTACGAGGCGTACACGGCGATCGGCGCGGTGGTCGGCCACGGCGGCATCGTGCTGCACGACGACACGTCGAATCTCGCCGAACTGGCCGAATACGCGATGAAGTTCTGCGCGATCGAATCGTGCGGCAAGTGCACGCCGTGCCGGATCGGCTCGACGCGCGGCGTCGAGACGATCGCGCGGATTCGCGACGGCGATACGTCGGAGCGGCAGGTCACGCTGTTGCGCGACCTGTGCGACACGATGCTCGCCGGCTCGCTGTGCGCGATGGGCGGCATGACGCCGTACCCGGTGCTGTCCGCGCTCGACCATTTCCCCGAAGATTTCGGGCTCGCTGCCGGCAAGGATGCCGCGTCGGGCCCGGTCAAGGCTGCGGCCTGACCCAGAAGGAGCCCTGCATGTCCCTCGACACGAACAACGTCCGCCAAGGCGGCTGCGGCTCGGGCCAATGCGCGTGCAAGAGCGCCGCACAGGCGCGCGCCCGCGATCCGTTGGACGATACCGACTACGGCACGCCGCAACGGCATGCCGACACCGACGTCACGCTCGAAATCGATGGCCAGCCGGTCACGGTGCCGGCCGGCACGTCGGTGATGCGCGCGGCGATCGAAGCCGGCATCAACGTCCCGAAGCTCTGCGCGACCGATTCGCTCGAGCCGTTCGGCTCATGCCGGCTGTGCCTCGTCGAGATCGAGGGCCGGCGCGGCTATCCGGCGTCGTGCACGACGCCCGCCGAAGCCGGCATGAAGGTGCGCACGCAATCGGACCGGCTGCAGTCGCTGCGCCGCAACGTGATGGAGCTGTACATTTCCGACCACCCGCTCGACTGCCTCACCTGCCCGGCCAACGGCGACTGCGAGCTGCAGGACATGGCGGGCGTGGTCGGCCTGCGCGAAGTGCGCTACGGCTTCGACGGCGCGAATCACCTGAAGGACACGAAGGACGAATCGAACCCGTACTTCACGTATGACCCGTCGAAATGCATCGTCTGCAATCGCTGCGTGCGCGCGTGCGAGGAAACGCAGGGCACGTTCGCGCTGACGATCGCCGCGCGCGGCTTCGAATCGCGCGTCGCCGCGGGCGAAAGCGAATCGTTCATGGCGTCGGAATGCGTGTCGTGCGGCGCGTGCGTGGCAGCCTGCCCGACGGCCACGCTGCAGGAAAAATCCGTCGTGCAGCTCGGGCAGGCCGAGCACTCGGTGATCACGACCTGCGCGTACTGCGGCGTCGGCTGCTCGTTCAAGGCCGAGATGAAAGGCACGCAGGTCGTGCGCATGACGCCGCACAAGAACGGTCTCGCGAACGAAGGCCACGCATGCGTGAAGGGACGCTTCGCGTGGGGCTATGCGACGCACAAGGACCGCATCACGAAGCCGATGATCCGCGAGAAGATCACCGACCCGTGGCGCGAAGTGAGCTGGGACGAAGCCCTCACCTACGCGGCGACGCAATTCCGCAAGCTGCAGCAGAAGTACGGCCGCGATTCGATCGGCGGCATCACGTCGTCGCGCTGCACGAACGAGGAAACCTATCTCGTGCAGAAGCTCGTGCGCGCCGCATTCGGCAACAACAACGTCGATACCTGCGCACGCGTGTGCCACTCGCCGACCGGCTATGGCCTCAAGGCGACGCTCGGCGAATCGGCCGGCACGCAGACGTTCGCATCGGTCGGCCAGGCCGATGTGATCGTCGTGATGGGCGCGAACCCGACCGACGGCCACCCGGTGTTCGGCTCGCGGCTGAAGCGGCGCGTGCGCGAAGGCGCGAAGCTGATCGTGATCGACCCGCGCCGCATCGACGTGGTCGACGGCCCGCACGTGAAGGCCACGCATCACCTGCAGTTGCGTCCGGGCACCAACGTCGCGATCGTCAATGCACTGGCGCACGTGATCGTCACCGAAGGGCTGGTGGCCGACGCGTTCGTCGCCGAGCGCTGCGAGACGCGCGCGTTCGAGCAATGGCGCGACTTCGTCGCGCAGGCCGACAATTCGCCCGAGGCGACAGCGGACGTGACGGGCGTGCCGGCCGAGCTGGTACGCGCGGCCGCGCGCCTGTACGCAACGGGCGGCAACGCCGCGATCTATTACGGGCTGGGCGTGACCGAACACGCGCAGGGCTCGACGACGGTGATGGGCATCGCGAACCTCGCGATGGCGACCGGCAACGTCGGCCGCGAAGGCGTCGGCGTCAATCCGCTGCGCGGCCAGAACAACGTGCAGGGTTCGTGCGACATGGGCTCGTTCCCGCACGAACTGCCCGGCTACCGCCACATCGGCGACGCAGTCGTGCGCACGCAGTTCGAGCAGGCGTGGGCAGCCACGCTGCAGCCGGAGCCCGGATTGCGCATCCCGAACATGTTCGATGCGGCACTCGACGGCAGCTTCAAGGGGCTTTACTGCCAGGGCGAGGACATCGTCCAGTCGGACCCGAACACGCAGCATGTCGCGGCCGCGCTGTCGGCGATGGAATGCATCGTCGTGCAGGACATCTTCCTGAACGAAACCGCGAAATACGCGCACGTGCTGCTGCCGGGCTCGACGTTCCTCGAGAAGGACGGCACGTTCACGAACGCGGAACGCCGGATCTCGCGCGTGCGCAAGGTGATGCCGCCGCTCGCGGGCTACGCGGACTGGGAAGTCACGCTGCTGCTGTCGCAGGCGCTCGGCTACGACATGCACTACACGCATCCGTCGGAAATCATGGACGAGATCGCACGGCTCACGCCGACCTTCTCGGGCGTGTCGTACGACAAGCTCGACGCGCTCGGCAGCATCCAGTGGCCGTGCAACGAACACGCGCCGGAAGGCACGCCGACCATGCACATCGACACGTTCGTGCGCGGCAAGGGCCGGTTCGTGATCACCAAGTTCATTCCGACGCCGGAGAAGGTCACGCAGCGCTATCCGCTGATCCTGACGACGGGCCGCATCCTGTCGCAATACAACGTCGGCGCGCAGACGCGCCGGACCGAAAACGTGCGGTGGCACGAAGAGGATCGCCTCGAGATCCATCCGCACGACGCGGAGGATCGCGGGATCCGCACCGGCGACTGGGTCGGCATCGAATCGCGCGCGGGGCAGACGGTGCTGCGCGCGCTCGTGACGGAGCGCATGCAGCCGGGCGTCGTGTACACCACGTTCCACTTCCCCGAATCGGGCGCGAACGTGATCACGACGGACAGCTCCGACTGGGCGACGAACTGCCCCGAATACAAGGTGACTGCCGTGCAGGTGATGCCGGTGGCGCAGCCGTCCGACTGGCAGCGCGCGTATGCGCGCTTCAACTCGGAGCAGCTCGACCTGCTCGAGCGCCGCGCCGCCGCACCAGCCGCCGTGACGACGGGCAAGTGAGGCCGCAATGGACAACGACCACCTGATCGACATGGCCAACCAGATCGGCGCGTTCTTCGAATCGATGCCCGATCGCGACGAAGCGCTGACCGGGATCGCCGAGCATATCCGGCGCTTCTGGGAGCCGCGGATGCGACGCGCGTTGCTCGCCGCGCTGGACGATCCGTCGAACGAAGCCGGGCAACGCGCGATGCCGATCGTGCGCGATGCGGTCGCCGCGCATCGCGCGTCGCTCGTCCCTGCCGCGGCACCCGCCTGACCGCCCGGCTACGCGGACACCGACAGGCCCGCGAACCAGCTCTCGCAGTGGCGCAGCAACGCGTTGGCGTCGGTCGCCGTGCGCCCCCGCGCGGCGACATAGCCGTCGGGCCGCAGCAGATAGAACGACGGCCGCGAGCGGCCGTATTCCTGCGCGAGCCCCGCCGTGCCGTCGCCTTCGGCATCGGCGACGCGCCACACACGCACCGCTTCCGGCATGATCCGCGCGAGCCCCTGCACGAGCACCTGCGCATCGGCCGGGATCGGCGGCACTTCGCCAGCGTCGGTATTCACCGGCTCTTCGAGCAGCAACAGCGTGAAACTCGCCGGATCGTGAAGATCGTATAGCCGCGCCGTGCCGGGCGCCCGACCGAGCGGCCCGTCCAGCACGTGCACGAGCGCATCGGGCGCGCGCTCGCCCGCGCGCGGACCGCCGTCGAGCACCCGCTCGAGCGTGAGCGGACTCTTCCGGTACTGCACGCCGAGCTCGCTCACCGTGCGCCTGAGCGCGTCGCGCATCGGCCCGAACGACGCCAGCAGCGGCACGACATGATCGCGCAGCAGCTTCATCGCCCCGCGCTCGGCTTCGACCACCTGGGTGACGAAACCGGTCTGCCGCAACACGTCGCGCTCGATCGGATGGCGCTCCGCGTGATACGTGTCGAGCAACCGCTCGGGCGCGCCTGCGCCGAGGACGCGCGCGAGCTTCCAGCCGAGGTTGAACGCCTCCTGGATGCCGGTGTTCATGCCCTGCGCGCCGGCCGGGCTGTGGACGTGCGCGGCGTCGCCCGCGAAGAACACGCGGCCATGACGCAGCCGGTCGACCATCCGGCTGTGCAGGTGGAAATAGGACGACCACGCGAGATCGCTTGGCGAGATCGACGCGCCGACGCGCGCGCGGATGATCGCGTCGCATTCCGCGAGCGACGGAGCCGGTGCGTCGGGCGACGCACCGCCGCCGGGCGGTCGGTCCGCCACGAGCCGGTAACGGCCGCCTCCCATCGGAAACAGGCCCGCGATGCCTGCGGGCGTCGTGAACAGATGGATCTCCTCGTCCGGCCAGTCGGGTATCGCCGCGAAATCGGCAAGCAGGAAAGTCTGCTCGAACGCATGCCCGGCAAAGCCGAGGCCGAGGAGATGCCTGACCGTGCTGTGCGCGCCGTCGGCGGCAATCAGGTATGACGGGGTGAACGACTCGTCGCGGCCGTCGGCGCGGCGCAGCGTCACGTCGAGCGACGTGCCGCCCGCGTCGCACGCGGTCAGCGTCGTCCCGCGTTCGACGGTCACGCCCATCGTGGCCAGGTGTTCGGCGAGCAGCCGCTCGGTGATGCTCTGGTCGAGCAACATCAGATACGGATAGCGCGTTTGCAGCGGATCGAAATCGAGCCGTGCGATCACGCGGCCGTCGGCATGCAGCTCGGCCGCATGCGCGCGATGGCCGAGCGCGAGAAACGGTTCGACCGCACGATGCTGCTCCAGCAGCTCGAGCGTGCGCGCCTGGATGCCGATCGCACGCGAAAACGGCGCCGGCGCGACGAGACGATCGATGATGCGCACCGGCACGCGGGCCCGCGCGAGGCTCATCGCCGCGGCAAGGCCGGTCGGCCCCGCGCCGACGATCAGCACGGGCGGGATATCGGACAGTGTGTCAGCCATGAGACCCTCGATGACACGCGACTCTGCAAGTCTACGCCGCTCCGCGTCACGGGGCCATATGCCGACCGGCCGATACGCGCCCCCGCCGCGCGGTG
This sequence comes from Burkholderia sp. MSMB1826, assembly GCF_001526325.1. Taxonomy (NCBI): domain Bacteria; kingdom Pseudomonadati; phylum Pseudomonadota; class Betaproteobacteria; order Burkholderiales; family Burkholderiaceae; genus Burkholderia; species Burkholderia sp. MSMB1826. The sequence goes on from NZ_LOYN01000022.1 coordinate 328,237, forward strand.
TGGGAAAATACGCGCTTTCCGCCAGTTTTCGCGTCATGGATTCCGCATTCGACCGGGCGTACGCCGCGCACCGCGCGGGTCGCCTCGCCGAGGCCGAGCACGGCTATCGCAACGCGCTCGCCTCCAACCCCGCCGACGCCGACGCGCTGCACCTGTTCGGCGTGCTGCGGCACCAGCAGGGCCAGCACGCCGAGGCCGCCGATCTCGTCGGCCGCGCCGTCGCGCTGCGTCCGGACGATGCCGCGCTGCAGCTCAATCTCGGCAACGCGCTGAAAGCGCTCGGCCGGCTCGACGAAGCGATCGACCGCTTTCGCAACGCGCTGACGCTCGCGCCCGAGTTTCCGCTCGCGCACTACAACCTCGGCAACGCCTATGCGGCGGTGCAGCGTCACGACGATGCGATCGACGCCTTCGGCCGCGCGCTGCAGCTCACGCCCGACGACGCATCGATCTACAACAATCTCGGCAACGCGCTGAACGCGCTCGGCCGCCACGACGACGCGCTCGCCGCGTTCGGTCGCGCGCTCGAGCTCCGGCCCGGGCATGCAGGCGCGCACAACAACCTCGGGATGGCACTGAGCGCGATGGGGCGCGCCGACGAGGCGATCGCGCACTTCCAGGCCGCGATCGCCGCGCAGCCGCGGTTCGTCGCCGCGCATTTCAATCTCGGCAACACGCTCGACGCGGTCGGCCGGCATGCCGAGGCGGCGGCGGCCTTCGAAGCCGCGCTCGCGCTGCACCCGCCGTTTCCGCTCGCGCTGTTCGGGCTCGCGAACGCCCTCTGCGCGCAGGCGCGCCACCGCGACGCGCTGCCCTACTACGAACGCGCCGTCGGGCTCGATCCGTCGTTCGGGCTCGCATGGCTGAATCTCGGCAACGCGCATCACGCGCTCGGCGCGCACGAGATGGCGCTGCGCGCGTTCGACCAGGCGCTGCGCGTCGCGCCCGATCTCACGCTCGCGCGGCTGCATCGCGCGGTCACGCTGCTGACGCTGCGCGACTTCACGCGCGGCCTGCCCGCCTACGAAGCACGCCACGAGACGCCCGGCGCGACGTCGCTCGGCGCGCTGCCGCGCTGGCAGGGCGAGCCGATTGCGTCGCGCACGTTGCTGATCCGCGCGGAACAGGGGTTCGGCGACACGCTGCAGTTCGTCCGCTTCGTGCCGCTGGCCCGCGCACGCTGCGCGCGCGTCGTGCTCGAAGTCCAGCCGGAACTCGTCGCGCTACTGACGCCGGCCGCGTCGCGCTGGCGCGTGACGCTCGTCGCGCAAGGCGCCGCGAAGCCGCCTGCCGCGGACGTCGGCTGCACGCTGATGAGCCTGCCGTTCCTGCTCGGGCTTCAGCCGGAAGACATCGTCGGCTCGCGCTATCTCGATGCGCCCGACGGTGCCCGGCGGCGCTTTCGCGGGTCGCTCGGCGGGCAGTCGAAGCGCAAGTTCGGCCTGGCATGGTCGGGGCGCCGGCAGGCGCAGGAAAACCGCTCGATGCCGTTCGACGCACTCGCGCCGTTGCTCGCGCTGCCGGACATCGACTGGATCGTGCTGCAGCCCGCGCTGGACGACGACGAACGGGTGCGCGTCGACGCGCATCCGCGCGTGCATCGCCTCGACGGCCGGCTGAACGACTTTGCCGATACGGCCGCGCTGATCGAGCGGCTCGACGGCGTCGTCACGATCGACACGGCCGTTGCGCACCTCGCGGGCGCGCTCGGCAAGCCGCTGTGGGTCATGCTGCCGTTCGCGCCCGACTGGCGCTGGTTCACCGGAAACGACTGCCCGTGGTATCCGCAGGCCAGGATCGCCCGCCAGCCTGCGCCGGGCGCATGGCTCGACGTGGCGGCCACGGTGGCCGACATGCTGCGCGAGGCATGACCGCCAACGAGAAAGGGAGCGCATGGCGCTCCCTTTTTTCGATGCGATGCGATGCGATGCGCGGCCGACGCCACGCGATGGACCGGCCGCCGTCAGGCCGACTTGTACTGGTTGCGCGCATCGGCGGTGCGATAGAGCACGAGCGTCGCGATCAAGCCGCAGATCGCGGCCACGCTCAACCACAGCCCCGGCGCCGCTTTGTTGCCCGTCTGGTGGATCAGCAGCGTCGAGATCGCCGGCGTGAAGCCGCCGATCGTCGTTGCCAGGCTGTACGCGAGCGAGAAGCCGGCCGTACGCACGTCGGCCGGCATTACTTCGGTCAGCGCGACGACCATCGCCCCGTTGTACGACGCGTACAGGAACGACAGCCACAGCTCGACCGCGAGCAGCCGCAGGAACGACGGATCGCCGACGAGCCACAGCACGGCCGGGTAAGCCGACAGCAGCGTCAGCACGGTGAACGCGATCAGCACGGGGCGGCGGCCGATGCGGTCGGACAGCGCCCCGGACAGCGGCAGCCACACGAGGTTCGAGATCCCGACGCAGACGGTCACGACGAGCGCGTCGAGCGACGACAGGTGCAGCACTTCCTTGCCGAAGGTCGGCGTGTAGGCGGTAATCATGTAGAACGACACCGTCGTCATGATCACCATCCCCATGCCGGCCACCACGACACCCCAGTTGTCGAGCATCGAGCGCATGATCTCGCCCATCGTCGGGCGGTGACGCTTTGCAAGAAATTCGTCGGTCTCCTTCAGCGAACGGCGGATCAGGAACAGGAACGGCACGATCAGGCAGCCGATGAGGAACGGAATGCGCCAGCCCCACGCGGTCATTTCCTCGACCGGCAGCGCGCGGTTCAGCACGACGCCGACGAACGCGGCGAACACGACGGCCACCTGCTGGCTCCCCGACTGCCACGACGTGTAGAACCCCTTGTGGCCCTTCGTCGCGATCTCCGACAGGTAGACCGACACGCCGCCGAGTTCGACGCCCGCCGAGAAACCTTGCAACAACCGGCCGAACAGCACGAGCACCGGCGCCAGCACGCCGATCGTCGCGTATCCCGGTATCGCGGCCACCGTGAGCGTGCCGATCGCCATCAGCCCGAGCGTCAGGATCAGCCCCTTGCGGCGGCCGTGATGGTCGATATACGCGCCGAGCACGATCGCACCGACCGGCCGCATCAGGAAGCCCGCGCCGAATACCGACAGCGACAGCATCAGCGACGCGAAGGCGTTGCCGCTCGGAAAGTACGTTTTCGCGATGGCCGATGCGTAATACCCGTAGACCATGAAGTCGTACATTTCCAGGAAGTTGCCGCTGACGACCCGGAAGACGGTGCGGACTTTGGATTCCTGCGCGATGGCAGGGGATGCAGTGGACATGTTTTCTCGCTCAGCTCGGACGGCGCATACCGCACCGCATGAATCCGACGATGCACGACGCGCCGGGCCGAGCCGGCGCGCACGGGCATCGCTGCCCGCCGGCGGCGCGGCGCGTAACGGCGCGCCGCCGGCATGATTCGCGAATCATGCCACGCCAAGCCGACATTTGCCTTGTGGTGCCCTGTCATGACCGTCGCGGTATCCATCTCGTACACGTCGCCCCCAAACGGGCACGAGAATCAGATCGATCCGATCGATCTGCATTCGCCTGCCGACCACAATGTCAGGATTTGCGACGACATTTCCGCGCCGCGCTGGCACGCTCGCCCGTGTCGCACGGCGTGCTCCCGTCATGACCCCATCGCCTCTCGTCCCGGTCGAAGGCGCGCTCGCCCGCCCGCGCGCCACCCCGCTCGATCACGCCCCGCCGTTCGGCCGCGAATGGCGATTCTCCGGCGCGCCCGGCACACGGCCCGGCAGCACCTGCCTCGCGACACTGACGACGTCCTGCATCGATGTCGACCGGCCACACCGCGCGTGCCAATGGCAACCGCTGCCCGCGGTGGTGTCGCTGCCGGCTCCGGTCGGGGAGAACGTCACGCCGGCCGCGGCAACCGCTCGCCGCATGCGCCCCCCTCACGACCGGCGCGCGATGTACGCCGTCTGCTGGAGCATCGGCGCACTCGGCGTCATCGCTTGGCTGATCGGTGCGTACGACCCGCCTGCGAGGGTCGGTCCTGCGTACGCGACGCAAGCAGCCGGCAGTCCGGCCGATCTCGTCGCGACATCGGCCGGCACGATTCACGCCGCTGCGGCGCAACCGGGTACGTCGACGCATGTGCTGCCGCAGCGCAACGTGGCAACGCCTGTCGCGAACATGATCGGATCGCCGCCAGCCACGCATCGCATCGCACTTCGCCCGGCGCCGCTTCATCCGCAAGCGACGGCCGATGCGCAGCACGTCCGCCCTGCCTCGCCACGTCGGGCAACTCGCCAACACGCAACGGAAGCCCCGCCCCGCACACCGGTCGTGCCGCGGCTCGCCGCACATCCGTCGATCCAGCGCAGCGCGACCCACACCGGCACACGCGATCGGCTCGCTCCGTCGCCGCGCCTGGCGGACACCCTCGACACCCGCGACTCGCTCGACGATCCGGCCACGTTGATTGCCATGGCGAACGCGCTGCGCGCCACGCAGCCCGCGCGCCCGGCGCCGCCGCCCGCGGCCGGTTTCGACTGGATGGCGCAACTGTCGCACCGTCGCGTGACCGACGCGCCGGACGTGTTCGCGCACTGACGCCCACACAATAAAAAACCCGGCGAAGCGATCTTCGCCGGGTTTTTGCTCGTCTCGCTCCGTCCGTTCGACGAATCGTTACTTGTGCGCGGGCAACCCCGTCTCGGTCTGCTTCTCGAGTTGCCGCACCTGCTCCTGCAAATCGCGCAACTGCAGCTGCGCAGCCCGCTTCTCGACCTGCAGCGCCTGTGCCTGCTCCTGCGCCGACTTCTGCCGCTGCGCGACTTCGGCCTGCTGGCTGCGCGCGACGCTCAAGTCGGCCTGCAACTGTTGCGCACGATTCGCCTGCAGCGCGATCACGCGTTCGAGAAAGGCCTTCTGCGCCTGCAGCTCGGTCCGGCGGATCTCGATATCGGCGAGCTGCACCGTCTGCTGGACGAAGTTCGCGTACACCATCTCCGCGCGATTCTTTTCCTGCGAACGGATCACGCGCCACAGGTTCTTGTCCTGGAACAGCGCGACGTAGTACGTCATCTCGCGCGGATCGAACATCAGGCTCGCGCCGTAGCTGCCGTTGTACGTCGTGCGCATCTCGACGATCCGGCCGTCGTGCAGCATCTGCGTCAGTTCGGCGACGTTGCCTTGCGCAGCGGCGTCCGTCGCGGCCGCGGCCGATGCCGACGGCTGCGCGCCGCCGCTCAGGCTCGTGACCGCCGGACGCGTACCGGCGACGGGTGCGGTCGCATCGGCGGACCAGGCCGTGCCCGCTTGTGCGCAGGCAATCAGCGCAACGATCCACGTCGCGCATCGTGCTGGGGAGAAGTTTCGGAAAGCCAACGTCGGACTCCGGCGAACGAATCGGAACTCGCGATTATCGTTCAAAACCAAACGGCCGCATCTCGAATTTATCGGAATGCGGCCGGCCGTCGTGCAACGCGAAAAATACTGCGTACTACAGACGCGTTTCGCGCGCCGCGCGCAGGAACGCATCGAGCAGCGGCGTGCAGTCGAGCAGTTCCGAGCCGCCCGCGCGATGGAACTCCGGATGCCACTGCACGCCGACGACGAACGGCGAACGCCGATGGCGAATGCCTTCGATGATCCCGTCGCCGGCCGACACGGCCTCGATGTTCAGGTCGCGGCCGAGATCGCGGATCGCCTGGTGGTGTATCGAGTTGACGATCGCTTCGCTGCGCCCCGGGAACATGCTCGCGAGCGTCGACGAGTCGGGGAAGCGGATCGCGTGACGATGCTGGTCGTAATGCTCGCTCACGTGCGCGTTCGCGGTCGGCACGTCGGTGGCGATGTCCTGGTACAGCGAGCCGCCGAACGCGACGTTGATCAACTGGCAGCCGCGACACACGCCGAGCACGGGTTTGCCGGATTCGACGAATTCGTGCAGCAGTTCGAGCTCGTACATGTCGCGCACGCGATCGCCCGGCCATTCGGGGCGCGCATCCGACGCCGCGTAGGTCTGCGGCGACACGTCGGCGCCGCCTTGCAGCAGCAGGCCGTCGAGATGCTTCGCGTAATCGCGCAAGCGGATGTTGCTCGGATGGATCATGCCTTGATGGCCGACGGTCGGAATCATGAACACGAGCACGTCGCGCGACATCACCCAGTGGGCGATCGATTCCTCGAGATACTGCAGCGTCTTGCCGCGCAACCCCTTCGCGCCGGGCTCCGGATGGAAGATCCGCGCCGACACGCCGATGCGCAGCGTGCGCTGCGTGATGCGCTGACCGGCGCGGTCGAACAGCCGTCGCGCGCGGGCCGCGACGATCCGGCCGAACACCGACCACGGCGTGTCGCTCTGCTTCAGGTAGGCCGGCGGCGCATTCTGCGCGTTCGCGGGCGGCGGCCGAGGCGTGTCGAAATCGGGCGGCGCGCCGAATCCGGGCGGCGGCGAGCCGGGCCTCGGCGGCGCGCCGAATCCGGGCGGCGGCGAGCCGGGCCTCGGCGGCGCGGCCGTGGCGGCGCCATCACCGGGTGCGCCCGCCGCGCCGGGCGCACCCGGCTCGGAGGCGGCCGTGACGGGCGACGCGCCGTCGTCGGCGACGTTCTCAGCGGCGGCCTGCGTGGCCGGCGCAGCGGGCGTTTTCACCGGATCGGGACGGGGGGAATCGGAAGAAGCGGAAGAGGTGCCGGGCAGACCGGCCGGAGAAGGCGTGTTTTCGCTCATGACGATGGTCTGATGCGTCGCTCGCGCGTAGGGATAGACGAGGATTCATTATGCTTCAGTGCACGATCGCGCGGCAAACCTGCAACATCCTGTCGATATTGTTGCAAGTCGTCGGCAAGCCGCGCGGCAGAACGGCTCGGTCACGCGCCCGCCTCGTATCGACCATGCTGGACATCACTGATATATCACAATAATATCCAGAGATCGTCCATGCTTCCCGAGCCATCCGCGCCATGATCGCGCCCCTTCCGGCCCTGGCGCCGCACCCCGTATGAGCACCCTCACCGACGTCGCCCGCGACCGCGCCGCCGCGTCGCCGGCCAGCCTCGCCGAGCGCGCGTACGCGCTGATTCAGCGGGACATCATCACGATGCGCCTGAAGCCGGGCGCCGCGCTCAACGAAGCCGATCTCGTCGCCCGCACGGGGATCGGCCGCACACCGGTGCACCAGGCCGTGCATCGGCTCGTACTCGAAGGGTTGCTGTCCGTGATGCCGCGCAAGGGCTTGATGGTGCAGCCGCTGTCGCTCGACGACATCGTCGCGGTGATCGACGTGCGGCGCATCAACGAAGCGCACTGCGCCGAACTCGCCGCGCGCCATGCGACGCCCGACGATCTCGCGCGCCTGGCCGCGTTGCTCGACGACGGGCAGGCCTGCGTCGACACCCACGACGTCGAGGGCATGATGGCGCTTGATCGCGCGTTTCATCAGACGATCGCCACGGCCGCGCGCAACGCGGTGCTCGCCGACATCCTGCGCGCGCTGCACGATCGTTCGCTGCGCTTCTGGTTCGTCACGCTGTCCGAACCGCACCATCTCGCCGACGTCCAGCACGAGCACCGCGCGCTGTTCGATCGGCTGTCCGCACGCGACGGCGCCGGCGCACGCGCGGCCGTCGAAAGCCATATCGATTCGTTTCGCTCCACGCTTCTTCAACATCTTCGCCCCTGAGCCGCCATGACCACTTTCACGCCCTTCCCCCCGCTCGCCCAGCTCGCCGCCGACCTCGCCGCCGGCCGGACCACGAGCCGCGCGCTCGTCGACACCGCGCTCGACCGGATCGCCGATCCGTCGGGCCAGGGCGCCGTCGTCTTCACCGAAGTCGACGCGGACAACGCCCGCGCGGCCGCCGACGCACACGACCGGCTGCGCGCCGCGGGCACCGTGCTGTCGCCGCTCGCGGGCATTCCCGTGTCGGTCAAGGATCTGTTCGACGTCGCGGGCCAGGTCACGCGCGCGGGTTCGCGCGTACTCGACGGCGCGCCGGCCGCGCGCACCGACGCGGTCGCCGTCGCGCGGCTCAAGCGTGCGGGCGCGGTGCTGGTCGGCCGCACCAACATGAGCGAGTTCGCGTTCTCGGGGCTCGGGCTGAATCCGCACTTCGGCACCCCGCGCTCGCCGTACCGCCGCGACGTGCCGGGCGATGCACGGATTTCGGGCGGCTCGTCGTCCGGTGCGGCCGCATCGGTCGCCGACGGGATGGCTGCGGTCGCGCTCGGCACCGACACCGGCGGCTCGATCCGCATTCCGGCCGCGCTGTGCGGGCTGACGGGCTTCAAGCCGACCGCGAGCCGGATCCCGACGCAAGGCGGCGTGCCGCTGTCGACGACGCTCGACTCGTTCGGCCCGATCGGCCTGACGGTCGCGTGCTGCGCACTCGTCGACCGGATGCTCGCGGGGCTCGAGCCGCACGTGCCGGCGGCCCGGCCGCTCGAGGGCGTGCGGCTCGGCGTGCTGACGAACTACGTGACGGACGGCGTCGATGCCGACGTCGCGGCCGCGCTCGACACCGCGCTCAAGCATCTCGAAGCCGCCGGCGCGATCGTCACCGAAGTGCGCTTCCCCGCGCTCGACCGGCTGCCGGAGATCAACCGTTTCGGCTTCTCACCGATCGAGGCGTACGCATGGCATCGCCCGCTGCTCGCCACCCATCGCGACCGGTACGACCCGCGCGTGCTGACGCGAATCCTGAAGGGCGAGCCCGCGACGGCCGCCGACTATCTGGACCTGCTCGCCGCACGCGCCGCGATGCTCGACGAAGCCGCGCACACGGTCTGGTCGCGCTTCGATGCGCTCGTCGCGCCGACGGTGCCGATCGTGCCGCCGCGCATCGCCGAACTCGAAACGGACGACGACGCGTTCACCCGCACCAACGCGCTGATCCTGCGCAACCCCAGCGCATTCAACTTCCTCGATGCGTGCGGCCTGTCGCTGCCGTGCCATCCGCGCGACGCCGCGCCGGTCGGCCTGATGCTCGCGGCGGCGCCGCATCGCGACGACGCGCTGCTCGCGATCGGCCAGTCGGTCGAGGCCGTGCTGAACACGATCCGCTGAGCGCGCCGACCGACGACCAGCCGATGGCGAGCCGATCGCCGGCGGCCCGCGCGCGGTGCGGCAGGGTGCCGCGCGCGCGCCGTCAGTTTCGTGCCAGACCGTTCGCGCTAAAATCGCGCGATTGTTTTCCGGACCGACCGACGAGGAACCCCGCCGACATGAACGACTACACGCTTGCACTACGCCGCGAACGCCGCCTGCTGATGCTGCTCGGATGGGTGTGCATCGCCCTGTTGGCCGGCGCGCTGTACCTGCAGTACGTGAAGAACGAAGACCCGTGCCCACTGTGCATCATCCAGCGCTACTTCTTCTGCGCGATCGGGATCTTCGCGTTCCTGGCCGCGGGGATCCGCAACTGGCGCGGCGTCTGGGTGCTCGAACTGCTGATCGCGATCGCCGCGGCCGGCGGCGTCGCCACGGCCGCGCGGCACCTGTCGATCCAGATGAATCCGGGCTTCAGCTGCGGCTTCGACACGCTGCAGCCGATCGTCGACAGCCTGCCGCCCGCGCAGTGGTTCCCCGGCATGTTCAAGGTCGCAGGGCTGTGCGAGACCGTCTACCCGCCGATCTTCGGCATCCTGCTGCCCGGCTGGGCGCTGATCGGCTTCGCCGCGATCCTGATCGCGGTCGTCGCGAGCCTCTGGCGCCATCGCCGCAAGCTCGCGAGCTGACCGGCCGGCCGTTTTGCCGGCCCATGGCCGGCGCGACCCGGCCGAATGGGCCGCGCGGCGTCGACGAGCCGCCACCCGGTCGCGGCGAGCGCCTGCGCCGGCCCTGCCCGGTCGTCGCGCGTAAACACCTACCCCGCCGCCGCCCGGATCGCCGGGCCGGCGTGCGTCGCGCGATCGCCCGGCTCCCGCCCGCCGCGCGGGCGTTTCCGCCCGATGCGCATGCGTCGGCGCCCCGATCCCGCGCAGCGCGCCTATGATCGACATGATCGCCGCCTGATAGCCCGGATCACCGCCCGCCCATGTTCCCGGCGCGTGGCGGTGCTATCTTCGGGACTGGATGGCGATCTACGTGCGCGAGGCCAGGCGGTCTCACCGCTGCCTGCGTAACGCGCGCCCGATCCGCAATGTCGACTGGATTCATCATGACAACGCAAACCATCCGCATCCGTCACCCTCATGGCGTCCGCGCGACCGGCGGCGCCGTTCGCGCACGCCGTCGGTCCCCGGCCGCCGCGCCGCAGCGGCCGTGCAGCCGGCCCGCCCCGCTCCCGTCCGTCCTCGTTGCCGCCGCGCCCGCCAGCCGGCGCCGCGTGTCGTGCCGCGTCGTCCCGAACGGAGCGTGCTGATGGAAGCCTGGCTCGGCGATCTGCAGCAACTGCTCGCGCACGGCGAAGCGGCCGTGCTCGTGACGGTCGCGCACACCGACGGCTCCGCGCCGCGCGAGGCCGGCACCAAGATGCTCGTCACGCGCGACACGGCACGCCATACGATCGGCGGCGGTCATCTGGAATGGAAGGCGATCGAGATCGCGCGGCACCTGCTGAAGGACGGCGCGCACGTGCCGCACGCCCGCCGGCTCGAGCGGCTCGCGCTCGGCCCGAGCCTCGGCCAGTGCTGCGGCGGCGCCGTGGTGCTCGCGTTCGAGCGGCTCGACGTCGGCGATCTCGGCTGGATCATGTCGCTCGCGAAGCGTGTCGCGGCCGGCGCCGCGACCGTCCGTAGCGTATCATTCGGCCCCTCGCCGGGCGCACCGCTGTTGAGCGAGCCCGAATCGGAAGCCGCGCGCGCCGACTGCCTGCTGTGGGAAACCGGCGGCGTATCGCTGATGACCGAAACGATCGCCCCGTACGCGTTCCCCGTCATGCTGTTCGGCGCGGGGCACATCGGCAGCGCGCTCGTGAAGGTGCTGGCGACGCTGCCGTGCCACGTGCGCTGGATCGACCGGCCCGATGCGGCATTCCCGCCGGCCGACGCGCTCGCCGGCATCGGCAACCTCGCGATCGATGCGGCCGCTTCCCCGGCGGACGCGGTCGACGCAGCGCCGCCGCAGTCCTACTTCGTCGTGATGACGCACGACCACGCACTCGATTTTGCGCTGGCCGAGCGCATCCTGCGACGCGGCGACTATGCATACTTCGGGATGACCGGCTCGCACACGAAACGCGTGCAGTTCGATCATCGCCTCGCCGCGATCGGCATCGACCCCGCCCAGCTCGCGCGGATGCACTGCCCGATCGGCGTCGAAGGCATCGTCGACAAGGCGCCCGAAGTGATCGCGATCTCGGTGGCCGCGCAGTTGCTGCAGGCCGTCGAGGCGAATGCGTCCGCGCAGGCTTCCCCATCCTACTGACCGACCAAGAACGACGCCATGACCCCGACATTCAAGGACAAGATTGCCCGCGCACCGAAAGCGGAGCTGCACATCCATATCGAAGGCTCGCTCGAGCCCGAGCTGATCTTCGCGCTCGCGCAGCGCAACGGCGTGAAGCTCGCCTACGATTCGATCGATGCGCTGCGCGCCGCGTACGCGTTCACCGACCTGCAATCGTTCCTCGACATCTACTACGCCGGCGCGAGCGTGCTGCTCACCGAGCAGGATTTCTACGACATGACGGCCGCGTACTGCGAACGCGCGCTCGCCGACAACGTCGTCCACACCGAACTGTTCTTCGACCCGCAGACGCACACCGAGCGCGGCGTGCCGATCGAGACGGTCGTCGCGGGCATCGAGCGCGCACTCGCCGATGCCGAACGACGCGGGCTGTCGAGCAAACTGATCCTGTGCTTCCTGCGCCACCTGTCCGAAGAAGATGCGCTCGCGACGTTCGAATCCGCATTGCCGCTGTTCGAACGCTATCGTCATCGCCTGATCGGCGTGGGCCTCGATTCGTCGGAGCTCGGCCATCCGCCGACGAAGTTCGCACGCGTGTTCGAGAAGGCGCGTGCGCTCGGGCTGAAGCTGGTCGCGCACGCCGGCGAGGAAGGTCCGCCCGCGTATATCTACGAAGCGCTCGACGTGCTGAAGGTCGACCGGATCGACCACGGCGTGCGCAGCATCGAGGATGCGGCGCTCGTCGAACGGCTCGCGAAGACGCGCACGGCGCTCACCGTCTGCCCGCTGTCGAACCTGAAGCTGTGCGTGTTCGACGACATGGCGAAGCACACGCTGAAGGCCTTGCTCGACCGTGGCGTGGCGGTGACGATCAATTCCGACGATCCGGCCTATTTCGGCGGCTACGTCAATGAAAACTACTTCGCGACGGCCGAAGGGCTGCAACTCACGGATGCCGAAGTCCATGCGGTGATCCGCAACGGCTTCGAGGCGTCGTTCATCGAGCCGGCGCAGCGCGACGCACTGTACGCGCGCCTCGACGCTTACTGGAACGCCGCGTGACGACCCGCATCGAGGAACGCTGACGGATGACACACGACAACGGCATCGGCTTCGCGATCACCGGTTCGGCCTGGCGCCGCGCCGACCGGCTGCGTGCATGCGGGGCGACGGCGCGGTGCGTCGTCGCCCGCACGCACCGGCCGTCGCGGCTTGCCGTGCCGTTCGCCGTCGTACCGGTTGCGGGCGCACCGGTTGCGAGGTGCGCGGGCAACCACTCGCTGGCGGCTTCGGCCGCCACGTCCGCCCACGCCGTCGCCGCCGGCCGTGCCGCACGTCGCGCGCCGCCGCCGCTCGCGAAGCACCGTCCCGCCGCCATGCGGCGTCGATCGCTTTCTTCCGTTCGCCTTACCTTGATGCAGGACCCTTCGTCATGACGCAAACCGCTTTCCGTTCCCAACTGCTGACCTTCAACGGCGACCCGGCGCAATCGAGCCAGGCCGCGAATTACGAGACCGACGGGCTCCTGATCGTCGACGCCGGCAAGGTCGTCGCGGCCGGCCCGTATGCACGGCTCGCCGCGACGCTCGCGCGCGACGCGGTGGTCCACGACCTGCGCGACAAGCTGATCGTGCCCGGCTTCATCGACACGCACATCCACTATCCGCAGACGGACATGATCGCGTCGCCGGCCCCGGGCCTGTTGCCGTGGCTCGACAAGTACACGTTCCCGACCGAGCGCCGCTTCGGCGACCCCGAACATGCACGCGAAGTCGCCGACTTTTTCGTCGACGAACTGCTCGCGTGCGGCACGACGAGCGCGCTCGTCTACTGCACGGTGCACAAGCAGTCGGCCGATGCGCTGTTCGCGGCGAGCGACGCACGCAACCTGCGAATGATCGCGGGCAAGGTGCTGATGGACCGCAACTGCCCCGAATTCCTGCGCGACACCGCGCAATCGGGCTATGACGACAGCGCCGAGCTGATCGGCCGCTGGCACGGCAAGGGTCGCCAGATGTACGCGCTCACGCCGCGCTTCGCGCCGACGTCGACCGAGGCGCAGCTCGAGGCGTGCGGCGAACTCGCGCGCCGCCATCCGGACGTGTTCGTGCAAAGCCACGTCGCGGAAAACGTCGACGAGGTGAAATGGGCGGCCGAGCTGTTCCCCGGCCACCGCAGCTATCTCGACATCTACGACCGCTACGGGCTGCTGCGTCCGCGCGCGGTGTACGGCCACTGCATCCACCTCGACGACGAGGATCGCCGCCGGATGGCCGAGACGCGCACCGTCGTCGCGCACTGTCCGACGTCGAACTTCTTCCTCGGCAGCGGGCTGTTCGATTTCGACAAGGCCGGCGAATACGACGTGCCGGTCACGCTCGCGACCGACGTCGGCGGCGGCACGTCGTTCTCGATGCTGCAGACGATGAACGAGGCGCACAAGGTCGCGCGGCTGTCGGGCCATCACCTGAGCGCCACGCGGATGTTCTGGCTCGCGACGGCCGGCGCCGCGCAGGCGCTCGACCTCGCGGACACGGTCGGCACGCTCGAGCCGAGCACCGAAGCCGACTTCGTCGTGCTCGACCCGCAGGCGACGCCGCTGCTCGCGCGCCGCACGAAGCGCGCGGAGTCGCTCGAGGAACTGCTGTTCGCGTTCGCGCTGCTCGGCGACGACCGCGCGGTATACCGCACTTATGCGGCCGGCGAACTCGTGCACGAGCGCGGTGCCGCTCGTCGCCCCGCCGCCGCGTAACGCCCGGCGGGCACGCCGTGCCGGCAGCGCGGCCGCTTCGCCGCCGTGCATGCCGGCAATCGAATGCACGGCGGCCGGCCCGCTTTCCCGTGTGCAATGCGCCGTGCTAGAATTCGCCGCTCATTGGGGAGTAGCCGCTCCGCTCGATGTCCCGCGCCACCGGCGCGCATCGTGACGGAGGCGTCCGTCAACAGACTTGGCCGTTCGGCCATGGCGGGCGCAGCCACGTTGGCCTGGCGAGACCGATGGTTCACAGTGCGCCGCATCAGGGCCCGGCGCGCGGTGGATCGTCGCTCGCACGCACAACAACGGCCCGTGGAACCCCATTCGTGTCTCAAGCCTTCCTGATCTCCACCGGCGCCGTCGCCCTCGCTGAAATCGGCGACAAGACCCAACTGCTTTCCCTCGTTCTGGCCGCGCGCTATCGCAAGCCGATACCGATCATTCTCGGCGTGCTCGTCGCGACGCTCGTGAATCACGGGTTCGCCGGCGCGCTCGGCGAATGGCTGGGTGTACTCGTCACGCCGTCGATCATGCGTTGGGCGCTCGCGTTCTCGTTCATCGCGATGGGGCTGTGGATTCTCGTGCCGGACAAGCTCGACGAGAACGAAGCCAATGCGACCCGCTCGCGGCTCGGCGTGTTCGGCGCGACGCTCGTCGCGTTCTTCCTCGCGGAAATGGGCGACAAGACGCAGATCGCGACCGTTGCGCTGGCCGCGCGCTTCCAGGATTACATCGGCGTCGTGGCCGGCACGACGTTCGGGATGATGCTCGCGAACGTGCCGGCGATCCTGCTCGGCGACCGCTTCGCGCACCGTCTGCCGACGAAGCTCGTGCACGGCATCGCGGCCGTGCTGTTCGTCGTGCTCGGCGCGCTGGCGCTGCTGGGTATCGGGATCTGACGGAAAGGCAGGTAGCCGGCGCGGCCGGGCGGCCGCGCCACGATGGATGCGGGGTTACTTCGCGACGGTCGCGCCCGCCGGCGGCGCGGTCGGTACCGCGCGCTCGTTGGCGGCCGGTGCCGCCGGCCCGCCGCGCTTGTCGACCGGCAGCCGGACCGAGCGAACCGCCCCGTTCGACAACGGGAAATCGGCGAGCGCGCTGCGCGCGAGGAACGGCATCGCGTACAGCAGCGTGCCGTTGTCGCCGGTCGTGCGTGCGGACACGTTGTAGACCTCCTTGCCCGTCGCGCGCTCGGTGATGCGGATGCCGAGCACGTAGTCGAACACCTGGTACGTCTGCGCGACGTAACCGGCCGGCATCGGCCCCCAGGGACCCCACGGGCCCCAGGGATTCCACGGTCCGCGCCGCCAGTACGGCCCGGGCGCGAACCACGGATCGTAGTAGACCGGCTGCGGCACCGTCACGAGATCGCTGCCGACCGCATAGGTCAGCCCGACGAGATAGCGCGCCTGCGACTGCGGCACCTGCCGGAACGCATACGCGGACAGCTCGTTCGCGACGATCGGCTCGTAGGTCGACTGCTCGATGCTGTTCTTCTGCGCGTCCGTGCGCGTGAACGCATAGGTGCGCGTCGCGTCGCTGCCGCTCCAATCGGAGAAGGCCGTGACCTGGGTGGTCACGTAGCTGGTGCAGCCGGTCAGCAGTGCGACGCACAGCGCCGCCGCCCAGCCCGCACTGCGGAAAATCCATTCGCGTTTCATGATGATCCTCGTCGATCCGTCACCCGTTCGTCGCACCGCGCGAAGCGTACGGGATGCCGATAATACGCGGACTCCCGGGATCGGTAAAAAGTTCGCCCGACACGCAGCCGCCAGCCTTTGTACAATGGCCCGGTTCGCCTGGCCCGCGCGACGGGCCGCCCCCCACTCCACCGATCTCGACGACCATGTCCGACAACGCCTCCTCCACCGTGATCCGCCGCGCCGACTACACGCCGCCGGCCTTCCTCATCGATTCCGTTGCTCTCGAATTCGACCTCGCGCCGGCCCGCACGGTCGTCAGGAATACGATGCGCGTACGCCGCAATCCGGATGCCGCGCCCGCGCCCCACCTGGAACTGATGGGAGAGGCGCTCGAATTCCTCGGCGCGCGGCTGGATGGCGCACCGCACGGCGCGGTGCGCGCGCACGAACACGGCCTGACCGTCGAGAACGTGCCCGACGCTTTCGAGCTGACGCTCGAAAGCGCGTGCGCCCCCGATCAGAATACGACGCTGTCGGGCCTTTACGTGTCGAGCGGCAACTTCTTCACGCAGTGCGAAGCCGAAGGCTTTCGCCGCATCACCTACTTCCTCGACCGCCCCGACGTGATGGCGTCGTACACCGTCACGCTGCGTGCCGACAAGGCCGCGTACCCGGTGCTGCTGTCGAACGGTAACCTCGTCGATTCGGGCGACCTGCCCGACGGCCGCCACTTCGCGAAATGGGAAGACCCGTTCCGCAAGCCGAGCTACCTGTTCGCGCTGGTCGCGGGCAAGCTCGTCGCGATCGAGGAAACGATCACGACCGGCTCCGGCAAGGAAAAGCTGCTGCAGGTATGGGTCGAACCGGCCGATCTCGACAAGACGCGTCACGCGATGGACTCGCTGATCCACTCGATCCGCTGGGACGAAAAGCGCTTCGGCCTCGAGCTCGATCTCGACCGCTTCATGATCGTCGCGGTCGGCGATTTCAACATGGGCGCGATGGAAAACAAGGGGCTCAACATCTTCAACACGAAGTACGTGCTGGCGAACCCCGAGACCGCGACCGACACCGATTTTGCGAACATCGAGTCGGTGGTCGGCCACGAGTATTTCCACAACTGGACCGGCAACCGCGTGACCTGCCGCGACTGGTTCCAGTTGAGCCTGAAGGAAGGCCTGACGGTGTTCCGCGACCAGGAGTTCTCGGCCGACATGGCCGCGGGCGACGACGTCGAATCGGCGGCCCGCGCGGTGAAGCGCATCGAGGACGTGCGCGTGCTGCGCCAGTTGCAGTTCGCCGAGGATGCCGGCCCGATGGCGCACCCGGTGCGCCCGGAGAGCTACGTCGAGATCAACAACTTCTACACGATGACGGTCTACGAGAAAGGCTCGGAAGTCGTGCGGATGTACCAGACGCTGTTCGGCCGCGACGGCTTCCGCAAGGGGATGGATCTCTACTTCAAGCGCCACGACGGCCACGCGGTGACCTGCGACGACTTCCGCCTCGCGATGGCCGACGCGAACGGGCGCGACCTCGCGCAATTCGAGCGCTGGTACAGCCAGGCCGGCACGCCGCGCGTGTCGGTGCGCACCGCGTACGACGCGGCCGCGCGCCGCTATACGATCACCCTCGCGCAAGGCTACGGCGACGCGTCGCCGGCCGCGCGCGAAACGCAGCAGGGGCCGCTGCTGATCCCGTTCGCCGTCGGGCTGATCGGCCGCGACGGCCGCGACCTGCCGCTGCGTCTGGACGGCGAAGCCGCCGCATCGGGCACGACGCGCGTGCTCGAGTTCACCGATACCGAGCAGACCTTCACCTTCGTCGACGTGCCGGAAGCGCCGCTGCCGTCGCTGCTGCGCAACTTCTCGTCACCGGTGATCGTCGAGTACGACTACAGCGACGACGATCTCGCGTTCCTGCTCGCGCACGACAGCGATCCGTTCAACCGCTGGGAGGCCGGCCAGCGCCTCGCGACGCGCGCGCTGCTGACGCTCGCCGCGCGTGCCGCCGCCGATGCGCCGCTCGCGCTCAGCGAGAACTTCGTCGCCGCGTTCCGCCGCGTGCTGGCCGATGAAAGCCTGTCGCCGGCGTTCCGCGAACTCGCGCTGACGCTGCCGTCGGAGACCTATCTCGCCGACCAGATGGCCGAGGCCGACCCGGCCGCCGTGCATCGCGCGCGCCAGTTCGTGCGCCGCCAGCTCGCGAGCGCGCTGCGCGCCGACTGGCTCGCCGCGTACGAACGGCACCAGACGCCTGGCGCCTACGAGCCGACGCCGGAAGCCTCGGGCCGCCGCGCACTGAAGAACCTCGCGCTCGCGTATCTCGCCGAACTCGACGATCCGGCCGATGCCGTGCGCCTCGCCACGGCCCAGTACGACGCGGCGAACAACATGACCGATCGCGCGGCTGCGCTCGGCGCGCTGCTGTCCGCAGCCGCCGCGGGCGCGAACGGGCCGGCCGAGCACGCGCTCGACGACTTCTATCGTCGCTTCGAGAAGGAAGCGCTCGTGATCGACAAGTGGTTCGCGATGCAGGCGGCGCAACGCGGCACGCCCGCGCAGCCGACGCTCGCGAAGGTGCGCAAGCTGCTCGCGCACCCCGCGTTCAACCTGAAGAATCCGAACCGCGCGCGTTCGCTGATCTTCAGCTTCTGCGCGGCCAACCCCGCGCAATTCCACGCGGCGGACGGTTCGGGCTACGCGTTCTGGGCCGAACAGGTGCTCGCGCTCGATGCGATCAACCCGCAGGTCGCGGCGCGCCTCGCGCGCTCGCTCGAACTGTGGCGCCGCTTCACGCCGACGCTGCGCGACCGGATGCGCGAAGCGCTCGAACAGGTCGCCGCCGGCGCGAAATCGCGTGACGTGCGCGAGATCGTCGAGAAAGCGCTCGCATAAGTCGCGCGATCGCCCTGTCGCGTCCGAGCGATCGAGCCGGCGCCCGCTGACGCGGCGCCGGCTTTTTTATTGCGCGGGCCCCGTCCTGAAATCACCCGCACGCGCGGGGTCGGACCGCGCGGCGCACCTGCGTCGCGATGCGCGCCCCGCCCGTCACCGCCGCCCGACTCCGCCCCGACCCGGCGGCCGGCCATGTAACCGGACGAAAAAAGCCGGCGGCACCGGAGGCGCGACGGGTAAAATTGCGGCCATTCAAGGATTCTTTGGCCTTTCGGAGTCTGTCATGTCCATTGCCCGCCGCACCACGCTGTCGAAGTTCCTGATCGAACAGCAACGTGAGACCAACAACCTCCCCGCCGACCTGCGCCTGCTGATCGAAGTCGTCGCCCGCGCGTGCAAGGCGATCAGCTACAACGTGTCGAAGGGCGCGCTCGGCGAGGCGCTCGGCACCGCCGGCAGCGAGAACGTCCAGGGCGAAGTGCAGAAGAAGCTCGACATCCTGTCGAACGAAATCCTGCTCGACGCGAACGAATGGGGCGGCAACCTCGCCGCGATGGCGTCGGAAGAAATGGAAACGTTCTTCCCGATCCCGGCGAACTACCCGCGCGGCGAATACCTGCTCGTGTTCGATCCGCTCGACGGCTCGTCGAACATCGACGTGAACGTGTCGATCGGCACGATCTTCTCGGTGCTGCGCTGCCCGGACGGCAAGCAGGCGACCGAAGAATCGTTCCTGCAGCCCGGCACGCAGCAGGTCGCGGCCGGCTACGCCGTCTACGGCCCGCAGACGGTGTTCGTGCTGACGACCGGCAACGGCGTGAACTGCTTCACGCTCGATCGCGAAGTCGGCTCGTGGGTGCTCACGCAGAGCAACATGCAGATCCCGGCCGACACGCGCGAATACGCGATCAACGCATCGAACGCCCGCCACTGGTACGACCCGGTCAAGCGCTACGTCGACGAACTGAACGCCGGCAAGGACGGCCCGCGCGGCGACAACTTCAACATGCGCTGGATCGCGTCGATGGTGGCCGACGTGCACCGGATCCTGAATCGCGGCGGCATCTTCATGTATCCGGCCGACAAGCGCACGCCCGATCGCCCGGGCAAGCTGCGCCTGATGTACGAAGCGAACCCGATGTCGTTCATCGTCGAACAGGCGGGCGGCGCCGCGACGACCGGCACGCAGCGCATCATGGAAGTGCAACCGACCGGCCTGCACCAGCGCGTGCCCGTGTTCCTCGGCTCGAAAAACGAAGTCGAGCGCGTGACCGGCTATCACGACGAAGCAAAATAATTGCACTGCAGCACTGGACGGAGGCGCGAGACATCAGTACAATCGCGCCTTCGCGATGTGGCCCTAACCGGTCGCGTCGCAGTGAAGTGAAAGCGGAAAGTCCGCCGGATCGAGGGTTTCGCGAAGCAGCCGCAGCAAGCTGAAAAAATTTCGCAAAACCTATTGCCAAGATCGCGGATTTCACCATATAATTTCATTTCTCTGCTGCCGGTGTAGCTCAGTTGGTAGAGCAGCGCATTCGTAATGCGAAGGTCGTAGGTTCGACTCCTATCTCCGGCACCAAGACATAAAGGTCTGACAAGCATCGCTTGTCAGACCTTTTCTCTTTTCCGGCGCCGAAATCCCGAAGTCGTTCGACGACGCACCGCCCGATCGCCGATCGCGCCGCACGCGATCGCATGCGCGTTCGGCAACCGCCGCGCACGTTGCTTGACTCGTCGCCAATCGTCGCACCAGCCGTTCTCCGCGCAACCTCGCCGCCACATCGGCACGACGTTTCCACGCACGCGACGGCTACCCGCGATCGCATCGCACGCGGTGCGCAGCGCACGGCCTGCATGGCGACGATGGCCAGATCGACGACCTCCACGGCGCACGCACCGGCACCGTCCATCCCGGGCTCGGCCGCTGGCACGACGCACGCACCGACGACATGGCCGCCACGGTCGATCTCCCGCTCCATCGCATACCGTGACCGAAGCCTGTCCTTCAGGATACCGAACGATGACGGACATCGGATACGACCGCCCTACACCGATCCGCGCCACACGACGCCCTGGATCGGCGATGCGACGCACCGTGCTGCCTCACCCGTTTTGCACTGCTTTCGATCGAGGCGATCGACGACGCGCGACCGTCACGCACTGATCGCCGACGCAGCCGATAGACACCAGCGGCGGCCAATTCTTACAAATTCATTTCGCCAAACCTGGGGCGCGCACGGATCGTGCCGTGCGCAGACAAATCCCCCTGGCAAATCTGCTTAAGGGTGCATAACATTACTTAACGATCCTGACCCGTCTATCGCGTTACATTGCGTGGGCGGCGCGGCGGTCGCAGTCGCTTTCAATCGGCTTTTCGGCGTGCGGCAGCCGACGCGCGGTCATTTCGACTCAACTCCAAGGAGAGGACCACCATGACTCATGGCTTGATTATGTGGCTCATCATCGGCGCGATCGCCGGCTGGCTTGCCGGTTTGCTCGTGAAGGGCGGCGGCTTCGGGCTGATCGTCGACATCATCGTCGGCATCGTCGGCGCGGTGATCGGCGGCTGGCTTGCCGGACTGCTCGGCATCAGCATCGGCAGCGGCTTCATCGGCTCGGTGATCGTCGCGGTCATCGGCGCGGTGATCCTGCTGTTCGTGATCCGGCTATTCAGGCGAGCGGCCTGACGTTTCTCTCCACGCGCCTTCGGGCGCGTTTTCGCATCGGGCCGGCGCGCGGCCGGTTCGCCGCGCGCCGCCGGCTTGGTCGGCGCTTCGCGTACGGCAACCAGCCGTCGAGCACGTCAGCCATCAGCCATCCGCTGCGCGCTTCGCGCGCACGCCTTCGCGCCCGATCCATACGGTGCGTGACATCTCCCCTCTCCATCCCGCATCGAACGGCATCGACCACGACACGCATACCGCGCGCCCGGCCGGGCTCGTCGCGAGCCTCGGGCGATTGTCGACGCGCGTGCAGATCCGCTCCGGCACCGCGTAGACGGTGACGGGCACGGACAGCGTGCGGCCCGCATCGTCGCCAGGGTCGACGACATGCGCGCCGCCGACCCAAGCAACCCACAGCGGGCGCCGCGCGTCGAACGCGGCGCCGGTCGCGAGCGACTGCTTCCGGCGCGGACGCAGCCCGATGCTCATATGCGCGACGAGCGTCTCGGCGGCCTCGGCCCACCGCGCGCATCGTGCGCGCCGGCGGGCGACGACAGGTCCGCGAACCGCGGCGCACGGTCTGCCGCGAACGATTTCACAGCGACCATTTCAGTTCTCCATAGAAAGTGCGGCCCGGATACGGGTGGAACGTGTAGTAGCGGCGGTCCGTCAGGTTGTCGATGCCGGCCGACGCGCTCCAGTGACGATCCAAGCGGTAGCGCGCCTTCAGATCGACGACGGTGAACGAACTCGTACCGCCGTAGACGTCCGGATTCACGTCGCTGTTGTCGAGCGTGTTGAACTGGCGGCCCGAATAGCGCACGCCGACGCTCGCGAGCCAGTGCTCGTCGAAGCGATACGACGCGAGCAGATTCGCGCGCATGCGCGGAATGCGCGGGAAACGCGAACCGACGTAGGCCGGGTTCGCGGCATCGGCGAGAATTTGCGCGTTGCTCGCCGACACGTTCGCATCGACGTTGAATCCGCGCAGCCCGACGTTCTCGCCGCTGAACGCGAGTTCGACACCGCGTACGCGCACGCGGTCGACGTTGGAGATGTTCGTGACGGTCGTGGCGCCCGACACCGTCGTCTGGCTGTAGATCGAATCGCGCAGGTCGCTCTGGAACACGCTGGCGCGCACGACGCCGACGCCCACGTCGCGCTCGGCGGTGAAATCCCAGTCGATCGCCTTTTCCGGCCGCAGGTTCGGGTTGTTGTTGACGATCGCGTTGTTCGAAATCGTGCCCTGGAACAGTTCGCCGACCGTCGGGAATCGCGTGCCCGTCGCGAACGACAGCCGGAAGCGCCAGGCCTCGGTCGCGTCCCACTGCAGCGCGACTTTCGGCGACAGCGCATTCGCGCTGCGGTCCGCATAGCCGAGCGTGCCGCTCGCATTGCCGAGCGCGCCGCCGTATGCATCCCAGCGCTCGTAGCGCAGCCCGAGCGTCGCCAGCCAGCCCGGCGCGAAGCGCCACGCGTCCTGCCCGAACAGCGCCTGCGCGCGCGTGTCGCCGCGATAGACGCTCGCGAGCGACGTGGTCGGTCCGGCCAGCCAGTCGGCCGTGTTGTACGTGACGTTGCGCAGGAAGTAGTTGTCGTAGTGATAGCCGAACGTGAACGCATGCCCCTTCACTTCGGGCGCCTCCGCCTTCAGGTCGAGCGTGCGCCAGCCGGTGCCGTCGCCCTGGAATAGCGTACCCGCGCCGCCCTGCACGGTCGACGCCGCGCGCAGTACGTCGCGCGAGACGTCGTACGCGGACACGACGCCCGACAGCCGCCAGCCGGAATCGAGCCGGCCGTTCAGCCCGAGCGCATACAGCCAGTTCTCCTGGTCGCCGCGCTGCGGCGCGAACGCGTTCGGCGCCACGGTCATGTTCCGGCCGCCGATCGACACGTTGCCGCCGTAGACCGGATTGCCGGCCGCATCGCGCAGGAAGGTCTCGCCGTGCTGCCGGTAATGGTTCTCCCAATGCCCGAGCGTCAGCGTCGCATCGACATGATCGGTGAACGCATAGCCCATCCGGACCGTCTCGTTGAGCTGCTCGGTCCGCTCGATCGTCTGTGCGCCGACGATCGCCCGCGGCTTGCCGTTGGGTCCGATGTCGGTCGCGGCGCCCGTCACGGGCACGGCGGCGCCGAGTTTCGGGTTGTAGGCCGAATTGGGGCTCGCATACTGCATCGGCTGGCCGTCGTTCTCCAGCCGGTCGAGCGACAGCGCGAACCAGAACCGGCCGACGCGGTTCGCGATTCGCGCGGTCTGATGATTGCCGCCGAAGCTGTCCGCGAACCCGTAGCCGTCGTGGTAGCGCTGCGTAAAGAACTGCGTCGACAGCGACGCCTCGAGCCGTTCCGGGCGGCGCGTGGTGAGCAGCACGGTCGAGCCGATCGCATTGCCCGGATACAGCGCGGAAAAAGGGCCATAGAGCACGTCGACGCGCGCGATGTCGTCGGGCGGAATCAGCGACCAGCGCGGCGGGTACGCATAGCTCGACCCGAGCAGGTTCGACAGCAGCACGCCGTCGGCATAGACGAGCCCGCGCGCGCTCTGCAATTCGTTGAAGTCGCGGCCTGCGAATACGCTGTTGCGGTCGCCGATGTAGCGCTTGCGGACCATCAGGTTCGGTGCGTACTTCAGCGCGTCCTCGGTGGTGACGTTGGTGTGCGCATCGATCTGCTCGCGCGTGATCGACGTGACGACGGCCGGCGTATCCGGGTCGACCGGTTGGCGTTGCGCGGTCACGCTGACGGCGGTCAGCGTATCGCCGGCCGGCGCGGCCGACGCAGCGACGCCGACGGCACCCGGCGCAGCGGTGGCGAGATGCCCGACGCCACCGCTGCGGGCGGCCTCGGCGCGTCCATCATCCATCGAAGCCGCGTGAGCGGCCGGCCATGCGAAAGCGGCCGCGCATGCGAGCGCGAGCCGGCCGCGCGACGGCCGCGCGGCAAGAGTAGACGACATGAGTGAGTTCCTGAAAACGTGATCGGACGCCGCCGGACACGAGCGCGCGAGCCGCGCACGAACGGCGCGACACGCGGACCAGGGTCGCGGGCGGCTCGCGCGCCACCGGGGCGCGCGGACGACATCAATCAGACCGGAACGTTTTCAGGCGGGGCGCGCGGCTGCGCGAGACGGATGCCCTTGCGGGGCACGTCGGGAACGATCGGCGCGGCTACCCGATACGCGAACGTGCGCACGAAGCCCGGCATCGCGGGCAGGCTCGTACCCAGCGCGACGTTCGCCGCGAAGCCGGGGCAGTACACGCAATGCGGGACGCCGGCATGGTCGAACGACGCCGTGTCGCGGTCGTCGCCCGCTTGCGCGAGCACGACCTGACGCGCGCCCGCTGCACTGCACAATTCGAGCGTGAGCGCGCCGGAGCCGCTCGACGCGAGACGCGCGTAGCCGACGACGGGCGACAGTACGTTCAGTACCAGCGCCAGCCATACGAGGCCGATCCATCGCGTCGTTCGTCTCATCGCGGTCCAGGAAAAAGTGCGCGCAAGTATAACAAGCAGCCCGATTGTTGCCGATCGTGCAGCGTGCAATACCGGGGATCGCAGCGCGCGCCGGAACGCATGTGCCGTTAATACAACAGAGACAAAATCTAACGATTCGCCGCTGGCATAAATCCGAGCGCGAGGTTGATAATCATTGCACCTGCTGGAGAAACGATCATGGACGAAAGACCAACTCGCATGCCACCGCCCGAGCAAGTAATGAGCCCGGATCCGGAACCCGTCGGCGTGGAATTTCTCGCCGAATTGCCCGAGCACGTTCGGGCGTTCTTCGACGAGCAGCACAAGCTGTACGCGCCGAAGTGAACGTCAGTTCGGTTCTGTAACCGCCACGTGTCGATCATCGCTATCGTGCGGTTCATTCGTGCGCTTCGCGCGCAATTCGCCTCGCACCCGGGCCGCAACAGCCTGACGGTGCCGGATCGGCTCGCCCGCTGATTCTGCTGTCGCGACGCTGCGCCGCGCGACTGTCTTCGTCTATCCTTCTGGTTTTCCACGTCCGGCCCGCCCGGCCCTCCCGATCGCTCCGATGAAGCAAGCCATTCGTGCCAGCCTCGCTGTCGCCGTGCTCGGCGTCGCCCTCTTTTCGTCCCCTCACATCGCTCGCGCCGACGGCGACGACACCGCCCTCACCAACGTCGTGGCGCTCGCGTCGCAGCGCCTCGCGCTCGCCGAACCGGTCGCGCGATGGAAATGGGCGAATCACAGGGCCATCGAGGACGGGCCGCGCGAAGCGGCATTGCTCACCGCAGTCGAAAAACGCGCCGTACAGGCCGGCGTCGATCCCGCATTCGCCCGCACGTTCTTCGAGGATCAGATCGCCGCAAGCAAGGACGTGCAGAACGCACTGTTCGCGACCTGGCGCACGACGCGGCCGCCGGAAGGCACGCCGCCCGATCTCGCGACCAGCACGCGCCCGGCACTCGATCGGCTGACGCAGAAAATGCTCGCCGGTCTCGCGCAGGTCGCCCCGCTGCGCGATGCGCCCGACTGCCAGGCGCGGCTCGCGCGCAGCATCGCAAACTGGAAGACGCTCACGCGCTACGATTCCACGCAGACGCAGGCACTCGATACCGCGCTGTCGCATGTTTGCGCCGCCGGCGGGGCCAGCGCGATCGGCTGACGCGGCGGGCGCGGATCGCGCCGTGGCGCTTGCATGTTCAAGTCTGACCAGCGCGGTAAAGTCTGAACGTAGCCAGACTAGACCGTGCAGTTGTCGGGCACTCAGTCCGCCGGCGTCAGCGCCATGAGCGGAATCATTTGCAGGCCGCGCGCGAGATGCGTCTGCAGCAGGCGATGAGTGAAGGGTTCGAACGCGCCGCCCGCCGCGTCGGCCACAAGCCGTGCGGCTGCATCGAGCGATTCCGCCGAACCGAGATAGCACCAGCCGTCGATCACATGAAACAGGCGGCGCTCGCCGCTCGCCTCGAACGCGACCGCGCCTTCGAACGGCCAGGGCGCACCGCCCCCGCGAGCGCCGTCGGCTGCCGGACGCCGGTTGTACGACGGACGCAAGCGGGCGATCCATTGCGCTTCGGCAAGCATCGCCCCCAGCTCGTTGCCGGTCTCGCGCCATTCGACGCGGCGCACCTGCTGCGCCAGCCGCATTTCCTTCGACGAGCGGCGCTCGCCGGTCAACAGCGCGCGCAGCCGCTGCCGTACGCGCACACTGCGGCCGACATACAGCGCTTCGTCACGCTCGCCGAAGAGCGCATACGCGCCGCACCCTGCCGGCGCGGTATCCAGCCAGGCCTCGGTCAGGTCGCCGCCCAAACGGAAGTGGCGTGTCGTCCGCGCGATCTGGTCGCGCAGCCGCTCGAGCGGCACGATGTCGTGCAGTTGGCGCCAGAACTGCCAGAGCAGGTCGGCATCGGCCAGCGCCCGGTGGCGCGCGGCCGGAACGAGCCCATGCCGCTCGATCAACGCATCGAGCCCGTGCCGCGATTCGCGCGGAAACAGCGCGCGCGACAGCCGCACCGTGCACAGCACATCGGGATTGAACGCCAGGCCGGCACGCTCGAACTCGGCGCGCAGGAAACCGCGGTCGAAGCTCGCGTTGTGCGCGACGAACAGCTTGCCGTCGAGCCGCTCGAACAGCGCCGGCGCGAGCGATGCGAACGTCGGCGCATCGCGCACCATCGCGTCCGAGATGCCCGTCAGTTGCTGGATGAAGGGCGGAATCGCCTGCCCCGGATTGACGAGGCTCGTCCACGTCGACACGCCGAGCGGTCCGATTTCGACCACGCCGATTTCGGTGATCCGGTGGTCGGCGGGCGAACCGCCGGTGGTTTCAAGGTCGACGAAGACGAGCGGCTGCTCGCTGGCGGGATCGGACGGACGGGAATCGGACATGAAAAGGCAGGGAAACGATGCTTCCATGAGTATGCACCGGCATGCGTACTCGCGGCCAGCCCGGACGGCTCGTTCCGTCCCCGGAAAACAAAAAGCCCCCGCGATGCGGGGGCCGGACGTGATCGGCAATGCGAGGCGCGTCAGACCGCCTGGATATTCGCCGCCTGCTTGCCTTTCGGCCCGACTTTGACCTCGAACGAAACACGCTGGTTTTCCTTCAGCGTCTTGAAGCCGTCCATCCGGATTTCGGAAAAGTGCGCAAACAAATCTTCACCGCCATTGTCCGACGTAATAAAGCCAAAACCTTTAGCATCGTTAAACCATTTCACGATACCGGTATCCATGTCTTCGTTCCCCACTCGATAAGATCAAAAAAGCTATTTTTATAGCCGTTTCCCGAAATCCCGAAACATCGCGCCAGCACCCGTACCAGCGCTCCGCCCGAGGACGGAGTGCTGACTTTATAAATTGGACGATCCGGGCGCGTCAAGAAAATTTTTAGCGAACGCTTTCTCCAAAAGACGCTAATACCACTGGAATCGGTACACCATCGCCTTTAATTAATTGATGCGCATCAAGAACCTGTCAATATTACCGGGACCGGATCGTCATTAATCCGGAGCGTGAAATTCCTACCGGGGACAAATCGATTCGGTAAAATCCTCGGGTTTTTTCCGGGTTGCGGAAATCCGGTGACGTTGCGATCCTGAATCAACGCCGAAAGGAAGGAGAGGGTCATGTGGTTGGACGGAATCATGCGCTTCGCGAGCCGGCTCGGGCGCGTACGTCGCAAGTCCCGCGCCCTGGCCGAGTCCGCGCGCGAAGCGCCGTGCGATACCGAATTCGATACGACGTGGCACGGCGATCACTGGCAGAACCTGCTCGCATCGCCTCTGGATGCCCGTCACTACGTGATGGAAGACTGGACCTACACGCCGCCGCCGATCGAGGCAGAAGACGCCGCGCCTGCGGGCAAGCGCAAGCGCCGCTCGTACACGCCGTAGCGCGCCGGGCAGCGGGCAAAAAAAAGCGCGACTGGGAAGTCGCGCCGACAAAGGTTTGGAGATCTTTTCCGTCAACGAAAAAGTCTGCTTCGGAAAGCAGAGATCGCAGTATAGCGAGAGAACTACCTTTCATTATCCATGCTCCACACAAACCTCTATTGCCGATGTGTCAATAATCGCGCTATAGCGGCCCCCGCCCTCCACTGACCGTCTGTCGCAATCACGCAACGCCCCCTCGGCAGTCCTGATCGTCATTTCTCTTCGCTGCACCGCCACAAACCCTTGCTGGGCAACCGTTTGCGCGGTTTTTCCGATTTTTGCGGATTCCAAAATATATTATTTCTTAAAGCGTAAGACACCCCTGCTCCGCACACTCCGTACACTGCAGACGGCTTTCTGATAAGCGCACCGCCGTTCTGCCGGACCGGCTACAGCGTCAAGCAAACCACCGCCAGTCCACCGCAGGTTCGATCGACATCATCGTGTTTGGAGACATATCCATGAAAAAAACCCTGATCGTCACCGCGTTGTCGGGCGTGTTCGTTACCGCAGCCCATGCTCAAAGCAGCGTGACGCTGTACGGCCTGATCGATGCTGGCATCACCTACACGAACAATCAGGGCGGGCACAGCTCATGGTCGGAACGCAGCGGCCAGATCAACGGCAGCCGCTGGGGCCTGCGCGGCACGGAAGATCTCGGCGGAGGCCTGAAAGCGATCTTCGTGCTGGAAAACGGCTTCAACATCGCCAACGGCACGCTCGGCCAGAATGGCCGCGAATTCGGCCGCCAGGCGTTCGTCGGCCTGTCGCAAGACCAGTTCGGCTCCGTCACCCTCGGTCGCCAGTACGATAGCGTCGTCGACTACATCGGGCCGCTGTCGCTGACCGGCACGCAATTCGGCGGCACCCAGTTTGCCCACCCGTTCGATAACGACAACCTGAACAATTCGTTCCGGATCAATAACTCGGTCAAATATACGAGCGTCAATTTCGGCGGCTTGAAGTTCGGCGCGTTGTACGGCTTCTCGAACAGCAGCCAGTTCTCGAACAATCGCGCATACAGCGCGGGCGTGTCGTATTCCTACGCCGGCTTCAATATCGGCGCCGGCTACCTGCAGCTGAACAACGACATCTCGGGCCTCACGTCGGCTGCGGTCACCAACAGCGCCGGCGCAGTGGCAGGCGACAACACGTTCGTCGGCAAGCGTCAGCGCGTGTTCGGCGGCGGCCTGAACTACACGTTCGGCCCGGCCACGGCCGGCTTCGTATTCACGCAATCGCGCGTGAACCGGGCGCTCGGCATCTCGGCGGGTGCGTCGGGCGTGTCGAACGGTCTGGCCCTCGACGGCACGTTCGCCCGCTTCAACAACTACGAAGTCAACGCCCGCTACGCGCTCACGCCGGCCTTGTCGCTGGCCGGGTCGTACACGTACACCGCCGGCTTCCTGGACGGCCGCCATCCGGGCTGGAATCAATTCAACCTGCAGACCGACTATGCGCTGTCCAAGCGAACCGACGTGTATGTGCAAGGCGTGTATCAGCGAGTCAGCACGGACGGCCTGGGCCTCGGCGCCTATGTCAATGGTCTCGGCGGCGCTTCGTCGACCAACAAGCAGATCGCGGTGACTGCCGGCCTGCGTCACCGTTTCTGACCGGAGCGGCTTCGGCACAAAAAAGCGCCTCGCGAGGCGCTTTTTTTTCGCGAAGAGGTCTCGCCGATGGCCGGACTGCCCGGCGAAGGGCCGGCCACGGGGTTCACGTCCCGCTGTCCGCGGCCGGGTAACGCACATCGAGGATATCGATCGGCTGCGGGCCGGCCGGCGTCATCAGCGTGACGGTATCGCCGATCTTCGCCTTGATCAGCGCGCGTGCGACCGGCGAAATCCAGCTGACGCAGCCGCGGTCGAGATCGACCTCGTCGATCCCGACGATCGTCACCGTGTGATCCTCGCCGTCCGGCGTCTCGTAATCGACCGTCGCGCCGAAGAACACCTGATCGACGTTCTCCTGCCGGCTCGCGTCGACGACTTCGGCGAGGTCGAGCCGTTTCGTCAGGAAGCGGATCCGGCGGTCGATCTCGCGAAGCCGCCGCTTGCCGTAGATGTAGTCGCCGTTTTCCGACCGGTCGCCGTTCGACGCGGCCCACGATACGAGCCGCACGACCTCGGGACGCTCGACGTCGATCAGGTTCAGCAGCTCGTCGCGCAGCCGCTTGTGGCCGGCCGGCGTGATGTAGTTCTTCGCGCCCGCCGGAATCGCGGGTTGAGCCTGGTCGAGATCGTCGTCGTCACCGTCCGATTCTTTGACAAACGCCTTGTTCATGATGCAGATTCAACGTGGATGACTGATCCCCCAAGGGTACACGAAGGGCGGTCGACCAAGGCCATGCCACCTTATTCGCGAATAAGGCTTCCCTTTTTATATGACTCTGCTATACTTCCGCTTCTGCGTGCGGCTGTAGCTCAGTTGGATAGAGTACTTGGCTACGAACCAAGGGGTCGTGGGTTCGAATCCTGCCAGCCGCGCCACTTTTTCGAGGGCCTTCCGAACCGAAGGCCCTTTCAGTTCGAAGCAGTAGAAGTTTGTTTTTGCGTGCGGCTGTAGCTCAGTTGGATAGAGTACTTGGCTACGAACCAAGGGGTCGTGGGTTCGAATCCTGCCAGCCGCGCCACTTTTTTGGGGGCCTTCCCATCGCAGAAGGCTCCGACAGTTGAAGCAGTACCGTTTTGCGTGCGGCTGTAGCTCAGTTGGATAGAGTACTTGGCTACGAACCAAGGGGTCGTGGGTTCGAATCCTGCCAGCCGCGCCACCTTAAAAGGGCTTTCCTCCGGGAAAGCCCTTTTTCTTTTTGCGCCCACCTCCCCCTCGCTCGCGCCATCAGTCCGGACGCCGCCGGCAACGTCGGCCGCGTTTCAGCAAGCTCCAATGAAAACGGCGGCCATAGGCCGCCGTCCGTCGATCGTCGAATTCGCCCGCCACCAAGGAGCGCCTGCGTCAGTAATCCTGCCGCTCGCGCTCGATGCGCATGCCGCCGTCATGGCGCGCGTGCGCGCCGTCGTCGGTCGAACGCTCGCGCATGATCCGCATCACGTCCGGATTGGTTCTCACGCGCCGCATCACGTTCGCGAGATGCACGCGGTCGCTGACCTGGATCACGAAGCGCAGCACCGTCGATTCGTGCGTCAGATCCTCGTCCATCGCGATATGGACGATGTTCGCGTCGGCCGACGTGATATCCGCCGCGACGCGCGCGAAGATGCCCTTCGTGTTCTTCACGAGCGCCTTCACCGCGACATCGAACAGGCGGCCCGGCTGCGGCGCCCATTCGACGTCGATCCAGCGCCCCGGATCGCGGCGATGGATGCGCTGCGCGACACGGCAATCCGTCGTATGAATCGCCATGCCCAGACCGATGCCGATGTAACCCATGATCGCGTCGCCGGGGATCGGCCGGCAGCAGGCGGACAACTGCACGGACATCCCTTCGGTGCCGGTGATCACGACCGGCGGCGCGTGATGCGCGGGATGCCGCTCGGACTTCGGGAGATCGTCGTCCGCGTCGCGGCCGCTCATCAGCACCTCGATGCGCTTGGCCATCACCGCGGCGACGCGACGGCCGAGGCCGATGTCCGCGAAGATTTCCTGGCGACTCTTGTTGCCCGTCCACTGCACGAGCTTCTCCCACACTTCCGGCTCGACGTCGGCCAGCGCGAGACCATAGAC
The DNA here is from genome assembly GCF_001526325.1 of Burkholderia sp. MSMB1826. Lineage (NCBI taxonomy): Bacteria > Pseudomonadati > Pseudomonadota > Betaproteobacteria > Burkholderiales > Burkholderiaceae > Burkholderia > Burkholderia sp. MSMB1826. Next base: position 360,086 of record NZ_LOYN01000022.1, read on the forward strand.
CTTCAGGCTCTGGTCGACGAGCCGCTCGCCTAGTTGCACGGACTCGTTCAGGCGCATCGTCTTCAGGTAGTGGCGAATCGCCGAGCGCGCCTTGCCGGTACGCACGAAGCCGAGCCACGCGGGGTTCGGCTTCGAATACGGCGCGGTGATCACCTCGACGATGTCGCCGCTCTTCAATTCGGTGCGCAGCGGCAGCAGCTCGTTGTTGATCTTCACGGCCACGCACTGGTTGCCGAGATCGCTGTGGATCGAATACGCGAAATCGAGCGCCGTCGCGCCGCGCGGCAGCGCCATGATCTTCGACTTCGGCGTGAACACGTAGACCGCGTCGGGGAACAGGTCGATCTTCACGTGCTCGAGGAATTCGCTCGAATCGCCGGCTTCGCTCTGGATGTCGAGCAGCGACTTCAGCCACTGATGCGCGCGCTTCTGCACGTCGCTGAGATCCGCGCTGCCGTTCTTGTACAGCCAGTGCGCAGCGACCCCCGCCTCGGCGATCTCGTGCATCTTGCGCGTGCGCACCTGGAACTCGATCGGCGCGCCGAACGGGCCGACGAGCGTCGTGTGCAGCGACTGATAGCCGTTGATCTTCGGGATCGCGATGTAATCCTTGAACTTGCCGGGCACGGGCTTGTACAGCGCGTGCAGCGCGCCGATACACGTGTAGCAGTCGAGCGGGCTGTCGACGACGACCCGGAAGCCGTACACGTCGAGCACCTGCGAGAACGACAGCTGCTTGTCGCGCATCTTGCGGTAGACGCTGTAGATGGTCTTCTCGCGGCCGGTGATCTCGGCGTCGATCTTCGCGTCGGCCATCGCGCGCTGCGCGGCCTCGAGGATCTTGCTGATCACTTCGCGGCGGTTGCCGCGCGCGGCCTTCACGGCCTTCTCGAGCGTCGCGTAGCGATGCGGGTTGAAGTTCGCGAAGCTCATGTCCTGCAGCTCGCGATACGTGTTGTTCAACCCGAGCCGGTGCGCGATCGGCGCGTAGATGTCGAGCGTTTCGCGCGCAACGCGACGGCGCTTTTCCATCGGCACCGCGCCGAGCGTGCGCATGTTGTGCAGGCGATCGGCGAGCTTGACGAGAATGACGCGCACGTCGCGCGCCATCGCGAGCAGCATCTTGCGGAAGTTTTCCGCCTGCGCTTCCTCGCGGCTGCGGAATTCCATCTTGTCGAGCTTCGACAGGCCGTCGACCAGTTCGGCGACCTTCGGGCCGAACCGCTCGGCCAGCTCGTTCTTGGTCACGCCCTGGTCTTCCATCACGTCGTGCAGCAACGCGGCCATCACGGCCTGCGCGTCGAGCTTCCAGCCGGCGCAGATTTCCGCGACGGCGACGGGATGGGTGATATAGGGCTCGCCGCTCTGGCGATATTGACCGAGGTGGGCTTCGTCGCTGAAGTGGAACGCCGCCTTGACCTCTTTGATTTCGTCCGGAGCGAGATATTCGGCAAGCATGGCCGTCAGTTTCGCGATCGAAACGACGCCGTGCTTGCGCGGCTGCTCCGGTGTGGCGGTCGGCCCGAACAGATGCCGGAAGGACTGTTCGAGGACCGCGTCGATGTACTGGCGCGCAGGCGACTGGGCCGGGGCTTCGGTGGTCGGATCCGCGGAGGCGGACGATGGGGTGGTGCTCATATTCGCCTCCAGGTCGAGTCGTTGCGCGCGGGGACTACATGGCTGGAACGGGCCGGATGCGCGTTACACCGGCACCTTCTTCAGCATCTCGACGCCGACCTGGCCGGCGGCGATTTCGCGCAGCGCGACGACGGTCGGCTTGTCGCGGCTTTCGATTTTCGGCGTATGGCCTTGCGCGAGCTGCCGCGCGCGATAGGTGGCGGCGAGCGCCAGTTCGAAGCGATTCGGGATTTGCTTCAGGCAGTCTTCGACGGTAATGCGAGCCATGTTGGTAATTCCTTCTGAATATAGTCCTTATTCTACCTTATGTCCCTCGTGCCCCGCGTCATTCCGCGTGGGGCAGATGGATGCCGAGCTCGATGAACAGCTCCGCGTGTCGCGCGTACTGCGAAGCAAAACGCAGGCGCGTCGCCGCGACGATGCATTCGAGTTCCGCGAGCGCACGCTCGAAATTCTCGTTGATCACCACGTATTCCGCTTCCGACGCGTGCGCGATCTCGCTGCCGGCGGCCAGCAGCCGTCGCGTGATCACGTTCGGTTCGTCCTGGCCGCGCTTCTTCAGGCGCTCCTCGAGCGCATCGAGCGACGGCGGCAGGATGAAGATGCCGACCGCGTTGCGGAACTGCTTCTTCACCTGCAACGCACCCTGCCAGTCGATTTCGAGCAGCACGTCGTGGCCGTTCCTCATCTGCTCTTCGATCCAGACGCGCGACGTGCCGTAGTAGTTGCCGTGCACTTCCGCGCTCTCGAGGAATTCGTGCGCCGCGTGACGCGCGCGGAAGTCCTCGACGGTCGTGAAGTGGTAGTGCTGACCGTCCTGCTCGCCCGGGCGCGGCTTGCGCGTCGTGTACGAGATCGACAGGCAGATTTCGCTGTCCTTCGACAGCAGCGCATTCACGAGCGTCGACTTGCCGGCGCCCGACGGTGCGACCACCATGAACAGGTTACCGGGATAGACGCCGCCGTGCAGCGAATGCGACGCGTGGCCGTCGCGATGGGATTCGGTCATGTTGCTTTTACTCCAGGTTTTGCACTTGCTCGCGCATCTGCTCGATCAGCAGCTTCAGCGCCATCGACGCGTCGGCGAGTTCCTTCGCCGCCGCCTTCGAGCCGAGCGTGTTCGCTTCGCGATTCAGTTCCTGCATCATGAAGTCGAGACGCTTGCCGACCCGGCCGCCCTTCTCGATCACGTGACGCGTTTCGTTCAGGTGCGCGGTGAGCCGCGACAGCTCTTCCGCGATGTCGATCCGGATCCCGTACATCGTCACTTCCTGACGGATGCGCTCCGCGGCTTCCTCGCGCGTGACGACCGTCGAGCCGCCTTCGGGCGCCGCGAGGCCAAGCGCTTCCTGCAGCCGCTCGACGATCTTCTGCTGGTGCTTCGCGATCAGCTCCGGCACGAGCGGCGTGATGCGCGCGACGATCGCCTCCATCTCGGTAACGTTCGACAGCAGCATCGTCGCCAGTTGCGCGCCTTCGCGCGAACGCACGACGACGAGCTCGCCGATCGCCTCCTTGCCGCATGCGAGCACCGCGTCGCGGATCGCGTCGGCCGATACCCCGCTCTCGGCGAGCACGCCGGGCCAGCGCAGGATTTCGCCCGCGCGCAGGCGGCCGACGCCCGGAAACGAATCGAGCACCGCGCGTTCGAGCTCGGCAAGCTGGCCGAGCGCCGACTGATTCAGCGCGCCCGCGCCAATGCCCTGCTCGCCGCGCTGCAGGTTGATGCGCACGTCGACCTTGCCGCGCGACAGCTTGTTCATCAGCATTTCGCGCAGCGCGGGTTCGCACGCGCGCACGTCGTCCGGCATCCGGAAATTGAGATCGAGGAAGCGCGAGTTCACGGTGCGCAGTTCGACCGACACGCTGGTGCCGCCGTTGCCGGTGGCCGTCGCGAGTTCGCGCGTCGCGCTCGCGTAGCCCGTCATGCTGTAGATCATGGTTCGTCTCGCCGTCTGATGCCCTCGCGGGCGGGGATACATCGAGGCGCCCGGCGCATCGAAAGGCGCGGGGCGGGAAGCGCGCATTATCCCATTTTTGCGGACCATCCCGCCGGGCACGCCCGCCGTTCGGCGCTAAAATCGGGGTTTCCTCCCCTTCCGCGATTTCCCATGACGTCTTCCGTTTCCCGCCCGAGCGGCCGCCGCGCCGACGAACTGCGCAAGGTCGCCCTCACGCGCCACTACACGAAACACGCCGAAGGCTCCGTGCTGGTCGAATTCGGCGACACCAAGGTGCTCTGCACCGCAAGCGTCGCCGAGCGCGTGCCCGAGTTCCTGCGCGAGCGCGGGCAAGGCTGGCTGACCGCCGAATACGGGATGCTGCCGCGCGCGACCCACACGCGCAGCGACCGCGAAGCCGCCCGCGGCAAGCAGACGGGCCGGACGCAGGAAATTCAGCGCCTGATCGGCCGCGCGCTGCGCGCGGTGTTCGATCTCGAGGCGCTCGGCCCGCGCACGATCCACATCGACTGCGACGTGATCCAGGCCGACGGCGGCACGCGCACGGCCAGCATCACCGGCGCGTTCGTCGCCGCGCACGACGCCGTGTCGACGCTGATCGCGGCCGGCAAGCTCGCACGCTCGCCGATCACCGACCATGTCGCCGCGATCTCGGTCGGCGTGTACGAAGGCGCGCCCGTGCTCGATCTCGACTACGCGGAAGATTCGCGCTGCGACACCGACATGAACGTCGTGATGACGGGCGCGGGCGGCTTCGTCGAAGTGCAGGGCACGGCCGAAGGCGTGCCGTTCTCGCGCGCGGAGATGAACGCGCTGCTGGACCTCGCTCAGGGCGGGATCGCCGAGCTCGTGCGGCTGCAGAAAGATGTCCTGGGCGAGAACCATGCCTGACGACCTCACCCTCGCGCCGCTGTCGCGCATCGTGCTCGCATCGAACAACCCGGGCAAGCTGCGCGAATTCACCGCGCTGTTCGCGACGGTCGGCATCGAGATCGTCCCGCAGGGCGACCTCGCGGTGCCGGAGGCGGAAGAGCCGTTCGGCACGTTCATCGAGAACGCGCTGACCAAGGCGCGCCACGCATCGCGGCTCACCGGGCTGCCGGCGATCGCCGACGATTCCGGCCTGTGCGTGCGCGTGCTGCGCGGCGCGCCGGGCGTCTATTCGGCGCGCTACGCGCAGCGCGCGGGCCGCGCCAAGGGCGACGCGGCGAACAATGCGTATCTCGTCGAGCAGTTGCGCGGCGTCGACGACCGGCGCGCCTACTACTGCTGCGTGCTCGCGCTCGTGCGCCATGCGGACGATCCGGAACCGCTGTTCGCCGAAGGGCGCTGGGCCGGCGAGATCGTCGATACGCCGCGCGGCGAACACGGATTCGGCTACGACCCGTATTTCTACCTGCCGTCGCTCGGCGCGACGGCCGCCGAACTCGAGCCGGCCGTGAAGAACACGCACAGCCATCGCGCGCTGGCGCTGAAGGCACTGCTCGCCCGGCTCGCGGAGGAAGCATGACCGTACCCGATATCGCTTCGCCGCGGGAGGTGGCATGAGCCAGGCCGCGGAAACCGGCGCACGCGTCGTCGCGACCTTCACGTCGCCCGGCCAGGTGCGCCTCACGTCGCTGCCGCCGCTCGCGCTGTACGTGCATTTCCCGTGGTGCGTGCGCAAGTGCCCGTACTGCGATTTCAACTCGCACGAATGGAAAGGCGAGCGGTTTCCGGAAGCCGACTATCTCGACGCACTGCGTGCCGACCTCGAGCAGGCGCTGCCGCTCGTGTGGGGGCGGCAGGTGCATACCGTGTTCATCGGCGGCGGCACGCCGAGCCTGCTGTCGGCGGCCGGCCTCGACCGGATGCTGTCCGACGTGCGTGCGCTGCTGCCGCTCGACGCCGATGCCGAGATCACGCTCGAGGCGAATCCGGGCACGTTCGAAGCCGCGAAGTTCGCGCAGTTCCGCGCAAGCGGCGTGAACCGCCTGTCGGTCGGCATCCAGAGCTTCAACGAGGCGCACCTGAAGGCGCTCGGCCGGATTCACGACACCGCGCAGGCACGCGCGGCCGTCGAGATCGCCGCGCAGAACTTCGACAACTTCAACCTCGACCTGATGTTCGCGCTGCCGAACCAGACGCTCGACGAATGCCGCACCGACATCGAGACCGCGCTGTCGTTCGCGCCGCCGCACCTGTCGCTGTATCACCTGACGCTCGAGCCGAATACGCTGTTCGCGAAGTTCCCGCCGGTCGTCCCCGACGACGACGCGTCGGCCGACATGCAGGAATGGATTCATGCGCGCACGGCCGAAGCCGGCTACGGACGCTACGAAGTGTCCGCGTACGCGAAGCCGAATCATCAGTGCAAGCACAACCTGAATTACTGGCGCTTCGGCGACTATCTCGGGATCGGTGCGGGCGCCCATACGAAGCTGTCGTTCCCGAACCGGATCCTGCGGCAGGCGCGCTACAAGCATCCGGCGACCTTCATCGAGCAGGCGAAGGCCGGCACGGCCGTGCAGGAAGAGCGTGAAGTCGGCGCGCGCGATCTACCGTTCGAATTCATGCTGAACACGTTGCGGCTCGTCGAGGGCTTCCCCGTGCACAGCTTCGCGGAACGCACGGGCCTGCCGATGAGCACGATCGAGCCGGCGCTGAAGGAAGCGGAGCGGCGCGGACTGATCACGCGCGATTTCACCCGGATCGCGCCGACGCCGCTCGGCCAGCGTTTCCTCAACGACCTGCAGGAATTGTTCCTGCGCGACGACTGATCGAATGAACGCGGCGGCATTTCGGTTACAATGCCGCCTCGTGTGGAAGCGTGGCCGAGCGGTTTAAGGCACTGGTCTTGAAAACCAGCGACGGGAAACTGTCCGTGAGTTCGAATCTCACCGCTTCCGCCAGGAAGTTCGCCCAACCCCGTCCATTCCCGGAATGACGGGGTTTTTGTTTGGCCGCACACGTGCGCGCCGCACGTTCCGACGCGTCCCGCCGGATGCCGTTACAATCCCGCGCTCCGATTCGCGAAACGGGAAATCCACGTCATGAAGCCCTTCCTCGTCTCGTCGCTCGTCGCGGTGCTGGCCACCGTCAGCACGCATGCGGCGGCCGACACCGCCGCCGGCAGCGACGCGCAGGCGTCGTGCGCGATCGCGTACGTAACCGGCGTCGGCGGTTCGCCGCGCGGCCTGAGCGAATATCTCGCCAGCCCGTCGCCGTACAACTACCTGAAAGACAACGAGCTTCAGTGCAAGGTGGGCGACGACGGACGCACGTCGAACTGCACCGGCGTGACCTACCTCCGCAACGAACAGGTCAGCGTGTACGACGATTCCGATCCCGCGACGCTGACCGTCGTCGCGCGCGTGGAGCTCGATCACGGCCAGAAGTATCCGGTGATCGTCGTCGTGCAACGCAAGGACGCGCGCTGCAAGTAGCGATGTCGCGGTGCGACACGCCTGTCGATCGAGTCGGAACGCGCGTTTGTGCCGCGCCCTGCGCGGCACCTGGCTGGCAAGCCGGGGCGGCGGCGCCGGACACGAACACGCCGCACGCGATCAATACGACAATCCCCGTTTCCGTCGCTCGCCAATGGAATCGGCGCCCGATCGTCGGCGCCGAATCGGCGTGGTATGTGTGCCCGGCCGGAGGTCGCCGCACACCGCCGCACGCCTCCCGACCCGCCCCGCCATCGCCTAGAATTCGTTCAACACGGCGACACGAACGCCGCCGCGTATTCGATGCCGCACGCGCCACCCTTGCGTGCGGCACACGGAGATCGCCATGACCGACCTGTCGACCGCGACGGACCACGTCGATTACGAAGGCTTCGAGATCCATGTCGTGCCGGCCGCGATGCCCGGTAGCGACACGCGCTATACCTACACCGGCTACGTGTGTCATCCGGGCGCGAATCCCGCGCTGCCCGGCCATGCGGTGCCGTTCCACGCGGACGGCGAGGAAAGCTTCGCGAGCCTCGACGAGGCCGCCCACGAAGCCGTGCACATCGGCAAGAGCATCATCGACGGCACGCACCCCGATCTGTCGGTACTGTCGCTCGTGACGCACGGCTTCTGACGCGGCCGGCCCGCATCGCCTGCGATCGCGCGGACGGACGGCCGAGGTTGCCGCATAGGTCAATCGCGCCGCCCGGCCGGACGATCGCGGCATGCTGCGGCTTGCGACCTCGCAACGTGCGCCCCCCACGGACGCTGTCACATGTCGCGTCACATCGGGACACACGCTGCACGACGCACGTAGCCCGACGCGGCGCCCGGCCACCATCATCAGCGATCGCCGCGACCGCTCCCGCGCGCTATGCGTTTCTCCCCATATCGCCTCGCGTCGGTGCGCCTATCATTTTTTTATCGTCCCTCCTGGCCATCACCTCATGCGCCCCCTTCTTCGTCCGCGCGTCGCCCGGCTGCGTGTTGCCGCGCTGGCCGCCGTCGCCCTGCTTGCCGCGTGCACGATCACGCCACCTTCGTCGCTACGCTCGGTCCTGACGATTCCGTCGGTCACACGCAGCGGCAGCCTCGACCAGTATCGCGTCGAAGTCGCCCATCGTGTCGCCGAACGCAATCCGTCCGGGATGCTGCGCGGCACGCCACAGGCCATGCTGCGTTCGCTCGTCGTCGTGGCCTTCACCGTCGACGGCAGCGGCCGCGTCGTCAATGCATCCGTCTATCGCAGCAACGGCGACAGCGAAGCGGAAGCGCTGGCGCTCGCGTCGCTGCGCCGCGCGGCGCCGCTGCCGGCGCCGCCGTCGCGGCTGCTCGACGGCAACGGCCGGCTCGAACTGATGGAAGGCTGGCTCTTCAACGACGACGGTCACTTCCAGCTGCAAAGCACCGCGTCCGCGCAGGCGCAATCGATCGATTGACGCGCCGCCGCGACCCGATTGCGGGTGAGCGGCGGCGCTGGCTATAATTTTCCGCACTCGCGCGGCCATCACGCCGCGCGTGCGTTCGCGCGCCCCACCCGGCAAGCGAGCCGACCACGCCGGCACCGGGCGGCGACGTACCCGTCTCCATCGTCGACCGGCGGGTGACGTCCGCGCCACGGCGCGCGTCCACGCCGCCACCGCGTCATCCGCATCATCCTCTGCCCGGCTGCTCCCGGCAGGCAGTCGCCTGCCCGAGTGCATGCTCGGCCGACCGCCCCAACGACAAAACGGAGACATCCATGTCCGCATCCCCCCCGGCCGTTGCACACGCAACCGGTTCGGCCGGCGCCGTCAGCCACCGGCGCATCGTGTTCGCGAGCTTCATCGGCACCGCGATCGAGTTCTACGATTTCTACGTGTACGCGACGGCCGCCGCCCTGGTCATCGGCCCCGTCTTCTTCCCGCACGGTTCGGCGACCGCCCAGGCGCTGTCCGCGTTCGTCACGTTCGGCATCGCGTTCATCGCGCGCCCGATCGGCTCGTTCCTGTTCGGGCACTTCGGCGACCGCATCGGCCGCAAGTCGACGCTCGTCGCATCGCTGCTCGTGATGGGCGTGTCCACCACCGCGATCGGCTTCGTGCCCGGCTACGACGCGATCGGCGCGCTCGCGCCAGTACTGCTGTGCGTACTGCGCTTCGGCCAGGGGATCGGCCTCGGCGGCGAATGGGGCGGTGCGGCGCTGCTCGCGACCGAGCACGCGCCGCAGGGCAAGCGCGGCTGGTTCGGGATGTTCCCGCAACTGGGGCCGTCGGTCGGCTTCCTGATGTCGAACGGGCTGTTCTTCGCGCTCGCGCTGTCGTTGTCCGACGCGCAGTTCCGCAGTTGGGGCTGGCGCATCCCGTTCCTCGTCAGCGCGGTGCTCGTCGCGCTCGGCCTGTACGTGCGACTCAAGATCGCCGAAACGCCCGCGTTCCAGGCCGCACTCGACCGCAACGAGCGGGTGCGCGTGCCGGTCGCGACGCTCGTCACGCAGCACTGGCAGCCGACGCTGCTCGGCGCGCTCGCGATGGTCGTCTGCTACACGCTGTTCTACATCTCGACGGTGTTCTCGCTGTCGTACGGCGTGTCGACGCTGCACATTCCGCGCCAGAGCTTCCTCGGCCTGCTCTGCTTCGCGGTCGTCTTCATGGGCCTCGCGACGCCGCTGTCCGCATGGGCGTCGGACCGCTTCGGGCGCAAGCCGGTGCTGGTCGTCGGCGCGATCGCGGCGCTGCTGTCGGGATTCGCGATGGCGCCGCTGCTCGGCAGCGGCTCGATGCCGCTCGTCGCGCTGTTCCTGACGATCGAGCTGTTTCTGATGGGCGTGACGTTCGCCCCGATGGGCGCGCTGCTGCCGGAATTGTTCCCGACCAACGTCCGCTATACGGGCGCGGGCGTCGCGTACAACCTCGGCGGGATTCTCGGCGCATCGATCGCACCGTATATCGCGCAACTGCTGGCTGCGCATGGCGGGCTGTCGTGGGTCGGCGGTTATGTGTCGGTGGCGGCGGCGATCAGCCTGATCGGCGTACTGCTGATGCGCGAAACGCGAGACGCGTCGCTCGTCTGACCCTCCGGGGCGACCCGGGTTGTACGGCGGCGAGCGCGCTCTATACTCGATCCTGGGCGCGGCGTTACGCGCCCGGTGATCCCGCCCCGACAGGAGCCGCCGCCATGAACATCCGCCTCGCCAATGCCGATCTGATCCTGATCCTCGCACTCGCGCTGGGTGGCGCGCTGCTGCTCGCGCTGCGGTTCCGGCCGAAGACCTGGCGCGGCCTCGTGTTCGAGGCGCTGCTGGCGAATCTGGCAGCCATTGCCGCCGTCGTCACGGTCGAGATGTTGCTGGCCTGATCGCGGCCGCCGCGCCGCGTCAGGCGGACAGCCGCGCGCGCAACGCGCCGTAGGCCGGGCACACCGTATCGATCGCGTCCAGCGCCTCGCCGACGGTCGGCATCGCGCCCGGCTCGCCGATCGACAGCGCATTCGGCGCGCCGCCGATGCCGCAATGGTGACGCGACGTCGCGACGAAAATCATCACGGTCGGCCGCTGCAGGGCATGCGCCATGTGCACGAACCCCGTATCGACCCCCACCACGAGCGCAGCCCGGCCAAGCGCCGCGCCGAGCTCGCGCACCGTCATCGCCGGTAACACGATCGCACCCGGCGCACGGGCGGCGATATCCCGCGCATCGTCGTGCTCGGCCGCCGATCCCCACGGCAACAGCACGCGCACGCCGCGCGCCATCATCTGCGTGGCAAGCGCGGCCCAATGCTCGGCCGGCCATTTCTTGTCGGGATTGGACGTTGCATGGAACAGCAACATGAACGGCCCGCCGTCGGTCACGGCGGCCGGCAGGCTCGCATCCTGCGGTGCGACGATGCCGTACGTGGCAGGCCCTTCGGGCACATAGCCGAGCGCTTCGCCGGCACTCACGCGCATCCCGTGCCATGCATCGCAGTCCGGCCGCGGACCGAAACGGTGCGAATACGCGAAGCGCGCGCCCGTTTCGCCGAGATCCTGCGTCTGGTAGCCGACGCGGCGCGCGGCACGCGCCAGCGACGAAATGATCGCGCTCTTGTAGACGCCGTGCAGATCGATGGCGGCGTCGTACCGATGCGCACGCAACGCACCGATCGAAGCGGAGATCGCCTTCAGGTCGGCGACGTTGCGCATTTTCTTGAAGCGGCGCAGCGGCGCGCACAGCACGGCGCTCACGCCCGGATGCCAACGCACGACCTCCGCGCACGATTCGTCCACGGCCCAGTCGACCGTCACGCCGGGGAAGGCGCGATGCAGGTCGGCGACGACGGGCAGCGTCTGGACGACGTCACCGAGCGACGTCACTTTCACGATGAGGATGCGTTTCACGATGTACGGGAATTCCTGACTGGCCATTCGGCATGCTAACGACGGTTTCTGTGCGCAAACATTACGCCCGCATTACATTTGCAACAAATTGCATCTCCTTTGTGAATTTTTGTCGCGCCTCGCAGGCGTTTGTCGCCCCCGCTGGCATCGGGTTCTTTTTATAATTCACTCTTTGCCTCCGGCCCGAGCCAATGCCGCGCCCCGCCCTTCCCTCGCTGTTCCCCGCCCTCACCCGCCGCTCGCTGCGAATCTGGCGTCAATACGGTGTTTTCTGGCTCGGCGCGATCGTCGTCGGCCTCGCCGCCGTACTGTACGCCCGGTTGATCGACTGGGGCTACGAGACTTTCCGCACGATGCGCGATCACGCCGTCTGGCTGCCGCTGCTGCTGACGCCGGCGATCGCCGCGATGTCGGTATGGATCACGCGCCGTTTCTTCCGCGGCGCCGAGGGCAGCGGCATCCCGCAGGTGATCGCGACGCTGCATGCGCGCCCGAGCGCATTCGGCGCCCGGCTGCTGACGCTGCGCATCCTGTTCGGCAAGGTGCTGATCTCGCTCCTCGGTATCCTCGGCGGCTTCACGATCGGCCGCGAAGGGCCGACGGTGCAGGTCGGCGCAGCGCTGATGTTCAACCTGCGGCGCTTCTACCCGCGCTCGAACGCGCAGATCGAACGCCAGCTGGTGCTGGCCGGCGCGGCGGCCGGGCTGTCGGCCGCGTTCAATACGCCGCTCGCCGGGATCGTGTTCGCGATCGAGGAGCTGACCCGCAGCTTCTCCGCGCGCGCCAGCGGCGTACTGATCACCGCGATCATCCTCGCCGGCGTCGTCGCGCTCGGCCTGAACGGCAACTACACGTATTTCGGCACGATCGACACCGGTCTCCATTTCCCGAAGCTGCTGGCGGTCGCGGTGCTGGTCACCGCGATCGTGACGGGCATCGCGGGCGGGCTGTTCTGCTGGCTGCTGCTCAATACGGGGCGCTGGCTGCCCGCGCAACTGCTGAGCCTGTATCGCGAGCGGCCGGTCGCGTTCGCCGCACTGTGCGGCTTCGCGATCGCCGTCGTGGGCCTCGTATCGGGCGGCACGACGTTCGGCAGCGGCTACGCCGAGGCGCGCGGCCTGCTCGACGGCAGCCAGCAGTTGTCGGTGTTCTATCCGTTCCTGAAGATGGTGTCGATGGTCGCGTCGTACCTGCCGGGCATTCCGGGCGGGATCTTCGCGCCGTCGCTGTCGATCGGCGCCGGCTTCGGCAATCTGCTGCATGCCGTGTTCACCCACATGAGCCTGCCGATGCTGATCGCGCTCGCGATGGTCGGTTATCTGGCCGCCGTCACGCAGTCGCCGATCACGTCGTTCGTGATCGTGATGGAAATGATCAACGGTCATGCGCTGGTGATTTCGCTGATGGCGACCGCACTGGTATCGAGCCGGGTCTCGCGCTTTTTCGCGCCGCCGCTCTACGAAACGCTCGCGCAGCGCTATCTCGCGCCGCCGGTCGCGGCGGCCGCGCCGGCTGCGGCAACCGCAGCGGCCGCTGCGAGCAACGTGACCGACGTGACCGAACCCCAGGACGCAAACGCCGCCCCCGCCGATCCGCTCGACACGCTGCGCGACGAAGGCGGCAACGAGCCGGCCACCGCAGCAGCAGCCGACAGGGCTGCGCATGCACCGGCGCCGCACGATGACGGGCCGGCTGCGACCGACGCAAACGGTTCGGCGCAGCGGCACGGCCCGCGCGACGCTCAGTAGATCACGACGGGCGCCGGCCGGTAGTAGACCGGCCGCGCCGGCACGACGATGCATCCGGCCAGCGTGATCGCGACGAGCACGATGGCGATTGCGGTTCTTTTCATCGCGCGCCTCCGTCAAGCCCAGTGGCCGCGCGTCCAGAACCAGTTCGGGCCGCGCTGGTCCCAATGCCCCGGCACCCATTGCATGCCCACGCGCTCGGCTTCCCAGTGGCCGCCGATCCATACGTAGCGGCCATGATCCCAGTGCCAGTGCCCGCGCTCCCACACGTAGCCCACGCGCGTGGCCGGTACGACCTCGTAGCGCACGGGCGGCGGCGCATTCGGCGCGACGACGACGACTTCCTCGGTGCGCACGGCGACCGGCTCCGCGATGACCATGCGCCCCTGCGGCGCGATCACGGGCGCACCGACGAGAATCTCGTCCGCCTGCGCGGCAAGCGGTGCGACGACGGCTGACAGGCCCGCGGCGAACAGCGCGAGCGAAACGATACGACGTGAAACGGTAGAAACGGCCATCACAACCTCCGGGTTGAACAAGTGACGCGAGCGTATTCGTTCAATGCGGGAGGGTCGATTGCGGCCGACAGGCGCCGTGTTACGGCGTGCCCGAAAGTGCAACAGGGCGTAAGACGCGCACGGCGGCGGGCGCCGCCGTGCGGAAGGACACGCGCAAGCGTCAGGCTTGCGGGATCTCGATCTTCACTTCGAGGACTTCGAGATCGTCCTGGCGCTCGAGGCTCACGCGAATGTCATCGTCGGAAATATGAACGTACTTCGAGATGACCGCGACGAGCTCTTTCTGCAGCGCCGGCAGATAATCGGCCGGCGGCCGGCCGCCGACGCGCTCGTGCGCGATGATGAGCTGCAGGCGCTCCTTCGCGACCGATGCGGACTTCTTCTTCTCGCCGAGGAGAAACGAAAGGATGGACATGGGCGGCCTCCGTTACTTGCTGCCGAAGAGGCGCTGCAGCAGGCCCGGCTTCTGGTAATCGGTGAAGCGCAGCGGCTTGTCCTCGCCGAGAAAGCGCGCGACGACGTCCTTGTACGCTTCCGCGACGTCGGTGCCGTCGATGTGCACGGCCGGCAGACCCTGGTTCGATGCGTGCAGCACGGCCTCCGACTCGGGCACCACGCCGATCAGCTTGATGCGCAGGATCTCGCTGATGTCCTCGAGCGACAGCATCTCGCCCTCGCTCACGCGCTTCGGGCTGTAACGCGTGATCAGCAGGTGTTCCTTGATCGGCTCCTTGCCTTCGGTCGCGCGCTTCGTCTTCGACGACAGGATGCCGAGAATGCGATCCGAGTCGCGTACCGACGACACTTCCGGGTTCGTGACGATCAGCGCTTCGTCCGCGAAGTACATCGCGTGCAGCGCGCCCGCCTCGATACCGGCCGGCGAATCGCAGACGATGTATTCGAAATCCATCGCGACGAGGTCGTTCAGCACCTTCTCGACGCCGTCGCGCGTCAGCGCATCCTTGTCGCGCGTCTGCGACGCCGGCAGGATGAACAGGTTCTCGCACTTCTTGTCCTTGATCAGCGCCTGGTTCAGGTTCGCTTCGCCCTGGATCACGTTCACGAGGTCGTACACGACGCGACGCTCGCAGCCCATGATGAGATCGAGGTTGCGCAGGCCGACGTCGAAGTCGATCACGGCCGTCTTGTGGCCGCGCAGCGCGAGGCCCGACGCGAAGCTCGCGCTCGTCGTCGTCTTGCCCACGCCGCCCTTGCCCGAGGTCACCACGATGATTTTTGCCATTTACCCAATACCCTGTGTTCGTCAATGAGAGCCGATCGATCCGGAGCGCACCGCGTGAATCACGTCAGGCGCAGCGGTTCGATCATCAGTTTTTCCTCTTCGAGCCGGATCTGCACCGATTTGCCCAGTACGTCGGCGGGCAGCGGGTTCTCGGTCGTTCGATAGATACCCGCGATCGAAATCAGTTCCGGTTCGAGACACGTGCAGAAAATGCGCGCGTCGTGATTGCCGTGCACGCCCGCGAGCGCGCGGCCGCGCAACGGCGCGTAGATGTGGATATTGCCTTCCGCGATGATTTCCGCGCCGTGACTGACCGGCGCGAGCACCACGAGGTCTCCTTTCGCGTAAATCTGCTGCCCCGAACGCAGCGGCCGGTCGATCACCAGCGTCTGGCCGCCGGCCTGCGAGAGCGTCGGCGCGGGCTCCGACGACTGTTCGGGCGCCGCTGCGGTTGCCGCAGCGGCGGCGGTCTCGGCGGCTGGCACGGCCGCCGGTTCCGCTTCGTCGGCAGGTTTCGCGGCCGGCGCGCGGCGATCGCGCGCCTCCAGCAACGGCAGGCCGGCTTCCCCCGCCCAGCCCTGCGTTGCCAGTGCGACGACGCCCACCGGACGCATCCGCACGTCGTTCAGCATCTGCCGGATGTCCGCGAGCGCGACGCGTTCGCCGTCAGCCAGGCGGCGGACGTCGATCGCGACGACATCGTCGGCGAAAAACTCGGGAGTCGCTTCGAAGCGCTTGACCAGTTCGGTACGCAACGCATCGAGATCGGTCGTCTTCACGGTGAACAGCAACGTATCGACCGATCCGCTGCGCAGCTCGAAGAATGGCGATTTTTTAAGCGACATGGACACTCTGCAAAAATTTTTTGCGTATTTTACAGGCGTCCACGCGTGCGGCCATTATTTTTGGGACGAGGCGTGGCGGCGAGCCGGGCGGACGCGCCACCGGCCAGCGGGCGGGCCGGTGGGCGACCGGGCTGTCATCGCGCCACGCGGTGGCCTTTTTGAGGTCGCGTCAGTGCTTCACCTGCGACACGAACAGCGATTTCATCGCGCCGGGCATCCGTGCGATCGGCGCGTGTTCGCCGGTGTTGCCGAAGCCGGCACGCTCGTAGAAGCGGATCGCGTTGCGGTTCGCATCGGCGATCCACGCGTAGACGTCGGTGGCGCCGCGCTCGGCGAGCCATGCGGTGGCCGTCTCCAGCAGCAGCACGCCGCCGCGCAGGTGACGCACCGCATGCGCGACCCACAATTCGCTGACGAACGCGCGCCGCTCGGGGGTGTTGTCGAAATACGCGCCGATCATGCCGGCCGGGTGGCCTTCGGTGTACAGCAGGAAAGTCGTCGACTCGTCGGACACGGCGCGCTGCGCGGCAATCGCCGACGCCTCGTCCGTTTCGACGGTCAGCAATTCGGCCTCCGGCGCTTCGCCGGGTGCGTAGGGCTCACGCAGCGACGCGGCGCGGAGTTCGCGATACACGCCGCCCTGATCGGCAGCGATACGACGAACGGTCAAGGTCGAACTCATGCAGGCACAGCCCCCTTCGGACAGCAAGCTAGTAGCTTCAACCGAAAGCGGGGCATGAGTCAAATCGTAATTTTCAAATGGCGGCGCGGATCGAAAGGCGGCAGACGTCATCCGCGGCAATATGCGCCGCTCGGTGTGCAGGTGCAGCATCGGCGCAAGCCGGCCGATGGCGCGTGCGATCTCGCGATCCGACGCTTCGCGTCGTTCTCCTTGCGACGCGCGGTCGTCCGGTTGCGAGCCGCGTTGGGTCGCATTGCCGCGACCGTAATGCTACGTAATATAAGCGAACGAAAAGCCCGCTGCGCCCCTCCTTCGCCGACTTCCGTATTGCAACGCAACATTTGTTGTAACCGCGTCGTACCGGCCGGTGCGTGCCGCCCGCGGAGTCATTCATCCGACGAACACATCGCCGCCGCGGGCCGATCCGCCGTCGTCGGCATGTTTCAATCGGCGCGCGTCGGGCCCTCCCCGGCGCACGTCGCACGCACCCCGTCGTTTGGAGCGACACGCCTAGCGTCGGAGTTTGGCAAGCGCGCGCACCGGTCGTATAACAGGCAGAACCGGACGGCGATCCGGCGGCTGCCGCGCGCGTCGCGGCCCACGAGGATTCGAACGATGTTGCGGCCGCCCGCGGGTCGGCCGACTGGAGGGAGACAATGGCAATGACCGACGGACCGGCTTCGGGCTGGTCGGATGGCAAGCGTTACCTGTGGCTGCTCGGCGCGTTGACGATCACGCTGCCGATCCTCGCCGCGCAGCTCGCGCTGTCGACGGGCCTTCATGTGTTCTGGTGGTTCGGCCCGCTGTTCGCGTTCGGCGTGATCCCGATCCTCGACACGCTGATCGGCGACGATCGCGACAATCCGCCCGAAGTCGTCGTGCCCCATCTCGAACGCGAGCGCTATTACCGGTACATCGTCTATCTCGCGACTTTCGTCGAATACGTCGCGTTCTTCATGTGCGTGCGGATCGTCGGCACGCATGCGCTCGCGTGGTACGACTACGTCGGCTTCGCGCTGTCGCTCGGCGCCGCGACGGGCATCTCGATCAATACCGCGCACGAGCTCGGACACAAGACCGACCGCTTCGAACGCTGGCTCGCGAAGATCACGCTCGCGCCGGTTGCTTACGGCCACTTCTACGTCGAGCACAATCGCGGCCATCACGTGCGCGTCGCGACGGCCGAGGATCCGGCGAGCGCGCGCTACGGCGAGTCGTTCTGGGCATTCCTGCCGCGCACGGTGACCGGCAGCATCCGCTCCGCGTGGCGGCTCGAAAAGGCCCGCCTCGAACGGCTCGGGCATTCGCCGTGGACCTGGCGCAACGAAGTGCTGCACGCGTGGGCGATGACCGCGGTCGTGTGGGGCATCGCAATCGCGATAGCCGGCAAGATCGCGATCCCGTTCCTCGTGATCCAGGCCGTCTACGGCGCGTCGCTGCTCGAAGTCGTGAACTACGTCGAACACTACGGGCTCGGTCGTCGCAAACTGCCGAGCGGCCGCTACGAACGCTGCACGCCGCAGCATTCGTGGAACAGCAATCACGTCGTCACGAACCTGTTCCTGTACCAGTTGCAGCGACACGCCGACCATCACGCGAATCCGACGCGCTCGTACCAGGCGCTGCGCCACTTCGACGATGCGCCGCAGTTGCCGGCCGGCTACGCGACGATGATCCTGCTCGCGTACGTACCGCCGCTCTGGTATCGCGTGATGAACCCGCGCGTGGTCGCGCACTATCGCGGCGACATGGCGCACTCGAACATCAAGCCGTCGATCCGCGACAGGGTGCTGGCGCAGTATCCGGCGGCGGCGTGATGCTCGGCGAGGGCCGGCGAAAGGCGGCGCGCATGGCGCGCCGC
Source organism: Burkholderia sp. MSMB1826 (assembly GCF_001526325.1). Lineage (NCBI taxonomy): Bacteria > Pseudomonadati > Pseudomonadota > Betaproteobacteria > Burkholderiales > Burkholderiaceae > Burkholderia > Burkholderia sp. MSMB1826. The sequence goes on from NZ_LOYN01000022.1 coordinate 378,367, forward strand.
GGCCGGCGCGAGCGCCCTGCCGTCACGCCATCTCCGGCAGCCTGAACACGGCCACCGCGTGCCGCAGTGCGCTCGCCTGCTCGGCCAGTGCGTGAGTCGCGGCCGCGGCCTGCTCGACGAGCGCCGCGTTGCGCTGGGTCGCCTCGTCCATCTGCGTGACCGCGACGTTCACCTGATCGATGCCGCCGCTCTGCTCTTGCGACGCGGACGAGATTTCCCCGACGATCGTCGTGACGCGCTGCACTGCGTCCACGATCTCGTGAATCGATTCCCCCGCACGGCCGATCAGCACGGCACCCTCGTCGACCCGCCGAGTCGATTGTTCGATGAGTCCCTTGATCTCCTTCGCGGCCGACGCGCTGCGCTGCGCGAGCGTGCGCACCTCCGCCGCGACGACGGCGAAGCCGCGCCCCTGCTCGCCGGCGCGCGCGGCTTCGACCGCAGCGTTCAGCGCAAGGATGTTGGTCTGGAAGGCGATGCCGTCGATCACCGCGATGATTTCGCCGACTTTCGTCGCGCTATCGGCAATGCCGTTCATCGTGTGGACGGCGTCCGTCATCACGCCGCCGCCGGTCGACGCGATGTTCGATGCATCGTGCGCCAGTTGCGCCGCATGTTGCGCGTGCTCGGCCGACTGACGCACGATGCCGGTCAACTGCGCCATGCTCGCGGCTGTCTCCTCGAGCGACGCGGCCTGCGATTCGGTCCGCGACGACAGGTCGTGATTGCCGGAGGCGATCTGCGCGCTCGCGGTTGCGACGGCCTCGGCATGCGTGCGCACTTCGAGCACGACGCGAGACAGGCTGGTCTGCATCGTCTGCAATGCCCGCAGCAGATGGGCGATCTCGTCTCGGCCGCTCGCATCGACGTCGCGGGTCAGGTCGCCGCCGGCGACGGCCTGGGCACACGCCACTGCGCGATCGAGCGGGCGCAGGATCGCGCGACTGAACAGGAACGCCCCGACCATCGCGACGCCGAGCACAATCAGCATCAGCACGAGGCTCACGGCGGTCGCCCGCTGCGCGTCGCGGCTCGCCTTCGCCGACACGGCGGCACTCTCGGCGGCGATCGTCCGTGCCGCCCGCTCAAGCAGCGCAGCGGGCTCGCGGTCGACGCCCGCGACGGCGGCGTCGCCGGCCGACGGGTCGAAACCGGCTGCCTTGAACGCGTCGAAGCCACGCCGGTAGCCGTCACCCATCGTCGCGTGCTCGCGCATGAACTGCTCGACGAGCGAGCGGCTCTCGCCGGCCGGCAACCGCCGGACGAGCTGCGCGGCGAGCGAATCGACCGCGCGTTCGCGCGTCTGGAATGCCTGCCAGTAGCGCTCGAGCTTCTCGGGCTGCTTGCCGCGCAACAGCGTGTCCTTCCATTCCTGCACCTGCAGCTTGAATTGCACGAGCGAGGCCGACACGAGCCGTTCGTTGCCGACGTTCGTCTGCACGTCTTCGGCAAACGTATCGATCGACCGGTTGAGGATGTGGATGCCATATAGCGCGCCGCAGAACATCAGTGACAGCGCGACGGCAAATGCGAGAGGAATCTTGTAGCTCAGCTTCATGGAACCTTGAGTCGACGTGGAACGATGGCGGGCGGCATGGGTGCCGGCCGCGGTACCGTGTTAACGGCGCGGACATCGAAGGTTTAAAGCTGAGGAAAGCGGTGAAGGCCGGGTACCGCGCGGACCGGTCAGGTCGAACGGCGCGTACGGTGCCGTGGCGCGACTGTCCCGCGGCGTCATCCAGCGGCGCACGATGACGAGCTACACATTGCACCGGCGACCAAAAACGAAAAACCCCTTGATCCTTCCGGATCAAGGGGCTTCGTATTTTGGCGGAGAGGGTGGGATTCGAACCCACGGTACGGGGAAACCGTACGCCTGATTTCGAGTCAGGTACATTCGACCACTCTGCCACCTCTCCTTCCTTACTGCATTTCGCGGTTGGTCGTTTCCGCGAAAGAAAAGATTATAAAACGATCTTTTCTTGGCTGACAAGCCCCTTCTGCAAATTTTTTTGCGGGGCTTCGGAAGGCCCGCGTTACGACGCCTGTGCCGGCGCGTCGATGCGCTCCATGCCGCCCATGTACGGACGCAGCACTTCCGGCACCGTGACCGAGCCGTCCGCGTTCTGGTAGTTCTCCAGCACCGCGACGAGCGTGCGGCCGACCGCCAGGCCCGAACCGTTCAGCGTGTGCACGAGCTCCGGCTTGCCTTGCGCGTTGCGGAACCGCGCCTGCATCCGGCGCGCCTGGAACGCCTCGGTATTCGAGCAGCTCGATATCTCGCGATAGGTGTTCTGCGCGGGCAGCCACACCTCGAGGTCGAACGTCTTCGCGGCCGAAAAGCCCATGTCGCCCGTGCACAGCGTGATCACGCGGTACGGCAGGCCGAGCTTCTGCAGGATCGCCTCCGCGTGGCCGACCATCTCGTCGAGCGCCGCGTACGACGTTTCCGGCGCGACGACCTGCACCATCTCGACCTTGTCGAACTGGTGCTGACGGATCATCCCGCGCGTGTCGCGGCCGTACGAACCGGCTTCCGAGCGGAAGCACGGGGAATGCGCGGTGAGCTTGATCGGCAGCGCGGATGCGTCGACGATCGACTCGCGCACGGTGTTCGTCAGCGAAATCTCGGACGTGGAGATCAGGTATTGCGTGACCGTGTTTTCCGCGCCGCCCTTCTCGACGCGGAACATGTCGTCCGCGAACTTCGGCAACTGGCCCGTGCCGTACAGGATCTCGGGATTCACGATGTACGGCGTATACGTTTCGGTATAGCCGTGCTGCTGCGTGTGCGTGTCGATCATGAACTGCGCGAGCGCGCGGTGCAGGCGCGCGATCGGGCCGCGCAGCATCGTGAAGCGCGCGCCGGCGAGCTTCGCGCCGGTCTCGAAATCGAGACCGAGCGGCGTGCCGACGTCGACGTGATCCTTCACCTCGAAGTCGAACTGGCGCGGCGTACCCCAGCGGCGCACCTCGACGTTGTCGGCTTCGTCCTTGCCGACCGGCACGCTTTCGTGCGCGACGTTCGGCATGCCCAGCATCAGGTCGGACAGGCGCGCCTGGATCTCGCCGAGCTTGGCTTCCGACGCCTTCATGTCGTCGCCGATCCCGCCGACCTCGGCCATCACGGCCGACGTGTCCTCGCCCTTCCCCTTCATCGCACCGATCTGCTTCGACAGGCTGTTGCGGCGCGCCTGAAGCTCTTCGGTGTGGGTCTGGATCGCGCGGCGTTCCGCCTCGAGGGCGGAGAACGCGGCGACGTCGAGGGTGTAGCCGCGATCGGCGAGGCGCTTGGCGACGCCGTCGAGGTCTTTGCGCAGCAACTGGATGTCGAGCATGGGAGGACTTGGAAAAATCGTTGTGTAAGACGGGAATTCTAACGCACCCCGCGGCCGCCACGGCATTGGCCGGACGGACGATGCCGCAAATGGGCGGCCATGGCAGTATCGCATTGGCGGTCGGCCGCACCAGTGGCCGGCGAATGGCCGCGCGCCTCGCGATGACGGATCGCGACACGCCCGCGCCGGCGCATGGCAACCGAATCAGGCGAAGCGCCGGCTTCGCGTCACAGCCCCAAGGAATCCGATGACCATCGAACTCGACAAGGATCTACGCGACCGCGCGATCGCGTCGCTGCAACGTTATTTCACAGAAAACATGGACGAGCCGATCGGCAACATCCAGGCCGGCGCGCTGCTGCATTTCTTCGTCCAGGAAATCGCGCCGGCGATCTACAACCTCGCGATCGCCGACGCGCAGGAACGCCTGCATGCGCGGGTCGCCGAACTCGACATCGAATGCCACGAAGAGCCGTTCGAATACTGGAAGAAACAGCCGCCGGGCCGCAACAAGCGCTGACGCCTCCGCGGCGGCGCAGGCCGGAGCGGCCCGCGCGGCGCCGTCAGTCCTTCTTGCCGGCCTCGCGATCGAGCTCGCGCAGCCATGCAAGCTTGTCGGCGATCTTCGATTCGAGCCCGCGCGGCACCGGTTGATACCAGCGCGGCTCGCGCATCCCGTCCGGCAGGTACGTCTCGCCGGCCGCGTACGCGTTCGGTTCGTCGTGCGCGTAGCGATAAGCGTGACCGTAGCCGAGCTCCTTCATCAGCTTGGTCGGCGCGTTGCGCAGGTGCACGGGCACCTCGCGCGACTTGTCCTGCTTCACGAACGCCATCGCCTGGTTGAACGCGTTGTAGCCGGCGTTGCTCTTCGCCGCGCACGCGAGATAGATCACGGCCTGCCCGAGCGCGAGCTCGCCTTCCGGCGAGCCGAGCCGCTCGTAGGTTTCGGCGGCGTCGTTCGCCACCTGCAACGCACGCGGATCGGCCAGGCCGATGTCTTCCCATGCCATCCGCACGATGCGCCGCGCGAGATACTTCGGATCCGCGCCGCCGTCGAGCATCCGGCAGAACCAGTACAGCGCGCCGTCCGGGCTCGAGCCGCGCACCGACTTGTGCAGCGCCGAAATCTGGTCGTAGAAGTTGTCGCCGCCCTTGTCGAAGCGCCGTGCGTTCAGCGTCATCGCGCTGCCGACGAAATCCGCATCGATCGTCGCCACCCCGGCCGACGCCGCCGCCGTCTGCGCCTGTTCGAGCAGGTTCAGGAAGCGGCGCGCGTCGCCGTCCGCGTAGCCGACCAGCGTATCGATCGCCTTGTCGTCGAACGCGAGGCCGTCGAGCGCGATGTCCTGCGCCCGCTTCAGCAACTGGCGCATCTCGTCGTCGTTCAGCGACTTCAGCACGTACACCTGCGCACGCGACAGCAACGCCGAATTGACCTCGAAACTCGGGTTTTCGGTCGTCGCGCCGATGAAGGTCACGAGGCCCGACTCGACGAACGGCAGCAGCGCATCCTGCTGCCCCTTGTTGAAACGGTGGATCTCGTCGACGAACAGGATCGTGTGGCGCCCGGTGCGGTTCAGCGTGTCCTTCGCCTGCTCCATCGACTCGCGGATGTCCTTCACGCCGCCGAGCACCGCGGACAGCGCGATGAACTCGCAGTCGAACGCGAGCGCGGTGAGCCGCGCGAGCGTCGTCTTGCCGACGCCGGGCGGCCCCCACAGGATCATCGAATGCGGCTTGCCCGATTCGAACGCGAGCCGCAGCGGCTTGCCTTCGCCCAGCAAATGCGTCTGGCCGATCACCTCGGCGAGCGTTTTCGGCCGCAGCGCCTCGGCGAGCGGCCGGCGCGGCTCGACTTGAAACAGGTCGGACATGAACCCTCGCTCCAGATCAAACGATGGCGGCCGAACCGGCCGCCGGACCTGACATTATGACAGCCGCGCGACCATGCCGCCGCGCGTGGTGGGCAGTGATGGCGCCTGGCGCCGGTACTCCGTACCCGCACAGAGTACGGACGCCATGCGCCGCGCCCGGTAACCGCGCCTGAAAACAACACGGGCCTGCCGTCGCCGGCAGGCCCGTGTCGGGAAAACGACGCAACGAACGTCAGCCGTTGATCACGTCCGCGCCCTTCGGCACGACGAACTTGAATGTATCGCCCTTCAGCGGCGGGTTCGTCTGGATGTTCGTGAAGGTCAGCAGCGTCACGTTGCCGAACACGTCGTGCAACTCCATCGCGGCGAGCGTGCCGTTGCGGAAGCCGATGCCGATCCGCTGGAACTGCGTGTCCTGCGCCTTCGGCAGCATCTCGAGCCACTCGATGCCGCCCTTCTCGCCGGCGTCGCGCAGCGTGTAGTTCTTGTCGAGATCGTTGCTGCCGAACAGGATCGCGGCCGGGCTCGCGCCCAGCGCGCCGTTCAGCTTGCGCTCGGTGACCTGGTTCAGGTCGCGGTCGTACACGTACAGCTTGTCGCCGTCGGCCTGCAGCACCTGCTGGTACGGCTTCTGATACGTCCAGATGAATTTGCCCGGACGCGAGAACACGAACGTGCCGCTCGAATTGTCGGTGGGCTTCGGCGCGGCCTGCGCGGCGCTCGCGCCCTTGGCCGGCGCCTTGACGATCTGCTGCGTGAAATCGCCCTTGGCCGAACGCACCTGCGACACGAAGGCCTTCAGTTGCTCGGTGCCGCCCGCGAACGCGTGCGTCGCCGCGAGCATCAGCGAGGCGCCGGCGAGCGCCGCACCGAGCCAGCGCCGCGTCGAACGAAGAGACATGGCGAACGAATGTTGCTGCATATTGCGGTTTTCTCCCTGGGTGGCCGGCGCCGCGGACTCATTCCGCATCGCGCGCCGGCACAAGAATTTCGCGGTTGCCGCTCGACGACATCGCCGACACGAGCCCCGACTGTTCCATCTGCTCGAGCAACCGCGCCGCGCGGTTGTAGCCGATCCGCAGATGACGCTGCACGAGCGAGATCGACGCGCGGCGGTTCTTGATGACGATCTCGACCGCCTGGTCGTACAGCGGATCAGACTCGCCGCCGCCTTCGCCGGTTCCCGCGCCGGCCGAGCCCTCGTCGCCGTCGGCGGTGCCGCCTTCGAGCAGACCCTCGACGTAGTTCGGCTCGCCCTGCTCCTTGAGCTTCTCGACGACGCGGTGCACTTCGTCGTCGGCGACGAACGCGCCGTGCACGCGCACGGGCAGCCCGGTACCGGGCGGCAGGTACAGCATGTCGCCCATCCCGAGCAGCGATTCGGCGCCCATCTGGTCGAGAATCGTGCGCGAGTCGATCTTCGACGACACCTGGAACGCGATCCGCGTCGGCACGTTCGCCTTGATCAGGCCGGTGATCACGTCGACCGACGGCCGCTGCGTCGCGAGGATCAGGTGGATGCCGGCCGCACGCGCCTTCTGCGCGATCCGCGCGATCAGCTCCTCGACCTTCTTGCCGACGACCATCATCAGATCGGCCAGCTCGTCGATCACGACGACGATGTTCGGCAGCCGGCCGAGCGGCTCGGGATCGTCCGGCGTCAGGCTGAACGGGTTCGGGATCTTCTCCTCGCGCTTCGCCGCGTCGTCGATCTTGTTGTTGTAGCCCGCGAGGTTGCGCACGCCGAGCTTGCTCATCAGCTTGTAGCGGCGCTCCATCTCCGCGACCGTCCAGTTCAGCGCATGGCCGGCCTGGCGCATGTCGGTGACGACCGGGCACAGCAAGTGCGGAATGCCTTCGTAGACGCTCATTTCGAGCATCTTCGGATCGATCAGGATCAGGCGCACCTGCTCGGCGGTGGCCTTGTACAGCAGCGACAGGATCATCGCGTTGATCCCGACCGACTTGCCCGAACCGGTCGTACCGGCCACCAGCAGATGCGGCATCTTCGCGAGATCCGCGCACACCGGCTTGCCGCCGATGTCCTTGCCGAGGCTCAGCGTCAGCGCCGACGCCGCGGCCGCATACACCTCGGAGCCGATGATCTCGGACAGGTGCACCGTCTGGCGGCGCTGATTCGGCAGCTCGAGCGCCATGTAGTTCTTGCCGGGGATCGTCTCGACCACGCGGATCGACACGAGCGACAGCGAACGCGCGAGATCCTTCGCGAGGTTGACGATCTGGCTGCCCTTCACGCCGGTGGCCGGTTCGATCTCGTAGCGCGTGACGACCGGGCCCGGATACGCGGCGACGACGCTCGCCTCGACGCCGAAGTCCTTCAGCTTCTTCTCGATCAGGCGCGACGTGAACTCGAGCGTATCGGCGGAAATCGCTTCCTGCGTCTTCGGCGCGGGATCGAGCAGCGACACCGGCGGCAGCGTCGAATCGCCCGGCAGGTCGGTGAACAGCGGCACCTGGCGCTCGCGCTCGACGCGCTCGGACTTCGCGGGCGTGACGACCGGCGGCACGATCGTCACGGGCTCGTGATCCTCGATGCGCACGCGCTCCTCCTCGACCTTGCCTTCGCGCCGCACCGCCGCGGCCTCGCCGAGCTTGCGGTCGCGCTCGGCCTCGCGGCGCAGCTTCGCGACGTTGACCGCGGACAGGATCGCGCCGCCGACCCGCTCGGCGACCGACAGCCACGAGAAGCGGAAATACAGCGACAGGCCGATCGCGAGCGCGATCAGCAGCAACAGCGTGCCGCCCGTGAAGCCGAACGCATGCGACATCGCACCCGCGACGGCCTCGCCGACGACGCCGCCCGGCGCACGCGGCAACTGCACCTTCAGCGACCACATGCGCAGCGCCTCGATGCCGTCGCAGGCGAGCACGACCAGCACGAACGCAAAGATTTCGGTCAGCCAGCCGATCGGCCGCTCCGGTTCGTCGGGAATCGCGTCGTGGCGCGTGATGCGGCGGTAGTTGACGGCGATGCGCCGCCCGAGCGGCACGATCAACCAGTAAGCCGACAGGCCGAACAGCAGCAGGATGATGTCGGCCGTCCACGCGCCGACGCGGCCGGCCCAGTTCGAGATGTGATCGACCTGGGCGGCGTGCGTCCAGCTTGGATCGCGCCGGCTGTAGCTCAGCAGGGCCATCACCAGAAAGGCGCAGAGCGCGACCTGGAGAATCCAGCGGATCTCCGTGAGGAGCTTCGACATCCGGTGCGGCAACGCCTGTGCCTGGGCGGAATAAGGAGCTTTTGCCATGAATCCGTATAAAGAGGACGGGCCGTGCGCCCGCCTGTCGTTCGATCGCGCTTATTGTAAACGCTGCACCGCGCCGCCAAGTGTAAATGACGGTTACATAAGAGGGCCGGGATCACGCATCGAGCGGATACCGGGATACCGCGCGGGCGAGCCCGACACGCGCCGGCCCGTCACTCGCGCCCGACTGCGGCAATGCGGCCGCCCGATGCGGCGGTGCCGGGGGGCGTCGCTGGCGCCCCGCCCTGCTTGCCGCGCCGCCGGTCGCCCGCGAGACACTATCGTCGCGATTGAAACTCTCGTTCGGCAGCGCAGCAACGGGGCCTTTATAATGCGCGTCTGATACCCATCTATGACGGCATCCCGGTCAACCCAGACCGTCCGGCGAGCCCTACCCCGCCCGCCGCGGCCGCCTTTTACGGATTCGCACATGTCCACGCCCAAACACGCCAAAGTCCTGATTCTCGGTTCCGGCCCCGCCGGCTACACGGCCGCCGTCTACGCGGCACGCGCCAACCTGTCGCCGGTGCTGATCACCGGCATCGCGCAGGGCGGTCAGCTGATGACCACGACCGACGTCGAAAACTGGCCGGCGGACGCGAAGGGCGTGCAAGGCCCGGAACTGATGGCGCGCTTCCAGGAGCATGCCGAGCGCTTCAACACCGAAATCGTCTTCGACCACATCCACACCGCGAAGCTGCACGAGCAGCCGATCCGCCTGATCGGCGACTCGGGCGAATACACGTGCGACTCGCTGATCATCGCGACCGGCGCGTCGGCGCAGTATCTCGGCCTGCCGTCCGAGGAAGCGTTCATGGGCAAGGGCGTGTCGGCCTGCGCGACCTGCGACGGCTTCTTCTATCGCGGCCAGGAAGTCGCGGTGATCGGCGGCGGCAACACGGCGGTCGAGGAAGCGCTCTACCTGACCGGCATCGCGAAGAAGGTCACGGTGATCCATCGCCGCGACAAGTTCCGCGCGGAGCCGATCCTGATCGACCGCCTGCTGGAGAAGCAAAAGGAAGGCGTCGTCGACATCAAGTGGGATCACGTGCTCGACGCGGTGACGGGCGAGGAATCGGGCGTCACGGGCCTGCGCATCAAGAACGTGAAGACCGGCGCGACGGAAGACCTGCACGTGCAGGGCGTGTTCGTCGCGATCGGCCACAAGCCGAACACCGACCTGTTCCAGGGCCAGTTGGAGATGAAGGACGGCTACATCCTGACGAAGAGCGGCCTGCAAGGCAACGCGACGTCGACGAGCGTGCCGGGCGTGTTCGCCGCGGGCGACGTGCAGGACAACGTGTACCGCCAGGCGATCACCAGCGCGGGCACGGGCTGCATGGCCGCGCTCGACGCGCAGCGCTACCTCGAAAGCCTGCACGACAAGAAGTAAGGCGGGAGCGCTGCCGCGCCGGACGCTACAATGGCGTCCGCTGCCGCGAAGCGGGCTCGACCGGAAAGCCGCTGCCGCCGCGCAGCGGCTTTTTTTGTGCCCGCGCGCCCGAACGCGCCTGCCCCGTTACCGAATCATGGCGAAGAACCAGCCCCATCCGAGCGATCCCGCGAAGCGGAAGATCGCTGCCCGTCCCGTGACCCCGGCGCCCGAGGCGCCGCCGCCCGCGCCCGATGCGGCCGCGTTGCGGGGCCAGGGTCTCGCGGGCCTCGGCGCATTGCGCAAGTCGCTGCAAGGCGAAGCCGATCGTCGCGAACGCGCGCGCATCGAAGCCGCGAAGGCCGAGCGCAAGGCGGAAGCCGACGCGAACCTGTTCCGCAACGAAATCGGCGCGATCCGGCCGCTGAACGCGCCGCCGCGCGCGTCGTCCGGCCGCATGCCGCCCGACCCGGTGCCGAAACAGACGCAGCGCGACGAGGAAGCCGTGCTGAACGCGACGCTGTCCGACGAATTCGATCCGGAGACGCTGCTCGACAGCGACGAATCGCTGTACTACCACCGCCCCGGCATCAGCCGCGAGGTGGTGCGCAAGCTGAGGAGCGGCGCATGGATCGTGCAGGCGCAGATCGATCTGCACGGCATGCGGCGCGACGAAGCGCGCGATGCGCTCGCCGAATTCATCCGCGAAGCCGGCAAGAAGGGGCTGCGCTGCCTGCGCGTGATCCACGGCAAGGGGCTCGGCTCGATCGGCAAGGAACCCGTGCTGAAGGGCAAGGTGCGCGCATGGCTCGTGCAGAAGGAAGAAGTGATCGCATTCTGCGAGGCCCGCGGCCACGACGGCGGCGCGGGCGCGGTGCTGGTGCTGCTGCAGCCGCACGCGGCGCCGACCGACCGGGGGCCGCGTGCCGCATCCTAGGCTGACGCTCGCGATCGCGGTACTGGAGGCGATCGCCACGCTGGCCTTCGCGATTTCGGGGTTCATCGAGGCGCGCAAGAACCGCCTCGACTCGGTCGGCACGTTCGTCGTCGCGCTCGCGACCGCATTCGGCGGCGGCACGCTGCGCGACATCCTGCTCGAGCGCCGGCCGTTCTACTGGGTCGTGCACGACGACTACGTGATCGCGATCTTCGTGCTCGCGCTGTTCGCGCCGTTCGTTCTGCGGATGCTGTCGCGGCTGTCGGCCGAACGGCTGCTGCTGATCGCCGATGCGATCGGGCTCGGCATCTTCAGCATCTCGGGCACGGCGATCGCGCTCGACGCCGAGATGCCGCGCTTCATCGCGGTGATGATGGGCGTGATTACCGGCGTGGTCGGCGGGATCGTCCGCGACGTGCTGTGCAACGACATCCCGCTGATCCTGCGCGATTCGCGGCCCTACGCGACCTGCGCGTTCGTCGGCTGCTGGTTCTACCTGCTGCTCGTGTGGCTGCAGTTCGACTCGGTGTACAGCGTGCTGCTCGCGACCGGCTTCATCCTCGTCGCCCGGCTCGCGACGTTCAAGTTCGACGTGCGGTTGCCGCATTGAGCGGCTCGACCCGCCGCCGCGCCTCACCTCGACAATTCACCGCTGAACGCCGCTCGGTACGAATCTTGAACGCGGCATCGAGAGCAGTATGCCGCTTCGCTCCTTCGAATGTATCGGTTGCCTTTGCAGTGTTGCTTCTCAAGATCAATGCAACCCGACGCCCCCAGGCGAATATCTCAAAATAAACCGCTTGCAAATGATCATCAATTACGCAACACTAAGAAAGCAATTCGTAATAATTTAACTAAATAATTTCGAGGGTAAATATCAAATGAGAGAATTGACCATCAACGAATTGGATCTCGTTTCCGGCGCCACGTGGGCAGGTGATATCGCCATGAGTGCGGCGACTGGCTGGGCCGGCGCTGTCGCGGGGTTCGGCATCGGCGGCGTGATCGGGGGCCCCGTCGGCGGTATGATCGGCGGCGCGGTCGGTTTTGGAATGGGAGTGGCCGCGAGTGCAGGGTTCTCTGCGAGTGGCGGTACATTCGGGCGTGAACCAGCGGGCACGGATTATTCCGGCTGCAGCTACCATTAACACTAATGACGCTTCACGACATAAAAATTTCCGAAAGGAGACTTCGTGAGCATTCAATTCAGCATCGAACCTTCCCTATTCAAAAATCAATATCAAGAAAAGCAGCCGCTCCTCATGAGGAGCGCAGCTTCGATCGAGAATTTTTCTTGGAGAGATGTAAACGAAATTTTTTCAAGATGCGATGTCGACTCGAAAGATTTCAAGATTTCATATAACGGCATTCGTCCAAAGCACGAGTACGTCGAGAGCTATCTGGATATCGGAACGCTGCGACACCGGCTGGTCAAGCCTGTTGTATACGACCTTCTGCGCAAAGGCGCGACATTGATCGCGAATAAAATTACCAATGAGCCGCGAATATATGAATTTTCACGCGCCATCGCGCAGTACACCGGACGGCGGATTGTAAGTAGCGCATATGCGGCGTTCGGGACGAAGGACTCATATCGTTGTCATTGGGATACCCGCGATGTCTTTGCCATACAGATCATCGGACGGAAGCGCTGGATTCTGTATGAACCGTCTTTAGACTTACCTCTCTACACCCAACAAAGCAGAGACTATGAACATCTACATCCTTGCCCCTCGGCGGTGTATATGGACACCGTCCTGGAGCCCGGCGACGTTTTGTACATTCCACGCGGATGGTGGCACAACCCGCTACCGCTAGGCGGTGGAACGTTTCATCTAGCTCTAGGGACTTTTCCAGCGTATGCGATCGATTATCTGAGCTGGATCGTAGCTCAAATGCAAAATTTTTTATCTGCAAGAAAGGCACTTGTCGATCCGAGGCCGGACAGTGAATTAATGGACGAACTTACCAAGGACTTGAGCTCCTTGATAATGGACCCAAAATCATACGCCAAATTCATCGATGAATACATTGGAGCAACCCGAATCGACACGCCTCTTGCAATCGACATTTTTGGCAACACGCAAATTGATGCAATAAGCGACAGCACTTCATTGCGAATTGCAACGCAGACACCACATCACGGCCTTGCCAATCGCTACATCATAGCAAATGGAACCAAGATCAATCTCAGCGAACAGAGTATGATGTTGATTACAACAATCATCGAAAAACCGGGGATTACAGTTGGGAATTTGAAATATCACCACCCTGACTTCGATGGAAACAAAGTCACAAAACTAATAACCGATCTCTGCCATCATGACATTATTGAAATAATGCCCGAATGATATGTCGCGCCGATTTATCATCGGAGATCATTCCAACCATTTCGCACGACCAGCTCTATCCTATCCAGCTTCGACCAAACTTCCCGGTCAAACATCGATTACGCCAAAAAGACGCCCATGAAGACGATCCCATTCCTATTCGTCCTTCGACTAATAGTTCCAGAACTCAAATCCATCCCGAAAAACGAAATTCACCTCGTTCTCGAAAGCGCCGAACTTACCTCGGAGGACCGCACAAAAAAATGCTACCGGCAATGCTTCGTCGCGTCCATATTTGTTCCATTCATCGCATTGCTCTCCATCTTCTTTTCGTTCGGCCTATTCTCAATAGAATCTAGGATGCTAACCGTACCGGTTCTAAGTGCGGCCTCGGTCTACTTGAGCCTGCTCATGCTCTCCATTCTCGGTTCAGTTATATTTGCCCCCGCGGTTCGCGAGGAACTCAAATCGAGGCGCAACCTTCGCCAATTCGATTGATATCGTTTCAGATGGTATTTTTCAGTGATCGAGGACTCTTGAAGCCCTCTCATCACGCCCTTCAGAAATACAGGCTGGAACCAGATGTTTTCTCGCGCTTTTTTGAGACACGGAGCGCATTTGCCAACGTACGGAACATTGCGCGCCGCAGCAGTAAGCGGCCGTGTATTCCGCAAAATACGCAAAGGGCCGTCACATGGGACGGCCCTTTGCATTTTCGGCGGGACGTGCCTGCGTCACGCGATCCGCTCTTCCGACGCCGGATCGAACAGCACCGCCTTCGACACGTCGAACAGCAGCGACTGCGTCTGCCCCGGCTGCGGGTTCGCGGCCGGATGCACGCGGCTCACGATCCGCTTGCCGTTCACCTGCGCGAACACGTGCGTGTCCGGCCCGGTCGGCTCGGTCACGTCGACGCGCACGTCGATCGGCTGCAGGTTCGACGCCTCGCCGTTGTGCGCGTTACGCGCGTCGGTGATGCGCTCCGGACGCAGGCCGAGGATCACCTCGCGGCCGACGTGCGACTTCAGCTTCGCCGCGTCGAACGGCAGGATCAGCGCGCTGCGCGCGAGGCCCGTGTCGATCTCGAGCGCGATCCCGCTGCCCTGCTCGACCAGCTTGCCGTTGATGAAGTTCATCGGCGGCGCGCCGATGAAGCCCGCGACGAACAGGTTCGACGGCGAATCGTAGATCTCCTGCGGCGCGCCGAACTGCTGGACCACGCCGTCCTTCATCACCGCGATGCGATCGCCGAGCGTCATCGCCTCGATCTGGTCGTGCGTCACGTAGACGATCGTCGTGCCGAGGCGCTGGTGCAGCAGCTTGATTTCCGCGCGCATCTCGATGCGCAGCTTCGCGTCGAGGTTCGACAGCGGTTCGTCGAACAGGAACAGCGACGGATCGCGCGCGAGCGCGCGGCCCATCGCGACGCGCTGGCGCTGGCCGCCCGACAACTGGCCCGGCTTGCGATCGAGCAGATGCTGGATCTGCAGCATCGCGGACACGCGCTCGACGATCTGCTGCTGCTCGCTCTTCGGCACCTTGCGGATGTTCAGCCCGAACGAGATGTTCTCGCGCACCGTCATCGACGGATACAGCGCGTACGACTGGAACACCATCGCGATGTCGCGATCCTTCGGCGACAGGTCGTTGACGACCTTGCCGTCGATGCAGATCTCGCCGCTCGTCACGGTCTCGAGGCCGGCGATCATGTTGAGCAGCGTCGACTTCCCGCAGCCCGACCCGCCGACCAGGATCAGGAATTGTCCGTCCTCGATCTCGATGTCGACACCCTTCAGGACCGGCACCCCGTTCGGGTAGGTCTTGTACACGTCACGGATGGAAAGGCTTGCCATGCTGTGAATCCTCTGTCTCGTCTCGCGCGGCGCGCTCCGGCGCCGCGTCGGGTTCGTTTCGATGCGCCGCGCGTCCTGCGCGGCCGGTTCGTCGTATCGGATAAAGCCGCGCTTACCCCTTCACCGCGCCCGCCGTCAGCCCGCGCACGAAGTAGCGGCCGGCGACGATGTAGACGAGCAGCGTCGGCAGCGCGGCGATGATCGCGCCGGCCATGTCGACGTTGTATTCCTTCACGCCCGTCGACGTGTTGACGAGGTTGTTCAGCGCCACCGTGATCGGCATCGAGTCGACGCCGGAGAACACGATCCCGAACAGGAAGTCGTTCCAGATCTGCGTGAATTGCCAGATCAGGCACACCATGAAGATCGGCAGCGACACCGGCAGCAGGATCTTCGTGAAGATCGTGAAGAAACCCGCGCCGTCGATGCGCGCGGCCTTCACGAGTTCGGCCGGCACGCTCACGTAGAAGTTGCGGAAGAACATCGTCGTGAACGCGATCCCGTACACGACGTGCACGAACACGAGGCCCGGAATCGTATTGGCGAGGCCGAGCATCCCCTGCAGGCGCGCCATCGGCAGCAGGATCACCTGGAACGGGATGAAGCAGCCGACCAGCATCATCGTGAACAGCGCATCCGCGCCGCGAAAGCGCCAGTGCGTGAGCACGTAGCCGTTGAACGCGCCGATCAGCGACGAGATCAGCACGGCCGGAATCACCATCTGCAGCGAGTTCAGGAAGAACGGCTTCATCCCGTCGCAGCGCACGCCGGTACACGCGCCGCTCCACGCCTTCACCCACGGATCGACGGTCCAGTGCGACGGCGGCGTCAGCAGGTTGCCGGTGCGCAGCTGGTCGAGGTCCTTGAACGACGTCGACAGCATCACGTAGATCGGGAACAGGAAATACAGCGCGAACAGGATCAGCGCCGCATAGATCACTGCCCGGCTGATCGTCATCTTAGGCTGCATTGCGGGTGCTCCTCGATTCCATATACATCAGCGGCACCAGCACCGCGACCACGGTCGCGAGCATCATCACCGAGGACGCCGCGCCCAGGCCCAGCTGGCCGCGGTTGAACGAAAACGTGTACATGAACATCGCCGGCAGCGACGACGACGTGCCCGGGCCGCCTGCCGTCAGCGCGACGACGAGGTCGAAGGTCTTGATCGTGATGTGGCAGAGGATCAGCAGCACCGAGAAGAACACCGGGCGCATGCTCGGGATCACGATCTTGCGGTAGATGGTCGGCAGCGTCGCGCCGTCGACCTGCGCGGCCTTGAAGATCTCGCCGTCGACGCCGCGCAGCCCCGCGAGGAACAGCGCCATCACGAAGCCGGTCGACTGCCACACGGCCGCGATCACCACGCAGAAGATCGCCTTGTCCGGATCGTCGAGCCAGCCGAACGAAAAGCTCGTCCAGCCCCAGTCGTGCATCACCTTCTCGAGGCCGAGGCCCGGGTTCAGGATCCACTGCCACGCGGTGCCGGTGACGATGAACGACAGCGCCATCGGGTACAGGAAGATCGCGCGCAGCGCGCCTTCGTTGCGGATCCGCTGATCGAGCAGGATCGCGAGGAACAGCCCGAGCCCGACGCAGATCGCGATGAACGGAATCCCGAACCAGCCGAGGTTCGCGGCGGAAGTCCACCACACGTCGTTCTGGAACAGGTCCGTGTAACGGTCGAAGCCGTCGAATTCGTAGTTGGGCAACAGCCGCGAGTTGGTCAGCGACAGATAGCCGGTAATCAGGATGAAGCCGTAGATGAACACCACGGCGATCGCGACGCTCGGCGCGAGCACGAGCTTCGGGATCCAGCGATCGGCGAAGGCCGACATCGGCGACGTACGCCGTGCGGCGGCAGCGCCGGATCCGTTTCCGCTAAGAGGGGCAGCCACTTGATTCGACTCCTGGAACGAGGGCGGCGCAGGCCGGGCCGGCGCCGGGTACGGCACGAGCCCGCGGGCGAGCCCGTTTGCTGCACATGCAAAAACGCCCGGCCGATAAAGCGTTTCCGGCCGGGCGCCTGGCGCGCGTTACTTGACCTTCGCGGCCTTCGCGAGCGCGGCGACCGCGCTCTTCGAATCCTGCTGCGAGTTCATGAACTTCGTCACGACGTCGGTGATCGCGCCGGCGGTCGCGTCGCCTTGCGCCATGCCGTGCGCGAGCGACGGGACGAAACCGCCCGACTTGATCGCGGTCTGCTCGTCGGCATACGACTTCTTCGCGCAGTCGTCGAACTTGTCCATCTTCACGCCGAGACGCACCGGCACCGAGCCCTTCAGCAGGCTGAACTGCTCCTGGAAGTCCGGCGTCATGATCGTCTTCGCGAGCGCGAGCTGGCCCGGCGTCGCGTTCTTCTCGCCCTTCTGCTGGAAGAACACGAACGAATCGACGTTGAACGTGTACGAATTCGCGGTGCCCGGCACCGGCGCGCAGATGTAGTCCTTGCCCGCCTTCTTGCCGGCGTTCTCGAACTCGCCCTTCGCCCAGTCGCCCATGAACTGCATGCCGGCCTTGCCGTTGATGACCATCGCGGTCGCGAGGTTCCAGTCGCGGCCGTTACGGCCGGTATCGAAGTAGCCCTGGATCTTGCGCACCGTGTCGAACACCGACAGCATCTGCGGCGACGTCAGCGTCGCTTGGTCGAGATCGACCAGCGCCTTCTTGTAGAACGCCGGGCCCTGCGACAGCACGACGTCTTCCCACAGCGTCAGGTCCTGCCACGGCTGGCCGCCCATCGCGATCGGCTGGATGCCCGCGGCCTTCAGCTTGTCGGCCACCGCGAAGAATTCGGGCCAGGTGGTCGGCACCTTCGCGCCGACCTTGTCGAGCGCGGCCTTGTTGATGTAGAGCCAGTTGACGCGGTGCACCGAGAACGGCGCGGCGACGGTGTGACCCTTGTACTTGATGATCTTGTCGATTTCCGGCGGCAGGTTCTGCTTCCAGTCGCCGGCGGCCGAATCGATGTTGACGAGCACGCCCTGGTCGGCCCAGTCCTGGATCAGCGGGCCCTTGATCTGCGCGGCCGACGGGGAGTCGCCGCTGATCACCTTGGTCTTCAGCGCGGTCATCGCCGCGGCGCCGGCGCCGCCCGCGACCGCGAAGTCCTTCCACACGTAGCCCTGCTTCTGCAGGTCGTCCTTCAGCACGCCGACGGCCTTCGACTCGCCGCCCGAGGTCCACCAGTGCAGCACGGTTACGTTTTCGGCTGCCTGCGCCGCCACGGCGCCAGCCATCAGGCCTGCGGCGCAGAGCGCGCCCATGATCGAGCGAACTTTCATTACTTATCTCCTCCAGACTGAATCAACTCGTGAAGTTCCCTGACCGGGAACCGGCTTCTTGATAACGACGGGGAAATCGAGCCGCGGGACGCATGCAGCGTACGGGCCGATGACCGGCCGGGCTCTTACAGAAAGCGTGAATCGAGATTCAACGGCGTGTCTCCTCTTTGTGTTTCTGGCCCGCCGCGATGCGGCACGAGCCCGGGGCTCGACGGCGCGCGGACGATGCGCTCCGTCAATGTCCGATAACATTCGGCACAAGGCGTTCCCGGAAGCGAAGCTCGCGCAGCTCATCGACCGCACTTCTTTTTTTCTTCACCCAGGTGCTACCCCTTGCGGCGGATTGTAGTTAAACTACAATTCAGTGTCAAAAATATTTTTATCGCACTACGGATCGCTTCCGAGCACCCCAACACGGCGGAGACACATGCATACCGATTCCAGCTTTACCTTCGTACTTTTCGGCGGCACCGGCGACCTGTCGATGCGCAAGATCCTGCCCGCGCTGTTCGAAGCGCACCGCGGCAACATGCTCGCGGAAGGCGGCCGGATCATCGCCGTCGCGCGACACGAATCGGACCGGGCCCACTATCTCGAGTGGGTCGACACGCACGTGAAACCGCATGCGGCGAAGGCAGCCGGCGGCGCATTCGACGAAAGCGCCTGGAAGTCCTTCCTCGAGCGCATCGAATACGTGAACCTCGACCTCGGCCGCGCGGAGGACTACGGCGTGCTGCGCGACGCGATCGCGCATCTGCCCGGCATTCGCGTGTTCTACCTCGCGACGGGCCCGTCGCTGTTCGTGCCGATCTGCAAGGCGCTCGCGTCGGTCGGCCTGAACGAAGGTTCGCGCATCGTGCTCGAGAAGCCGCTCGGCTACGACCTGAAGTCGTCGAACGCGATCAACGACGCGGTCGGCGAGATCTTCGCGGAAGGCCAGATCTACCGGATCGACCACTATCTCGGCAAGGAGCCGGTACAGAACCTGCTCGCGCTGCGCTTCGGCAATGCGCTGTTCGAGCCGCTGTGGCGCCGCGAATGGGTCGAGAGCATCCAGATCACGATCGCCGAGGAGCTCGGCGTCGAGGCGCGCGGCGATTTCTACGACAATACGGGCGCGCTGCGCGACATGGTGCAGAACCACCTGCTGCAGTTGCTGTCGATCGTCGCGATGGAGCCGCCGCACTCGATGGATTCCGACTCGGTGCGCGACGAGAAGCTGCGCGTGCTGCGTGCGCTGAAGCCGGTCGATCCGCGCGACATCGGCAAGGTCGCGGTGCGCGGCCAGTATCATGCGGGCGTGATCAAGGGCGTGCAGGTGCCGGCCTACGCGACCGAACCGGGCGTGAAGCCCGACAGCCAGACCGAAACCTTCGTCGCGCTGAAGGTCGAGATCGAGAACTGGCGCTGGGCCGGCGTGCCGTTCTTCCTGCGCACCGGCAAGCGTCTGGCCGACCGCGTCGCGGAGATCGTCGTCAACTTCCGCCCGGTGCCGCACTCGGCGCTCGGGGCCTCCGCGCTGCGCCCCGGTGCGAACCGTCTCGTGATCCGGCTGCAGCCGAACGAGACGATCCGCCTGTACTGCCTCGCGAAGCAGCCGGGCGAAGGGATGAATCTCGCGAGCGTGCACCTCGACCTCGCGTTCGACCAGTTCTTCAAGGAAGGGCAGATGGAGGCGTACCAGCGCCTGCTGCTCGACGTGATCAACGGCCGGCTCGCCCTGTTCGTGCGTCGCGACGAACAGGAAGCCGCATGGCAGTGGGTCGAGCCGATCCTGAACGAATGGGCACGCACGCTGAAGCCGCCGAAGCCGTACGCGGCGGGCACGTGGGGGCCGGCCGCGTCGAGCGCGATGCTCGCGCAGCACGACACCTGCTGGCTCGAAGAAGAAAACTGATGCAACCCGTTGCCGCGTACGCCACCGTACGCGGCAACACGCTTCACGATTCGTACGATTTGAACAGACAAAGCAGTCCGGAGGAGATGTGATCGAGATCCACGCTTTCGACACCCAGGAAGCGCAAAGCGAAGCGCTCGCGCGCGCCGTCGGCGACGCGCTGCGCGCGGCGCTCGCCGGCCCCGCGCGCCCGACGCTCGCGGTGTCCGGCGGCACCAGCCCGCGCCCGTTCCTGCACACGCTGTCGCATGCGGCGCTCGACTGGGCCGGCGTCGACGTCACGCTGGTCGACGACCGCTGGGTGCCGGACGACGACGCGGCGAGCAATGCGCAACTCGTGCGCGACACGCTGCTGCAGCACGCGGCGGCCCCTGCCCGCTTTCTGCCGCTCGTCGACACCCGCACCACGCTCGACGCGCGGGTCGCCGCGCTCAACGCGAACGCCGATTACCGCGTGCCGAGCGTCGCGGTGCTCGGCATGGGCGAGGACGGCCACACCGCGTCGATCTTCGCCGACGCGCCCGAATGGGACCACGCGATCACGACGCCCGAGCGTTTCGTCGCCGTGCATCCGGGCGCGGCGCCCCATGCACGCGTGAGCTATTCGCTCGATGCGCTCAAGCGCGTCGAGCGGCTGTTCCTGCTGATCGCGGGTGCCCGCAAGCGCGACGTGCTCGACGCCGCGGCCGCGTCGCTGCAGAAGAACGCGATTTCCCAACTGGCCAACGACAAGGGGACCCAGCTCGATGTCTACTGGTGCGCAAAGTAAGGCGGCCGTCGCGGGTCAGCATGCCGACGGCCCGCGCCTGCTCGCGGACGTCGGCGGCACCAACGCGCGCTTCGCGCTGGAAACCGGCCCGGGCGAGATCACGCAGATCCGCGTGTATCCCGGCGCCGACTATCCGACGATCACCGACGCGATCCGCAAGTATCTGAAGGACGTGAAGATCAGCCGCGTGAATCACGCGGCGATCGCGATCGCGAACCCGGTCGACGGCGATCAGGTCACGATGACCAATCACGACTGGCGCTTCTCGATCGAGGCGACGCGCCGCGCGCTCGGCTTCGACACGCTGCTGGTCGTCAACGACTTCACCGCGCTCGCGATGGCGCTGCCCGGCCTGACCGACGCGCAGCGCGTACAGATCGGCGGCGGCACGCGCCGCCAGAACAGCGTGATCGGGCTGCTCGGGCCCGGTACCGGACTCGGCGTGTCGGGCCTGATTCCGGCGGACGACCGCTGGATTGCGCTCGGCAGCGAAGGCGGTCATGCGTCGTTCGCGCCGCAGGACGAGCGCGAGGATCTGGTGCTGCAATACGCGCGCAAGAAATTTCCGCACGTATCGTTCGAACGCGTGTGCGCGGGCCCCGGCATGGAGATCATCTATCGGGCGCTCGCTGCGCGCGACAAGAAGCGCGTCGCCGCGTCCGTCGATACGGTCGAGATCGTCGAGCGCGCGCATGCGGGCGACGCGCTCGCGCTCGAGACGGTCGAATGCTTCTGCGGGATTCTCGGCTCGTTCGCCGGCAGCGTCGCGCTGACGCTCGGCGCGCTCGGCGGCGTCTATATCGGCGGCGGTGTCGCGCTGAAGCTCGGCGAGTTGTTCACGCGCTCGTCGTTCCGTACGCGGTTCGAGGCGAAGGGCCGCTTCGCGCACTATCTCGAGAACATCCCGACCTACCTGATCACCGCCGAATACCCGGCGTTCCTCGGCGTGTCGGCGATTCTCGCGGAGCAGTTGTCGAACCGTTCCGGCGGCGCGTCGTCTGCCGTGTTCGAGCGGATCCGCCAGATGCGCGACGCGCTGACGCCGGCCGAACGCCGCGTCGCCGATCTCGCGCTGAACCATCCGCGCTCGATCATCAACGATCCGATCGTCGACATCGCGCGCAAGGCCGACGTGAGCCAGCCGACGGTGATCCGCTTCTGCCGCTCGCTCGGCTGCCAGGGCCTGTCGGACTTCAAGCTGAAGCTCGCGACCGGTCTCACCGGCACGATTCCGATGAGCCACAGCCAGGTGCATCTCGGCGACACGGCCACCGATTTCGGCGCGAAGGTGCTCGACAACACGGTGTCCGCGATCCTGCAACTGCGCGAACACCTGAATTTCGAGCACGTCGAAAACGCGATCGAGATCCTGAACGGCGCGCGGCGCATCGAGTTCTACGGGCTCGGCAATTCGAACATCGTCGCGCAGGACGCGCACTACAAGTTCTTCCGCTTCGGGATTCCGACGATCGCGTACGGCGACCTGTACATGCAGGCCGCGTCGGCCGCGCTGCTCGGCAAGGGCGACGTGATCGTCGCGGTGTCGAAGTCGGGGCGCGCGCCCGAGCTGCTGCGCGTGCTCGACGTCGCGATGCAGGCCGGCGCGAAGGTGATCGCGATCACGTCGAGCAACACGCCGCTCGCGAAGCGCGCGACCGTCGCGCTCGAGACCGACCACATCGAGATGCGCGAATCGCAGTTGTCGATGATCTCGCGGATTCTGCATCTGCTGATGATCGACATCCTCGCGGTCGGCGTCGCGATCCGTCGCGCGTCGACCAACGGCGAGCTGCCCGAGGCCGTCGCGCAGGCGAAGGCGCGCGCCGCCGACGACGAAACGGCCGACGTGCTCGACTGGCTGAGCCACGGCGCGTCGCCGGCGGCGAAGGACGTCGCGCGGGACTGACGCGCGGCGCGGCGAGCGCCGCTGCCCGCGTCCCGATGAAAAACGCCACCGGCGCATCGCGCGCGGTGGCGTTCTTCATTGCGCGGCCCGGCTGGCGGGGCGGCTCAGGCGCCCGCTTTCACCGGCCGGCCGTGCCAGCGCAGCACGAGGTAGCGCCCGGCGAAACACAGCAGGCCCGACACGCCGATCGTCACGCCCATCGCGAACGGCGTGCCGTCCGCGAGTACGCCGATCGCCACGCTCGCCAGCGCGCCGAGCGCGAGCTGCATCGCGCCGAACACGGCCGCCGACGCGCCCGCGTTGTGCGGATAGCGGTGCATGAGGTCGGTCGTGCAGTTCGCGGACAGGATCCCGACCACGCCGACGACGAAGAACAGACACACGACGATCGACCACAGCCCGCCCCACCCCGTCAGCGCGACGAGCGCGACCGCGAGCGACGCGATGCAGCTCACGAGCGACGCGGCCGCGATGATGCGCAGCGAACCGATGCGGCCGACGAGGCGCGTGTTCGCGAAGTTGCCGATCATGATCCCGACGACGTTCAGGCCGAACAGCAGCCCGTAGTGCTGCGGCGACACGTGGAAATACTCGATGTACACGAACGGCGTCGCGGTGATGTACGAGAACATCGACGCGAACGCCATCCCGCCGCACAGCATGTGCCCCCATGCGACCGGGTCGGACAGGATGCGCCCGTACGATGCGAATGACGCGAGCACGGCCGCGCTCTTGCGCCGCTCCTTCGGCCAGGTTTCGGGCACCCGCAGATACGCGGTCGTCGCGCAGATCGCGCCGAACACGGCCAGCACGACGAACACGCCACGCCAGCCGGCGAAGCGCAGGATCTGGCCGCCGATCAGCGGCGCGAGCAGCGGCCCGACCGCGGTGACGATCGCGACCATCGACAGCACCTTCGCCGCGTCGCTCGGCTCGTGCGCGTCGCGTGCGATCGCACGTGCGAGCACCGACGCGGCGCCGGCGCCGAGCGCCTGCAGGAAGCGCACGACGATCAGCATGTCGATCGAGCCCGACACGAAGCAGCCGACGCTCGCGAGCGTGAACAGCGCGATCCCGCCGAGCAGCACGGGCCGGCGGCCCCACGTGTCGGACAGCGGGCCGTACAGCAGCATGCCGATCGAGAAGCCGGCCATGAAGCTGGTCAGCGTGCGCTGCGCGGCGCCGGGGCTGACCGAAAAGCCGGCGGCGATCGACGGCAGGCTCGGCAGGTACATGTCGGTGGCGATCGGCCCGCAGGCCGCGAGCGCGCCGAGCAACAGGATCAGCCGGGCATCGGGCCGGCGCCGGACGACGTGGGACATGGGTATCCGGAATGGGAGTCCGCGCGCATCGGGGCGCGCGTGACGGTGAAGACGGGAAGCCGCGCCGCAAGCGGCGCGTTCAGGCTCATGATTGTACGCGCAACTTTTTTGCGTGCCTCGGACCGCGCGGCGGCGGCCGGGGAACCGCCCACGCGCGTCGCGCATACCCACGAGCACGCCGGCGGATTCGATTAAGCTTGCGGCTGCCCGCCGCGCTTGTCCGATCCATTCGACGTACGACCGAACCGATGACCGCTTTCCTGCTGATCTGGAGCCCCAAGAAATGGCCATGGCCCGAACTGCCCGACGTCGCCGCGCGCGTGAAGGCCGGCGAGGCCGTGCATGACGTATGGGGCTGCGGCTTCGCGCGCGGCATCCTGCCGGGCGACCGCGTATTCCTGCACCGCGTCGCGCAGGCGCCCAAGGGCGTGTTCGGCTCCGGCTACGTGACACGCGCACCTTACGAGGTGCCCGATCCGTCGACCAGGCGCGGTTACCGGCTGTGCATCGACTTCGTGTACGACTGGCTGGTCGACGCGCACCAGGACGTCGTGATTGCGCGCGACGCGCTGCGCGTCCATCCGTATTCGGTGCAGACCTGGGATGCGCAGAGCTCCGGCACGTCGATCAAACCGATGGTCGAAGGTCCGCTCGAAAAGCGCTGGGCCGAGCTGACCGGCAAGCGCAAGCCGCCACGGTGACCGGAAACCGGGTCGAATCAGGCCTGCATTACCCGGCCCGGCAATCCCCTGCGCGCCGAAAGGCCGCAGACCGGCGGCGGGCCTGCCTCGCGCGTCTCCGGTACAATCGGACGATCGTTCCGCCCAGGCGCCGCGGCCCGTGCACAGGCCCCCGCGCCGTTCTCTCGCAGGTTTCGCTCATGTCCAACAATCAGATCCTCTTCGAACGCGCCCAGACGACCATTCCGGGCGGCGTCAACTCGCCGGTACGCGCGTTCCGTTCGGTCGGTGGCACGCCGCGCTTCGTCGCGCGCGCGCAAGGCCCGTATTTCTGGGATGCCGACGGCAAGCAGTACATCGACTACATCGGTTCGTGGGGCCCGATGATCGTCGGCCACGTCCATCCGGAAGTGCTGTCGGCCGTGCAGAACGTGCTCGCCGACGGCTTCTCGTTCGGCGCGCCGACCGAAGCCGAGATCGAGATCGCCGAGGAAATCTGCAAGCTCGTGCCGTCGATCGAGCAGGTGCGGATGGTGTCGAGCGGCACCGAGGCCACGATGAGCGCGCTGCGTCTCGCGCGCGGTTTCACGGGCCGCAGCCGCATCGTGAAGTTCGAGGGCTGCTACCACGGCCACGCGGACAGCCTGCTGGTCAAGGCCGGCTCGGGCCTGCTGACGTTCGGCAATCCGACGTCGGCTGGTGTGCCCGCCGACATCGCGAAGCACACGACCGTCCTCGAATACAACAACGTCGCCGCGCTCGAGGAAGCCTTCGGCGCGTTCGGCGACGAAATCGCCGCGGTGATCGTCGAGCCGGTGGCCGGCAACATGAACCTGGTGCGCGGCACGCCCGAATTCCTGAACGCGCTGCGCGCGCTGTGCACGAAGCACGGCGCCGTGCTGATCTTCGACGAGGTGATGTGCGGGTTCCGCGTCGCGCTCGGCGGCGCGCAGGCGCACTACGGGATCGCGGCCGACCTCACCTGCCTCGGCAAGGTGATCGGCGGCGGGATGCCGGCCGCCGCGTTCGGCGGCCGCCGCGACATCATGGCCCACCTCGCGCCGCTCGGCGGCGTCTACCAGGCCGGCACGCTGTCGGGCAACCCGATCGCGGTCGCCGCGGGCCTGAAGACGCTGCAGCTGATCCAGGCGCCGGGCTTCTACGACGCGCTCACCGCGCAGACGAAGCGGCTCGCCGACGGCCTCGCGGCCGAAGCGCGCGCGGCCGGCGTGCCGTTCGCGGCCGACTCGATCGGCGCGATGTTCGGCCTGTACTTCGCCGAACGCGTGCCGGGCAGCTTCGCGGAAGTCACGAAGAGCGACACCGAGCGCTTCAACCGCTTCTTCCACCTGATGCTCGACGAGGGCGTGTACTTCGCGCCGTCGGCCTACGAGGCGGGTTTCGTGTCGAGCACCCACGACGACACGGTGATCGACGCGACGCTCGCGGCCGCGCGCCGCGCGTTCGCGGCACTCGCCGCCTGACCCGGGGCCGCGCGCATGTTCTCGGATACCGATTTCGCCCACATGCAGCGCGCGCTCGCGCTCGCCGCGCGCGGCATGTACACGACCGCGCCGAATCCGCGCGTCGGCTGCGTGATCGTCAAGCACGGCGAGGTGATCGGCGAAGGCTTCACGCAGCCGGCCGGCCAGGATCACGCGGAAGTGCAGGCGCTGAAGGACGCGCGTGCGCGCGGCCACGACGTCGCGGGCTCGACCGTGTACGTGACGCTCGAACCGTGCAGTCATTTCGGCCGCACGCCGCCGTGTGCGAACGCGCTGATCGACGCGCGCGTCGCGAAGGTCGTCGCGGCGATGGAAGACCCGAATCCGCAGGTGTCGGGCCGCGGCCTCGGGATGCTGCGCGATGCGGGCATCGACGTGCGCTGCGGGCTGCTCGCGCACGAGGCCGGCGAGCTGAACATCGGCTTCGTGTCGAGGATGACGCGCGGCCGCCCGTGGGTGCGGATGAAGACCGCCGCATCGCTCGACGGCCGCACCGCGCTGCCGTCCGGCGAAAGCCAGTGGATCACCGGCGAGGCCGCGCGCCTCGACGGGCACGCGTGGCGCGCCCGCGCGTGCGCGATCCTCACCGGCATCGGCACCGTGCGCGAGGACAATCCGCTGCTGACCGTGCGCGGCATCGACACGCCGCGTCAGCCGCAACGCATCCTCGTGGACAGCCGCCTCGACCTGCCGCTCGACGCGCGGCTGCTCGAAGGCGCGCCGCTGCTGATCTTCTGCGGCCGGCTCGACGCCGCCGGCGAGGTCCGCGCGAACGTGCTGAAGTCGCGCGGCGCGGAAATCGTGCCGCTCGCGAACGCGCACGGCAAGGTCGACCTGCCCGCGATGCTGGCGGCGCTCGGCGCGCGCGGCGTCAACGAGCTGCACGTCGAGGCCGGCCACAAGCTCAACGGTTCGCTGCTGCGCGAACGGTGCGTCGACGAATTGCTGGTGTATCTGGCGCCGAGCCTGCTGGGCGCCGACGCGGCCGGCATGTTCGATCTCGCCGCGCCGGCGAGCCTCGATGCGCGCACCCGACTGTCGTTCCACGGTATCGAGCGGATCGGCGACGACTTGCGGATCCTCGCGCGGCTCGCGTCGCCCGACGCCTCTCACTGAACGGAATCGTCACGATGTTTACCGGAATTGTCGCGGCCGTCGGCCGCATCGAATCGATCGCCCCGCTCGGCACGTCGGCCGACGCCGGCGTACGCCTGACCGTGCAGGCCGGCGGGCTCGACCTGGCCGATGTCGCGCTCGGCGACAGCATCGCGATCCAGGGCGCGTGCATGACGGTGATCGCAAAGACCGACACCGCGTTCGACGTCGACGTGTCGCGCGAAAGCCTGAACCGGACGGTCGGCCTCGCGCAGCCCGGCGAAGTGAATCTCGAGAAGGCGCTGCGCGCGCACGATCGCCTCGGCGGGCATATCGTGTCGGGCCATGTGGACGGCATCGGCACCGTGTCGCGCTTCGCGCCGGTCGGCGAGTCGCACGAACTGCGGATCGTCGCGCCGCGCGAACTCGGCCGCTATCTCGCGTACAAGGGCTCGATCACGGTGAACGGCGTGAGCCTGACCGTCAATACGATCGACGATCGCGCGGACGGCTGCGAATTCTCGATCAACCTGATTCCGCATACGGTCGAAGTCACGACGCTGCGTCACGTGAAGGCCGGCGACAAGGTCAATCTCGAAGTCGACATGATCGCGCGGTACGTGGAGCGGATGCTGTCGTCGTCGCAGGGCGTGCATCAGGACTGATCGGCCGGCCCCGTCCGGTGCGGGGAATGACGGCTGGCGGTTCGCCCGGCATGGTTCGGGCGTCGCCGCCGCCCCGTCGCTTGACCACTCGCCGGCCACCGGCCCGATCGCGTGCATGGGCCGAACGGGCCGCGCCGCGCTTTGCTCCCACCCTACTTCGTGCCGGGCCGCTCCGTCGCCGGACACCGACACGCCGCCATCGGGATCGCGTTCGGTCGTTGGCCGTTTGGCCAGCCGACACCTGGCCAAACGGCCAACGACGCGCACGGGTCATGCCGTCGCGCTAAGATGCGTCGACAGCGGTTTCAACGCCGCAACGCACGACGTGCCGCGTACCGCGCCGCCTCTCTTCCCACAGGAGTCGTTCCCATGTCCATCTCGATGTACCAGGCTTCGCTGCCCGTCCTGATCCGCGGCCTCACCAACCTGCAGCACATCCTCGGCAAGGCGCAGGCCCATGCGGCCGAAAAGCAGATCGATCCGTCGGTATTCGTCGGCGCACGCCTCTATCCGGACATGCTGCCGCTCGTCCGCCAGGTCTACATCGCGACCGACACGGCCAAGGGCTGCGCCGCGCGGCTCGCCGGCGTGGACATCCCGAGCTACCCGGACGTCGAGCAGACCTTCGACGAACTGCATGCGCGCATCCAGAAGACGATCGACTACCTGAAAAGCTTCGACGCCGCGCAGATCGACGGCAGCGAGACGCGCCAGGTCGTGCTGAAGATGCGCGTCGGGCCGATCGAATTCACCGGCCAGTCGTATCTGCTGAATTTCGTGCTCCCCAACTTCTTCTTCCACGTGACCACCGCGTACGACATCCTGCGCCATAGCGGCGTCGAACTCGGCAAGCTGGACTACCTCGGTGGGCGCAACGAGCACGCGTGACGCGCGGCCGCGCAACGCCGGCCCGCTGCCGTGCGCACCCGCGCGCAGGCCGGCCACAGCGCTTTCCGGAGCGCAGGCCGGCCCCGCCCGGCCCGCGCCAGCCGAAACGCCGCCCGGCTGGCGTAAAATACGCACTTTCCTCTTTCTCGCCCCCTTATGACGCTCGCCTCCACGCTCGACATCATCGCCGAGCTGAAAGCCGGCCGGATGGTGATCCTGGTCGACGAAGAAGACCGCGAAAACGAGGGCGACCTCGTGATCGCCGCCGAATTCGTCACGCCGGAAGCGATCAACTTCATGGCCAGGTACGGCCGCGGCCTGATTTGTCTGACGTTGACGCAGGAACGCTGCAAGCAGCTGCACCTGCCGCTGATGACCTATCGCAACGGCACGCAGTACGGCACCGCGTTCACGGTCAGCATCGAAGCGGCCGAAGGCGTGACGACCGGCATCTCGGCCGCCGACCGCGCGCACACGATCGCCACGGCGGTCGCGCACGACGTGCGCCCCGAGCACATCGTGCAGCCGGGCCACGTGTTCCCGATCATGGCGCAACCGGGCGGCGTGCTCGTGCGCGCGGGCCACACCGAGGCCGGCTGCGACTTCACCGCGCTCGCGGGCCTCACGCCGGCCGCGGTGATCTGCGAGATCATCAAGGACGACGGCACGATGGCGCGCCTGCCGGACCTGATCGAATTCGCGAAGGAACACGACCTGAAGATCGGCACGATCGCCGACCTGATCCAGTACCGCAGCCGCACCGAATCGATCATCGAGCGGATCGCCGAGCGCACGATGCAGACCGCGCACGGCACGTTCCGCGCGGTGCTGTACCGCGACCAGCCGAGCGGCTCGCCGCACATCGCGCTGGTGCGCGGCATGCCGTCGCCCGACGTCGATACGCCGGTGCGCGTGCACGAGCCGCTGTCGGTGCTCGACCTGCTCGAGACGGGCATCTCGACGCACTCGTGGACGCTCGACGCCGCGATGCGCGAGATCGCGGAACGCGACCTCGGCGTGATCGTGCTGCTCAACTGCGGCGATACGAAGGAACACCTGATCGACGTCTTCAAGGCGTTCGACGAGGAAGAAAGGGCCGCTGCGCTCAAGCGCCGGCCGGTCGATTTCAAGACGTTCGGCATCGGCGCGCAGATCCTGCGCGATGTCGGCGTCGGCAAGATGCAGGTGCTGTCGAATCCGCGCAAGCTGGGCAGCATGTCCGGCTACGGCCTCGAAGTCACGGGCTTCATTCCGATGCCCGGCGGCGAGGCCAAGTCCTGCCCGGCGTCCCACGCGTAACCCGCCACGGCGCTTTCGCCCTATAACCGTTCATCCACACCACGGACCAGATCATGGAAATCGGACAATACCAACCGAATCTCGAAGGCGACGGCCTGCGTATCGGCATCGTGCAATCGCGCTTCAACGAACCCGTGTGCAACGGCCTCGCCGACGCGTGCGTCGAAGAACTGGAGCGCCTCGGCGTCACCGGTGAAGACGTGCTGCTCGTGTCGGTGCCCGGCGCGCTGGAAATCCCGCTCGCACTGCAGAAGCTCGCCGAAAGCGGCCAGTTCGACGCACTGATCGCGCTCGGCGCGGTGATCCGCGGCGAGACCTACCATTTCGAACTCGTGTCGAACGAGAGCGGCGCGGGCATCACCCGCATCGGCCTCGACTTCAACCTGCCGATCGCGAATGCGGTCCTGACGACCGAAACCGACGAGCAGGCCGTCGCGCGCATGACCGAAAAGGGTCGTGACGCCGCACGCGTCGCCGTCGAGATGGCCAACCTGACGATGGCGCTCGACCAGCTCGGCGACGACGAGGACGAAGAGGAAGACGAAGACGACGAAGAGGAGCGCGCATGAAGAAGAGCGCCCGCCGACAATCGCGCGAGCTGGCGACGCAGGGCCTGTACCAGTGGCTGCTGTCGAACGCGCCCTCCGGCGAGATCGACGCGCAACTGCGCGGCGCGCTCGGTTACGACAAGGCTGACAAGGAACTGCTCGAAGCGATCCTGCACGGCGTGATCCGCGAACATGCGACGCTCGTCGAAGCGCTGGCGCCGTCGCTGGACCGTCCGATCGATCAGTTGTCGCCGGTCGAACGCGCGGTGCTGTTGATCGCGACGTTCGAGCTCACGCACCACGTCGAAACGCCGTATCGCGTGATCATCAACGAAGCCGTCGAACTCGCGAAGACGTTCGGCGGCTCCGACGGTTACAAGTACGTGAACGGCGTGCTCGACAAGCTGGCCGCGAAGCTGCGCCCCGCCGAAACGCAGGCGCGTCGCAACGGCTGATACCGTTGGTTGGTCCACGGGCGCGCAAGCGCCCGTTTTTCATTCTTTTTCCCCTCCGTCCCGCCCGCCGATGAATACCACCGCCGATTCGCTCGTCACGCTCGCCGCACGCGTCGACGCGATCCAGCCCTTCCACGTGATGGAACTGATGAAGGAGGCACAGCGGCTCGAGTCCTTGGGGCGCGACGTTATCCACATGGGCATCGGCGAGCCGGATTTCACCGCGCCGGAGCCGGTCGTCGAGGCCGCCGCGGCCGCGCTGCGCCGCGGCGTCACGCAGTACACGAGCGCGCTCGGCATCGCGCCGCTGCGCGAGGCGATCGCCGCGCACTATGCGCGCGCGTACGGCCTCGCGATCGCGCCCGAGCGGATCGTCGTGACGGCCGGCGCATCGGCCGCGCTGCTGCTCGCGTGCCTCGCGCTGGTCGGCCGCGACGACGAAGTGCTGATGCCCGACCCGTCGTATCCGTGCAACCGGCACTTCGTCGCGGCGGCCGAAGGTCGCCCGGTGCTCGTGCCGAGCGGCCCGGACGCACGCTTCCAGCTCACCGAAAACGACATCCGCACGCACTGGAACGCGCGCACGCGCGGCGTGCTGCTCGCGTCGCCGTCGAACCCGACCGGCACGTCGCTCGAACCGGACGAGCTGAAGCGGATCGTCGAAGCGGTGCGCGCACGCCACGGCTTCACGATCGTCGACGAGATCTACCAGGGGCTCAGCTACGACGCCGCGCCCGTCTCGGCGCTGTCGTTCGGCGACGACGTCATCACCGTGAACAGCTTCTCGAAGTATTTCAGCATGACGGGCTGGCGGCTCGGCTGGCTCGTCGTGCCGCCCGCGCTCGTCGGCTCGTTCGAGAAGCTCTCGCAGAACCTGTTCATCTGCCCGTCCGCGCTCGCGCAACACGCGGCGCTCGCCTGCTTCGAACCCGCGACGCTCGACATCTACGAAACACGCCGGCTCGAATTCAAGCGCCGCCGCGATTTCATCGCACCGGCGCTCGAACGGCTCGGCTTCACGGTGCCGGTGATGCCAGACGGCGCGTTCTACGTGTATGCGCATTGCGGCGGCGTCGCCCACCCGGCGGCCGGCGACAGCGCCGCACTCACGCAGGCGATGCTGCACGACGCAGGCGTGGTGCTGGTGCCGGGCATGGACTTCGGTGTCCATGCGCCGCGCGACTATATCCGCCTGTCCTATGCGACGGCCTACTCGCGGCTCGAAGAGGCCGTCGACCGGCTCGCGGCGCTGTTCGGCCGGCACTGACGCCGCGCCGGGGCGTACCGCCGCTTCACGCATCGCAAAAAGAAAAAGCACCCGATTCGGGTGCTTTTTTCATGTCGTGCCGGCCGGAGCCGCCGAAACGCGACCGTTACGCGCCGAGCTCCGAATGATCGCCGTGCGACTGCTTCGCGGTATCGACGCTCGCGTCGTCCTGCGGGGCGGCTTCCTTCGGCGCCGCCTTGATCGAGGTCGTGCCATCGAGCGTCGCATGCACGCGCTTCGCGCCGCCTGCCGCGGCCGTCACGGCAGCGGCGGTGACGATCGGCTTCGCGGGTTGCGCGGGCGCCTGCGGCGCGTTGATCGGCACGCTGCGGCCACGCGCGACGTCGCGCAGGCGGCCGCGTTCGGCCATCACCTTCGCGCCGTAGCCGTTGTCGTCGGGATTCGTCGAGCCGTTGTACAGGCGCAGGCCGTTCGCGAGCGAACCGCCGCGCGCGATGCAGTCCTTCAGCACCAGCGCGCCGACCTGCAGGTTCGCGAGCGGCTGCAGCGCGGTGTCGGTGCCGCCGAAATACTCGAACTTGTCGGAATGAACCTTCGACATGACCTGCATCAGCCCCTTCGCGCCGACGCCGCTTTCGGCGTACGGGTTGAAGCCCGATTCGATCGCCATCACGGACAGCAGCAGCAGCGGATCGAGGCCGACGTCGCGACCGGTCTGGAACGCCGCCTTGACGAGCTGGCCGAGCGGCTCCTGGGCGACGCGGTAACGGCGCGACAGATAGGTGGCGACGAGCGCCTGTTCGCGGTTCGACGCGAGCGCGCGATCGTCGCGGGCATCGGCCGCCACGCGCTGAATCGGGATCAGTTTCGCCAGCGCGACGGGCGACGGGCCGTTACGGGCCGGATCGGACGCATCGCCCTGGGCGCCCTGAGCGGCGGCTTCCGGTGCGACGTCGAGGCCGACTGCAAGCGCATCCGTTTCCGGATTCTCTTCCTGCTGCGGCTGCGCGCCGGCAGGCGCGAAGTTCGGCAGCGGATGGCCGGACAGCAGACGGGCCGGACCGGCCTGCACGGCCGCGGACACGACCGGCATCAGCTTCGCGGCGAGCGTGCCGCGCACGGTTGGCAGCAGCCACAGTGCAAGCGCGACCGCGACAGCGAAACAGCCGACAACGCTGAATAGATGGTGACTGACACGCGTCCCGCGACGCAGCAAGTTGCGCACGATTTGCGCATGCTGCTCGGTGGGACGCCACGATAACCAAGCGTTCATTCAGATCATCTCCCATGAACATGACTCGTGCGGCTCGCTCAGCTCGATGGCGAGACGGAAAACGCGCCGCGGAATCACGACGCCGCACGCCTTGGTTGGGACGCGCAAGCATCGGGGAAACGGTATAAGTACCGTTCGAGGCCACGGTGTAAGAAGGCCGGCGCCTTCGCACACTGGGCGAGGCGGGCATACGCGGTGGCACCCACGCAAAAAACCAGCGTCTGGTGGCGCTGGCTGGGACTACGACAAAGGCCGTCGAAAACGCCGTGCAGGATTCGGCGGACGGTGACGCGCTGCGTCAAGGATCGGTGATTGGCGGCTCGAAGCCTTTTACCCTGCAACCAATGTGAGCGGATTCTAGCAGGGTTTTATAGATCGTCAACACTATAAAACTTTCAAATCATAACAAAAAGTAATTTAAAACCGCTCTTCAGAACGCAATCCCCGTGCCGTAAGGGGTTTGCGCTCGATCGACTTTTTTCTGCGCCGGGCGGCCGCGCGGCGACCCGGGTAAAATCGTCGGTCGATTCGGGGTCGCAGCCGGC
The DNA here is from genome assembly GCF_001526325.1 of Burkholderia sp. MSMB1826. Lineage (NCBI taxonomy): Bacteria > Pseudomonadati > Pseudomonadota > Betaproteobacteria > Burkholderiales > Burkholderiaceae > Burkholderia > Burkholderia sp. MSMB1826. The sequence goes on from NZ_LOYN01000022.1 coordinate 412,696, forward strand.
CGCTGCCCCCGCCCACCGCTGCCCGTCCTGCGGGCAGCCCGGACCTTCTTCATGAAATACAAAGACTTACGCGATTTCATTCAGCGCCTCGAGGCGCTCGGCGAACTGCGGCGCGTCACGCAGCCCGTGTCGCCCGTGCTCGAAATGACCGAGCTGTGCGACCGCGTGTTGCGCGCCGGCGGCCCGGCGCTGCTGTTCAACGCGCCGCCCGGCCATGCGTTCCCGGTGCTCGGCAACCTGTTCGGCACGCCGCGCCGCGTCGCGCTCGGGATGGGCGTCGATGCGGGCGACGATGCCGCGCTCGGTTCGCTGCGCGATCTCGGGCGCCTGCTGTCCGCGCTGAAGGAACCCGATCCGCCGAAGAGCCTGAAGGACGCCGGCAAGCTGCTGTCGCTCGCGAAGGCGGTGTGGGACATGGCGCCGAAGTCGGTGTCGTCGCCGCCGTGCCAGGAAATCGTCTGGGAAGGCGCCGACGTCGACCTGAACAAGCTGCCGATCCAGACCTGCTGGCCCGGCGATGCGGGGCCGCTCGTCACGTGGGGCCTGACGGTCACGCGCGGGCCGAACAAGCCGCGCCAGAACCTCGGCATCTACCGTCAGCAATTGATCGGCCGCAACAAGCTGATCATGCGCTGGCTCGCGCACCGCGGCGGCGCGCTCGACTTCCGCGAGTTCGCGCTGCGCAACCCCGGCAAGCCCTATCCGGTCGCGGTCGTGCTCGGCGCCGATCCGGCCACGACGCTCGGCGCGGTGACGCCCGTGCCCGATTCGCTGTCCGAGTATCAGTTCGCCGGCCTGCTGCGCGGCAGCCGCACGGAACTCGCCAAGTGCCTGACGCCCGGCGTCGACACGCTGCAGGTGCCCGCGCGCGCGGAAATCGTGCTGGAAGGCTTCATTCATCCGCAGGAAGGCGCCCCTGCCCCCGCGCCGGTCGGCGCGCCGCCGCGGCCCGCCGGCAACGCGGCGGCCGCGTACGAACACGCGCTCGAAGGGCCGTACGGCGACCATACCGGCTATTACAACGAGCAGGAGTGGTTTCCGGTGTTCACCGTCGAGCGCATCACGATGCGCCGCGACGCGATCTACCATTCGACCTACACGGGCAAGCCGCCCGACGAGCCCGCGGTGCTCGGCGTCGCGCTCAACGAGGTGTTCGTGCCGCTGCTGCAGAAGCAGTTCACGGAAATCACCGACTTCTATCTGCCGCCCGAAGGCTGCAGCTACCGAATGGCCATCGTCCAGATGAAGAAGAGCTACGCGGGCCACGCAAAGCGCGTGATGTTCGGCGTGTGGAGCTTCCTGCGGCAGTTCATGTATACGAAGTTCATCGTCGTCGTCGACGAGGACGTGAACATCCGCGACTGGAAGGAAGTGATCTGGGCGATCACGACGCGCGTCGACCCCGTGCGCGACACGGTGATGGTCGACAGCACGCCGATCGACTATCTTGACTTCGCGTCGCCGGTGGCCGGACTCGGCTCGAAGATGGGGCTCGACGCGACCAACAAGTGGCCGGGCGAAACGAATCGCGAATGGGGCCGCCCGATCGAGATGGACGCGACCGTGAAGGCGCGCGTCGACCGGCTGTGGCAGGAGATCGGCCTCTGACGCCACGCGGCCGGCATCCGCCGGCCCGCGCATCGCAATCGCCGCACGCCCCCGAAGATGAACTTTCCGCCCGCCTCCATGCTGTCCGACGGATTCTTTCTGTCGCTATCGTTGTGTCTCGACATCGGCCTCGTCAACGTCGCGATGCTGTCGCTGACGCTGTCGCACGGCTTCCGGCCGGGCTTCTGGCTCGGCGTCGGCTCGTGCGTCGGCGATCTCGTCTATGCGGCGCTCGCGCTCGCGGGGATGGCCGTGCTCCTGCAGTTCGAACCCGTGCGCTGGATCGTGTGGATCGGCGGCGGCGCGGTGCTGCTGTTCCTCACGTGGAAGATGGCGCGCGAAGCGCTGGCGCCCGTCAAGGCAGCCGAAGACGACGCCGACGATGCCCCGCCGCCGCGGGCGAGCGCGCGGCGCAGTTTCGTGCGCGGGATGCTGCTCGCGATGTCGTCGCCGAGCGCGATCCTGTGGTTCGCAGCGGTCGGCGGCGCGCTGATCGCCAAAGCCGGCGCGACGACGCCGGCCACCGCGTCGGTGTTCCTGTCGGGCTTTTTCCTCGGCGGCCTCGCGTGGACGCTCTTCATGTGTACGCTCGCGGCGCAGGGCCGCAAGCGTGCGGGCGCCGGGCTGATGCGTGCGTGCCATGTCGCGTCGGCGCTGCTGTTCGCGTATTTCTCGTACAGCGTGATCGTCGGCGGCTATCGCGACCTGATCGCGCACGCGGCGTAGCGGCGACGCCTGCCGCGTGCGAAGCCGCGCGGCTCCAATGAAAACGGCGCAATGCCCTTGCGGACATTGCGCCGTTTCGCCGTGACGCGGCTTGCGTCGGATCACCAGCGACGCCAGCCGTGCCCGTAGTAGCCGTGATGACGCCAGTACGGACGGCCGTAGTAGCCGCCGACGACCACGGCGGGCGGCGGCGCATAGTAGGCCGGCGCCGGCGCGTAGTACACGGGCGGAGGCGGCGGCGCATAGTACACGGGCGGCGGCGGTGCATAGACGGGATACGCGGGTGCGACCGGGATGCCGATGCCGACCCCGATCGACACGTGAGCCTGCGCGGCGCTTGCGGCACCCAGGCCCAGCGCGGCGGCGGCGATGAACGGAATGAGCTTTTTCACTTCGATTCTCCTGCTGGAGCGGTATTTTAGGCGCTCCTGTCGGCAACGGCGGGCATGCACGTCGCATGCAAGCAATGTAGCGAAAACCCGCCCCGCGCGTATCGTGCATTTGTTGCAAATTGCAATTGCGCGCGGCCGGAGCCGCCGCCCGGCGCGGGGCCCGGCGTGGGCGGCGACCCTTGCGGGTCGCGCGATTCCATCCGAGAAGTCGGGTCGCGACACGACGACCGGTCAGTCTTACCGGATCCGGCGCGCGCAGCCGGCACGCGTACGTAATGAACGATTACAAATTCGAGACAACATGCCGACATTTCAAGCGGGGGCGGCGCACGAAATTTCGGGGTCGGATTCTGTAATCCTGATTCCGCCGCGATACCGGACGCCTGCCCACGCATCGATCGCACCGCGTACCGGTAATTCATACGCGCGGCCGCCTCGCAGGCGGGCTTGCGCGACGCCGCCGTCATTCCTGCGATACTGACGGCTGCTTCGTTTTCGCTTACATCCGCTTGCCATGCCGCTTCCCGACACACCCCGTCTCGGCTTCATCGGCGCCGGCCGCCTCGCGCGCTGTGTCGCGCAGCGTTTCGCGCAGGCCGGCTTTCCCGTCGTCGCGATCGCGAGCCGCACGCCCGCCTCGGCCACCGGCCTCGCCGCGCGCATCGACGGCTGCCGCGCGGTCGATACCCCGCAGCAGGTGGCCGACGTCGCCGACCTGATCTTCGTGACGACGCCCGACGATCATCTCGCGTCGAGCGCCGCGGCGCTGCGCTTCGACGCGTCGCGCGCCGCCCGCCAGGCGGTCGTTCATTGCAGCGGCGCATCGCCGGTCGCGCTGCTCGATCCGGCGAAGCAGCAAGGCGCGGCCACCGGCGGCTTCCATCCTCTTTATCTGTTCGGCGGCACCGATGCCGACCTCGCCCGCATCGACGGCTGCTCGGTCACGATCGAAGCGGACGGCGCGCTGCACGCGACGCTGCTGCGACTTGCCGCCGCACTCGGCTGCCATCCGCTGTCGATTCCGGCCGGCGGCCGGATGCTGTATCACGCGGCCGCCCACTACGCGGCGAGCTTCGCGCTGTGCGGGCTGTCGGAAGCGGTCGAGCTGTGGCGCGGCCTCGGCTTCGACGAGGAAGCCGCGCTGCGCGCGCTGCTGCCGATGCTGGCCGGCACGATCGAGACCGCCCGCGACAAGGGGCTCGCGAATGCGCTGTCCGGGCCGGTGTCGCGCGGCGACACGGGCATCGTCGAGCGCCAGCTCGCGCTGCTCGAGGCGCGCGGCGGCGATCATGCGGCACTGTACGCGCTGCTGACGCGCCGCGCGGTCGCGCTCGCGGCGAAGCGCGCGACGCCGCCGGCCTCGCTGCCGGCGCTGGCCGCAGCCGTCGAAACGTCGCTCGCGCGCGCGGCCGCGCACCCCTCCCCGTCGCGAGACGAGGCGTGATAAGGTGTCGGCCGATGCGCCGCCAACCGGCGTTGGCGGCCGCACGCTACTGACTGTATAAAAAGGATGCCAACGATGTTCGGCGAGATCGCCCGTTTTCTGCTCAATACCGTCTTCACGCTATTCGGTGCCGCGCTGATCCTGCGCGTCTGGATGCAGGCCGTCCGCGTGCCGCCGTACAACCCCGTCACGCAAGCCGTGCTGCAGGCGACCAACTGGCTCGTGCTGCCGCTACGCCGCGTGATCGCGGGCGTACGCGGCATCGACTGGGCCAGCGTCGTCGCCGCGCTGCTCACCGCGCTCGTCTACGTCGTGCTGATGGTGGTGATGGCCGGCTTCGATCCGGCCGCCGTGATCGCGACGCTTGTCGTGGTCGCGCTGCTCACCGTCGTGAAGTGGGCGCTCAATCTCGTGATCTGGATGACGATCCTGATGGCGCTGCTGTCGTGGCTCAACCCGCACTCGCCGGCGATGCCGATCCTCTACCAGCTCACCGCGCCGTTCCTGAACCCGCTGCGCCGCGTGATCCCGAACCTCGGCGGCATCGACCTGTCGCCGATCCTGCTGTTCGTGATCGTGCAGGTGCTGCTGATGATCGTCACGCGCGCTGCCGTGTCGCTGACGATGTTCGGCATCTGATCCGGCGCCGCGCCCTACGCCGCCGGCCCCTGCGCCGGCGGTGCGCCGAGCGTGTCGATCACGCCGAACCGCGCGGGCATCATCGCGTAGCACACGCGCACTTTCTCGTGCGACAGCCGCTCGAGCAGCCGTTGCGCTTCGTCCTCGGTGACGATGAATTCGACCTCGATCGCGACCGAGCCCTGCAGTTCGAAGAAGCGATCCTCGTGCAGCACGCGATGCTGGCCGAAGCCGGCCATCGCGCGAAACGCGGAGCCGCCCGCGACGCCCATCCGGTTCGCCTCTTCCAGCAGCCATTCCCACAGCGGCTTCCAGTGCAGCCGATGCTGCTCGTGCACGTAGAAGCGCAAGAAGACCCTGTCCATCGCTCCCTCCGATGACGGCCCGCTCAGGCCGCCGCGAGCCACGCGCGCGCGGTCCACATGCCGAGCGCCGTCAGCGCGAACGATCCAGTCAAGTGTAGGGCAGCCACCGCCAATGCCCATCCGAATTCGCCCTCGAGCGCGTGCGTCATCACTTCGACCGAAAAGGTCGAGAACGTCGTGAGGCCGCCGAGAAAACCCGTGATCACGAACAGCCGCCACTCGGGCGGCAACCCGACGCGAGCGGTAAACAGGACGGCGGCCACGCCGATCACATAGCCGCCGATCAGATTCGACGCGAGCGTGCCGAGCGGCACCGCGGGAAAGAACGCGTTGAGCGCGAGGCTCAGGAACCAGCGCAGCAACGCGCCGAGCCCAGCGCCGACGAAGATCGCGACGATCGAATAGAACAAGGGCACTCCTGTCTGGCGGCGCCGCGCGGCGCGCGCGGCCTACGCGGAACTGTATGCGCAATCGCGCCGCGCCGGCAATGCCGACGGGCGGCGGATCGTGTCGCGAACGCATGGCGCCTTTCACGATTTCCACGCGCGCGCCGCGGCCTCGGTTCGCCGATCGCGCCGGCGCTCGTGCAGGCGCTCGTCGCGCGGCCGCGGCCGGTCGGCGCGTGGCTCAGCCGCCGCGCCACGCGCGCTCGAGCGCGTTCAGCGTCGCCAGCGCACCGCCCTTCAGCCCGATCACGTCCGCCCTGCGCGCATGCGCTTCGCGCACGTTGATGCGGATCACGTCGTCCCCCAACCGTTCGCTCGACAGGCGCACGGTCGGAATCGCGGTGCCCGCGCCGATCTCGACCACTGCGACGCGCCCCGCCCGCGCGATCCATTCCTCGAGCGCGCGCGCCTGAGCGTCGTAGCGCGCACCGAGCCAGCCGGTGTCGCCGAACATCAGAATGTTCGGCCGCGCGAGCCCGCCGCAGTGCGGGCAGCGCGGTAGGTCTCCCACGAGGCGGCACGTCGTTTCGTCGACCTCCGGCACGAACGGCGCCGCGTCCCACGTCTCGTCCGTGCACGGGCGCAGGCATTGCATCGCATGAATCGAGCCGTGGATCTCGACGATGCGCGCCGGATCGAAGCCGGCTTTCTGAAACTGGCCGTCGACGTTGCTCGTCAGCACGAAGCCGCCGTTCGGCATCGCGTCGATCCAGCGGCGCAGGATCGCGAAGCCGGCGTGCGGCACCGTCGCGCGGTAGAGCGCGAGACGGTGCCCGTAGAACCCCCACGCGAGCGGCGCACGCGCACGAAACGCGTGCGGCGACGCGATCTCGTGGAATTCGAAACGCTCGTGGCGCAGCGCCGGATACGCGCGCCAGAAGCCGTCCGTGCCGCGAAAATCGGGCAGCCCGGAATCGACGCCGATGCCCGCGCCGGCCGTGACGAGCAATGCGTCCGCGCGCGCGAGTGCGTCGACGGCGGACGCGACGAGATCGGCGGGAAGCGGCGCGGCGGCGGAACCGGAGGGATCGGCGGAGTCGGCGAAATCAGCGGGATCGGAAAAAGGCATGATGGAGAAGCAGTGGCGTCGAGCATTGCGCGAGTGGCGTCGCGATCATACGCCGGTTGGGACGCCGCGCTGCATCGGCCACGCAACGCGGCATGCACGCCACGCGCCGGCCTGGGGCGATGCGCGTGCCGGCCGGCAGCAAGCGCCGCACCGGCGATGCCGCCAACCGGCGCCCATGTTCGCTCAGTCAGCCGAATCGTCCCGCGCAACCGGCATCTCGTCGACCGCGAAATAGACCGGCTTGCCGAGTCGCCGCGCAAGCGCCACGTCCGCATCCGCCCCGCGCGACACGCCGTCGATGCGCAGCACCGCGTCGCAGCGCCGCAGCAGCCGGTGCGCGGCCGGATACAGGAAGGTTTCGCCGATCGCGTCGCCGATCTGCGTCGACCCGGCCGCGGCCGCGAGCGGCAGCGACACCCACTCGCCGATCATCGGCACGTGCCCGCGCCGATACACGGCGAGCGCCGCCGCTTCCAGCCGATGCAGGTTCGCGGCGATGCGCGCCGGGTCGCCGTCCGTGCCGCTGCGATAGGGGCCGGCGACCAGCACGAGCCGCGGCGTCATGCGGCGCGCGCGCCCGCGGTGTCCCGCAGCGCGACGTACTGGAGCAGCATGATCGTCTTCGCATCGACGATCTCGCCGCGCTCGACCGCGTCCAGCGCCGCCTGCAGCGGCATCTCGACGACCTCGAGATCCTCGCCCTCTTCCGCGACGCCGCCGCCCGCGCCGGTGCGCAGCGACGCATCGTATTCGCCGACGAAGAAATGCAGCTTCTCCGTCACGGAACCCGGGCTCATGAACGCCTCGAACACCTTGCGCACGCCGCGCACGCGATAGCCGGTCTCCTCCTCGGCTTCCGCGCGGATGCGCGCTTCGGGCGTTTCGTCGTCGAGCAGGCCGGCGGCCGCTTCGAGCAGCATGCCGTCGTGCCCGCTCACGAACGCCGGCATCCGGAACTGCCGCGTCAGCAGCACGTCGCCCGTCTCGGCATGACGCAGCAGGATCGTCGCGCCGTTGCCGCGATCGTAGGTCTCCCGGCTCAGGCGTTGCCACGTGCCGTCGCGGCGCAGGAAATCGAACGTCACCTTGCGCAGCACATACCAGTCATCGGACAGCACCGTCGTATCGACGATGCGGACCCGCTCCCGCGTTGCAGCCATTGCAGCCTCCGGTTCGACAAAGGACGGCGCCCATGGTAACGTGCATATTCGTGCAATTTCAAGAATTTTCGTGCAAAGACGATGCTGACGACGCAACGCAAGAAAGCGATCCTCGATGCGCTCGCGCGCGACGGCCAGGTGCTGGCTGCCGAGTTGAGTGTGCAATTCGGCGTGTCCGAAGACACGGTGCGCCGCGACCTGCGCGAACTCGCGGCCGAAGGGCTGCTGCAGCGCGTGCATGGCGGCGCGCTGCCGGCGTCGCCGGCCGTCGCGCCGTTCGCGCAGCGCGAAGCGCTCGAAACCGCGGAGAAGCGGCGCATCGCGCGCCGCGCCGCGCAAATGATCGCGCCCGGGCAAGTCGCGATCGTCGACGGCGGCACGACCTCCGCGCTGCTCGTCGGCCAGTTGCCGGCCGACCTGCGCGCGACGATCGTCACGCACAGCCCGAGCGTCGCGGTCGCGCTGGCCGCGCATCCGTCGATCGACGTGATCCTGATCGGCGGGCGGCTCTACAAGCACTCGATCGTCGCGGTCGGCGCGGCGGCGATGGAAGGCATCGCGCGCATCCATGCGGACCTGTATTTCATGGGGGTCACGGGCGTGCATCCGGTCGCGGGGCTGAGCACCGGCGATTTCGAGGAAGCGGCGATCAAGCGCGCGCTGGCCGAACGCGCGGCCGAGACGGTCGTGCTCGCGTCGCAGTCGAAGCTACGTGCGGCGTCGCAGTTCGTGATCGGCGATATCGCGCTGGCGCAGGCGATCGTCGTCGAAAGGGAAACCGACGCCGCGCTGACGAAGCCGATCGAGGCCGCCGGCGTGACGGTGGTGCGCGCATGACGCGCGGCGGCCCGGCCGCGTCGAACCGCTCGCGGAGCCGGGGTCGTGCGGACGCCGCGCCCATGTCAGCGTGCTGACAGGCACCGCTTGCTAACATGGGCGATCGCCCGATCCCCACGTGCTACCCGCCCGATGCCTCCCGCCTCCACCACGACTCCCCCGGCCCCTCCGGCAAGCGACGCGCCGCCAGGCGTCCTCGCACTGTTCGTCGCGTTCGCGCAGATCGGCCTGACCAGCTTCGGCGGTGGACTCAGCGGACGGATGATGCGCGACTTCGTGCACGAGCGGCGATGGCTCGACGAAGAGGCGTTCCTCAACGGCCTCGCGCTGTCGCAGGCGTTGCCGGGCGTCAACGTGAAGAACCTCGCGATCTGGATCGGCTACCGTCTCGCCGGATGGCGCGGCGCGGTGGCGGGCTTCACCGGCATCATCGCGCCGCCCGCCGTGCTGATCGTGCTGTTCGGCGTCGCGTTCTCGACCCTCACGCGCTTCCCGCTCACGCATGTCGCGCTCGCCGGTGCGGCGGCCGCGGCGATCGGGCTGTCGATCTCGATGGCGATCACCGCGGTGCGCCGCCTGCCGCGCCGCGTGCTGCCGTTCGCGGTCATGACGCTCACCTTCGTGTCGGTCGCGGTGCTGCACTGGCCGCTGGTGTGGACCGTGCTGATCGGCGGCACGCTGAGCGTCGCGCTCGAATACCGCCGTGCGCCCGCGGCGCCGGGCGGGAGCGACGCACGATGAACGCGTCCGCACGTTACGCGGCACTGTTCGGCGTGTTCGCACCGCTGTCGATCGCGACGATCGGCGGCGGGCAGGCGGTCATCGCGGACATCCAGCGGCAGGTCGTCGACGTCCATCACTGGATGAGCGCCACGCAATTCGTGAACGACTTCGCGATCGCGCGGATGGCGCCGGGCCCCGGCTCGCTGCTGGCGACGCTGATCGGCTGGCAGGTCGCCGGTTTCTGGGGCGCGGTGATCGCGACGCTCGCGCTGTTCGGGCCGACCGCGTTCCTGATCTACGGTGTCGCGCATCTATGGCGGCGACACCGAGGCGCGCGCTGGCAGATCGCGCTCGAAGCCGGCCTGCGCCCGGTCGCGGCCGGCATGATTCTCGCGTCGGTGTGGGTACTGCTGCAGGCGCTCGACGGCGGCTGGCCCGCGCGCGCGATCGCCGTCGCATCGACGCTGTGCGTGATCTACACGCGCGTTCATGCGCTGCTGCTGATCGCGATCGGCGCGCTGCTGCTCGTCGGCGTACATGCGCTCGGCGGCGCATGACGCTCGCCACCGTCGTCGCATCGGACCGTCGTCTGTCCGCCTAAATCCCGCGAAACACCGGCGCGCGGCGTTCCGCGAACGCGCGCAACCCTTCGTCGAAATCCGCGCCTCCGCACGCCTGCCGACGCAACTCGGCGATGCGTTCGAAGGCGTCGGCCGGCAATGGCCGCGCATCCTGCAGCACGCGCAACTGCTCCTTCACCGCGTGCACCGCGAGCGGCGCCTTCGCGGCAATCGTGCGCGCGACGTCGAGCGCCGCATCGTCGACCCCGCCGGCGTCGGCCAGCCGGTTCACGAGCCCGTGATGCGCGGCGCGTTCCGCGTCGAGCGGCTGCGCGCAGAAGAACAGCTCCTTCAGCACGTGGATCGGCAGGTTGTCGTAGAAGCGCAGCAAACCGCTCGTCGAATACGGCAGGCCGATGTTCGCGGGCGTCATCGCGAAACGCGCGTCGCGCGCCGCCACGACGAGATCGCAGCTCATCGCGAGATCGACCGCCCCGCCCCACGCCGATCCGGCCACCGCCGCGATCACCGCGCCCGGATAGGTCCGCACGCGCCGCAGCGCGCGTTCGAGCGGCTTGCCATATGCGAGCGGATCGCGATCGTCGGCCAGTTCGCGCAGGTCGTGCCCGGCGCTCCACACGTCGCCGCTGCCGTCGTTCGACAGAATCACGACCGGCGGCGGACGATGTCCGGCCAACGCATCGAGGTGTGCAACGAGGGCGTCGAGCAGCGGCGCGTCGAGCGCATGCCGTCGCGCCGGGTTCGCGAACCGCACGCGCGCGATCCGCTCGCCGATCAGGTCGACCGTCACGGTCGACGCCCCGTCCCGTTTCGTCGCGTCGGTCATTGCACGGCCTCCGCCACCGCATCCGCCTGGAAGATCGCGCGCTCCGCCAGCAGCGCGTCGATCGCGTCGTCGCCGTAGCCGGCTTCGCGCAGCACGTCGACCGTATGCTCGCCGAGCAGCGGCGGCGCATGGCGCGTGCGCGGCGCCGGCAGGTCGTCGCCCATCCCGCCGAGCGGCGTGACGACCTGACGCAGCGTGCCGAGCGTCGGATGCGCGACCGGCTCGACCAGCCCGCAATGCGCGAGCTGCGGATCGTCGAACACTTCGTCGAGCGTATGGATCGGCCCGGCCGGCAGCCCGGCCTCGACGAACCGCTGCGTCCATTCGTGCTTGCCGCGCGTGCGCAGCCGGCTGTCGAGCAGCGCCTTCAGTTCGTCGCGATGGGCCACGCGCGCATCGTTGGTCGCAAAGCGCGGATCGGCCGGCAGTTCGGGCAGGTCCAGCAACCGGCACAGCCGCTCCCACATGTCGGTCGTGATCGGTGCGAGGTTCAGCGGGCCGTCGGCCGTGTCGAACACGCCGTACGGCGCGATCACCGCATGCGCATTGCCGGTGCGGCGCGGCACGTCGCCGAGGCTCAGGTAGCGTTGCCCGTGCACGCTCAGCAGCGCAACGAGGCTTTCGAGCAGCGACGTGCCGACATGCTGGCCGCGCCCGGTGCGCTCGCGCTCGAACAGCGCGGCCATCACGCCGGTCGCGACCCACATCCCCGAGCTGAGATCGCCGATCGCGGTGCCCGTGCGGGTCGGCTCGCCGTCCGGGAAGCCGGTGAGGCTCATCAGCCCCGCATAGCCCTGCGCGATCTGGTCGAAGCCCGGCCAGTCGCGCAGCGGGCCGCGCGGGCCGAACGCGGTGACGCTGCCCATCACGAGCCGCGGGTCGCGCGCGCTCAGTGCGGCGTAGCCGAGCCCCATCGCGTCCATCGTGCCGGCCTTGAAATTCTCGATCACGACGTCGGCCTGCGCAATCAGGCGCCGCACGACGTCGAGGCCGGCCGGCTGCCGGAAGTCCACGCAGATGCCGCGCTTGTTGCGGTTGCAGGACAGGTAGTACGTGCTCACGCCGCGATCGAACGGCCCCCACGCGCGGCTCATGTCGCCGTGCGGCCCCGACTCGACCTTGATCACGTCGGCGCCGAGATCGGCGAGCACCATCGAGCAGAACGGCCCCGACAGCGCACGACTCAGATCGACGACCCTGATTCCCGTTAATGACTGCATTCCGGACTCCTGATGTTGATGACTGGGTGTGGCGTGTTGGCGAACGACGGCGGCATGCCGCTCATTCGGGTAGTGTCTGGTGGCGCGTTTCGACCGCGAACGGCAGGATCAGGATGCCGAGTCCGAACGCGGCCGCGGTCCATGCGACCGGCACGCCGAGCGATCCGTAACCGTGAATCGCGGCGCCGAGCAGGAAGTTCACGCCCGCGCCGATGAAGCGGCCGACCGACGCGTTGAACGCGAACGCGGTGGCCCGCACGCGCGTCGGATATTGCTCGGGCAGCCACAGCGAGAAGATCGCGAAGTTGCCGCCGAAGAAGCCGAGGAACGCGAGCGACACCATGAACGCCGCAAGCCCGTTCGGCTGGTAGAACGCCCAGCCGAACGCGAACACGATCGAGCCGGCCATTCCCGTGAAATACACGCCGAGCGCGGTGCGCCGGCCGAGCCGTTCCGACAGCCACGGCGCCGCCAGACAACCGGCGATCGTCGCGCACGACAGGATCGCCGCCCCGATCGACGCCAGCCGCAGCGCACCGACGTGATCGATGCCCGCGCGTGTCGCCAGCGTGGTGACCGCGCTCGCCTCGTAGACGGAGCCGGCCCACAGCCCGACGATCGCGACGCCGACGAGGCTCGCGCTCGTCAGCGTGCGGCGCAGGAACGCCGGCGCGAAGATCTCGCGCAGCGGATGCGCGCGGCGCGCGTCGGCCACGTCGCCGTCGCGCGCGTCGTGCCGGCGCCACTGCCCCGGCTCCTTCACGCGCATGACCGTAAACACCGCGAGCAGCGCGGGCGCCAGCCCACACAGGAACATCGCGCGCCAGCCGTAGGCCGCGCCGATCGTGTAGTTCAGGCAGGCCGCGATGAAGAAGCCGAAGTAGTAGCCCGTCTGCAGGTAGCCGGCGCCCATCTTGCGGCGGTCCTCCGGCCAGCTTTCGGCGACGTAGGTGCCGGCGAGCGCCCATTCGCCGCCGACGCCGATCCCGGCGATCAGCCGGCACGCGGCCAGCGCCCATACGTCGTGCACGAACGCGGCCGCGCCGGTGAACACCGAATAGATCAGAATGCTCGCCGCGAGCGTGCGCACGCGGCCGAAGCGGTCGGCGAGCGGCCCCCAGACGAACGACAGCCCCCAGCCGATCAGGAACAGCGCGAACAGGATCGAGCCGTACATCCCCAGATTCGCGGGCGTCGCCGCGATGCCGGAGGCCGGCAGCAGTTCGGTCAGCGCGGGGATCAGCACGAGCGCGTAGATCACCGAATCCACGCCGTCGAGCACCCAGCCCGCGTACACGGCCCAGAAGCCCTTGACCTGCTCGCGCGTGAGCGGCGTGCGCCGCGGCTTCGCGCCGGCCGCCGGCGCGTCGATCGCCTTGAACATCTTCGTCTCCTTGCCGGCGGGGCCGGCGCTTTCGCCGCGTCCGGTCCGGGATGGCCGGCAGTCGGGCTCTTGTGTGAGACGAGTATAGAAACGCGATCGATCGCCGAAAAATATGATATTCATCTTGCTCGATCGGATTGGCTTATGGCTCGAATCGAGCGCGAATCGGGAGACGGCGGCGATGGACTTGAGACAGTTGCGCTATTTCGTGAAGGTCGTCGAATGCGGCAACGTCACGCATGCGAGCGAGGCGCTGCACGTCGCGCAACCGGCCGTGAGCCAGCAGATGCGCAATCTCGAGCAGGATCTCGGGATGCAACTGCTCGAACGAAGCGTGCGCGGCGTCGCGCCGACCGCCGCCGGCCGCACGCTGTACCGGCACGCGCTCGAACTGCTGCGCCAGGCCGACGGCACGCGCGAGCTGCTGCGCCGCGACGCCGACACGCCGCAAGGCCGCGTGACCGTCGGCATGCCGTCGAGCACGGCGCGCGTGCTGGCCATTCCGCTCGCTCGCGCGGTGCGCGACCGCTTTCCCGGCATCATGCTGGAGCTGATCGAGGCGCCGAGCGCCGATCTCGACACGCTGCTCGAACGCGCACGCCTCGATCTCGCGATCGTCGTCGATGCGGTGGACACGCGCGGCATCGCGATCCATCGGCTGCTGACGGAAACGCTGTACCTGATCACGTGGCCCGGGTTCCCGGTGCCGGACGCCCCCGTGCCGCTCGACGCGATCGCGCGGATGCCGCTCGTGTTGCCGAGCGCGCCGAACACGATCCGCAACCGCGTCGACTGGGCGATGCGCGAGGCCGGGCTGTCGTACGAGATCGGCTTCGAGGCAAGCTCGACCGGGCTGCTGTTCGCGGCCGTGATGGCCCGGCTCGGCGTGACGATCCTGCCGTGGACGGCCGCGCACGTCGAGATCGAGGAGCGCAAGCTCAAGCTGTCGACGGTCGCGCACCGGCTGTTCGCACGCGACCTGTCGCTGTGCTGGCACGACACGGCGCTCGTCAGCAACGCGGTGCAGAAGGTGAAAGCCGAAATCGTCCGGCTGTTCGACACGCTCGGGCAGCGGCCGGAGTGGGCGGCCGGCCATGCCGGTCGCGCGTGACGTACCTTGTGCCGCCCCGTCGCGCGTACTAAGCTCGTTTCATTCTGGGTACCGCTGACACCCCACTTTTCCTCGCCGCTCGGTATAAGCGTCGGGGGAAGGAGGCCGTCCGTGTCCCCGTTCCAGTTTGCCTGGCTTCTGCTGGGCGTCAGTGTCCTCGCCGAAGTGCTCGGCTCCGTTGGCCTGAAGTGCTCGGCCGGTTTGTCCCGCCCGTTGCCGTCCGCGATCGCGATCGTCTGCTATGCATGTGCGGTATGGCTGATGGCGCTCGCGACGAAGCGAATCGAAATGGGGCTCGCGTATGCGAGCTGGGCCGCTGCCAGCACGGCGGCCACGGCCATGATCGGCATCGTCTGCTTCGACGAATCGGTGTCGTCGCTGAAGCTCGTCGGCATCGCGCTGACCGTCTGCGCGCTCGTCGCGCTCAACCTCGGCGATGCGGCGGCACGATGATCCCCTGCGCACGCATCCGACGGGGGCATTGACAACGCTCCCCGCCGACCCTTAACGTTTCCCTCATCGTAACCATCACCGGTTCAGCTTAAGAGGTTGTCGGCCCGCTCGTGCTCGACACCTCCGCCTTCCTCGAAGGCCTGCTGCTTGGCGCCGGCTTGTTCACGTCGGTCGGCCCGAAGGACGCCTTCGTCATCAAGCGCTCGATTTCGAGCCCTCACCTGCTCTCCATCGCCCTCGTCTGCGCGGGCAGCGACGCGCTGCTGATCGCGCTCGGCGCGCACGGGCTGTCGTCGTTGCTGTCGCGCCATCCCGGCGTGGTGGCGGCCGCACTGTGGGCCGGCATCGCGTATCTCGCCGGTTACGGGCTGCTCGCGCTGCGCGCGGCGATCGTCGGACGGCGGCCCGCGCACGTCGGCAGCGCGTCCGCTCGCCGCGAACCCAGCCGGTCGCGCACGGTGCTCGCGGCCGCCGCGGTTTCGCTGCTCAATCCGTATGCATGGATCGATACGGTGCTGCTGCTCGGGACCGTGATCGCGAGCCACGCGCCGTCCGCACGCGAGCCGTTTGCGATCGGCGCGATGACGGCTTCGCTCGCGTGGTTCCTGATGCTCGCGTACGGCGCACGCGCGTGCCGTGCGTGGTTCGCTCGAACGCTCGCATGGCGCGTGCTCGACGGCTTCGTCGCGGTGACGATGCTCGGCTTCGCGGTGCGTTTCGCGATCGACGCGCTTTAGGCGTCAGCGGCCCGACGCCGAAACCGTGCGGAATGCGTCGTACGCGTGGGCATGCAGTTCGAACCCGATACCCGGCGCCTGCGGCACGCGCGCGTATCCCGCGTCGACGATTTCGCCGTCGGCGAGTCCGCTGAACGGATGGAAGGCGAACGGGCTGACTTCCGCGCCGCCGAGCCCGAGCGCCGCGACGACGTGCAGCGAGAACAGATGGCCGCCATGCGGCCAGAACGCGTCGCGCCGCCAGCCGCGCGACACGAAGTGATCGACGATCTGCAAATAGCCCGGCAGCCCGTAGCTGTGCACCGGATCGAACACCAGCACGTCGCGGTCGGCGCGCAGGCCGCCGTAACGGTCGAGCAGCTTCGCTTCCGCAAGCGAGAACAACGCTTCGCCGGCCGCGATCGGCGGTGCGTACCGCGCAGCGACGTCTGCCTGGAGCGGCAGGTCGAGCGGGTCGCAGATGTCCTCGAACCACCAGAGACCTAACGGCGCGAGCATGTCCACGGCCTGGCTGGCGGTCGTCGCGTCGTACGTGTTCATCGCGTCGACCGCGAGATGCGATGAGCCGGCAAGACGCGCGGCCGCGGCTTCGATACGGCGCCGGTCCTGATCGAGATTCGCGCCACCGATCTTGATCTTCGCGTGCGTGTAGCCGAGATCGACGATCCGGCGCATCTCGTCCGACAGGCGCGCGAGATCGTCGTGCGGATAGCGGTAGCCGCCGCCCGCGTACACGCGCACGCGCGGTGCCGCCGTGCGCTGGAGGCGGTCGGCGAGAAAGCGATGCAGCGGCAGGTCGGCGATCTTCGCGGCGGCGTCCCAGATCGCCATGTCGAGTGTGCCGACCGCGACGCAGCGTTCGCCGTGTCCGCCCGGCTTCTCGCCGGCCATCATCGCGCGCCATGCGCGCAACGGGTCGAGGTTCGTGCCGGCTTCGTCGGCGAGCGTGTCGGCCGCGGTCAGCAAACGCGGCGCGAACCGCTCGCGGATCAGGCCGCCCTGCGCGAAGCGGCCGATCGACGCGTAGCCGTAGCCCGTCACCGGGCGGCCGTCGCGCACGACGTCGGTGACGACCGCGACGACGCTCGTCGTCAGGCCACCGGACGCAATCGCCGGATCGGCATAGCGGGACACGGGAATCGCGCGTTCGTGGATCGCGGTGATGCGCATGGTCGGGCTCCGGAGGGGCGTCCGGCGCAGGCGGAAGAGTCGCGCTGCAGCGGAAACGATGGGCGGATCGCTGCATCTTAGGGGTTTGTGCGGCAGCGTGCAGGGCCGGCGGCGCGCGTCATCGTGTCGTCGCCGGACAACCGCGTGTCGCACGCGTTACGTCGCGGGTTGCAGCCGGATAGCGGAGCGCGCCGAGCCCGTCACCACGCTCGGCGCGCCGTTTCCGAAGCGGTCGACCTGCATCGAACCGGAATCCCGCGTTTGTCCGGCCGGCTTCGTGAACCGGGAGGATGGGGGGCCGGTATGCGTGGGTCGGGCGAATCGGCCGGCCCGCTCAGGCGAACACGAAGTACTTGCGCACCGTCTCCACCACTTCCCACGTCCCCTTCATGCCGGGCTCGATCACGAACACGTCGCCGGCTTTCAGGTGCACCGGCTCCTCGCCTTCCGGCGTGATGATGCAGTAACCGTCGAGGAAGTGGCAGTACTCCCATTTTTCGTAATTCACCTCGAACTTGCCCGGCGTGCAGATCCACGTGCCCATGATCTTGCTGCCGTCCTTCGAGACGTACGCGTTGAGGTTCACGGTGTGCGGATCGCCGCCGATGCGCTTCCACTTGGTCGCGTCAAGCACAGGCGTCGGGCAGGTTTTGCGCAGAACGGTGATGAAATCGGACATGTCGGCTCCAGGCTAACGATCGTGTGAGAGGCCTGTCACGTTAGTTCGAAAGCGTTGTCGCGACTTGTATGCGTCCGACACCGACTCGTCAATTTTCGACATCGGCTGGTAGGCAGGCACACTGCCGTCGAGGTTATCGTGCGGCTGCGGCGGTCTCTCTCGTTACGGTCGAACTGCTTGTGTAGCTGGCGCATCGAGAGGGCGCGCACTCCACGAACTCGAAGTCCGTTTGCCGACGTGAACGAAAACGCATTCTGGTAGAGCCTGCGCGCGACGAGGCCTTCGCCGCCGGCAGGCCTGGGAATGCGGGCGCCGTTTGCCCGAACTGCCATCGACGACTTCACTTCTCAGAAAATGCTCGTGCATACCGAGAAACGCTCCAGGTAAAAATGTCGGAGCTGGTGCGCGAGTAGATAACTCAGAAATTGACCGGACGACCGCTGTACGTCACCCATGCTGATTCGATGAACGTCGCATCCACACTGCCCGCCTCGAACCCCGGAACGTCTTCGAGAAGCAACAGCAGAGTTTCGGTGAAATCTGGCGGGGACAGGGTGCCGGCAAATTCTTCGCGCACAGCAGCAGCCGGATCGCGAATCTGATCGATGGTCAGCGGCGTGAAATCGTTTTGGTGTTTGATGTGCCCGTGCGACGACTATCCCGGCAGGTCCGCGGTCTATACAACAACGTGAACGGTTCGCGCCTCCGAAATATGTGGAAACCCGCCGGCTTCCAACGACTCACACATAAAGGCTCAACATCCGATTGAAAAGATGAACAAACCGCCCACTATTCTATCGATTGAATTACCTCCCGATAGCCTAATCTTTATAAAATGACCACACCCACTCAAGAACCATCAATAAAATTCAAAAGCGGAATGGATTAAAAATATCAAATATGAGCAGAGCAACGACCCACCGAATTCTATCGATTCGATTATTCAGAAAAAACAAAAGAGAAACCAATGCACCTAATCGGAAATGTTTTGGGCCAGTCGACATTGCAGCCATACTAGCGATCCTCACATTGATTTTGTGTGAATTTCTATTTCCACTTGCCGACAAGGATTTTGACGATCAGGCATCTCGACCTTTAGTGACACTGAAGCTGCTTTCAACTCCGGCGGCAGATGCAATGGATCGATTCCACAAGGCACGCGCCGAATTTTATCGAAACACGATGGGACACACTCGAGATATAGGTACCATAGGGGCAGACGCAGACTATCTTCTGGGGTTGCAGCTTCAATACCTATCCTACTATCGTGTCGCCAGCATCGTCTTGATCGATGAGATGAATCATATAGAAATGCTGGGAAGCGATATACCAAATCTCGACAAACTAAATTCAACAAAAAATGTTTTGTCATCCCTAAAGGAAATCCTAGCACTTCAGCCTAAACTTAATGAATGCATTCAAACGGCTTTCACACAACAACAAGCAATCGACGCACCCCTGCGAAAAGGCCCCACCGACAGCACCAGAACTTCGCTGATGATATCGACATTGAACACACTGCCAGATTTGATTCGCGACAAAACTGCACATTGGCTGCAGTGTCAAAACAACCTCCTTGAATTCGATCAGCGATTGAATGAGATGACAATCGCTTATCCATCAATTGTTAAGCAATTGGAGTCCAGATCCGAACAGCAAAGGAAAACGCGGACGGTAATGCGTTGGATTGCGACTTTGTTGCTCTTCTACTGCGGACGGCTGTATAGGCGTCGATGGATGGAGGCAGCGTCGTCAACGCTAGGTGGGTAAAACAATGGATGCTTCGAAAACCAAAAATCACGCCAGCGGATGCGCGTAACGATATCAGCCAGTGGGAACGCGGCACTCGGATGCCGACCTTGCATCGCTCCAGCAGCTCAGTGGCGCACTTGGCTGCTCGATAGACCAGCTATTGCAGCGTGGATCGAGACGGCCGGACGACCAACTGGCCATGATCGCCGATGCACTTGATGGACTGGATAGTGACGAACGGGGACTCGTCGTGAATTTCGTTCAGCAATTTGCCGACATGCTCAAAGCCAAACATCCAGCCAAGAGCAAGCGGCGCAAATAGCGATCAGGACTCGAAGCGACGGGCGCTGTATTCGGCCCACGCCGATTCGATCAAGTGCAGGGACATCGCCCGTCTCGTAACCCGGCACGTCTTCCAGTAGAGCTAGTAGATGGTTGGCGAATACGGCTCGCGAGAAGTCATTGCCGAACGCGTCTTGAATGGATTCCACCAGATCCCGAATCTGGTCGGCGGTCAGCGGCGGGAAGTCGTCGTGGTGTTTGATGTCGTCCATGCGACGACTATCCCGGCAGGTCCGTGGTCAATACAACGAGGTCTCACCGGCTCAACCAGCTGTATGTCATCGTCGCGATATGTGATACTTCCACAAAAATTGAACTAGATACGGGGCGTCATCGTGGGGCTGATATTCAGAAAATCGATTAAAGTAGGGCCATTCCGCTTCAATCTTTCCGGGTCCGGCGTTGGAGTGTCTGTCGGGGTGCCGGGATTTCGGATCGGAACTGGCCCACGCGGTAACTACATATCGATGTCAGGCGGAGGATTTACCTACCGCACTTCTCTCGGCTCCCGAAGTCCTCACGGAGTATCATTCCCTGAGGCCATCCCCGCATCTCGCGAGGATGCAGAACCTCGTCAGGGACAACGTTTTATCCCGAGCGGTAGCACTACAGTCGCGCCGCTCGAGGTTATTCAGTCAGCTGATGTCCGGCAACTTTCTGATACTGATTCCGCGGACTTAGTCGAGGAAATCAATGTCAAGCGGCGCAAGTTCGCCGTTTGGTACTGGCCTCTCGTACTGCTTGGCGTACTTTGGCTTGAAGCACTGCAAGTTGATGGCGCGTCGAACTCCGTCTTTATCGGCGTACTGGCCGTGCTATCGATCGCGACACTTGCCGGATGCTACTGGTTGTATCTATGGGACGAGGCTCGCCGCAGCACCGTCCTCTTTTACGACTTTGACGACGTTGCTGCACGGACATATGAACATGTTCTGAGTGCCTTCGAAGCGCTACGCGACTGTCGTGCCGCATGGCGTATTTTAGCGAGCGGACAAGTTCTGGACGGACGATACAACGCAGGGGCGGGGCAGACCCTGAAACGCAAACCTACTTCGCTAGATACTGGCGGTGTGAAGCATGTCAAGTGCAACATTGATGTGCCTTGTTTGGAAGCCGGCCGCAATCGGTTCTATTTTTATCCAGACCGCGTATTCATAGTCAGCGGAAGACATGCAGCCGTGTGTACTTACGACTCGCTCGACATCCGGACACGACCGACACTCTTCGTTGAAGAAGAGCAGGTTCCATCCGACTCTAATGTCGTGGACCACACTTGGCGCTTCGTCAACAAGAATGGTACGCCGGATCGGCGCTTCAAGAACAACCGGCAGATCCCAATTGCTCAGTATGAGGAACTGTGGATGTCTTCTGCACAAGGCATCCAAGAGTGCTTCCAGTTTTCGAAAGTCGGTGCGGCGAAATCATTTGTTAGCGCGCTGACGCCACTAGGTCGATACGGAGCAACTGTCGGACGGCATTCGCCGCAACGCAGCGCACGTTGAGTTATCGACGCAGCTGACTTGGGCTCTCCTCAGCACGAAGATGCTCTATCCAATGTCGAACCAGCACGACCTGCGACGCACCAAGTTCTTGCTTGTCGTGGGTACGGGTCGCTAGCTGTAGATCGACCACGCCCGGCCGGCGCCATAGCAGCGGAATCTCACGTCGGCCACCAGCTTCAGCATCCTCTACTCCACGCCACTCATTTCTTTCTAGTCGTTTGCCGCTGCGAAAGCGCCGAGCCAGCTGCACTCTTTGAAGCCGCACTTGTTCGACCATCACGAAGTACTTTCGAAGCACTGGATGCGGCACTTGATGATGTGACTTTCTTGGGAGCGGCCACCTGCGAGAGAGCACTGCCCGCAGCAGTTTTTGAATTTTTACCAGTGGAGCCGTTCGAGAGAACCTGCGACGCACTGTGAGCGGCCTTCGGTCCCGTAACTTTACTTTTCATGTTTTCCCCGAATAGATTGATCATTTGGGATTATTACTGCACTCCAGTATCACACATCCCTTCCCAATCCCCCTGCATCGTTTACCCGAACCGGACTAGTGGCCGGAATCGTCCCGATGTTGGGAACTCATCCATGCGACAATCCCTCTGATGGAGCGCCGCTCAACGCAACGACTTAGGTCATTGGGATTTGATAGTCAGCTCGTGTCATCCCAATACGACCGTTCGAACCTACGACATCAGGGCCCGTGCCACGATCAAGCGCGTAATCACTGAAGGTCATCGTACGCCTATCGATCGGCGCTCCTCTAGCATAGAAGTGTATCCTTACTATAACGAAGGAAAGGAGTTAGCAGTGTCAGAAGCACTGGATATTGCGGGAGAAGTAATTTTAGCAAGCCTGTTCACGGACTTTACCCAACGCAATCTCGGTTCCGAAGCATTGCATAGCGGGTACATTGGGCCCACTATCTCTGCAATCAAGCACGAGATTCTTGCGTCCGGTAATTTCACGAATGTTGACTTCGATCTGGCGCTGAAGCAGTTGGAGGAGCAGAGATTCGTCGACACCGGGCCGTGGAAAGCGTTTGAAAACGACCCCTACTCGTCGGTAGTCTTTATCGGTGGTTTCTCTGCGCGAGAATACGTCTATCTAACCGAGCGTGGTTATCGACAGGCGAAACCGTCACCTCGGTCTAGTGGCAGTGGCCAGAGTGTGGCCAGCGTCCATATTTCTGGCGGGACGTTTCACCAATCGCAAATCGGAATCGGAGATAACGTACATCAGCATCTTTGCGTTGATATCTCGAACGATGCAGCAACTGTCGACTATCTGCTCGACCTGCTAAAACGCTCAGGACAGCCTGTGGATGACGCAGCACGATCACATATCACGGAAATGGTAAGCAACGCGAACGCTGGAAATCTCGCAACAGTCAAGCCGGTATTTCAGCGCTTCTTCGGGGCGGTTGCGGACGGTGTGAAGCAGATCGCCTGGGGAGTGATCACAGCGATTATCACAAAGCAAATCGGCATGAGCTAACTGGTTATCATCTCCGCAGCCGAAGATCATCGGTGGCCAAGGTGTATGCGCGGCCCGCTGGTTAGTTACACGGACCAAGCAACGCGAACAAAGACCCGTTAGGCGGCGCAATGTGCGCTGCCTAATTAGAGCAACAAGACGCTCTCTAATCTCAGGGGCTAGGCAACGTCCGCCACCCGCACTCAGTGGCAGTAGTGGGTGCTGCCAGCGACGCCACCGCCCCAGCATCGAGCCATGCCAGTTTCGCTGCCACCGCCCAAAACCGCCCGCTTGCCATTCCCGCCGAAACCCCTGTAGAATTACGCGTTCTGCGGGCGTCGTATAATGGCCATTACCTCAGCTTCCCAAGCTGATGACGTGGGTTCGATTCCCATCGCCCGCTCCACTCCCCTCTCAAGTCCTTTCCGCGCTTGGCGCGCAGCGCTTCCGGCAGCCGCCGAATCTCCCCTTGCCAGCGATATTTGCTCCAGAGTGTGCGTAGCGAAGCACTTCCGTGGCCCCTCGTCGCCCGATAGCTCGTTCGTGGCGAAAAGCCCGACGCCCGCTCCCCTGGAAGCACACCTCCAGCCGCGCGCGCACGCAGCCCCTACCTCATACCGCCTGCAAAAATCACGATGAGAATGGGCAGACACAGCAAGCCATGAAGCACGATCGCGCAATACGCGGGAATTGCATCCGATCCGGCAGATCCCGCATCGTCGTTCGCGTGGAGCAAGGTGCCGATCGCCCAAACGAGACCGCCCAGCGATACGATGCCGCACAGGATCGCGACGCCCAGTGCCGCGCCGATCGCACCGAATCCCGACGCGCCGGCAAAACTGCCCGGATCGCTCACGATTGAAATGCCCGCGATGCCGGCGATCACGCACTCGGCGAGGGCGAGCATCGCCGGGCCACTGCCGACCTTGCGGCGCGCGGAAGTTGTTTCATTCATGGCTTTTCTCCCTAAAGGCCAATGCTCCCGAATCGTGCCGAGGCGCCATCTCGCACTGTCGTTGCGAAAGCAACCATCGCTCGAACGTGAAGCGTCATGGCGACCGCCGTCGTTTCTCGTCGTTCCGGCTGCGTGCACCCGGACGAAGCGCGCGCGGTTCATTTTCATCGCGTTACGCACGCCTCTGACGCATCCGGTTGCGCCTGTAGCGCCCGCGATTCTACTCAATCGCCCAGCGGCAGCGAGACGTCGCGCGAACGCCCCGCTACCTTGCCAGCCCGATCAAACCAGTCCATAATCCGGCTCTTTCCGGTTAGCTGGACGAGAAATCCTTAAGGATCAACGGTTTGGCGGCGCATCGCCGCGTCCGTCTCCACGTTCCGCAACCGCGCGCCAGCCGCCTCGTCGAAGGCGGCTTTTTGTACCGCGCCGGCGCGTCCCGCGCGCCTGATGCCCTCGCCCGAACCCAGCCTTTCTCTGTACCGATGATGCACGACGATCCGAACGAAGCCGGCCTGCCGCCCCGCGACGACGCCATTCCCGACGAAGCGCCCGAAGGCGCCGACGCAGTCAACCCGCTGCACCACCGCCGCATCCGCAGCTTCGTGACGCGCGCCGGCCGCGTGTCGACCGGCCAGCGCCGTGCGCTCGACGAATTCGGCCCGCGCTTCGTCGTCCCGTATGCGCCGGCACTGCCAGACTGGGACGCGATCTTCGGCCGCAGCGCGCCGCGCATCCTCGAGATCGGCTTCGGGATGGGCGCATCGACCGCGGAGATCGCCGCGAACCGCCCCGGCGACGATTTCCTCGGCGTCGAGGTGCACGAGCCGGGCGTCGGCGCGCTGCTGAAGCTGATCGGCGAGCAGGATCTGACGAACATCCGCATCATCCAGCACGACGCGGTCGAGGTGCTCGAGCACATGATCGCGCCGGAAAGCCTCGACGGCGTGCACATCTTCTTCCCCGATCCGTGGCACAAGGCGCGTCACCACAAGCGCCGACTGATCCAGCCGCCGCTCGTCGCGCATCTCGCGTCGCGGCTGAAGCCCGGCGCCTACATTCACTGCGCGACCGACTGGCAGAACTACGCGGAACAGATGCTGGACGTGCTCGGCGCGGAACCGACGCTCGAAAACACGGCCGCCGACTACGCGCCGCGGCCCGACTACCGCCCGGTGACGAAGTTCGAGCGGCGCGGGCTGCGGCTCGGCCACGGCGTGTGGGACCTGGTGTTCCGCAAGCGCGCAGGCTGAGCGCCCGGCCGGCGCACTACCCGGCGGCCCCGCCAAATAAAACGGCCTGATCGGCAGTTGCCGATCAGGCCGTTTTTCATGACGCCCGCGATGCGCGCCGGACGCGCCCGGCGTGTCCGCCCGGCATCACGCCCAATTCAACCACCCGCTGTACCCCACCAGCAGCACGAACAACCCGAACGCGATCCGGTACCACGCGAACACCGTGAAGTCGTGCGTCGCGACGTAGCGCAGCAGCCAGCGCACGCACACGAACGCGCTGACGAACGCCGCGACGAGCCCGAGCGCGAACAGGCCGAGCGAATCGACGGTGAACGCCTGCCAGTCCTTGACGGTTTCGTAGAGCGTCGCCCCGAAGATGATCGGAATCGCGAGAAAGAACGAGAATTCGGTCGCCACGCGCCGGTCGAGACCGAACAGCATCCCGCCGATGATCGTCGAGCCCGAACGCGACATGCCGGGCACGAGCGCGAAGCACTGCGCGATACCGACCTTGAGCGCGTCGAGCGGCGTCAGCGCATCCACCGACATCACGCGCGGCGGCTCGCTGCGTTCGCGCTGCCGCGCCTCGGCCCACAGGATGATCGCACCGCCGACGACGAGCGCGAACGCGACGGGCACCGGCGAGAACAGCACGGCCTTGATCTTCTTCTCGAACAGGAGGCCGAGCGCGATCGCGGGAATCGTCGCGATCACGACGTTCAGCGTGAAGCGCTGCGCGTCGGGCCGGCTCGGCAGCCCGGACACGACGGACACGATCCGTTGCCGGTATTCCCAGCAGACGGCGAGGATCGCGCCGAACTGGATCACGACGTCGAACGTCTTCGCGTGCGAATCGTTGAAATTCAGGAAGCTGCCCGCGACGATCAGGTGACCGGTGCTCGACACCGGCAGGAATTCCGTCAGCCCCTCGACGACGCCGAGGATCAATGCCTTGCAGATCAGGATCCAGTCCATCCGTGGCCCAACTCCGAAATGGTCGAAAGAAAAGGCCACTCTTGCGCGCGCGGCCCGCCCGGCCGTGCGCGCCCCGTCGTCACTTTTCGACGATCGCCACGCGTATGCCGTTTGTAAGGATCGTAATTGTACCGGGTTCGTAGTTCACCCCGGCAAATTGCAGTTGTTCCGGCTTGAACGTGTAGATCGGATAGTTGGTCAGCAGCTGCGTCGCGAGCAGGCCGGCGGCCGCGCCGACCTGCTGCGCGTACATCTGCGCGTCGCCGTCGAGCGCGAGGCTGTCGACGGCCGGCGCCTTCAGCACGACCGAGCGGCTCGGCGCGTCGTACGCGAGCTGGCCCGACACGGTGAACTTGCCGCTGACGGGCTCGCGCAGGAACGGGCTCGCGAAATGGGCATCGAGCTGCACGGCGACGCGGTTCTGGTCGGGCAGCAGGTTGACGGCCGGGTTCGCGAGCGACACGTCGACCACCTGCGCGACCGTCTTCTGGTACGGAAACTTGCGCGCGACGGCCTTCTGCACGTCGCCGCGCGAGAACGTGTAGTGATCGGGGATGAACGGGAACGTCGACGCGCACGCGGCAAGCGATACGCACACGCCGACGGCGCCGACAGCGGCGGCGAGAAAACGGCGCCGACCGGGCGCGCGAGGGATGGTCATGCTGAACGCTCTCCTGGATGCGCCGGCCGCGTCGCGACCTCGAGGCGCGTGAGCCACGCGAGCGCGTCGTCGCGCGACGCGCCGCACATGTCGGCGGACGGCTGCAGCCCGGAACAGCACGCAGGGCGCTCGGGCCGCCCGAAAATCATGCAGCGGAGGTCGTCGCCGAGCTGCGCGCAGCGCACGCCGGCCGGCTTGCCGCCGGGCATGCCCGGAATCGGGCTGGAAATCGACGGCGCGATGCAGCACGCGCCGCAGCCCTCGCGGCACGCATGCGGCGGCGGGACTTCGGCGGGCGCCGGGCGAACAACAGGCATTTCGACGGACACTCGGCTCTCTCGACGAACAACGAAAAACGGTGCGGCAACCGGACGCGGCATCCGGCAGCCCCACCCCGCATTGTGCCATCGCCGGCTGCGACGTTATTACACAATGCAGCCCGATCGGGCGTTCATATACTCGAAAGCATCTAAAAAACGCGAGACCGTCATGCGTTCTGGTTCTGCCGACACGATGTTCCGTCCCGATTTACTCGCGAAATACGGCGCGAACGGGCCGCGCTACACGTCGTACCCGACCGCGCTGCAATTCCGCGACGATTTCGATCCGGCCGACTACGTACGCGCGGCCGGCGCCCCCGGCGCATCGTCGAGCGACCTGTCGCTGTACTTCCACATCCCGTTCTGCAACACCGCGTGCTTCTACTGCGGCTGCAACAAGATCGCGACCAACAACCGCCGCCGCGCGCGCCCGTATCTCGACCAGCTCGAGCGCGAAATGGCGCTGCAGGCCGCGCTGTTCGATCCGTCCCGCCCCGTCACGCAACTGCACTGGGGCGGCGGCACGCCGACCTTCCTGTCCGACGACGAAACGGCCGAGCTGATGGCGGCCACGCGCGAGCATTTCGTGCTGGCGCCGGACGCCGACGCCGAGTTCTCGATCGAGATCGATCCGCGCACCGTCACGCCGGCAACGCTCGTCCACCTGCGCACGATCGGCTTCAACCGGCTGAGCCTCGGCGTGCAGGATTTCGACCCGGTCGTGCAGCAGGCGATCAACCGCATCCAGCCGCGCGCGATGACCGCCGACCTGCTCGCCGCCGCACGGGCGACGGGCTTCCATTCGGTGAGCGTCGACCTGATCTACGGGCTGCCGCACCAGACGGTCGCCGCGTTCGCGCGCACGCTCGAGACGATGATCGAGCTCGCGCCCGACCGCCTGTCGGTGTTCGGCTACGCGCACATGCCGCACCTGTTCAAGATGCAGCGGCAGATCGACGATGCGGCGCTGCCGCCGCCGGAAACGCGCATCGCGCTGCTCGGCCTCGCGATCGACATGCTGACGTCGGCCGGCTACGTGTACATCGGGATGGATCACTTCGCGCGGCCGTCCGACGAACTCGTGCGCGCGCAGCGCAACGGCACGCTGCAGCGTAATTTCCAGGGCTACAGCACGCGCGCGGATACCGACCTGATCGGCTTCGGCGTGTCGTCGATCGGCAAGGTCGGCGACGTCTACGCGCAGAACGCGAAGGACCTGCCCGCCTACGGCGCCGCGCTCGACGCGGGGCGGCTGCCGATCGCGCGCGGCGTACGGCTCACGCCGGACGACCGGCTGCGCCGCGACGTGATCACGCAACTGATGTGCAACCTCGATCTGCCGTTCTCGCATGTCGAGGCCGCGCACGGCATCCGCTTCGCCGATCATTTCGCGCGCGAGCTCGACGCGCTGCGCCGGTTCGAGCGCGACGGGCTGCTGACGATCGCGCGCGACCGGCTGACGATCCATCCGGCCGGCCGGATGGTCGTGCGCAACATCGCGATGGCGTTCGATGCGTACCTCGGCCAGACGCCGCGGCAGCGCTATTCCCGCACGGTCTAGGGTGCGGTTCGCGCGGGCGCCGGGCGGGCGCCGAACGCATGCGGCCGGCCGGTTTGATAGAGTGTGAGGCTTACACCCGCTTCGCCAGCCCCCAAGATGCGCACCACCAAAGCGACCCACGCGGTCGAACGCCTGAAGACCCGCTCCGGCAACCCGCAATTCGCGGCCGTCGCGATGGCGGGCGGCCTGTTCTACCTCGTCGACCGCTCGGGCGGCACCGCCGAGAAGCGCTGCGAACCGCTGCCGCTCGACGAGTTCGTCAAGTTCGTCGACGAATTCGGCCCCAAAAAACCGCGCAAGGCGAGCAAGCTCGACCTCGCCTTCGAGGCGCAGATCAGGAAGAGCAAAGGGTAAAGGTCCGTTGCAGGCCGCCTGAAGGCTTCGCGGCCGTGCCGTTTGGTACAATCACGAAGTTTCTCTATCCCCGCTGATGGCCGACCAGGCTGCGTGACCACACCATGAATATCGAAAACGCGCGTTTCAACATGATCGAACAGCAGATCCGTCCGTGGGACGTGCTGGATCTGGATGTCCTGGGCCTGCTGTCGATCGTCAAGCGTGAAAACTACGTGCCGGCCGAATACCGCGATCTCGCGTTCGCCGATCTCGAACTGCCGCTGCCCGGCGGCGCCAGCAAGATGCTGTTCCCGCGCGTCGAAGCGCGCGTGCTGCAGGAACTGGCGGTCAAGAAGCACGAGAACGTGCTCGTGATCGGCGCGGGCTCGGGTTACCTGGCCGCGCTGTTCGCGCACCGCGCGCAGCACGTGACGGCCGTCGAGATCGATCCGACGATCGCGAAGTTCGCGGAAGACAACCTGCGCAACGACGGCGTGACCAACGCCGAAGTCGTGCTCGGCGACGGTTCGCGCGGCTGGGCCGCGAAGGCGCCGTACGACGTGATCTGCGTCGCGGGCGGCCTGCCGGTCGTGCCGCAGGAAATGCTCGAACAGCTGAAGATCGGCGGCCGCCTGTCGGC
Source organism: Burkholderia sp. MSMB1826 (assembly GCF_001526325.1). Lineage (NCBI taxonomy): Bacteria > Pseudomonadati > Pseudomonadota > Betaproteobacteria > Burkholderiales > Burkholderiaceae > Burkholderia > Burkholderia sp. MSMB1826. The sequence goes on from NZ_LOYN01000022.1 coordinate 442,018, forward strand.
GTTCGTCGGCGGCCGTCCGGTGATGAAGGCGCAGATCATCACGCGTATCGACGACAAGCAGTACCGCGTCGCCGACGTGTTCGAAACGTACATCGACCACCTCGTCAACGCGATCGAGCCGTCGCGCTTCAAATTCTGAGCGGCGGAGCCTCCATGCAGATCCTGACGCCCGCGATGCTCGCGGAATGGCTCGGCGACACGGCGCGCCCCGCGCCGGTCGTGCTCGACGTGCGCGAGCCGTGGGAAATCGCAACCGCGCAGATCGCCGGCAGCGTGGCGATTCCGATGCAGCAGATTCCCGCGCGCAGCGAAGAGCTCGACGACGAAGCGGAAATCGTCTGCGTGTGCCATCACGGGATGCGCAGCGCACAGGTCGCGATGTTCCTCGAATCGCGCGGCTTCACGAAGCTGTACAACCTGCAAGGCGGGATCGACGCGTGGTCGCGCGACGTCGATCCGTCCGTGCCGCGCTACTGATCGATCCTTCCGGCGGCGCATCGTGCGCCGCCGCGCCGCCCGGCACCCTGCCGCCGGCCGCACGAAATCGCCGAACGGGCGCGCACGGCGCGCCCGTTTCTCTTTTCCGCTCCTCCGTTTCCGGCGTTGCGACGCCGCAGCACCGCCGTGCACCATTTGCGCCCGTGCGTCTGCACCGCAACGGACCGCGCATGCTGCACGGCGCGTCATCCGCACCGTCCCGATGCTCGCCCGCACCCCGCGCAGGCACGCCGGGCGTGCATCCGCACGACTGGCACATGCCTTGCGTTACACGATGGCCGGCGCCGCCACGGCGCACGCACATCCAACACGACAAGGGGATCCCGATGAAACGTCGCAGTCTGTTGAAGTTCGGTTCGATGGCCGGCGCACTCGCGCTGGCGGGCAAGAGCCCGTTCGCGCACGCGGCCGATGCGGGCACCGGCCCGATCAAGGTCGGCATCCTGCATTCGCTGTCGGGCACGATGGCGATCTCGGAGACGTCGCTGAAGGACACCGCGTTGATGACGATCGCCGACATCAACAAGAGCGGCGGCGTGATGGGCCGCAAGCTCGAACCGGTGGTGGTCGATCCCGCGTCGAACTGGCCGCTGTTCGCCGAGAAGGCGCGCCAGCTGCTCACGCAGGACAAGGTCGCGTGCGTGTTCGGCTGCTGGACGTCGGTGTCGCGCAAGTCCGTGCTGCCGGTGTTCGAGGAACTGAACGGGCTGCTCTATTACCCGGTGCAGTACGAAGGCGAGGAAATGTCGCGCAACGTGTTCTACACGGGCGCCGCGCCGAACCAGCAGGCCATTCCGGCCGTCGAGTACCTGATGAGCGCGGAAGGCGGCGGCGCGAAGCGCTTCTTCCTGCTCGGCACCGACTACGTGTATCCGCGCACGACCAACAAGATCCTGCGCGCGTTCCTGAAATCGAAGGGTGTGAAGGACGCCGACATTCAGGAGGTCTACACGCCGTTCGGCCACAGCGATTACCAGACCATCGTCGCGAACATCAAGACTTTCTCGCAAGGCGGCAAGACGACCGTGGTCTCGACGATCAACGGCGACTCGAACGTGCCGTTCTACAAGGAGCTGGGCAACCAGGGGATCAAGGCGACCGACGTGCCGGTCGTCGCGTTCTCGGTCGGCGAGGAAGAGCTGCGCGGGATCGACACGAAACCGCTCGTCGGCCACCTCGCCGCATGGAACTACTTCATGTCGGTGAAGAATCCGACCAACACGAAGTTCAAGGACCAGTTCGCCGCGTGGGTAAAGGCGAACAACCTGCCGGGCGGCGCGAAGCGCGTGACCAACGATCCGATGGAAGCCACCTACGTCGGCATCCATATGTGGAAGCAGGCCGTCGAGAAGGCGAAGAGCACCGACGTCGACAAGGTGCGCGTCGCGATGATCGGCCAGACGGTGGCCGCGCCGTCGGGCTTCACGCTCGCGATGGACGGCAACCATCACCTGCACAAGCCGGTGATGATCGGCGAGATCCGCGGCGACGGGCAGTTCAACGTCGTGTGGAAGACGAAGACGGCCGTGCGCGCGCAGCCGTGGAGCCCGTTCATCGCGGGCAACCAGGGCAAGCCGGACGTCGTCAGCTCGATTCCGGCGTTCCTGCGCCGGCAACGCGCGGCGCTGGCCTGATGCGGTGCGCGGGCGCTGCGTGCACATGCAGCGTCCCGGCCGCGCGCGGCTCGCGCGGCCGCAACGCGCCGAAACCGGCGAGCCGGTGCGGCGGCATGAAGCGCCGTCGCCAGTGCCGAAGCCGCCGCCGTCATGCCACTGCGTGAGAGCGCTTCTCCAAGCCTGACAGGAATTCCGATGCCGATACGCTTTCACCGGACCGTCGTTGCGATCGTCGCGGGCGCAGCGCTCCTCTGCGCGCTGCCACGCGCCGCGTGCGCACTGACGGCCGCCGATACCGCCGCGCTCGCCGGCGACGACTTCGATGCCAAAACGGCCGCGATCGAACGGCTCGCCACCGACACCGATCCGCGCGCCGTTGCGGTGCTCAACGCGCTGTCGAGCAGCGATGCGCTCGCGACCGGCGACGGCCGCCTGCTGATCCAGGCCGGCGACACCGCGCACGACGCGCTCACGCAGGCCGCGACGCCGGCCGGCGACGCGCAGCCGGTGATGCTGAACAACCTGCTGCGCACGAAGATCGCCGGCGCGCTGTCGGGCCTCGCGCTCGCGTCGCCCGACGCCGCCGCGCGCCGCGACGCGATCGACGCGCTGCTGAAGTCGCCCGACCCGGCGCTCAAGCCCATGATCGACCGCGCCCGTGCAAAGGAAACCGATCCGGCATTGAAACGTCGTCTCGACGCGCTGTGGGCGATCGCCGCGCTGCACGACGCCGATCCGGCCAAGCGCCTCGAAGCCGTGCAGGTGGTGGCCGCGCGCAGCGATCTCGACATGATCGAACAACTGCGCCCGCTGGTCGCGAAAAACCCCGACGGCAGCTACGCCGAACCCGATGCACAGGTCCGCGCCGCGGCGCAACAGGGACTCGACGCGCTCCACGCGCTGCAGCGCCGCGGCGAAATCGCCGGCACGCTGTTTGCCGGCCTGTCGCTCGGCAGCGTGCTGCTGCTCGCCGCGCTCGGTCTCGCGATCACGTACGGGCTGATCGGCGTGATCAACATGGCGCACGGCGAATTCCTGATGATCGGTGCGTACGCAACCTATGTCGTGCAGACGCTGATCCAGCGCTACGCGCCCGGCGCATTCGACTGGTATCCGCTCGTCGCCGTGCCCGTGTCGTTCGCGGCGGCCGCGCTCGTCGGCATCGTGCTCGAGCGGCTCGTGCTGCGGCACCTGTACGGCCGCCCGCTCGAAACGCTGCTCGCGACCTTCGGCGTGAGCCTGATCCTGATCCAGGCGACGCGCATGCTGTTCGGCGCGCAGAACGTGCAGGTCGTGAACCCGTCGTGGATGAGCGGCGGCGTGACGGTGATGCAGAACCTGATCCTGCCGTACAACCGGCTCGCGATCCTCGCGTTCGCGCTCGCGGTGGTGTTCGTTGCGTGGGCCGTGCTGACGAAGACGCGGCTCGGGCTGTTCGTGCGCGCGGTCACGCAGAACCGCCGGATGGCCGCCTGCGTCGGCGTGAAGACCGCACGCGTCGACGCGTATGCGTTCGCATTCGGCGCGGGCATCGCGGGCCTCGGCGGCTGCGCGCTGTCGCAGATCGGCAACGTGGGCCCCGATCTCGGCCAGAACTACATCATCGATTCGTTCATGGCCGTCGTGCTCGGCGGCGTCGGGCAGATCGCCGGCACCGTGCTCGGCGGCTTCGGGCTCGGGCTCGCGAGCAAGGCGATCGAACCGTTCTGGGGCGCCGTGCTCGCGAAGATCGCGGTGCTCGCGATGATCGTGCTGTTCATCCAGAAACGCCCGCAGGGCATGTTCGCCCCGAAGGGCCGCAGCGCGGAGGCTTGACGTGACTTCATTCACCGATTCGATGCCGAACCCGGTCGCCGATACGTCGAAGCCCGCCGCCGGCGCACGCGCGGCGGACGGCTTCGCGCTCGGCCTGCCGCCCCGCCCGGCGCTGCTGTCGCGCCGCGCATGGCTCGCGCTCGTCGCGCTGTGCGTGGCGATCGGCATCGGCGTGCCGCTCGCCGCGCTCGTCGTGCCGGAAACCAGCGCGCTGCATCTGTCCGCGTACACGATGACGCTCGCCGGCAAGCTGATGTGCTACGCGATCGCCGCGCTCGCGCTCGATCTCGTGTGGGGCTACTGCGGAATCCTGAGCCTCGGCCACGGGTTGTTCTTCGCGCTGGGCGGCTATGCGATCGGCATGTACCTGATGCGCGAGATCGGCCGCGACGGCAAGTACGGCAGCGACCTGCCCGACTTCATGGTGTTTCTCGACTGGCACCAGCTGCCGTGGTACTGGAGCGGCACACAGCATCTCGCGTGGGCGCTCGCGCTCGTCGTGCTCGTGCCGGCCGTGCTCGCGTGGGTGTTCGGCTTCTTCACGTTCCGCTCGCGCGTGAAAGGCGTGTACCTGTCGATCATCACGCAGGCGCTGACGTTCGCCGCGATGCTGCTGTTCTATCGCAACGAGACGGGCTTCGGCGGCAACAACGGCTTCACCGATTTCAAGCGCATCGCCGGCTTCGCGATCACGTCGCCGGGCACGCGCACGGTGCTGCTGCTGCTGACGTTCGCGACGCTCGTGCTCGCGTTCGTCGCCGCGCGCGCGATCGTCACGAGCAAGCTCGGGCGCGTGGTGACGGCCGTGCGCGACGGCGAGACGCGGCTGATGTTCCTCGGCTACAGTCCGCTCGCGTACAAGCTGTTCGTGTGGACCGTGTCGGCCGTGCTGTGCGGCGTCGCCGGCGCGCTGTACGTGCCGCAGGTCGGCATCATCAATCCCGGCGAGATGTCGCCGGGCAACTCGATCGAAATGGCGATCTGGGTCGCGGTGGGCGGGCGCGGCACGCTGATCGGGCCGATCGTCGGCGCGTTCGCGGTGAACGGCGCGAAGAGTTTCTTCACCGCGTACTTCGCCGAATACTGGCTGTTCTTCCTCGGCCTGATCTTCGTGCTCGTGCCGCTGTTGCTGCCGCGCGGCATCATGGGCCTCGTCGAAACCGTGCTCGCAAAGGGGAAACGCGCATGAACGGAACGGCGCTCTACCAGTTCACGCCGCCGCCCGAAGACGAACTGCTCGCCGTCAGCGGCAGCGCGTCGATGGGGCGCGTCGTGCCGCCCGGCATCGACACGTCGCACGGCACGATCCTGTATCTCGAGGATATCGAGGTGAGCTTCGACGGCTTTCGCGCGCTGAAGAAGCTGTCGCTCGCGATCGACGCGGGCGAGCTGCGCTGCGTGATCGGCCCGAACGGCGCGGGCAAGACGACGATGATGGACGTGATCACCGGCAAGACGCGGCCCGATGCGGGCAAGGTGTTTCTCGGCCAGACGATCGATCTCGCACGGATGAACGAGCCCGAGATCGCGCGTGCGGGCATCGGCCGCAAATTTCAGAAGCCGACCGTGTTCGAACAGCATCCGGTGTGGGAAAACCTCGAACTCGCGATGCAGACCGACAAGGGCTGGCTCGCGTCGCTGCGCGCGCGGCTCGACCGCACCGCGCAGGCGAAGATCGAGGAGACGCTCGCGCTGATCGGCCTCGAAAGCCACGCGTATCGCGCGGCCGGCGAACTGTCGCACGGGCAGAAGCAGCGGCTCGAAATCGGCATGCTGCTGATGCAGCGCCCCGCGCTGCTGCTGCTCGACGAGCCGGCGGCGGGGATGACCGACCACGAGACGATGGAGCTCGCCGAGCTGCTGAACACGCTGCGCGGCACCTGCTCGATGATGGTCGTCGAGCACGACATGGAATTCGTCGCGGCGCTCGCGGGCGACACGGGGCGCGTGACGGTGATGGCCGAAGGCGCGGTGCTCGCGCACGGCACGCTCGACCAGGTCAAGCGCGACGACGCGGTGATCGAGTCTTACCTCGGACGATGATGCGATGCTGAAAATCGAAGCGCTGAACCAGTACTACGGCGGCAGCCATATCCTGCGCAACGTGAACCTCGCCGCCGACGACGGCAAGCTCACCGTGCTGCTCGGCCGCAACGGCGTCGGCAAGAGCACGTTGCTGCGCTGCCTGATGGGCGTCGTCGCCGCGAAGAGCGGCAGCGTGTGGTGGCGCGGCACCGCGCTCGCCGCACTGCCGCCGTATGCGCGCGTCGCGGCCGGGCTCGCGTATGTGCCCCAGGGCCGCGACATCTTTCCGCGGCTCACCGTCGAGGAGAACCTGCTCGTCGGCGCGGCGAGCCGCAAGGCGCCCGCGAAGGTGCCTGACCGCATCTACGACCTGTTCCCGGTGCTGAAGGACATGCGCGCACGGCGCGGCGGCGACCTGTCGGGCGGCCAGCAGCAACAGCTCGCGATCGGCCGCGCGCTGATGAGCGAGCCGCAGTTGCTGATCCTCGACGAGCCGACCGAGGGCATCCAGCCGTCGATCATCCAGGACATCGGTCGCACGCTGCGCCAGCTCGTCGACGAATCGAAGATGACCGTGCTGCTCGTCGAACAGTATTACGATTTCGCGCGATCGATCGCCGATCGCTACTGGGTGATGAGCCGCGGCGAGATCGTCGCGGGGGGCGATGCGCGCGACATGGAGACGAACGGCGTGCGCGAGCTGATCGCGGTGTGACGCGCGGCACGGCGGTAGGCACGGCGGTAGGCACGGCGGCAGGCACCGCGCATGACGACGCAGGCCGCACGGGCGGCCGGCTCGCGGAGCGTCCGCACGCGGCGCTTTCGGCGAACGCGGCATCTGCATTATTGTTCCGGTAGCATCCACGTTCTTCACGCCCGTTTCCTTCGTTTCCCGTTCGCCGCCGATGTCCGCCCCCGATTCGCATGCCTCGCTGTCCCGCCCTGCCGTCGCCAAGTCGTGGCGCGGCCGCCTCGAACTCGGCTTCGAGCGGCACGGCGCGCGCACGACGCTCGCGCACCGGCTGCACGACGGCCCGTTGCGCGTGCAACGGCCGCTGTACCCGGAAGGCGACGCGATCTGCCACGCGGTGATCGTCCATCCGCCGGGCGGCGTCGCGGGCGGCGACCGGCTCGACATCGACGTCGCGCTCGGCGACGGCACGCACGCGGTGCTGACGACGCCCGGCGCGACCAAGTGGTACAAGTCGAACGGGCTCGATGCGACGCAGCGCATCGGCGTGACCGTCGGCGAGCACGCGAAGCTCGACTGGCTGCCGCAGAACAACCTGTTCTTCGACGCCGCGCACGCGTCGCTCGACTTCACGGTGACGCTCGGCGCCGGCGCGAGCGCGATCGGCTGGGACGCGACGCAGCTCGGCCGGCAGGCGGCCGGCGAAACCTGGTCGGCGGGACGCCTCGCGTCGACCTCGGCGCTCGTCGATGCCGACGGCCGGCCGCTGTGGACCGAGCGCGCGCTGCTCGACGCGCGCGACCCGCTGCGCGGCGCGCTGCAGGGCCTCGCCGGCTTTCCCGTCTACGGCACCCTGTGGGCCGCGGGTGCCGCGTGCGACGCCGCGCTCGCCGAATCGCTTGCCGCGCGCATGCCGTTCGACGACACGCTACGTGCGGGCGCCACCTGCGTGACGCCCGGCGTCGTGCTGGTGCGTGCGCTCGCGACGTCGATGGAAGCGCTGCAGCGCCACTTCGCCGACTGCTGGCTGCAGTTGCGGCCGATCGTGCACGGCGTCGACGCGCGGCCGCTGCGTCTCTGGCAAACCTGAGCGCGCTCGCACCACGCACCGTTTCGGCGCATTTCACATCGGGCGCCGCACGTTACCCATGCATCGCGCACCACGAGCGCGCATCGCGCTGCATTCGATGCACATGGCACGCGCCTTGCTGCTTACATAACCGATACACGGCGCGCACCGAACAGCGCGGTGCTACGATGCCCGTGCATCCGTCCGGTTACGGGTGCATCGACAAAAATTACGTTTTACTGAACGCCTGCCTTCATGAAACTGACTCCCCGCGAAAAGGACAAGCTGCTGATCTTCACGGCGGCGCTGCTCGCCGAACGCCGTCGCGCGCGCGGCCTGAAGCTCAACTATCCGGAGGCGGTCGCGTTCATCACCGCCGCGCTGATGGAAGCCGCGCGCGACGGCAAGACGGTCGCCGAAGTGATGCACTACGGCACGACGCTGCTCACGCGCGACGACGTGATGGACGGCGTGCCGGAAATGATTCCCGACATCCAGGTCGAAGCGACCTTCCCCGACGGCACGAAGCTCGTGACCGTCCACCACCCGATTCCGTGAGGCACCGCATGATCCCCGGCGAAATCCTCACCGACGACGGCGAGCACGAACTGAACGCGGGCCGCGAAACGCTGACGCTCGTCGTCGCCAACACCGGCGATCGCCCAGTGCAGGTCGGCTCGCACTACCACTTCTTCGAAGTCAACGACGCTTTGTCGTTCGACCGCGCGGCCGCGCGCGGCTTCCGGCTCAACATCGCGGCCGGCACGGCCGTGCGCTTCGAACCGGGCCAGACGCGCACCGTCGAGCTCGTCGCGCTTGCGGGCGAGCGCGCCGTCTACGGTTTTCAGGGCAAGGTGATGGGGCCGCTGTAAACCGCGCCCCGCTCTTCAGGAACAGCACATGACATTACGCTTGAGCCGCCGCGCGTACGCGGAAATGTTCGGGCCGACGACGGGCGACCGCGTCCGGCTCGCCGATACCGAACTGCTGATCGAGATCGAGCGCGATTTCACGACCTACGGCGAGGAAGTGAAATTCGGCGGCGGGAAAGTGATCCGCGACGGGATGGGCCAGTCGCAGCGCGTGGCCGCCGACGTGCCCGACACGGTCGTCACGAACGCGGTGATCCTCGATCACTGGGGCATCGTGAAGGCCGACATCGCGATCAAGCACGGCCGCATCGCCGCAATCGGCAAGGCCGGCAACCCCGACATTCAACCGGGCGTGACGATCGCGATCGGCGCGGCCACCGAAGTGATCGCCGGCGAAGGGCTGATCGTCACCGCGGGCGGCATCGACACGCACATCCACTTCATCAGCCCGCAACAGATCGACGAGGCGCTCGCATCGGGCGTCACGACGATGCTCGGCGGCGGCACGGGGCCGGCCACCGGCACCAACGCGACGACCTGCACGCCGGGCCCGTGGCACATGGAACGGATGCTGCAGGCCGCCGACGGCTGGCCGATCAATCTCGGCTTTCTCGGCAAGGGCAACGCGAGCCTGCCGCAGCCGCTCGTCGAGCAGATCGCGGCCGGTGCGATCGGCCTGAAGCTGCACGAGGACTGGGGCACGACGCCCGCCGCGATCGACAACTGCCTGTCGGTTGCCGACGACACCGACACGCAGGTCGCGATCCATACCGACACGCTGAACGAAGCCGGCTTCGTCGAATCGACGGTCGCGGCGTTCAAGGGCCGCACGATCCACACGTACCACACCGAAGGCGCGGGCGGCGGCCATGCGCCCGACATCCTGAAGGTGTGCGGCGAGGCGAACGTGCTGCCGTCGTCGACCAATCCGACGCGCCCGTACACGATCAACACGCTCGACGAGCATCTCGACATGCTGATGGTGTGCCATCACCTCGATCCGTCGATCGCCGAGGATCTCGCGTTCGCCGAATCGCGGATTCGCCGCGAGACGATCGCGGCCGAGGACATCCTGCACGATCTCGGCGCGCTGTCGATGCTGTCGTCCGATTCGCAGGCGATGGGCCGCGTCGGCGAAGTGATCATCCGGACGTGGCAGACCGCGCACAAGATGAAGGTGCAGCGCGGCGCGCTGCCGGAAGACGGCGCGCGCAACGACAACTTCCGCGCGAAGCGCTACGTCGCGAAGTACACGATCAACCCGGCGCTCACGCACGGCATCGCGCACGAAGTCGGCTCGATCGAGCCCGGCAAGTGGGCCGACCTCGTGCTGTGGGAACCGGCGTTCTTCGGGATCAAGCCGTCGATGATCCTGAAGGGCGGGATGATCGCCGTCGCGCAGATGGGCGACCCGAACGCGTCGATCCCGACGCCACAACCGGTTCACTATCGCGAGATGTTTGCGACGCGCGGCGGTGCGCTCGCGCGCACGTCGCTGACCTTCGTGTCGCAGATGGCGGCCGATGCGGGCATCGCGCAGCGCTATGGCCTCGCGAAGCGGATCGTGCCGGTGCGCAACTGCCGCAACGTGACGAAGGCCGACATGATCCACAACGCATGGCGCCCGTCGATCAGCGTCGATCCGGAAACCTACGACGTGATCGCCGACGGTCAGTTGCTCACCTGCGAACCGGCAACGGTGCTGCCGATGGCGCAGCGCTACTTCCTGTTCTGATTCGGAATCCTTGGTTTCATGCGCACCCTCGACAAACGCATTGCCCCGAACGTGAAGCTCGCCGCGTCGCTCGTCGCACGCGCGCCGACGCTCACGCTCGCCTATGACGCCCGCTGCAAGAGCCGCCTCGCGGCGACGCTCGATACCGGCGAGGACGTCGCGGTCCTGCTGCCGCGCGGCACCGTGCTGCGCGACGGCGACGTGCTCGTCGCCGACGACGGCGCGCTCGTGCGCATCGCCGCGGCGCCCGAAACCGTGCTGCTCGTGCGCGCGGCCGACCCGCTCACGCTGATGCGCGCCGCGTACCATCTCGGCAACCGCCATACGCCGGTCGAGATCGGCGAAGGCTACCTGAAGCTCGAGGCCGATCCGGTGCTCGCGGACATGCTGCGCCGGCTCGGCACGCAGGTCGAATCCACGCATGCACCGTTCCAGCCGGAAGCCGGCGCGTACGGCGGCGGTCACAAGCACGGACACGACGCGACGTTCGCCGAGGATTACGCGCTCGCGCAGCAGGTGTTCGGCGAACACCACGGGCATTCGCATTCGCACGATCACGATCACGATCACGATCACGATCACGATCATCAGCATGGTCCCGGCTGCACGCACGGCCACCACGGTCATGACCACCACTGAACTCGTCGCGCTGCTGCACCTCGCGTCGCCCGCGTTGCCGATCGGCGCGTACAGCTACTCGCAGGGGCTCGAAGCCGCGCTCGACGCGAACCTGATCCGCGATGCCGATTCCGCGCGCGACTGGATCGCGAGCGGCCTGACCGACGTGCTCGCGCACGGCGAATTGCCGTTCCTCGCACATCAGCTCGCGCGCTGGCAGACGCACGACACGCACGCGCTCGCCGCCGAAAACGCCTGGTTCGTCGCGAGCCGGGAATCGGCCGAACTGCGCCGCGAAACCGAACAGATGGGCTGGTCGCTCGCGCAGCTGTGCGCGTCGCTCGAATGGGGCGACGCCGCACGCCGCGCGACGCTCGCATCGCTGTCGCCGGTCGCGCTGCCGACCGCGTTCGCGTATGCGGCCGCCGCCCACGACGCCAGCGCCGACGCAACGCTCGCCGCGTACGCGTTCGGCTGGGTCGAGAACCAGACGTCCGCCGCGCTGAAGGCCGTGCCGCTCGGCCAGCTCGCCGGGCAACGCATCGTCGTCGCGCTGCGCGGCGCGATCGACGCGGCCGTGCGCCGCGCGCTCGCGACGCCGCCCGACGCCGTCAACACGTTCGCGCCGCAGCTCGGCATCCTGTCCGCGCGGCACGAAACCCAGTATTCGCGGTTGTTCCGCTCCTGAACCTCATCGCCCGACCATGAACGCACCTGCACCCTCCTCCGCTCGCCGCACGAAGAAACTGCCGCCGCTGCGCGTCGGCATCGGCGGCCCCGTCGGCTCCGGCAAGACCACGCTGCTCGAAATGCTGTGCAAGGCGATGCGCGAGCGCTACGACCTCGTCGCGATCACGAACGACATCTACACGAAGGAAGACCAGCGGCTGCTGACGGTCGCGGGCGCACTGCCCGAGGAACGCATCATGGGTGTCGAAACGGGCGGCTGCCCGCACACGGCGATCCGGGAAGATGCGTCGATCAACCTCGAAGCCGTCGACCGGATGCTCGCGCGCTTTCCCGATGCCGACATCGTGTTCATCGAGTCGGGCGGCGACAATCTCGCGGCAACCTTCAGCCCCGAGCTGTCGGACCTGACGATCTACGTGATCGACGTCGCCGGCGGCGAGAAGATTCCGCGCAAGGGCGGCCCCGGCATCACGAAGTCCGACCTGCTCGTGATCAACAAGACCGACCTCGCGCCGCTGGTCGGTGCGAACCTCGACGTGATGGCGTCCGACACGAAGAAGATGCGCGGCGAGCGGCCCTACGTGATGACGAACCTGAAGGCGCTCGACGGCGTCGCGGACGTGATCGCGTTCATCGAGAAGAAGGGCTTGCTGACGGTGTGAGCCGCGCGGCGGCGCGCGGCGGCGCCGCCGCGCGTGTCCGGGCGGCATCGCGCCGCCCGTCCCGCCGTCTATGCGTCGTCGTCGGCGGCGTCCGGCAACGCACGCGCGCCGGCTTCGGCGGGCGGCAGCAGTGCGGCGAGCACGTCGACCGTGCGCGCGGTCGCGCCGCGGTGACGCGACGCGAAGGCCGCGCCGGCCGCGCCCATCGCGATGCGCCGCGCCTTGTCGGCGAACAGCGCGTCGAGCACGTGCGCGAGATCGAGCGGATCCTCGACCTGCATCGCCGCACCTGCCGCGACCGCATCGGCGGTCGCCTGCGTGAAGTTGAACACGTGCGGCCCGATCAGCACCGGCACGCCGACCGCGCACGCTTCGATCAGGTTCTGCCCGCCGAGCGGCAGCAGGCTGCCGCCGATGAACGCGATGTCGGCCGCCGCGTAGTACGCGCCGAGCTCGCCCATCGAATCGCCGAGCAGCACCGTCACGTCGTCCGGCAGCGGTTCGGCGGCCGGACGGCCCGCCGCGAGCGCGGCCGCATCGGCGGCCCAGACCGAGCGCCGCACGCACTTGAGCCCGCTGCGCGCGACGAGCGCCTCGACTTCGGCGAAGCGCTGCGGATGACGCGGCACGAGCACCAGCAGCGCGCCGGGCGTGCGCATTTCCGCGAACGCCTGCAGCACCAGCGCCTCTTCGTTCTCGCGCGTGCTGGCGGCGACCCACACCGGCCGCGCACCGATCGCGTCGCGCCACGCATGGCCGCGCGCCGCGAGTTCCGGCGGCGTCGTCATGTCGAACTTCAGGTTGCCGAGCACGGTCACGTTGCGTGCGCCGAGCGACGTCAGCCGCTCCGCGTCGGCCGGGCTCTGCGCGAGCACGCGCGAGAAGCCGCCGAACACGTCGCGCGTCGCCGCGCCGAACTTCGCCGCGCGCCGGAACGAACGCGCGGACATCCGCGCATTGGTCAGCACGAGCGGCACGTCCGCGCGGCGGCACTCGTCGATCAGCGTCGGCCACACCTCGGTTTCCATCACGAGGCCGAGCGTCGGCCGCCATGCGTGCAGGAAGCGCCGCACCGCGCCCGGCATGTCGTACGGCAGGTAGCAGCGCAGCACGCGATCGCCGAAGATCTGTTCGCCGGTCGCGCGGCCGCTCGGCGTCATGTGCGTGAGCAGGACGCGTGCATCGGGGCGCGCGCGCAGCAGCGCATCGATCAACGGCTGCGCGGCGCGCGTCTCGCCGACCGACACCGCATGCACCCAGATCAGCGGCGCGCGATCGTCGCGCGAGCGGCCCGCGACGTGGCCGAAGCGCTCGCCGATATGTTCGCGATAGCCGCGCTCCTTGCGCGAGCGCACGTAGAGCCGGATGACCGCGGCCGGCGCGACGAGCCACCACAGCGCGCGATAGATCGCCCTCAGCATGCGGCCGCCCGGGTGTGGCGTCGAAGCAGGTGCGCGCTCAAACCAGCGCCCTGCCCGTCAGGCGTTCGAGAATGCCGAGCGGCGCGCACTCGCGGCGGACCATCGCATCGACCGGCAGGAAAAAAGTCTGCTCGAGCATGAACTGGCCGGACATCACAGCGTGCGAAGTCTGATCCGAGAAACATATCCACACGCTGCCCGGCGGAAACGGCATCGTTTGCTGCGGACACGTCTTCTGGTAGTCGAGATCGGCCTTCATCCCGTCGTGCAGGTTCAGCATCAGATGGTCGTACGCGCTGCGCGGCGATTTCGTCACGTGCAGCAGGTTCAGCAGCCACGCCGAGCCCGGGAGCTGCGGCCGGATCGTCGGCAGGAAGCGCTTCGCGACGTCCTCGAACGGCTCGCCGACCCGCCACACGCGCGGCACGCCGGCCGGATTCACGTTCGTGAACACGCGCAGGATGCGCTCGCCGTAGTTCGGCCGCGACGGGAACGCGTCGACGTGCAGCCGGCTGTCGTCCTTGCGCCACGACGTCTGGCGCGTCTCGACCTGCATCAGCCGCAGGCTCGTCGGCGCGACGCGCAGCTTGCCGCGGTATTCGGGAAAGAGGCCGTCGACGAGCGTGCCGGCCTGCTGCTGGAAGCGCGCGACGAGCGCGCGCACGGCCGATTGCGTGACGCTGTCGCCCAGCACGCCGGCGAGCGCGCCGCCGTTCGGCGCGAGGCTGATGTTCTTGCGTTTCGGATCGGCGAGCGCCGGATCGAGCAGCGCTTCCTCGCCGCCTTCGATCGCGAAGCGCAAGTGCGGGAAATACAGCACCTTGCCTTCCTCGACCGCGGCCAGCAACTGCTCGCGCGGCGCCGACAGGTTGTGTCCGCTCCAGTCGGCGGACGGGACTTCGATGATCTGGGATTCGCTCATGATCGGTTCGCGTGTGGACAGCGTTACAGGAGACCGAAGCCCGCGAGCGCCGACTTCACCTGCGCGATCGACGGGGGCTGCCCCGCCGTGCCGAGATTGACGACGTTCGGCGACCAGTAGCCGCCGGTCCGCCAGGCCGTCGCGAAATTGTACAGTTCGATCGTCGGACGCTTCAGCGCGGCCGCGATGTGAACCAGACCTGTATCAACCCCGACCGTCGCGGCCGCGCCGTCGATCAGACCGACCACGGCCGGCAGCGACAGCTTCGGCGGCACGATCGCCGCCGCGCCGAATTCCTTCGCGAGCCGCTCGCTGGTCGCCCGCTCCGCGTCGTTGCCCCACGGCAGCACGAGCGACGCGCCGCGCCGCACGAGCGCCTGGCCGAGCTCGATCCATGCGGCGTCCGGCCACTGCTTGTCGGCGCGCGACGTCGCATGGACGAACACGACGTACGGCACCGGCAGGTTCAGGCCGAGCGCGGCCACCGCGAGCGCCGCCGCGCGCGTGTCGAGGCCGAATTCGACCGGATCGGTCGGGGTCGGCGCCGGGTCGTTCAGCGCGGCCGCGACGAGCTGGCGCGAGCGCTCGACCACGTGCGTGCGCGGCGCGATCGGCACGCGCTTGCGGTAGAAGAAACGCACCGGCCATTCGTAGCCGGCGCCGTCGGTGCGATTGCCGAGCCCGACGAGCGGGCCGCGCGCCCAGCTCGCGACCCACGCCGTCTTGATGAGGCCCTGGCAGTCGATCACGAGGTCGTACTGCTCGGCCGCGAGGCGCCGGCGGAAGGCGCGAATCTCGCGCCACGTCGCGCCCGAGAACGGCTTCTTGCGCCAGCGGCGCAGCGAGAACGGCAGCACGTTGCGCACGCCGTCGACGAGCCGCACGAGGTCGACGAAGCTTTCCTCGACGAGCCAGTCGATCTGCGCATCGGGGTGACGGCGCCGGATATCGGCGATCACCGGCATGTTGTGCACGACGTCGCCCAGAGACGACACGCGCACGATCAGGATCTTTTGCACGCTGAAAAAACGCCGGCTGGCAGCCGGCGACGGACATAAAGGAGGGATTTTATCCCGGCCGAAGGGCCGGATAGACAAAAAGCGGCCGCGCGCCCGGGGCGCGCGCCGCTTTTCGGGATATGCACGGCCGACGAACGGCCGTCGTACGGGCGGCCCGCCGGCCGCCGGCGCTCAGAACGGCAGCTTGACGTCCGGCTTCGCGGCCGTCAGCACGCGGCGGAAGTCTTCCTGGATGCGCTTGAGCCCTTCCTGCGTCTCGGCCTCGAAACGCATCACGACGACCGGCGTCGTGTTCGACGAACGCGCGAGACCGAAGCCGTCCGGGTACTCGACGCGCAGGCCGTCGATCGTCACGACTTCCTCGGCGCCGTCGAACTTCGCCTCTTTCTGCAGCTTGTCGATCAGGCGGAAATTCTCGCCTTCGTCGAGCCAGAGCTGCAGTTCGGGCGTGCTCATCGCGTCCGGCAGGCCGTTGAGCAGCGCGCTCGGATCGGCCGTCTTCGCGAGGATCTCGAGCAGCCGTGCACCGGTGTACAGGCCGTCGTCGAAGCCGTACCAGCGATCCTTGAAGAACACGTGGCCGCTCATTTCGCCGGCGAGCGGCGCACCGGTCTCGCGCAGCTTCGCCTTCACGAGCGAGTGGCCCGTCTTCCACATCAGCGGCTCGCCGCCCTTCGACTTCACCCACTGCGCGAGGTGGCGCGTGCACTTCACGTCGTAGATGATCTGCGCGCCCGGGTTGCGCGACAGCACCTCTTCCGCGAACAGCATCAGCTGGCGGTCCGGATAGATGATCTGGCCGTCCTTCGTGACGACGCCCAGGCGGTCGCCGTCGCCGTCGAACGCGAAGCCGAGCTCCGCATCGGTGTCCTTCAGCGCCTGGATCACGTCCTGCAGGTTTTCCGGGTGGGCGGGATCGGGGTGGTGGTTCGGGAACGTGCCGTCGATGTCGGTGAAGCGCTCGACGAGTTCGCAGCCGAGCGCCTTGAACAGGCGCGTCGCGAGCGGGCCCGCGACGCCGTTGCCGGCGTCGACCACGAGCTTCAGCGGCCGGGCGAGCTTCACGTCGCCGACGATGCGTGCGATGTATTGGTCCGCGACGTCGATTGCTTCATACGTGCCGCTGCCCGTCTCGAACCGCTCGTCGACGATGCGGCGGTACAGCGCCTGGATCTGCTCGCCGTAAATCGCGGCGCCGCGCAGCACCATCTTGAAGCCGTTGTAGTCGGGCGGGTTGTGACTGCCCGTGACGACGATGCACGAATCGACGCGGCGCTCGCCGCCCTTCAGCGCCAGCGGCACGTTCGCCGCGAAATAACCGACCGGCGTCGGCACCATGCCGACGTCCACGACGTCGACCCCGGCCGCACGCAGGCCGTCGGCCAGCGCGCCGACCAGCTCCGGCCCGGACAGGCGGCCGTCGCGCGCGACGACGACCGCATCGCCGCCCTGCGCACGCACTTCGCTGCCGAATGCCCGGCCGATGCCGCGCGCGGTGTCGACGTCGAGTGTCTTGCCGACCACGCCACGAATGTCATATGCCTTGAAGATGGATTGGGAAATCATCGATTCTCTTCTCTCGGTTGCGTGCATGGAAAATTGTCTGGCTTGCGCGGCCGCCGCTCGCGGGTGCCGCACATGATACGTGGCTGCCGGCACGACACGGCGAGCAACGGCTGGAGCAGCCGCGATCCCACTTATAATCGCGGGTTTTGATGACGCGCATGTCGCCCATTTTAATGCCTAGCCGTCCCGCCGCCGCCCACCCGCCGTTTCCGGCCGCCCGCCGCGCGCGCCGCCGCTGCCGCGCATGCTGAAGCGCTTCGGCAACCCGGACGTCGCGAAGGCCGTCGCGAACCTCGTCTGGCTGGGGCTCGAACGGCTCACGCAGATCGGCGTCGCGATCGCGATCAGCGGCCTGCTGGCCCGTTATTTCGGGCCAGATGTGTTCGGCAAATGGCAGTATGCGAATACGCTTCTCCTGGTACTGGCGCCGCTCACCTGGGTGTGCGGCGCGGAAATCCTCGTCCCGACCATCGTCCAGCGCCCGCCCGCCCAGCTCGGCGCGGTGCTCGGCAGCGCGTTCGTGCTGCGCATCGCCGTGTCGGCTGCCGCGCTCGTCGCGACCTGGATCGCGATCGCCGCGGGCGCCTTCGACCCGCTGGTCGGCGCGATGCTCGCGGGCCTGGCGGTCACGATGGTGTTCCGCGAGCCGTTCGTCGGCGTGATCAACGCGTGGCTGCAGAGCATGACCTACAGCAAGCCGCAGCTCGTCACCAGCATGGTCACCGCGCTCGCCAAGGCGCTGCTCGTCTGGCTGCTGGTGCGCGCGGCCGCCGGCCCCGCCCGCTTCGCGTGGCTGTGGGCGCTGGAAGCCGCCGCGATCGGCTTCGCGCTGCTGCTGTACTACCGCCACCGTAACGGCGGTGCGCTCGGCTGGACGTTCGATACCCCGCTGTTCCGGCACTTTGCGACGGCCGGCACCGTGTTCTGGCTCGGTCTCATCTGCATGTACCTGTTCCTGAAGCTCGACCGCCTGATGCTCGAGCGCCACGTGTCGTTCGCCGACCTCGGCCGCTATTCGGCCGCGCAGCAGCTCAACGAGAACTGGATCACGCTCGCGCTGATGCTCGCGCAGACGATCGCGCCCGCCTTCGTCTACCGCGTGCAGGACGTCGCCCGGCTGCGCCGCAACATCGTCCGGCTGATCGCGATGACGGCCGGCCTGATGACCGCCGGCGCGCTCGTGCTCGACGCGGCCGCCCCGCTGATCGTCGGCAAGGTGTTCGGCCGCGGCTACGAGGCGTCGGTCGACATCTTCCGCTGGGCCATCTGGCTGTCCGTGCCGGCCGGCATCGAGGCGATAGGCAATCTTATCGTTCTCAAATATCAAGCAAAATTCGTGTTGCTGACGAAATGGCTGCTCGCGCTGGCGATCGCCGCGCTCGTCAACCTGTTCGCGATCCCGCGGCTCGGCCTGTACGGCGCGCTCGTCGGACTGGCGGCCGGCTACCTGGCCGCCGCCGCCGTCAACTTCTATTACATCCGTTTCAAGCTGCGAACATGACGTCCCCCGATTGCCCGCCCCCGCTCGACGACGTGGCCGTGCTGATGCCGGCCTACAACGGGCACGACGACGTCGCCCGCACCCTCGCGTCGTTTCGCGAGGATGCGCCCGTGCACGTGCTGATCGTCGACGACGGCAGCACGCCGCCGATCGTCGCGCCCGACTTGCCGGGCCTGTCGATCGACGTGCTGCGCATGCCGCGCAACGGCGGCATCGAACGCGCGCTGGCGGCCGGCATCGATGCGCTCGCGGCGCGCGGCTTCCGCTACGCGGCCCGCATCGACGCGGGCGATCTCGCCGCGCCGCAGCGCCTCGCGAAAGAGCGCGCCTATCTCGGCGCCCACCCGCGCGTGGCCTGCGTCGGCATGTGGACGCAGGTCGTGTCGCGCGCCGGCGAGCCGCGCTTCATGCTGACGCCGCCCGCCGATCCGCGCACGCTGCGCCGCACCCGCTTCCTGCGCTCGCCGCTCGTGCATCCGTCGGTCATGTTGCGCATCGACGCCGTGCGCGAAGTGGGCAACTATCGCGCGAAGTACCGCGCGGCCGAGGATCTCGATCTTTTTTTACGGTTAATGCAACGCTACGATTGCGCGAACCTGCCGGAACTCGGCCTGTATTACGAGCTTAACGAGGGCGGGATCAGTGCGACCAAACGCCGGCGCCAGCTGGTGTCGACGCTCACGCTGCTGCTGCGCCACTTCAACGTGCTGAACCCGTACGACTGGGCCGGCCTCGCCAAGAACCTGCTGCATTTCGTGACGCCGTACCGTACGCTGCAGCGGATCAAGCAGACGCTGTTCGCCGCGCGGCCGTCCGCCTGACGCGTATCCGGCCCGTTCGGCAATTTCGACGCTTTATTTTTTCTTTTTTTCATGTCCGCCACCTCCCCGCTGCGCATCGCGCTCGTCTGCAACACGGCCTGGGCGATCCATACGTACCGCCACGGGCTGATCCGCGCGCTCGTCGCGCGCGGCGCCGAGGTCGTCGTAATCGCGCCGCACGACCGTACGGTGCCGCTGCTCGAGCAGATGGGCTGCCGCTACGTGGCGCTCGCGGTCGCGTCGAAAGGCACGAGCCCGCGCGAGGATCTCGGCACGCTCGCCGCGCTGGTGCGCCACTACCGCGCGCTGCGGCCCGATCTCGTGTTCCATTACACGATCAAGCCGAACATCTACGGCTCGGTGGCCGCATGGCTCGCGCGCGTGCCGTCGATCGCGGTGACGACGGGGCTCGGTTACGTATTCATCCAGAAGAGCCGCGCGGCGAGCGTCGCGAAACGCCTGTACCGGTTCGCGTTCCGCTTTCCGCGCGAAGTCTGGTTCCTGAACCGCGACGATCTCGCGACCTTCGCCGACGAACGGCTGCTCGCGCATCCCGAGCGCGCGCGGCTGCTGCACGGCGAAGGCGTCGATCTCGAGCAGTTCGCGCCCGTGCCGCTGCCCGCCGGCGACGCGCCCGTCTTCATCCTGATCGGCCGGCTGCTGTGGGACAAGGGCGTGCGCGAATACGTCGACGCCGCGCGCCGCGTGCGCGAGCGCTACCCGAACGCGCGCTTCCAATTGCTCGGGCCGCTCGGCGTCGACAATCCGAGCGCGATCGGTCGCGCGGATGTCGACGCGTGGGTCGCCGAAGGCGTCGTCGAGTATCTCGGCGAAGCGCACGACGTGCGCCCGCACATCGCGGCGGCCGATTGCGTCGTGCTGCCGTCGTACCGCGAAGGCGTGCCGCGCACGCTGATGGAGGCATCGGCGATGGGGCGGCCGATCGTCGCGACCGACGTGCCGGGCTGCCGCGACGTCGTCGCCGACGGCGAAACGGGCTTCCTGTGCCGCGTGCGCGACAGCGCGAGCCTCGCGGAGCAACTGAATCGCATGATCGCGCTCGGCCCGCAAGGCCGTGCGGCGATGGGCGCACGCGGCCGGCACAAGGTCGCGGCGGAATTCGACGAACAGCAGGTCGTCGAACGTTACCGGGAGACCATCCATTCGTTGACAGGATTCACACTCTGAAGGAGCGCATCAGCAATGACCGCTAAAGGCACCATCCTCGTCACCGGCGGCGCCGGCTATATCGGCTCGCACACGGCCGTCGAACTGCTCGACAACGGCTACGACGTCGTGATCGTCGACAACCTCGTCAACAGCAAGGCCGAGTCCGTGCGCCGGATCGAGCAGATCACGGGCAAGACGCCCGCGTTCCACCAGGTCGACGTGTGCGACGAAGCCGCGCTCGCGAAGGTGTTCGACGCGCACCCGATCACCGGCACGATTCACTTCGCGGCGCTCAAGGCCGTCGGCGAATCGGTCGCGAAGCCGCTCGAGTACTACCAGAACAACATCGGCGGCCTGCTCGCCGTGCTCAAGGTCATGCGCGAGCGCAACGTCAGGCAGTTCGTGTTCAGTTCGTCCGCGACCGTGTACGGCGTGCCCAAGCGCTCGCCGATCGACGAATCGTTCCCGCTGTCCGCGACCAACCCGTACGGCCAGTCGAAGCTGATCGCCGAGCAGATCCTGCGCGATCTCGAGGTGTCCGATCCGTCGTGGCGCATCGCGACGCTGCGCTACTTCAACCCCGTCGGCGCGCATGCGAGCGGGCTGATCGGCGAGGATCCGGCCGGCATTCCGAACAACCTGATGCCGTACGTCGCGCAGGTCGCGGTCGGCAAGCTGGAGAAGCTGCGCGTGTTCGGCTCCGACTACCCGACGCCGGACGGCACCGGCGTGCGCGACTACATCCACGTCGTCGATCTCGCGAAGGGGCACATCGCCGCGCTCGACGCGCTCGCCAGGCGCGACGCGAGCTTCGTCGTGAACCTCGGCACCGGCCAGGGCTACAGCGTGCTGGAAGTCGTGCGTGCGTTCGAGAAGGCGTCGGGCCGCCCGGTGCCGTACGAACTCGTCGCGCGCCGCCCGGGCGACATCGCCGAGTGCTATGCGAACCCGCAGGCCGCGGCCGACATCATCGGCTGGCGTGCGACGCTCGGCATCGAGGAAATGTGCGCCGACCACTGGCGATGGCAGGAGGCGAACCCGCGCGGTTTTGTATAATCCGCTGTCCATTTTTCGAGCGATCCCATGCTCAGCTTCGCGTCCGGCTTCATCGTCTCCTTGCTCGTCACGCTGTTCATCGTGCGCTACGCGCACCTTCACGAGAAATTCTCGATCGACAGCGACCTGGCCGGCGTGCAGAAATTCCATGTGCGGCCGGTGCCGCGGGTGGGCGGCATCGGGATCCTCGCCGGGGTCGTCGTGGCCGGGCTGCTCGTCTCGCGGCGCTACCCGACGATCGCCGGCAGCATTCTCGGGATCGCGGCCTGCGGGTTGCCGGCGTTCCTGTCCGGCCTCGTCGAGGACCTGACCAAGCGCGTGTCGCCGCGCGCGCGGCTGCTCTGCACGATGGGCGCGGCCGCGCTGGCGTTCTGGCTGATGGGCATCGCGGTCAAGCGCATCAGCGTGCCGCCGCTCGATTTCCTGCTCGGGTATGTCGCCATCTCGGCGTTCATCACGGTGCTCGCGGTCGCGGCGCTCGCGAATGCGATCAACATCATCGACGGCTTCAACGGGCTCGCGTCGATGGTCAGCTTCATGATGTTCGCGTCGCTCGCGTACGTCGCGTTCCACGTCAACGACCCGGTCGTGATGTCCGCGTCGATCATCATGATGGGCGCCGTGCTCGGCTTCTTCCTGTGGAATTTCCCGGCCGGGCTGATCTTCCTCGGCGACGGCGGCGCGTATTTCATCGGGTTCATGCTCGCGGAGCTCGCGATCATGCTCGTGATGCGCAATCGCGAAGTGTCCGCGTGGTACCCGGTGCTGCTGTTCATGTATCCGATCTTCGAGACCTGCTTCTCGATCTACCGGAAGAAATTCATTCGCGGGATGTCGCCGGGGATTCCAGACGGCGTGCACCTGCATATGCTCGTGTACAAGCGGCTGATGCGGTGGGCCGTGGGGACGAAGCATGCGCACGATCTGACGCGACGCAATTCGCTGACTTCACCTTATCTGTGGCTGCTGTGCCTCGTCGCGGTGATTCCGGCGACGCTGTTCTGGCGGCATACGGTGCATCTGTTCGTGTTCGTCGTGCTGTTCGCGCTCACTTATGTCTGGCTTTATCTCAGCATCGTGCGGTTCAGGGCGCCCAGATGGATGGTCGTGCGCAAGCACCGACGGAGCCGCTGAGCGATACGCCGCTTCCAGACAAAAAAAGCGCCCTGCCGGGCGCTTTTTTATTCGCCGCAACGTGCGACTCGCAGACTGATCGCGTCACCCGTTCGATGCGACGCGCACCGACGGCACGCTCTGCAACACGGGGGCAACGGCCGTCTGGTATTCCGGCACCCAGCGCCGCAGATCGCGCCGCACTTCGTCGTCGGACAACACGCGATGCTGCATCAACCACGGCAGCAATTCATCGAGCAGGTTGTCCGGTACTTCGCGCGCGCGCGCGATCCGCAGTTTCGGGTGCGGCGTACGCGTCGTCGCCTCATCGTCCGCCAGCAGTTCCTCGTACAGCTTCTCGCCCGGCCGCAGCCCGGTGAACTCGATGCGGATCTGCTCTTCCGAAAAGCCGTACAGGCGGATCAGGTCGCACGCGAGATCGACGATCTTCACCGGCTCGCCCATGTCGAGAATGAAGATCTCGCCGCCCTGCCCCATGCTCGACGCCTGCAGCACGAGTTGCGACGCTTCCGGAATCGTCATGAAGAAACGCGTGATTTCCGGATGCGTGACCGTCACCGGGCCACCCTTCGCGATCTGCTGCTGGAACTTCGGGATCACGCTGCCCGCGCTGCCGAGCACGTTGCCGAACCGCACCGTCTCGAACTGCGTGCGCCCGCTCGTCTGCTGCAACGCCTGGCACGCCATTTCGGCGAGGCGCTTGCTCGCGCCCATCACGTTGGTCGGATTGACGGCCTTGTCGGTCGAGATCAGCACGAAATGACGCACGTCGTGGCGAATCGCCGCGCGCGCCACGCGATAGGTGCCGAGCACGTTGTTGCGCAGCGCCTGCCACGCGTTGTGCTCTTCCATCAGCGGCACGTGCTTGTAGGCGGCCGCATGGAACACGATGTGCGGCGCATGGCGCGACATCACCTGGTCGAGCAGCAGCGAATCCTTCGCATCGCCGATGATCGGCAGGACGGGAAGATCCGGGAAGCGCTCGCGCAGCTCCTCCGTCAGCCGATACATCGCGTATTCGGACAGGTCGAACGCGACGAGCTGCGCCGGCGCGAAGCGCAGGATCTGCCGGCACAGCTCGGAGCCGATCGAGCCGCCCGCGCCCGTCACCATCACGACGCGGCCGCGCAGCAGCGCCTCGACGTGCGGCGTGTCGATCGTCACCGCATCGCGTCCGAGCAGATCCTCGAGATCGATGTTCCGCACCTGCGACAGGAAGCCCTGCCCCGGCATCAGTGCGGTCAGCGAAGGCAGCACCATCGCCTTGACGCCGGCGCGCACGCACAGCGTCGCGACGCGACGCTGGGTTTCGACCGACGCCGACGGAATCGCGATGATCGCGTATTCGACCTTCATCGCATCGGTCCAGTGCTTGAGATCGTTGAACGAGCCGAGCACCTTGTAGCCGTAGATTTCGCGGCCCTGCTTCGTGACGTCGTCGTCGAGCAGGCCGACGAGGCGCCATTCGCCGGAGCGCGACAGTTCGCGCGCAAGGCTCGCGCCGGCCGTGCCGGCGCCGAGCACCAGCACCGGCTTGCCCTTGCCGACGAGCCCGCCGTACAGGTAGTACTCCTTCGTCGCGCGATACAGCGCGCGTGCGCCCCCCATCGCGAGGAACAGCATCAGCGGCGACACGAGCAGCACCGAGCGCGGGATGATCGGCTGCGGCTGGAACATCACGGCGCCGATCATCACGATCACGCCGCCGCCGACTACGGCCTTCGAGATCCGAACGAGGTCGGGAAGGCTCGCGAATACCCATAGGCCGCGATACAGGCCGAACACGAGGAACATCAGCGCATAGACGGGCAGCACCCAGACGAGCGCCGTCAACGCGCCGCCAAGGAAATCAGACGGAATACTGCCGTTGAATCGGACAAGATAGGCGAACAACCACGCGGCGGTGACCGCCGTCAGGTCAAACAGGAAAGCGCTTAGCGAAAGCCATGATGCTTTGGATCGCAACATCGGCGGGAAACCTCAAGAGTTATTTTCGGCGGCCGACTGAAACCGGCGCCAACGCATGTCGATCACCAATCCGATACATGCCAGGACGCCATACCACGCGAAGAACGACAGCCACTGCTGCAGTTCCGGGCGGCCCTTTGCCCACACGGCGACGATTATGCCTGCGAGCATGATGAGGTACCAATAAAGAGCAGTCCGGCGGTGACCTACGCCCGCCCGGACCATCCTTTGATAATAGTGCTCCCGGTGCGCCTGCCAGAACTTTTCGCCACGTAACAGACGTCTCAAAAGTGTTACAGATGCATCGGTAATAAAGGGCGCAAACACCAACGCCGGGAACCAGATCGGCCACACGCCCCCGCTCCAGCCCCAGTAGCCAAGCGCTCCAGCCAGGAATCCGAGCGGAATCGAGCCGGCATCGCCGAGAAACAGCCGAGCGGGATGGAAATTCAGCAGCAAGAAGCCGAGTGCGGCGCCGGAGATAGCCGACCCGGCCACGACCAGATCCGGCGACGGCGTCGGGCCGGTCAGCGCCGCGACCGCGTACGCGCCGAAGCCGAACAGCGCCATGCCGCCCGCGAGGCCGTCCGCGCCATCCATGAAGTTGTACAGGTTCGTCAGCCAGACCATCGCGAAACCCACGCCGGCAAGCAACCACCAGGGTGCGGCGGCAGGAAAGACGACGATCAGCGAGACGACCGCCGCAAGATGTGCCGAGAACCGCACGCGTGCCGGCAGCCCGCGCCGGTCATCGATCTGCGACATCGCGGCCAGCCCCGCGGCGGCGGCGACGATGAGCCACAACCGCGGCGCCAGCGCCAGGAGCACAACGATGCATACCGGCACGATGCCCCATCCGCCGACCCGCGGCGTCGGCAGCGTATGGAGCGAACGGTCGTTCGGAATGTCGGTGGCGAGGCGCCATGCGAGGCCGGTCGCGAGCAGCATGCGCAGGGCGGCCGTCGATGCGAGGGCAGCGACCAGCGCCACCACGACCGCGGCAGGCCATGTGGAAATCGAGAAATGCATGTCGACTATTGTTGTGTATCGCGCGAACGATACCATGCGGCGGTCGCTTCGAGGCCCTGGCGAGTCGTATAGGGGGGATGCCAGCCAAGTACGCGCGTGATCCGGCCCGTATCGAGCTGGAGACTGCCGGTCAGGCGGTCGATCGCCGCCCGACGCCCGGTCAGCGCACCGAGCGCCCGCAGCACGACGGACGGGACGGCAATCAGGCATGCCGGTTTGCCAAGTGCATCGCCGACCAGGCGCAACAGGTTCGTGACCGACGGCGCGTCATCGTCGGCGACGTGGAAGCACTCGCCGGCCGCGCGCGGATCGATCGCGCATTGCAGCAGTGCGTCGGCCAGGTTGTCGACGTAGACGATGCTGCGGCGCGCCGGGATGGAACCGAGCGGCAGCGGCATCCCACGCGCAACCGCGTCCATCATGCGCAGAAAGTTGGCGCGGACCGCCGGACCGTAGACCAGCGGTGGTCGAACAACCACGACCTCGAACCCGTTCGACACACCGAACTGCGCAAGCTGCTGCTCCGCTCGCAGCTTCGAGCGGCCGTACGCATCCTGCGGACCGGGACGCGCGGTTTCCGACAACGGCACCCCGCCATCGCTCTCGCCAACTGCCTTGATGCTGCTCGCGTAGACGATGCGGCGCACGCCGTGGTGGCGCGCCGCCTGGGCGAGACGCAGGGTGCCGGCGACGTTGGTCGCGTCGAACGCAGCGTCGGGATCGGGCGATTCGTCGCGCATCACGTGCACGCGGGCCGCGAGGTGGATAACACAGTCGGCGACCAGATCGGCTGGCCAACCTGCATCCACGCCTTCGAAATCGGCAGCGTCATGCACCCATTCGCGTACGCCGGCGATGCATCCTCCCGCGCGCCTTACCAGGGCGGTAACGGTATGTCCGGCGTCCAGCGCGCGGCGGCAGACCGCGCGACCGACGAAGCCGTTTGCACCGGTCACGACGAGACGGCTCACCACAGCCTCCAGCCGAAGCGGTTGTAGAACTTGAAGGCCGACGCGGCGAACATCCGGATATGCGCGAAGCCCTTGCGCGATGCGCCGCCGCCGTGATGGATCACGCGCACCGACGGGACGTACGCGACGCGGGCAACCTCGTGCGTGCGCAGGCTGAGGTCGTAGTCTTCGAAGTACAGGAAGTAGCGCGGGTCGAAACCGCCGAGTTTCTTCAGGACTTCAGTGCGGAACAGCATGAAGCAGCCGCTGACGATGGGGGGATCCCAGACGATGTCGCGGTCGTTGATCACGTCGCGCATTTCGTAGTGGGCGAGGCGCACGTCGAAAAACTGCCGGATTCGCGCAGGTAAAAATCCGCGCGCGAAAAGGTCGAATAAGGTCGGGAAGCGACGGCACAAGTACTGGATGCCTCCCCCGTCCTCGCCAATGTACGGCGTCAACAGTCCGGCGTCCGGATACGCGTCGAGAAAATCGAGCGCTCGCTCCAGCGCATCGGGAGTTGTATCGATATCGGGGTTGAGGACGAGGTGATAGTCGCTCTCAACCACATCGACCGACAAATTATGGCCACGTGCATAACCGATGTTGCCGTGACCTGTCAGCACGCTGCATTCGATGCTCGCCTCAAGAAAAGCGTCTCGAGCCACCGCCAGTTTCGCCGCGTCGCCTCCGTTGTCGACCAGGAAAACACGGACGGCAAGCCCGGGATGCGCCTTGCGCAATTCCCGGCAGGCGACGAGCAAACTCGAGAAAGTCTGCACAAGCATTGCTGCATCGGAGTGAAAGGTCACTACGGAAACAGACAACACCTCGTCTTTGGGCGTGGACGAACAAGAAAGAAGAGACTCGGAGCAAGGAGATACCACGTTTTAACAGAATCCGTAAGGTCACGGGCAAGTGTGCCACACTCATCGCGCCCGGAGACTGCACTTGTCCAATTTTCACAACCACGCCTCACCCGCGAGCCAACGCGCCAATTCTCGTGCCGCTCGTATCCGGTGCCGTTACACCGCCTTGTTGATGCGTACCTCGGGTTACCCCAACGCAGAACTGCGTTGCAATCAACCTACCTATCGCATCGAAACACCGTGACATCTGTATGCGGGCCGACAGATTGAACGGATCTGAGTCTCGCAATCTTGCGAAGCGATGCGTGAAGGGGCTCAGAGAAGTGCACCATCGGATTTCTGGCGCGCCCGTCATAGTCGCCGCCATACCCGGAAACAGCGGTGTTCTCTCGGTTGCGAGCCGTCGGTCACTTCCTGAAGCCGTGCTAGCTTTCGAGCCCCATACGGCGATGCCCTCCCAAGTGCGTCGGGCGCTTGGCGCTCCAAAGCATGCTTTGTCAGATATGGCCGCGACAGGCAAGACCATTTGCGAATAGTTACGGCGCTAGCGCCCCCGTGACATTTCCGCGAACATAGACGAACGCTTCGTCGGAACCGCCTCCCACAGCCCGCCTACGCCGTCATATCGGGGTACGCGGTCGGATCCCACTGGATGATGACGCAAGAGGCGTAAGGTAAAATATGCCTTTCAGCCGCTCCATATCGCGGCTGATCCAGCCCCACGGAAACAATAGGCGTTATCTCGACGCTATCGCCTGAGAGTATCGAATGAATACGGCCAAGTTCCGAGTCCTCCTGCTTGACACGAAATATCGCAACCCGAACCACTACATCTGCCTTGCGGTGCTCGGTGCCCTCAAACGCCATCCGGACGTCGAATTCGTGGCAAACGCCGATCCTATCGATGCCATGTCGGCAGCAGTCAAGAACCGTTGCAACTTGTTTATTGCGTTCGACGGCGAGGAACTGGACACCACGCTCTGCGCTCAACTCAGCCGAGCCTGCGGACGAGCCGCTCTGTGGGTAACGGAAGACCCTTACGAGATCAATATCAATGTCCGACATGCCGAGTACTTCGATCTGGTATTCACGAACGATTCGTCCAGCGTCGATGCGTACGGGGGCAAGGGCAATCATCTGTCTCTCGCCGGCTCCACCGAATTCCATTCGCTACCGGTCTGTCCGGTAGATCGTCCGCTGCGGTATGAGTTGTTTTTCGCTGGAACGGCATGGCCGAACCGAAGCGCCTTTCTTCGTTCGATCCTCAAACGCTTCCCGACCGACTGGAAGTGCAAGATTGCGCTGCCGACGAACCAGTTCCTCCCGCCTCATGGCGTCGACCTGCCGGAGAGCACGCTTTCGTGGCGCACGTCTCCAGTCGACTTCGCGCGATTCGTCAATCGCAGTGCTATCACGTTAATGCTTCCTCGCGTTTTTTCGGCATCCGGAGGACGCGAGTTTGCGGAAACGCCGCCACCCCGTTTGTTCGAGGCTGCGCTGGCTGGTGGGGCACAAATGATTCACGAGTCACTGGCAGAAATCGACCAATCGTTTGAGCCCGGCAAGGAGGTCATACTTTTCTCCTCGGAGCTGGACTTCCTCGAGAAAGCGACCGAACTCGTCAACAACCGACCATACCGTAATACGATCGCCGAGGCGGCTCGCAAACGCGCACTTGAACAGCATACGTACGACTGTCGGATCCATACGATGTTGACTCGCGTGGCCACTCTACCAGTCAGGCCAGTCACGTCGAAACAGGATAAGACACATACACTGCTCTTCGTCACCCACAACATTCCCAGCCGAGGCAATTTCGGCGGAGTGGAAGTCTATCTCGACTATCTAAAGCAATCGCTGCCAGAAAACTGGAAGATCCTGTTTTACGCCCCCGACATGCGTGGACGGAAAAATTCGACCTGTGTACTTTCTGATAGCTACGAAGAAATTGCGCGTTACCAGTTCAGCACCGGTTACTCGCCTGCGCTGCTGACGTGCGATGAACGTGAACGCGCGTTCCGCGAAGTGCTTCGCGATCACGGCGTCGATTTGGTCCACTTCCATCACTTCGTCGGACACGTCCCGTCGCTTGCGCACGTTGCCAAGCACCTCGGCATTCCGACCGCGTTCACAGCCCACGACTTCTTCGGTGTGTGTCATGAATTCAACCTGTTGTCTTACAAGAAGGAGTTTTGCGGCGCTCCCGACGTCTCGATTTCGCAATGCGATGTTTGCCTGGGAAACAAACACAATATCGCCAGCGGATCGCAGGCCGCACGCAGGAATTTCTGGAACGACGTGCTGCGTCATCTGGACATGCTCGTGTTCAACACCGAATATAGCAAGCAAACGTTCGCGCAGATCTATCCAGCTGTCCGACAGCATCAGCACACGCGAGTACTGCCGGTTCCTATCCCGGACGGCAGTATCCAGCGACAACACCACACGGCACGACCACTGAAAATAGCGCTACTCGGCAATCTCACGTTCCAGAAAGGCGGCGACGTGCTAGCGCGAGCGCTACCCTCGCTCGCAACCGCTCCCGTCGAATTTCATATCTTCGGGCGCGTAGATCCGCAGTACGACTGGCTGTCGAACCGGAACAAGCACAAGAACATCACCGTTCACGGTACGTACGACGTCGGCAAATTACCCGACGCGCTTCGCGAATGCCAAGTATCCCTTCACGTCTCGATCTGGCCTGAAACCTACTGCCTTACCTTGTCCGAGGCATGGCAACTTGGCTTGGTACCGATCGTAGCCGACATAGGCGCACTAGGTGAACGTGTCACACACATGGTGAACGGTATCAAGATCAAGCCGAACGACGAAGGCTCGCTCATTGATTCGATCCATGCCCTTGCTAACGCGCCCGACCTGCTTGAGTCGCTGAGGAGCGGTGCGACCGAAGCGAACTACTCGCAACTTTCCCGGCATGCCGAACTGCTTCGCAGGGAATATTCAGTGTTGCTCGACGATACTCCTCGTGCGCTGATGAAGGATGTTCCTCTGACACATCCCCCGATTCAAGAGTTGGGTGTCGTTCTCCCATCGCCCAATTGGCAACTCGGAACCGCGCAGTCGATCATCGGGCCGTCCTATCTGACACAGATTCGGCGCCTGCATCATTTCTACAAGACAAACGGACTTCGCCCGACCGTGCGCATCCTGACTAATCGTATTCGCACCTCGCGATGACCTACGCAATGAACGTACTCATTTCTGGCGCGTCGCCTGACTCGATCAACAACAACGCCACCTTGCGCGGTTACGTTGCAAACGGATTCAAGGGTCTACCTGGTGTGACGAGTGTTCAAGCATGTTCGCTCGAAAGCGCCGCAACACTCGCACGTTCGACCCACCCCAATTTGATCATTGTGTTCGGATCATGCATGCCTTCCGTTTGCCATTACCTCGATCTCAAGCAGGTCGCACTCGATACTGGCGCCTGTGTCGCCTTCTGGCTGCATGACGACCCATATGAGTTCGACTATTCACAGAAGATCATTCCGTTGGCCGATATCATATTTTCGAACGACCGCTGGAGTTCAACGCACTACGACCATCCGAACGTACATCATCTACCGCTCGCCGCAGATCTCGATGCTCATTTCCAAGAGCCGGAACAAACAAAGTCTCGCGACGTCTTCTTCTGTGGTGTAGGCTTTGCGAATCGCATTCAACTGCTGCGAGACTGTGCAAGTTCTCTTGATGGATTCAAAGTGGAAGTTCTCGGCGCCGAGTGGCCAGACGATTTGCCTTTTGCTGCAAATCGCAGGGTACCGAACGCCGATCTTCCGAAACTACACGCCACATCCCTCGTCACATTGAACATGGGCCGCCGTCTCGATCTGGCTAACGAGCGTTTCAAGCTCGACGCATCTACGCCCGGCCCTCGTACTTTCGAAGCCGCCGCCGCAGGTACCGTACAGTGCATGTTTGTCGAAGGGCTTGAAATCGACGACTACTACAGCGAACAGAACGCAGAAATCCTGTTGTTCGATTCACCCGAGGAACTTCGCCGACATATCGAGATGCTACGAGATGACCCAAAACGGGCAATGGACATCGCACTGGCCGCGCAACAACGAACCCGCCGAGATCACACATACAAGAATCGCGCCGAAACCATACTGTCTCGAATCGCGTTCACCGTTCAACACTAGGCTCGATCGATATCCGACAGCACCCATTTCAAGGGATAACCGTTATTTGAAGTGAACCATGGCCAGAAAGCTCTTCGTCCATTGCGGCCTTCACAAGACGGCAACGACAGCCTTGCAGGCCGCATTCAGTAACAACAGCGAAAAAATGCACTCGATGGGCCTCTTATATCCGCGCACTGGGCGTCTGTCGGATGTGAGCGGCCATCACAACATCGCGTGGCAATTGGCGCGGGATCGTCGTTTCAACCGATCCTTCGGCACCCTGGACAGGCTATTCGACGAAGTCTCATCCTTCGATGGCGACGTTGTGTTGTCTTCAGAGGATTTCGAAAGCTCGCTCACCCGCCCTGAAAGATGGGACCCACTTCTGCAAATGGCAGAGCGATGTAATTTGGAGCCCGTCGCGATCATCTACCTTCGCAACCAGGCGTCGTACCTCGAATCCTTATACTTGGAGATGCTGAAACATGGGTTCGGCGAAGAGTTTTCCAATTATGCGATGGATGTACTCTCGAATGGATCGCTTCGGCTCAAGGAATGGATCTTCCATTTCGACTACGTAATTGCCCTTCGTACCATGTCGTCGATTCCGGGGCTCAGAATAGTGCTCCGAAACTATGATGCCTGCGCCAACGGTTCGATTGCCGCCGATTTCCTCAACGCCGTAGATATCGTGAAACCCATTCACATTGAGGTACCACACGCGAATCAACGGGATACATTGGTCGATGCACTGACGAACTTCTATCGGAATCGCGTCGAACGGCCACTTCAGGAAAACGAAATCGCCGCGGTCCATCACCTCTGCTCGCACGTGTCGGAACAGCCTGCGATTTCCCGCAATCTTCGCGACGCGCTTCGCGAGCGATTCTCGACATCAAATCTCGAGATTTGCAACGCTCACGAACTGAATCGCGTGCGGCTGACCGACTTCTCACATCGAGAGCCATTGACACGTTCAGTATGCATGGAGAGAGTCTTCTCCTTTGAAACGCATGTGTCACTGTCCACCGTTGCAGCGATCCTTGACGGAAATCTACCCGAACCCGGCCCGGGGCTGCACACAACTGTAGAAAACTGGTCTGCGTGGGTTCACGCTCAATAACGAAACTTGTTACCCTGCGCGATCGAATGCCGCCGGACCTTATTGTCGTCACGCATACGAACCGACCGTGGCAATCTATGCCGGGCTCGCGGGTTCATCGATTCCCCGGCTCAAATATCCCAGTAAAAGTGCGGTTAACTTTACGAATCGATTGGCACTTCGACAGTTATCGGACACAGTCCAGCCTGAGTATGGAAGGCCGGCCGAATAGCTGCGGACGCAGCCATACCAGCCCCCGTTACTCTCACTGTTATTCGACTGCGCTTCCTTCGATATAACTCGTCAGATTCATGCGTGCATTGCGTGTGCTGGCCCAAGCGTCGAAATTTTCGACTCCAGCCAGCAGTTCGAGCGATGCCTGATCGATGCGCTCGACATAACGAATGAGCGGAGCCACTGTATCGAGCGGATCTTCCTTTAATTCCAACAGCGCTCTCATCGCCCTGAACTGTCGGCCGAAAGCCAGCATACCGGCGACGATTTCGTTCGATATGTCACGCTGCCGTGGCATCGGATCACGCCCTGGATCTTCGACCGATCCGACTTGGCCATCCGATGCGGGTTCGTAACCGATCACCGCATCGTGCGGCGCCGAGAAGAACAGTTCGACCGCCACTCGGTTCGCATATACTTTTGCGAGACGTGCAGGGTCGATCGACGTCCGCGACAGCAGCGCGCTCATTCGCATAGTCCGTTCACGCGCCCGAGTCTGCTCCGAGTCGTTCAGGCAGAAATAGTAGCCATGCAGATCGATATCCATGAGCCCCTGCAACGCACGCACGAGCATTTCCTGTGCGGTACCGTTCCACCCGACGTCGACGACGGCGACCCGCATGCCTGGCCTGATACCGAGTTCGACCAGATACTGAAATAATCCGCGGCGATTGCGGCGGCATACGCGCAAGATATCCGCCCGGCACGCACGCAACAGACCCCGCACCTTTTCGATGTTGCGATCATCAACGACAACATTCGCCCCGAGCCCGATGTCATTCATCACGGTATCGGCAGGCGGCGTCACGCCAATCCGTTCGAACACCTCGATCGGTCGCAGACCGTGTGCACCAGCGATAAAAAAATCGGTCAGCTCGTCGAAATTCGCTTCGTTCGCGGCCGCCGTCGCAAATGCGACACGTGACCCCCTGAAGTAAGAGAACGGCGGCAGCACTTGACCGGTTAGCTCGCACGCCATGCGCTCGAGCACGTAACCATCGCGCGACACAAACAGCAAATGATCGATACGGTCCCGCCGTGACTGATCCACGATCCAATCGAGGAAGCCGACGGCGCCAGGCCCACCGTAACGTAACCCGAGGTCACCAAACGTGCCAACCGGCGGCCCCTCTGGAATCACTCGGGGCAGCCCGCTTCCTAGTGAAGCAAGAGGCGTCGACTGATCGACCTCACTCGCCGTGACCGTATCGACGTAATGAAACGTCGAAAAGCCGCGCTCCTGCGCTCGGGTAATATCCGACACCGGGTTGTCGCCGATATGCAGGATGCGTGACGGCACGACGCCCAACTCTCGAGCAACGATGTCGAACAATGCACCGCGATCGCGTTTCGTCGCATTACGCTCCGACGACACGAACACGCCCGACGGACGCAGCCCGTGACGGCGAAACAGTTCATCGAAGAATGCGCGTGGCAGGTACATGTCCGACGTGATCACGACTGGCTTGTCCACGATGGCCGCATTGAATGCCTCAATCAGGCGCGGGTTCGGCACCGTGACGGCCAGCTCAAGATCGAGTTCGGCGTCGCGCAGCGTCGCAGCGGGCACGGCGACCGTGTCGAAGCACGCGTAGATCCCGTCGAGCGTGATCTCCTCGTCCCCGGCTTCATGCATCCGTTGAAACGCGCGTTGCTGCGCCTGCTGGCGAAGCGTGCGGAAATTTGCAATGCCGTACCGGTGTCCGAGCAGATCGAAAACATCTTCCGGATCGCGCAGCAAACGCAGGAACAGCGTATCGAAAATGTCGAACGAAACCGCCTCGGCCGAGGCGATCAAATTTTTCAGTTGGGTCAGCGTCGACTCAGGCACGGCATTATTCAGATTTCGGGTTTCCATGATCGATCCTGATGTCGCTTATGCCGCAGGAATCACGAAGTTAACATCCTGCTGATCCAGATTCGGATTGTGAAACGGATCGAACATATAGAAGTCGGGATGCTTGAGGTACAGGAGCGTCTTGTCTCGCGCGAGGCGCTTCAGCTTCTCCGCATTCGCGTCGTCACGCCCCCTGCTTAGCGATTCGTAATGAATCAGCTCGACGCTCGGACAAACGACGTTGTACCAGCCCGCCTTGACGAGGCGGAAGCACAGGTCAACATCGTTGTATGCGACAGGAAATGCCTCGTCAAATCCGCCGATCCGATCGAACCTCTCTCGGCTCAGCATCAAGCACGCGCCGGTCACGCCGATCCAGTTGTACTCGAGCAGGTTCCGCGCAAAGTATCCCGGAGAATCAGCGTTCAGCAATAGGAACGCATGATTCGGACCGTCCGCGAGATTCACTAGTCCGGCGTGCTGCACCTGACGCCCGCCCGGATAGATCAGTTTTGCGCCGACGGCTCCGATGTGATCGAGCTGTGCATATCCGAGCATGTCGGAGAGCCACGTTTCAGTGACGACTTCCGTGTCGTCGTTCAGAAACACCAGGAATTCGCCGACTGATTCGCGAACACCCACGTTGTTGATCTCGGAATAGTTAAACGGCACGTCATGGCGAAGCACTTTTACGCCGTCCATCCGAGCCATGTCGCTGAAACACCGAAGCGCGTCTGCATCCGTCGACCCGTTGTCGATCAAGATGATTTCAAAATTGCGGTACGTGGACTTGTTCCGAATGGATTCAACACACCGCTTCAGCACGCGGCCATTGTTCTTGCTCGGAATGATGATCGAGATTTTTGGTTCGCCTTTGTACGCATAGCTTGCGCGAAAATATCCGGGCAACTGCCGCACAGGTTCCATCGTCCCGGTCAAACCGCGCCGCTCTATCGCCGCTTGGCGGGCACGGCGCCCGGCATCAACTGCGTACGGCTTCGCGTTCAGGTCGGACGCAACCGACGCGGGGATCACGCGCCAGTGATAGAGTACTTTTCGGACGTGACTGATCTTGTTCGCTTGCTCTGTGACGCGCAGCACAAAATCCCAGTCCTGGCTGCCATCGAACTCGGACCGCAAGCCACCGACGCGTTGCTGCAGCGATCGACGAACGCACGACACGTGGCACGTATACATCGTGCTCATCATCGTGTCCGGAGACCAGTCCGGTTTGAAGAACGGCTGACCGTACATTCCGTCCGCCTCGATCTTGTCCTCGTCGCTGTACAAGAAGTCGGGATCCTCGGCAGCAATGCATTTCGCAAGTTCGAACAGGCAGTCGCACGTCAATTCGTCATCGTGATCGAAGAACACGATGTAGTCTCCCTGCGCCGCATCGAGACCCGCATTGGTCGCACCTGAGATGCCGCGGTTGTCGTCGAGCCGAATGATCTTGATACGCGGGTCATTGAGCTTATCAAGACGCTCGCGAACGACCGGCGACGGACTCTTGTCATCGACCAGCACGAGTTCCCAGTGTGGATACCACTGCGCGAATACCGAACCGATCATCGCGTCGAACAGATCAGGCGGCGTGTTGTAGAGCGGCACGACTATCGAGAACGTTGGTCGCACGGTCAGCGCGGCAATGCGTGCGTCGAGGTCGTCAGGCTTGCGCGGCGGGATGTATACGTAGCCACCCGCCGTACCTGAGAGATCGTACCGTCCGCCGCGAGCGCCCGCGTCGGTCCCGCCCGTCGGCGTGTATACGAGATACTGACCTTCGGGATAGCGCACGTGGTCGGAAGCGTTACCGCGTGCTGCACTCGCGGCCCGTCTCGCAGACAGAAAACGCAGGCGTGCCAACATGCGGTGTGGCGTCGCAGCCCACCACGCGGCCTTCAGCACTTTGCGGACTGTCATGCGGAGACCGGGTGGCATCATCACGGCTAGCGCACGCACCTTGAGAAACGCGCGCCACATCGTGCTGGTCCGAATATTGTTCAATTCCTGCTCGGTTCGCATCGCCGTCGCTTGCCATTCTCGCTGGCGAACCTCAGTTAGAGCCATTTCCTGGCGCAACTCGTCGACCGTCACCTGAAGCTCGTCGAGCTCGTCGCCCAACTTGTTCGATGTGGCTTCGCGACCGTCGCGCGATGCAGTCGGACTCCGCTGCAACGTCGCCTGAATATCGGCACGACCACGTCCGCGAGCAATATCTCTAATCGACTCGATGCGCGCTGTGCTCTGGTCAATCACGCGTTGCTGTTCGCGGATCGCATCCACATGTTCACCGAGTTGCACGCCCAATTGCCGGGCTTCGTCGGATCGTTCTGCGAGGCTACGTGTCGTCTCATGCAGCCGCTCCTGCAATTGCGTAACGGCCATATCGCGCTCTTCAATC
Source organism: Burkholderia sp. MSMB1826 (assembly GCF_001526325.1). Taxonomy (NCBI): domain Bacteria; kingdom Pseudomonadati; phylum Pseudomonadota; class Betaproteobacteria; order Burkholderiales; family Burkholderiaceae; genus Burkholderia; species Burkholderia sp. MSMB1826. Next base: position 479,460 of record NZ_LOYN01000022.1, read on the forward strand.
TGGCCGTGTGCGACCTCTAACTGACCGTGTGCGGCATCCAACTGTTGACGAACCGCTCCTAACTGGCCGCCCACAACGTCAAGCTGGTAGCGAAGCGAGACCGCAGCACCCAAGCGGGCATACATCCGACGAATGCGCTCCCGATCATTTTCCGTGGCCTCGATCAGCGGCCGTATACCGTCGGGAATTTCAGTTCCTGGGCACAGCACTCCGAGCCCGTGACCGTGAATAAATTCGAACGACGGGAAGCGCGTTCGCAACTCTTCCCAAAAACGCCATACGCCAAAATCGCGCTCTCGTACATTGGTATCGTGAAAAAGCACGACGCCACGCTCCGATAGCTTCGACTTCCATGTCGAATAGTCCTCGACGACGTCTTCATAGCGATGACGTCCATCTACGTGGAGCAAGTCGATCGTGCCATCGCCAAACCCAGAAAGCGCTTCGTCGAAACGTGCCCGTATCAGACGTGAAAAATCACCGAACTCCCTGGTCTGCACCGCGCTGAGCGTGTCGAACACGTTTGCCTGATAGAAACCCGCATGCTCGTCGCCCTGCCACGTGTCGATTGCGTAACATGATGTCGACAGATCAAGTTGCTGAATTGCTTGGCAGAACGCAAGAAACGAAAAACCCGCGTGCGTTCCAAGCTCGACAACTGTTCGAGGTTTCAGCACGTCCGTGAGCCAAAAGGCGAACGGTGCGTGTTCAAGCCAGGCGGATTCAACAACATGTCGCGGCGTCCAGAACGAGGCTGGCGAAATGCACGCCAACGACCCTGAACTTAGGTCGGTGTCGCGGCGCATGGCCGGCAGCTCGTGCGAATGAGGTAAGGTAATTTTTTGCATAACTTAATATGGCCGAAAATAGAATTTCGAGTTGATCGTCACTCGCAAAATTCGACCGCGTATCAGCCTCCCATCGCCGCTTCATAGGCCGTCAGAATTTCTTCGACCTCACCGAACGCACGAACCTGACCGCGCTCCATCCAGAGCACCTTGTTGCAGACTTTCCGAATCTCGCTGTTCGAATGCATCGCGAGTACAACGATCTCGGCTCGGCTGTGCAAATCGGCGAGACGCGCTTCCGCCTTATGCATGAACGATGCGTCACCGACGCCCATAACTTCGTCGAGCAGCAGAATCTCGGCATCAACCGACGTCGAAACAGCAAAGGCTAGTCGCATCTTCATCCCGCTGGAATACGTGCGGATAGGAAGATCCAGATAGTCACCCAATTCACTGAACGCGGCGATATCACTCTGCTTCTCGCGAATCTCGGCGTCGGTCATGCCGAGCAATAGGCCACGCAGACGGATGTTCTGCATGCCGGTCGAGTTCTCGTCCATACCGAGGCTAATATCGAGCAGCGGCACGACCTTGCCCTCTCGCGACAACGTACCGCCCGTCGGGGAATAAATGCCCGCCATCGCACGCAGCAGCGTCGATTTCCCTGCGCCGTTGTGTCCGATGAGCCCCACGCGATCGCCGCGATCAAAGCGAAAACTCAGGTCGTCGAGCGCACGGACGACAATGACGCCATCGTTGCCCTCCGCAATCCGGTTGCGTCGTCCCATGCGAAGCACCTGCTTCTTCAGCGAACGGCCTTGCACGTCGTAGATTGGCAAATCCAGCGTCACGTTCTTCAGTTCGATGTGTGCCATGTCGTCCTCTTCAGATCCAGTACGGCAGACGTTTCAGATAACGACCCGTCATCAGCAACGCGATCGGCCATCCGATGACCGCCATGCCGATGGTCACTTCCCACGTCAGTGCACTCGGCATCTGTCCGATCAGCGGACCCCGCACGACATCGATCAGGTAGGCAAGCGGATTCCACTCGACGATGAACGAGAACCGGTTCAGTGCATTGGGACGGAAGATGATCGGCGTGACATAGAACGCGACCTGGAGCAACGCGCCGATAATCTGCGGAAGATCGCGAAAGCGTGCTGACAACAAGCTTGTCAGCATCGCGATCCACATCGCATTCAGAACGTACACCAGCAACCCCGGAATGAACATCGGCAACGTCTCCCAGCTTTTGACGCCGAAAATCATCAGGAGACCGATGATGATGACGAAGTTGTGGGCCAGGACGATCAGATTTCGCCATACGACTTGTAGAATGTAGATCAGCTTTGGCGTGGGAACCTGGCGGATGTAGGACCCACTACTGATATAAGCGACGCTTCCCTCCTGGATCGTCTGCGAGAAAAGTCCCCACAGCACGATACTCGACGCGAGGAACGGCAAATAGTCACTCATCTTCTGACCGAACAATGTGCCGTAGACTACACCGAGCGACGTAATCATCACGCCCATGCTGATCGTGAGCCAGAACGGGCCGACGCTCGAGCGCGCATAGCGCTGCCGGATTTCGAGCCAGCCGAGCAATGTCCATAACCGCCACGAAGCAATGCTCTGTTTGAGGTCAGCAAGTGAAAGAGTCAGCATGCAAGCTTTCTAGTTGAATGAGATTGAAAAATGGGGCACCGGCGCGTCACAGCGCGCCGGTACGACCGGTCAGTCCGTGCCAGATCCCGAGCATCGACAACCGCAGATGCGCCATTCGCGGCTGCATGAACAACGCATAGATCGCAAGCCGGACCGGCATCTTGACGAGTTCCGTCGATTTCCAGCTCCACGGCACATAGGCGCGCCGGATCAGCGCGATCGCATTGCGGAACAGATAGTAATGCCGAACCGCACTATGCCCCGGGTAGCTCCGCCCGAACACCTTCACCGGCTCGCCGCCCAGTTCGTGCTTCAACCGCAGCGCCGGCGCGCCGAGCACCGCGTACCCCTTCGAGCGCGCGCGGACACACCATTCGAGATCGACGAAGTCGATGAACAGCGAGTCGTCCATCGGGCCGATGTCGCGCCATACGGCGAGATTCACGCACGACCCCGACGTGATCAGAAAGTCGACCTCGACCGGCTGCACACCGTCCGGCCGAATCCGGCGCAGCTTCACGTACCCGAAGCGGACGAACGGCGCGACGCCGCCCAATCGTGCATCCTCGTACGCGGGGCCGATGAGCGCTACGCGACGATTGCGCATGCGTTCGGCCGCCATCGTCCGAGGCAGCTCGATCAGCAATTCGTCCGACGGCTCGCTATCCTGATCGAACAACAACGCTGCCGTACAGCCGGCCGCGATCAGGCGCTCGACCCCCTGGTTGAGCGCCGTCGCAATGCCGAGGTTCGCACCATTGGCGACATAGCCGACTCGCCGGTCGAGGCCAAGCGCCTCTGGCGTCGACACGGTCTCCGTGTTATCCACCACCACGCACGGCCATACTTTGGCGAGCCGGTTTGCACGAGTCACGCAACCGCTATCCGGTCGGTAGAACACGATCACGACACCGACCCGCTCCTGAACCGCGGAATTCTGATCCAAGTTACTCACTCAGGCACAGCTTCAGCGCATCGGCCCAGTCCGGCAACCGCAACCCGAATGCTTCGGTCAGCTTGTCGTGCGACAGTCGCGAATTGGACGGGCGCTTGGCCGGAACCGGGTAGTCGCTCGCGGGAATCGGCAGCACCTTCGGCGCACGCTCGCCCATCGCATGGGCGAAGATTGCCTCGGCAAACCCGTGCCACGACGTCGCGCCGGCCGACGTGAAGTGATAGACGCCGGAACGCTGCGCCCACCAGTCTGCATCGTCGGCCGCCAACGCTTGCGCGACGATGTGCGCGGTCGCGGTGGCGATCGTCTTCGACCACGTCGGCGCACCGACCTGATCCGCGACGACACGCAACTCCGGACGCTCGCTCCCGAGCTTCAACATCGTCAGCAGGAAGTTCTTGCCGCGCCGGCCGTACACCCAGCTCGTTCGCAGGACCAGGTGTGCGCATCCCGTCGCCGCGATGGCCTGCTCGCCCTCGAGCTTGGTCAGCCCGTACACGTTCTGCGGGTTGGTCGCGTCCGTTTCGACATAGGCGCCCTCTTTGGTCCCGTCGAACACATAGTCGGTCGAGTAATGAACCAGCGCTGCGCCGAGGCGCGCAGCCTCCTCCGCAAAAGCACGCGGCACGTCGGCATTCAGCCGGCGCGCGGCGTCGACGTCCGTCTCCGCCTTGTCGACGGCCGTGTACGCAGCAGGATTCACGATGATCGACGGCTTCAACTCGCGCACGACGCTGCGCACCCGATCGAGATCGGACAAGTCGAGCATCGAACGGTCGCATGCCACCACACGACCGAGGCCTTGCAGCGAACGCAGCAGTTCGAACCCGACCTGGCCATTCACACCCGTCACGAGGATCGTCGGTTCAGGAGTCACACCCACCTCACGCATAAACTTCGGCTTCGCTCAACCGCTTGCCGGCCGCATCCTTCGCCGCCAGCAGCGGCTCGAAGTCGATCGGCCATTCGATCCCGATCTCCGGATCGTTCCACACGATGCTGCGCTCGTGTTCCGGAAACCAGTAGTCGGTCGTCTTGTAGAGGAACTGCGCGGCCTCCGACAGCACGACGAAACCGTGCGCGAAACCGGGCGGCACCCACAGTTGCCGGTGGTTGTCGTTCGACAGCACCACGCCCACCCACTTGCCGAAGTTCGGCGAACCCTTGCGAATGTCGACGGCCACGTCGAACACTTCGCCTTCGACCACGCGAACGAGCTTGCCCTGAGCGTGCTGGATCTGATAATGCAGCCCGCGCAGCACGCCCTTCGACGAGCGCGAATGGTTGTCCTGCACGAATTCGACGCCGGGTGCGACGTGGTCGGCGAATTCCTTCCCGTTGAAGCTCTCGTAGAAGAATCCGCGCGCGTCGCCGAACACCTTCGGCTCGATGATCTTGACTTCGGGCAGCGCCGTTGCCGTTACTTGGATGGCCATGCGACTTGATCCGTGAGAATGTTCTTCAGGTACTGACCGTATGCGTTCTTCGCGAGCGGCTGGGCCAGCTTCAACACTTGCTCCGCGTCGATCCAGTTGCGGCGATACGCGATTTCTTCCGGACATGCGACCACGAGACCCTGTCGCTTCTGCAGCGTCGCGATGAAACTGGCCGCCTCGATCAGCGAATCGTGCGTGCCGGTGTCGAGCCACGCGTAGCCGCGCCCCATGATCTCGACATTCAGCGCGCCGCTATCGAGGTAGCGCGAGTTGACGTCGGTGATTTCCAGCTCGCCGCGGGGCGACGGCTTGATGTCGGCCGCGATGTCGCACACGCGGTTGTCGTAGAAATACAGGCCCGTCACCGCGTAGTTCGAACGCGGCTTGGCCGGCTTCTCCTCGATCGACAGCGCGCGGAACGACTTGTCGAATTCGACGACACCATATCGCTCAGGGTCGTGCACGTGATACGCGAACACGGTCGCGCCGCTTTCCTGCGCATGCGCACGCTCGAGCTGCTTCGCGAGATCGTGCCCGTAGAAGATGTTGTCGCCGAGGATCAGCGCCGACGGATCGTTGCCGACGAACTCCTTGCCGATGATGAATGCCTGCGCGAGGCCGTCGGGCGACGGCTGCACCGCGTACTGGATGTTCATCCCCCACTGGCTGCCGTCGCCGAGCATCGACTCGAAGCGCGGCGTGTCCTGCGGCGTCGAGATGATCAGCACATCGCGAATACCCGCGATCATCAGCGTCGACAGCGGGTAGTAGATCATCGGCTTGTCGTACACCGGCAGGAGCTGCTTCGATACGACGTGCGTGATCGGATACAGCCGGGTACCGGAACCGCCGGCGAGAATGATGCCTTTACGTGCCATCGCTTCTCTCCTCAGGTGCGTTTCGCGTAGTTCGTCTCGACCCACTTGCGGTACTCGCCCGATGCGACCTCGTCGGCCCAGGCCTGGTTGTCGAGGTACCAGTCGACCGTCTTCGCCAGGCCCGTCTCGAACGTTTCCGCCGGCTTCCAGCCGAGCTCGCGTTCGAGCTTGCGTGCATCGATCGCGTAGCGGCGATCATGGCCCGGGCGGTCGGTCACATAGGTGATCTGGTCGCGGTACGACCCGGCTGCCTTCGGGCGCGCCTTGTCGAGCAGGTCGCACAGCGTATGCACGACTTCGAGGTTCTTCTTCTCGTTCCAGCCGCCGACGTTGTACGTCTCGCCCGGCACGCCGCGCGCGAGCACTTCGCGGATCGCGCTGCAGTGATCGCCGACGTACAGCCAGTCGCGCACGTTCTGGCCGTCGCCATACACCGGCAGCGGCTTGCCCGCGAGCGCATTCGCGATCATCAACGGGATCAGCTTTTCCGGGAACTGGTACGGGCCGTAGTTGTTCGAACAGTTCGTCGTCAGCACCGGCAGACCGTACGTATGATGGTATGCGCGCACCAGGTGGTCGGAACCCGCCTTCGTCGCCGAATACGGGCTGTTCGGCGCGTACGGCGTCGTCTCGGAGAATTGCGGATCGGTGGCCGACAGCGAACCGAACACCTCGTCGGTCGACACGTGCAGGAAGCGGAACGCAGCCTTGTCGGCGTCGTTCAGGCCGTTCCAGTACTGGCGGGTCGCCTCGAGCAGCGTAAACGTGCCGACGACGTTGGTCTGCACGAAGTCCGCGGGGCCGTGGATCGACCGATCGACGTGGCTTTCCGCGGCGAAGTGCAGCACCGCGCGGGGCTTGTGCTCGGCCAGGAGTGCGTCGAGTGCAGCACGGTCGCAGATGTCGACGCGGGCAAACACGTGCTTCGGGTTTCCGTCCAGCGACTGCAGCGTGCGCAGGTTCCCTGCGTACGTCAGCTTGTCAACGTTGAGCACGGCTTCGTCGGATGCGCGCAGCCAGTCGAGTACAAAATTGGCACCGATAAAACCCGCGCCGCCCGTAACCAGGATCATGAGGCTCCCTCAAATAGTGTGTGGCAGGCGCCATCAGGCGCCGGCCACATCGGATTCGCAAATGCCAGTAGCTTGTGATTGCCACGTCAGACCGGGAATTTTAACCGGTCGACATGGCCTCCAAAGTCATGAAATGCTAATTTTGTTGGGGAAAGCGACAATTATAGGGAGCCGCCCCCTGCAAAAGCCATGCCGCTAACAACTTGATACAGCGCTTCGAACCCTTTCCACGCGCGAAATTTATTGCCAGATTGCCGCGCTGTTGCGGAACAGAAATTGCACAGCGCCGCATTGACTGGATAATTTTTCCCGCGTTCTCGATACTCGCAAAGTCCGCCGCCCCATGACCCTCCCTCCCATCGCCATCGGCGACATCCAAGGCTGTCATTCCGCTTTCCAGTCGCTGCTGGCCAAGCTTTCAGTCCCCGCCGACACGCCGCTCTGGATCGCCGGCGACGTCGTCAACCGCGGCCCGGGCTCGCTCGCCGCCTTGCGCGCCATCGTCGATCTCGGCCCGCGCGCGACGGTCGTTCTCGGCAACCACGACCTTCATTTGCTCGCCGTCTCGGCCGGGATCCGCACCGAACGCCCCGGCGACACCATCGGCGAAATCCTCGACGCGCCCGACGCCGACGCACTGCTCGACTGGGTCCGCCACCGTCCGTTCGTGCATGTCGACGACGGAAAACTGCTCGTGCACGCCGGCGTGCTGCCGCAATGGGACACCACGCTTGCCCTCGAACTCGCCGACGAACTGCAGCACGCGCTGCGTGCCTCCGACTGGCGCGACACGTTGCAAGGGCTGTACGGCAACGAGCCGAACCAGTGGAGTCCGAACCTGAAGAAACGCGACCGGATGCGCGTCGCATTCAATGCGTTCACGCGCCTGCGCTTCTGCACGCCCGACGGCGCGATGGAGTTCAAGGCGAACGGCGGCCCCGACAGCGCGCCGCCCGGCTACCTGCCGTGGTTCGACGCGCCGGGGCGCCGCACCGAGGACGTGACGGTCGTGTTCGGGCACTGGGCCGCGCTCGGCCTGATGCTGCGCGACAACGTCGTCGCGCTCGATTCGGGTTGCGTATGGGGAAACCAGTTGTCGGCCGTGCGACTCGCGGCCGATCCGGCGCAGCGCACGGTCACGCAGGTGCAGTGCGAAGCGTGCCGCTCGCCGGGCGGCGAGTGACGGCACGCTGATTCACGCGCCGCGGTCGCGCGTCAGCCCTCGCGCCCCGGCACGGGCGCGTCGGGCGTCGCGTCGCCCGCAGCATCGGCGCCGAGCTCGGTCGCCGGATACGCATGCTTCTGCAGCTCGGCAAGCGACTCCGCCGTCGGCTTGCCGACCTTCTCCTGCAGCGTCGCCAGTGCGGCGGCGATCGCGTCGCGCGCCGCCGCGGACGTCGCGCGGCGGTCGCCGCCCGGCGCGATCGGTTCGCACACGTACAGATGCGCGACGAGCGGGCCGCCGCGCAGCACCATGTCGAGCGACTTGCCGAGCGACAGGTCGCCCGTGTACGCCGGCGCGACCGACTGCCGCCCGTGCGCGTCCTCGTACATCAGGCAAATCGGCTGCACCGCGCAGCCGGCCGATACCGCGGCCTGGAACAGGTTCGCATGGAACGGCAGCAGATCCTGGCCGTCGGACGTCGTCCCTTCCGGAAACACGCACATCACGCCGCCGTTGCGCAGGCGCTCGGCCATCTCGTGCATGATCCGCATCGCCTCGGTACGCTTCTCGCGCTGCAGGAACACGGTGTCGAGCTTCTCGGCGAGCCAGCCGACGATCGGCCACTGCCGCACCTCGGCCTTCGACACGAACGGCGTCGGCCGCCACGCGTTGACCGCATAGATGTCGAGCCACGAGACGTGATTGCCCACGACGAGCGCGCTCGCGTCGAGCCGCGCGCCGTCGTTGTGGACGACGAGGCGCATCCCGCAGATCCGCAGCATCTTGAGCGACCAGCGGCGTATCAGCTCGGCGCGGTGCGCGGGCGTGACGTGCGAAAAGCGCAGCGCGACGATCGCCATGCCGCGCAACAGGTGAAAGACGAGACGCAGCTTGCGAATGGCGGTCATGGCGAAGGTCCGACGGGGTTCAGTGGCGCTCGAACGCGATCTGCCCGGCGACGAGCGTCGTGCGCACGGTGGCCGGCAGTTCGTAGCCGAGGAACGGCGAGTTGTGGCCCTGGCTCTTCAGCGCACGCGGCTCGACGCGCCAGTGCGCGCGCGGATCGAACACGCACAGGTCGGCCGCGCCGCCTTCGGCGAGGCGGCCCGCCGGCAGCTGCAGCACGTCGGCCGGCGCGGACGTGATGCGGCGCAGCGCCTGCGCGAGCGGCGTGCGCGTCTCGTCCGCCCACTTCAGCGTCAGCGACAGCAGCAGCTCGAGCCCCGTCGCGCCCGGCGTCGCTTCGCCGAACGGCAGCAGCTTCTCGTCGTCGTCGACCGGCGTGTGATCCGAGCAGATCGCGTCGATCGTGCCGTCGGCGAGCGCCACGCGGATCGCTTCGCGGTCGCGCTCGCCGCGCAGCGGCGGGTCGAGCCGGAACTGCGAATCGAAGTAACCGATGTCGACGTCGATCAGGTGAACGTGGTTCGCGCCGACGTCGCAGGTCACGGGCAGTCCTTCCGCCTTCGCCGCACGCACGAGCGCGAGGCCGGCCGCCGACGACAGCCGCGCGAGGTGCACGCGCGCGCCCGTCACGCGCATCAGCTCGAAAATGGTGTGCAGTGCGATCGTCTCGGCCGCGACCGGCACGCCGGAGAGCCCGAGCCGCGACGCGAGCGCGCCGCTCGCGGCCACACCGCCGCGGCCGATGAACGCGTCGAGCGGACGCAGCCACGTCGTGTAACCGTAGGTGCTCGCGTATTGCAGCGCGCGCAGCAGCACCTGCGTGTCGCGCACCGGCACGTTGGCGTGCGTGAAGCCGACGCAGCCGGATTCGGTCAGCGCGACCATCTCGGTGATCACCTCGCCCTTGAGGCCGACCGTCAGCGCGCCGAGCGGATGCACGTTCGCCTGCCGCAGGTTGCGCGCGCGGAACTTGAGCATTTCGACGAGGCCCGGCTCGTCGAGCACGGGGTCGGTATCCGGCGGGCACACGAGCGTCGTGACGCCGCCCGCGACGGCCGCGGCCATCTCGGACGCGAGCGTCGCCTTGTGCTCGTAGCCGGGCTCGCGCAGCCGCGCGCACAGGTCGACGAGGCCGGGCGCGACGATCAGGCCCGACGCGTCGATCGTCCTGTCCGCGTTGAAACCGGCCGGCGCGCTGCCAAGCGCGGCGATCTTGCCGTCCGCGACGAATACGTCGGCCTGCCCTTCGGTGCCGGCGACCGGGTCGATCAGCGTGCCGCCTTTGATATGAATCTTCATGCGCTGTCTGTGAATGCGTTGATTGCGTTGAATGCCTGGATCGGGATGCGCGAAAGCGGGCTCAGTCGCTGTTGCCGGCGACGATGCCCATCACCGCCATCCGCACGGCGATGCCGAACGTGACCTGGTTGAGGATCACCGACTGCGGACCGTCGGCGACCTGCGAATCGATCTCGACGCCGCGGTTCATCGGGCCCGGATGCATCACGATCGCGTCGGGCGCGGCGAGCGCGAGGCGCTCGGGCGTCAGGCCCCACGTCTTGAAGTACTCCTGCGCGGACGGCAGCAGCGCGCCGCTCATCCGTTCGTTCTGCAGGCGCAGCATGATGATCACGTCGACGCCCTTCAGCCCCTCGTCGAGGTTGTGGAACACCTTCACGCCCATCTGCTCGAGCCCGCCCGGCAGCAGCGTGCGCGGGCCGATCGCGCGTACTTCCGGCACGCCGAGCGTGGTGAGCGCGTGAATGTCGGAGCGCGCGACGCGCGAATGCAGGATGTCGCCGACGATCGCCACGCGCAGCTTCGTGAAGTCGCGCTTGTAGTGGCGGATCGTGTACATGTCGAGCAGGCCCTGCGTCGGGTGCGCGTGGCGGCCGTCGCCGGCGTTGATCACGTGCACGTGCGGCGCGCAGTGCTCGGCGATCAGGTACGGCGCGCCGCTCGACGCGTGGCGCACGACGAACAGGTCGGCATGCATCGCCGACAGGTTGTTGATCGTGTCGAGCAGCGACTCTCCCTTGCTGGTCGACGACGCATTGATGTTCAGGTTCAGCACGTCGGCCGACAGGCGCGTCGCGGCGATCTCGAAGGTCGTGCGCGTGCGCGTCGAGTTCTCGAAGAACAGGTTGAACACGGACTTGCCGCGCAGCAGCGGCACTTTCTTCACCTCGCGGTCCGTCACGCTGACGAACTGCTCGGCCGTATCGAGGATGTGATTGACGATCGAGCGCGGCAGGCCCTCGATCGACAGCAGGTGCTTCAGCTCGCCGTTTTTCGTGAGCTGCGGGTTGCCCTTCAGGAACCCGTAGCGAAACCGGTCGGGGCTCGCGGCCGCCGCGGGATTGCCGGTGCGGCCAGTGGTGTCGGTGGTCATGGTGTGCGTGATTCCAACTATGCAAACGGGCCGCGGTGCAAACCAGCGGCCCGGGATACGGTTCGCGTGTCGTTCAGGTGCCGTGCGGCTCGGCGTGCAGCGTGAACCGCGTATCGTCGCGCGCGAGCACGAGCGTCGCGTCGGCCGGCACGTCGAGCGTGCCGCCCGCGAAACGCGCGGCGACCGGCAGCTCGCGGCCGCCGCGATCGGCGAGCACCGCGAGCTCGACCGCGGCCGGACGGCCGTAGTCGAACAGCTCGTTGAGCGCGGCGCGCACGGTGCGCCCGGTGTACAGCACGTCGTCGACGAGCACGATGCGCGCGCCGTCGACGTCGAACGGCAGCGACGTCGGGCTGGCCTGGCTGTGCAGCCCCTTCTTCGCGTAGTCGTCGCGGTGCAGCGCGACGTTGACGACGCCGAACGCCGGTGCGCCGAGATCGCGCGCGAGGCGCTCGGCGAGCCACGCGCCGCCGCTATGAATGCCGGCGAGCCGCGGGCCGCCCGGTTCGGCGAACGCCGTGCCGTACGCGGCGCGAATCTGGTCGAGCAGGGCGCGGTAAAGCGCCTCGGCGTCAATGGTGCTCATGGTCGGACAATTGATCGAGATACTGTTGAAGGATGACGCGCGCGGCTTCGGCATCGAGCATGTCGGTGCGTGCGCGGCCGCGCACGCTGCGCTCGCGCAGCCCGGCCTCGGCCTCGACCGACGAATAGCGCTCGTCGATCCACGTGACGGGTAGCCCGAAGCGGCCGTTCAACTGGTTGCCGAAGCGCTTCGCCTGCTGCGTCATGTCGTGCGGCGTGCCGTCCGGATGCATCGGCAAGCCCACGACGAGGGCGTCCGGCCGCCATTCGGCCAGCAGGTCGCCGACCGCCTTGAAGCGGTGTTCGCGGTTCAGGTTCTGGATCACGACGAGCGCACGGGCCGAGCGCGTCAGCGCGTTGCCGATCGCGACGCCGATCCGTTTCTCGCCGTAGTCGAACGCCAGGAGCGTCGCATCGCGCGCGCTCGCGCCGCTCATGCGTGCCCTGCCTCGCCGGACAGCATCGACGAGCTGACGCCGAGCAGGCCGAGCGCCGCTTCGAAGCGCTCTTCGGCCGGCGTGTCGAACACGATGCGCGGGTCGGCGGCGACCGTCAGCCAGCCGTTGCGGGAAATTTCTTCCTCGAGCTGCCCGGCGCCCCAGCCTGCATGGCCGAGCGTCAGCAGGAAACGTTTCGGGCCGGTGCCCGTCGCGACCGCCTCGAGCACGTCCTTCGACGTCGTCATCTCGAGCCCGCCGTCGACGGACATCGACGAGTTGTAGCTCGCGCCCTCGACCGGCTCGTGCAGCACGAAACCGCGCTCGGTCTGCACCGGGCCGCCGAAGTACACGGGAATGTGCAGCAGCGGCTCGATGTCGAGCTTCAGGTCGATGCGGTTGAACAGCGATTCGAGGTCGATGTCGGTCGGACGATTGATGACGAGGCCGAGCGCACCGCGCTCGCTGTGATCGCAAAGATAGATCACCGTTCCCGAGAACGTCGGATCGGCCATGTTGGGCATGGCGATCAGGAACTGGTTGGTGAGATTGATGCGATCGGAAGGCTTTGACATGGTTTGAATTTTAGCAAAGACGCCGCGACCTGACCGGGCCGCGATCAACAAGCAACGCCGCGCCGCGCTGGCAACGACGCGCGCGGATCACACGGCACTCTAACACGCGCGCGGGCGCTGTCGGCAGCGTGTTGCAGGCCCGCGCGACAAGGGCCGCCGGCGCGTGTCCGTCCCCTGGTTCGTCAGGTCCGGTCGAGCGCGGCACCGAGCGCTTCGGACGCCGCCGTGAGATCCGGCGGCGCGACGCCGGCCGCGATCTTCAGGAGCGCCGCGCGCAGCATGTCGGACGCATGGCGGTGCGCATCGAGGCCGCCGTCGGCGAGCGGCACGCCGTGCGCCGCACGGCGCCACGCCAGGCCGAGCGTGTCGGCCAGCAGCGCCGCGTGGCCGAGCCCGAGCGCGCAGGCGGCCGTGCCGACCCGATAGGCCGCGCCGGACGCGTGCCACGCGGCGCCAGTGTCGGCCGCGGCCGGGTCGGCCGCCAGGTCGGCCATCGACGCATCGGCGGTCTGCAGGAAATCCTCATAGGCATGCGCATTGACGGTCACGACGCCGAGCGCGCGAGTCGGGGCGACGGCGACCGCCTCGTGCTCGGCCCGCGCGGCATCGGCCTCCCACAACGCTTCGGAAGCGGGCGTGCCGGCGACGTGCCAGTCGACCGTCAACCCGTAGTCGTGCAGCACGTCGACGAGCGCGACGTCCTCGGCCGCGGCGCCGAACAGCGCGAAATCGCGCCATAGCAGCGCCACCGTCTCGCGCACCAGTTCGGGCGGCGCGCCGCGCCGGCCCTGCGCGTGTTCGCCGAGCAGCAGGTTGGTTCGCGCGAGAAAGCGCTTCAGTTCGGGCGCGCCGCTCGCGCGCAGCGCACGCACGCACGCGGCCGCGAGCCGCCAGAAATCGTACGGTGCGTCATCGGTGAGCGCGGCCAGCATCGTGTCGAGTTCGTCGAGCGCCGCCCCCGGCGCACCGTGTTCGGCACGCAGCACGCCCAGCAGCGCCTGCTCATAGCGGGCGCGAATCCGGGCCGCAAATGCATCGGGCAGCGCGCGCAGCGTGGCAGGCGGCACCGCGCGGCCGACCAGCGCGAGCGCGTCGAGCGGCGCGCTCGCGCGCAAGTCGGCGGCGCTTTGCGCGCGCAACGCACGGAAATGCTCGAAGAGAACGGGCGAGCACGCGAGCTCGCGCAGGTTGTGGCGCCCGACGGCCGCACGAAAATCGTGCAGCGCGGCCCGCCAGCCGGCCGAAGTCGGCTCGGTGCCGACGAGCGGCACGGCGGCCGACAGTTGCCCGGCGAAACGCGCGGCCGGCAGCCAGCCGGCTTCCGCCAGCACGGCCGCGGCCGCGGCAAGCGGCGCCACGGCATCGTCGCGCCGCTCGAATGCATCGGCAGCCGCTGTCAGCCATGCTTCGGCCGCGCGCACGGCTCCGCCACGCGGATTGGGCAATGCGTCAGGGTGGGGAACGTTCGCCGGATCGGACGTCATGGGCACGCGCGCCTGTCATCGTCGAGTCGCTCGCGCGAATCGCGGCACGCGAGCGCCGGATCCGTGCAAGGCCTGAGCGGAGTGTGCGTGGGCCAGCGGTCCGATCAGATCTGGACCATCTCGAAGTCTTCCTTGCGGGCGCCGCATTCGGGACACGTCCAGTTGATCGGGACGTCTTCCCAGCGCGTGCCCGGGGCAATGCCCTCTTCCGGCAGCCCGGCTTCTTCGTCGTAAATCCAGCCACAAATCAGGCACATCCAGCTCTTGTATTCCATCTTAAGCCGCGTCGGGGAAAGTCGGTAAATTCGGGAGCCATGATGGTACCGTGTCGGGGCCGGACTGCCTAGCAATCGCGCTGGAGGACGGCGACTACGTTGCGCTGCGCTAAAAAATCCGTCGTACCGGCCGGATTCCACCGCATAATGGTTGAAAGTGCGGCCTGCCGGGCAACACAGGGCCGAAAACGCCCCACTCGCCTCGCCGTCCGCATCTCCGTCGCTTTTCCGTTTTTCTCTTGCCCCATTTTTACATGTCCAGCAACGCCCCTCCGATCGTCCTCACCTTCGGCCTGTCCGATCCCACCGGCGGCTCCGGCCTCCAAGCCGATCTGATGACCCTGGCGAGCATGGGCTGTCACGGCGTGTCCGTCCTGACCGGCTATACCGTGCGCGACTCGGCCGCCTGCGATGAAGTGACCGGCCTCGACCCCGACGTCGTCGCCGCGCAGGCGCGCATGCTGCTCGAAGACATGCCGGTGGCCGCGTTCAAGATCGGCGCGGCGACGCGTGCGGAAGTCGTGAGCGCGATCGCCGAAGTCGTCGCCGACTACGACGGCGTGCCGCTCGTGCTCGCGCCGGACTTCACGCTCGACGACGAACACGTGCTCGCCGCCGACGACCTGCGCGAATCGATCGCCGACCTGCTGGCGCCGCAAACCACCCTGCTCGTCGCCGATCACGCGACGCTGATCGCGCTCGCGCAGCCGGACGGCGATGCCGAAGCGCCGAATCTCGATGCGGCCGTGTCGCACCTGCTGTCGCAAGGTTGCGAATACATCCTGTCGTCGGAAACGGGCTCGCACCGCCTCGTCAATACGCTGTACGGCGAAGAAGGCCAGCTTCGCGAAGACATGTGGGACCGCTCGCCGCACCGGCTGATGGGCATCACCGATACGCTCGGCGCGGCCATCGCGGCGCTGCTCGCAAACGGCCAGGAGCCGCCGGAGGCCGTGCGCGAGGCGCAGGAATACCTGTACCAGGCCGTGCGCGACGCGTTCCGGCCCGGTATGGGCGCATACCTGCCCGACCGGTTCTTCTGGGCGCGCAGCAACGACGATTCGGACGCGCCGCCGGCCGTGAAGGCCGATCCGGCGCCGAGGACGTCGCACCGGCATTGAGTCGCGACGCGGCGAGCAGGTCCCGCCGCACGCCGCGCCGCTTTGAGGCGTGACGTATCCGGCCGCCTCGCGCACGCATCGAAAACCGCGCGCACATAAAAAAAGACCCGCATCGCTGCGGGTCTTTTCTTTTGGCTGGAACGCGCATCGCTGCGCGCTCCGGACACCGTCGACCGAAGTCGATTACATGTCCATGCCCATGCCGCCCATGCCGCCCGGCATGCCGCCCGGCATCGGTGCGTCTTCCTTCGGCAGTTCTGCGACAGCTGCGTCCGTCGTCAGCAGCAGGCCTGCAACCGACGCTGCGTTCTGCAGTGCGGTGCGCGTGACCTTGGTCGGGTCGACGACGCCGGCTTCGACCATGTCGACGTACTCGCCCGTTGCTGCGTTGTAGCCGTAGTTGCCCTTGCCTGCAGCAACCGCTGCGACCACGACGCTCGCTTCTTCGCCGCCGTTCGTGACGATCTGGCGCAGCGGCTCTTCCATCGCGCGCAGCACGATCTTGATGCCGGCGTTCTGGTCGGCGTTCACGCCGGTCAGGCCTGCGATCGCGGTGCGTGCACGGATCAGCGCGACGCCGCCGCCCGGGACGATACCTTCTTCAACGGCAGCGCGGGTTGCGTGCAGCGCGTCTTCGACGCGTGCCTTCTTTTCCTTCATTTCGACTTCGGTCGCAGCGCCGACCTTGATCACCGCAACGCCGCCGGCCAGCTTCGCCACGCGCTCTTGCAGCTTCTCACGGTCGTAGTCCGACGTCGCTTCTTCGATCTGCGTGCGGATCTGCTTGACGCGCGCTTCGATGTTCACGGCTTCGCCTGCGCCGTCGATGATCGTCGTGTTTTCCTTGCCCACTTCGATGCGCTTCGCCTGGCCCAGTTCTGCCAGCGTTGCCTTCTCGAGCGTGAGGCCGGTTTCTTCCGCGACGACCTGACCGCCGGTCAGGATCGCGATGTCTTCCAGCATCGCCTTGCGACGGTCGCCGAAGCCCGGCGCCTTGACCGCGACGGTCTTCAGGATGCCGCGGATGTTGTTGACGACCAGCGTTGCGAGCGCTTCGCCTTCGACGTCTTCGGCGATGATCAGCAGCGGACGGCCTGCCTTCGCGACTTGCTCGAGCACCGGCAGCAGATCGCGGATGTTCGACACCTTCTTGTCGTGCAGCAGCACGAACGGGTTCTCGAGGACGGCGACTTGCTTGTCCGGGTTGTTGATGAAGTACGGCGACAGGTAGCCGCGGTCGAATTGCATGCCTTCGACGACGTCGAGTTCGTCGGCCAGCGACTTGCCGTCTTCGACGGTGATGACGCCTTCCTTGCCGACCTTGTCCATCGCTTCAGCGATGCGATCGCCGATCGACGAATCGCTGTTCGCCGAGATCGAGCCGACCTGTGCGATTTCCTTGTTGGTCGTGCACGGCTTGCTGATCTTCTTCAGCTCTTCGACGGCCGCTGCGACTGCCTTGTCGATGCCGCGCTTCAGGTCCATCGGGTTCATGCCCGACGCGACGTACTTCATGCCTTCGCGAACGATCGATTGCGCGAGGACGGTTGCCGTCGTCGTGCCGTCGCCTGCGTTGTCGCTGGTCTTGGAAGCGACTTCCTTGACCATTTGCGCGCCCATGTTCTGGAGCTTGTCCTTCAGCTCGATTTCCTTCGCGACCGACACACCGTCCTTGGTGACCGTCGGGCCGCCGAAGCTGCGCTCGAGCACGACGTTGCGGCCCTTCGGACCCAGCGTGACCTTGACTGCGTTGGCGAGAATGTTCACGCCTTCGACCATCTTCGAACGGGCGGAATCGCCGAATACGACGTCTTTAGCTGCCATCTTTAACTCCTTGAATTCTTGGGAATATGTACCGTCGGAGGACGCTTACTTGGCGTTGACAACGGCCATGATGTCTTCTTCGCGCATGACCAGCAGTTCCTGGCCGTCGACCTTCACGGTCTGACCTGCGTACTTGCCGAACAGGACACGATCGCCGACCTTCACGTCGAGTGCGATCGGCGCGCCCTTGTCGTCGCGCTTGCCCGGGCCGATGGCCAGGACTTCGCCCTGATCCGGCTTTTCAGCAGCGGCGTCGGGGATCACGATGCCCGAGGCGGTCTTGGTTTCCTGATCCAGGCGCTTGACGATCACGCGATCGTGCAAAGGACGAAGGTTCATATTCACTCCTCTCTTGACTGAGATTGAAGAACGCTTAGGGAAACTGCCCGGCTCGTCGCCCGGCAGAGAATTGTTAGCACTCTCGTGCAGCGAGTGCTAATTATATGGACGGGTTTTGACAAATTCAAGAAGGGGAACCGGGGGAATTTTCGCGGCGGCGAGACGGCGGGAAAAACACCGAAATACAGCAAAAAACCCTTTCAAAACAATACCCTGAGGACCACAACCGTCGCACCGGACGGCCCCTTGCGACCCGCCAACCTCATCCAGCCCCGATTGGACACCGGGTAAGCCCGGAGTTCCTGAGACCGGCGACATCGCAGCGAAAAAGCCGTGCGGGCGCCGATTTCACCCGCCGCGACGCGTTCGTTCGCCGGCATCGTCGGGACGAGCCTCGCGCGCCTCACGCATCGGCACAGTCCGCGTCCGACAGCGGCCGGAAGGTCCGGCCGTCCGTCTCGACGGCCGCGCCCAGCCGCCGCGCGAGCCCCTTCGCGCCTTCGCGCATCACGACGTCGTGATTCCATCGGAACAGCGGCCGTGCGAGCGGCTCCAGCCAGTTCATCCAGCCGTGCGTGCGAATGTGCCAGTCGTAGCGCACGACGGTGCGCGCGCCGTCGGCGGCGAACGACCAGCGTCCGTCGCCCTCGATCGCGCCGCTCGCACGGCCTTCGAGCACATGCGGCCGCTCGACGCGCCGCACGCGCATGTCGAAGGTCAGCCGGTACGGCAGCGCGCCCTTCCACGTATACCGGTGCAGCGCGCCGACGCCGCGCGCGTCGCCATGCTCGAGCTCGACGGTGCGCACGGCGCCCTTCCACCAGTCGGGCCAGCGATCGACCTGGTAGATCGCATCCCAGACCGCCGCGAGCGGCGCATCCACCCGCCAGATCGTCGAAAACCGGTACTCCGCCATGCAGCCTCCGGCATGCGCGTCAGGAACGCGGATCGGCGCGCCGTCAGGGCGCGAAGAAACGCTCGGGAAACGCGACGTCGATCTCCACGTCGTCGAGCGTCACGGTTTCGAGCGGCACGTCGTCGCCGTCCGCGTAGCTGACGACCTTCAGCGGAAAACCGTCTGCGGCGTCGAGCCACAGCCGGTAGCGATGCACGCCGTCGACCGCGTGCGCAGGCGCGCCCGTGACCAGCACGCGCAGCGCGGTCCGGCCGCCGACGGCCTCCTCGCCTTCGGTCACCGTCGCGCCGCCCTGCTGCAGCGCATGGACGTTGCGCAGCAGTTCGCCGACGTCCGAGCGGTCGACCCGGTGGCCGGTGCGGTCGCGCACGAGCGGATTGGACGGCGACAACGTCAGCGCGGGCGGCGCGTGCGTGCCGAACGGGCGCAACCGCACCTTGCCGTCGCCGGGATCGTACGCGAGCACCGCGCCGCGATGCGGCGACACGAAATCCATCCGGACGAAGCCCGGTTTCAGGTACGCGTAGCGGATTTCGGTGTGCTCGCCGTCGCGCGCCGACGAGCGAATCGTCGCGCGGTACGAGCGGACGTGGTCGAAATGCGCCTGCGCGACGGTTACGGGATCGGCTGTCATGCTCGCTCCTATCAGGCTCGCGGCCAGCAACGCGGTGATCACGGCGCCGCCTCGACATCGAGCACGCCTTCCATCCCGCGCTCGCGATGGCTCCTGAAAAACAGCAGCCGGTGCGTGCAATAGTAGGCGAATCGCCCCGGCTGCAGCGGCGTGAAACGAAACGTCCTCGGCGTCGTGCCGAGCTCGGTGCGTACCGCGATGCCGGCCTGCGGCGCATCGAGTTCGAAGCTGTGCGGCACCGCGCCGGGCTCGGCCGACACGGTCAGCTCGACCGGCACGTGCGCGCGCACGATCACGTGGTTCGGCCGGAAGAAATAGCTGCCGCCGACGATCGCCACGCGCTGCACGCCATCGGCGTCGACGGGCACACGCACGGTCGGGTCGCCTTCCGCTCGCGCAAGCATCGTGCCCGCGAGGCACGCTGCCAGCCCGAGCCCCTTGATCATCGCCGTTTTCATCGCCTGCTCCCTGCGAGCGCCGCGCGTCATCCCTTCCATGCGTCGGTCGGGCCGCCCAGCGCACCGCATGCGTCGATCGCGAGCGCGCGCAGGCGCCGTTCGTCGCCGCGGCCGGACAGCGCATAACCCATGCCGCGATCCGACCAGAAATACGTGTAGCGCCCGCCGGCCGACATCGCCCGCGGCGCGAGGCGCCGCGCATCGTATGCGGTCATGTACAGCGTCACGCGCGCGCCGTCCGCGCGCTGGTACATGAGCTGCGCGGCCGGCCCCGCGTCGCCGGGCAGCACCCGGCCGCCCAGCAGCGCGTAACCGTATTCGTCGAGCGACGGTGCGCGCACCGGCCGGCCGACGCGCGCCGACAGCCACGCGGCGAGCCGCGCGGGATCGGCCGCGCCGACTTCCACCGGATGCTCGCGGTCGGCGGCGTACACCGCGTATGCGACGTCCGCGCGCGCGGCGAACGCCGGTTCGCGGCCGAACGCCGCCCAGCCGGCATGCAGCGCGACACCGATCAGCAGCCCGGCCGCGAGCCCCGCGAACGCATGCGTGACGGCACGCCAGCGCGGCGCGCGGCGCTGCACGAACAACGCCGGCGCGGCCGCCGGCAACGGAAACAGCGCTTTCAGCGCATCGCGCTGCGCGCGGTAATGCGCGAATCGTTCGGCTTCCTGCGGATCGGACTGCAGGCGCTCGAGCATCTCGCGCCGCTCGTGCCCGGACAGCTCGCCGTCCAGCAGCGCGGACAGCAGTTGCGCCGACGCGTCGTCGTCCCCCCGATTCGAAGGCTTGCGCGGATCGTCCATCATGGCTTCCCGATCACCCGTAACGCGGCCGCGCCGTGCGCCGACGGCACGTCCGACAGCAACGCGCGCATCTGCGCGCGCGCCCGCGCGAGTCGCGACATCACCGTGCCCACCGGCACGCCGAGCACCTGCGCGGCATCGCGATAGCTCAACTCCTCGAGCGCGACCAGCAGCAGCACCTCGCGCTGTTCGACCGGCAGCCGGTACAGCGCGCGCTGCACGTCGCGCAACTCCAGCCCGCCGACCTCGCCGGCCGGCGCGGCCATCGTCTGCCACGGCGCGGTCGCGTCGTCGACCGCGATCTCGTGCCGGGCGCGCAACTGGTCGATGAAGCGGTGCCGCAGCAGCGTCAGCAGCCACGCGCGCAGGTTGGCGCCGTCGCGCGGCGGCCGGTTCAGTGCACGCTCGAGCGTGTCCTGCACGAGATCGTCGGCCCACGCGCGCTCGCCCGTCAGTGCACGCGCATAGCGCGTGAGATGCGGGAGCCACACCAGCAGGTCCGATTCATAGCTCATCGGAGCGCCTCGCGCGTCGCCGCGCGATCACGGCCGCGCGACGTGCCACACGCCGCCGACGCCGTCGCCGCCCGCGTCGCCGGCCTTGCGGTCCATCTTCCAGCGATACAGCGGGCGGCCGCGGTACGCCCATTGCTTCTTGCCGTCGTCGCGGGCGACGAGGCTCAGCGCACCCGACGCCTTGTCGTACGCGTCGGCGAGCGCGGGCGGCCAGTTGGCCGCGCATGCGCCGTCGCACATGCTCTTGCCCGGCGCATCGCGATCGAACACGTACAGCGTCATGTGCGCTTCGTCGACCAGCTTCCCGTCGGCGACCTGCGGCGGTTCCGCAGCCGCCGGCCGCACGAACGCCGCCGTCAGCGCGGCGGCGAACAGCATCCGTTTCATTCCCGTTCTCCTTGGCGTCGTCTCGCGACACGTCGCCGCCGAACGGGACGATCGGCTGCGTCGCGATCATTATCCCGCCGGCCGGCCGTGCCGGAACTCGGTATGTAAACGGACGGCGACGGCCGGTTATTCCATCGCACGCCATGCCGTAACGCGCCGCGACGAGCGGCGGCGATCCTTCATGCGACGAAAGAAAACGGGAAGCCCGAAATGACGACGCGGCACGACATCGCTGTCATGCCGCGTTGCGCGCCCCCTGTTGCACGACCGTTGCGCACGACGGCCGATGCAGCGCCGTCGTGCGGTTTCGGCCGATTACCTCGGCAGTGCGCCGGTCAGCGACTGGAGCAGCGTCGTCACCGGTGCGAGCGGGTTGTTCGGCGAACTGTTGCCGGAATGCGGCGTCACCGACAGGCTCGGTGCGGAGCCGAGCACCGTGCCCGCCGACGTGCCGACCGCATTGACGACCGTCGCGGTCGAGTTGGCACCCGTCGTCAGCAGCGACCCCACCGCGCCCGCCGTGCCGCCGGCCGCATTCGCGCCCGAGCCGAGCAGACTGCCGCCTGCCGCTGCCGTCGAACCGGCCGCACCCGACAGCGCGCCGGCCGCCTGGCCGAGCGCGGCCGGACCGGACGCGAGTGCGCCCGTCACCGAACCGAGCGCGCCAGTCAGTGCGCCGGCCGGGTTGGCGCCGCCCGTCAGGCCGCTCACGAGGTTCGTGATCGGCGCGATCGGGCTGTTGCCGGCCGCGCCGGACAGCGTGCCGACCACCTGGTTCACGACGCCTTGCACCGGCGCCAGCGGGTTGGAACCGCCGAGGTTGCCGAGAGCGCCCGTCACCGAGTTCAGCGCGCCCGTCAGGGCGCCGGCCGGATTGCCGCTGCCGAGCGTACCGACGACCTGGTTCACGACACCCTGCACCGGCGCCAGCGGGCTCGTGCCGCCGAGGGCGCCGAGCGCGCCCGCCACCGAACCGACCGCATTGCCGATCGCGCCCGTGGCCGTCCCCACCGCGTTGCTCAGCGTGCCGGCCGCGTTGCTGCCGCCGAGCGTACCGACCACCTGGTTCACGACGCCTTGCACCGGCGCCAGCGGGTTGGTCCCGCCGAGATTGCCGAGCGCGCCCGTCACCGAACCGAGTGCGCCGGTCAGCGCGCCGGCCGGATTGCCGCCCGGCAGGGCGTTCTGCAGACCGTTGACGAGGTTCGTGATCGGCGTGATCGGGCTGCCGCCGCCCGCACCCGACAGCGTGCCGACGACCTGGTTCACGACACCCTGCACCGGCGCCAGCGGGTTCGCGCCGCCGAGCGCGCCCGTCACCGAGTTCAGCGCGTTCGTCAGCGCACCGGCGGGATCGCCGTTGCCGAGCGTGCCGGCGAGTTGCGTGACGGCGCCTTGCACCGGCGCGAGCGGGCCGCCTGCGCCACCGACGTTGCCGAGCGTGCCCGTGATCGTGTTGACCGCGTTGCTCAGTGCGCCGGCCGGGTTGCCGCTGCCGAGCGTGCCCGTGACCTGGTTCACGATGTTCTGGATCGGGGTGATCGGGTTCGCGCCACCGCCGAGGTTGCCCAGGGCGCCGGTTACCGTGCCGAGTGCGCCGGTCAGCGCGCCTGCCGGATTGCCACCGCCGACGCCGCCCAGTGCGCCCGTTACCGTGCCGAGTGCGCCGGTCAGCGCGCCCGCCGGGTTGCCACCGCCGACACCGCCCAAGGCGCCCGTTACCGTGCCGAGTGCGCCGGTCAGCGCGCCTGCCGGATTGCCGCCGCCAAGCGCACCCGTAACGCCGTTCACCACGCCCTGCACCGGCGCGAGCGGATTCGAGCCGCTGCCAAGGTTGCCCAGTGCCCCCGTGACCGTGCCAACGACACCGGCCAGTGCACCGGCCGGATCGCCGCCGCCGATCGTGCTCGTGAGGCCGTTCACGACACCCTGAACGGGTGCCAGCGGATTCGAACCACCGCCGAGATTGCCCAGTGCGCCGGTCACCGTGCCCACTGCGCCAGTCAGCGCACTCGCCGGGTTACCGCCACCGAGCGCGCCCGTTACCTGATTCACCACACCTTGCACCGGCGCCAGCGGGTTCGCGCCGCCACCGATTCCGCCCAGTGCGCCCGTTGCCGTGCCGAGCGCGCTGCTCAGCGTGCCGGTTGCCGTGTTCAGCGCGCCCGTCAGTGCACCGGCCGGGTTACCGCCGCTCAACGCGCCCGTCACTTGATTCACCACACCCTGTACCGGCGCCAGCGGGTTCGTGCCACCTCCGATACCGCCCAGCGCGCCCGTTGCCGTGCCGAGCGCATTGCTCAGCGTGCCGGTTGCCGTGTTCAATGCACCGGTCAATGCACCGGCCGGGTTGCCGCCACTCAATGCACCGGTCACTTGATTCACCACGCCCTGTACCGGCGCCAGCGGGTTCGCGCCGCCTCCGATTCCGCCCAGTGCGCCCGTCACCGTGCCAAGTGCGCCGGTCAACGCTCCCGCCGGGTTGCCGCCACCGAGCGCACCCGTTACCTGATTCACCACACCTTGCACCGGCGCCAGCGGATTCGAACCGCCACCGATCCCGCCCAGCGCGCCCGTTGCCGTGCCGAGCGCATTGCTCAGCGTGCCGGTTGCCGTGTTCAATGCACCGGTCAATGCACCGGCCGGGTTGCCGCCGCTCAACGCGCCGGTCACTTGATTCACCACGCCCTGTACCGGCGCCAGCGGGTTCGTGCCGCCACCGATCCCGCCCAGTGCACCCGTTACCGTGCCGAGTGCGCCGGTCAACGCGCCCGCCGGGTTACCGCCACCGAGCGCGCCCGTTACCTGATTCACCACGCCTTGCACCGGCGCCAGCGGGTTCGAACCGCCTCCGATCCCGCCCAGTGCACCCGTTGCCGTGCCGAGTGCATTGCTCAGCGTGCCGGTTGCCGTGTTCAATGCACCGGTCAATGCACCGGCCGGGTTGCCGCCACTCAATGCACCGGTCACTTGATTCACCACGCCCTGTACCGGCGCCAGCGGGTTCGCGCCACCGCCGATCCCACCCAGTGCGCCCGTCACCGTGCCGATTGCCCCCGTCAACGCACCCGCCGGATTGCCGCCACCGAGCGCCCCCGTCACCTGATTCACCACGCCCTGTACCGGCGCCAGCGGGTTCGCGCCACCGCCGATCCCGCCCAGTGCGCCCGTCACCGTGCCGATTGCCCCCGTCAACGCACCCGCCGGATTGCCGCCACCGAGCGCCCCCGTCACCTGATTCACCACGCCCTGCACCGGCGCGAGCGGCTGCACCGTGCCGCCGCCACCGCCGAGTGCGCCCGTCACCGCCCCCACGGCGCCCGACAGCACTTGCCCCGGCTCCCCGAGCGACGTCTGGATCGCGCCCGACCCGCCCGCCGTCACGGTCACCGAGCCCAGCGGCGACGTGCCCGTCGCGACCAGCCCGACCGACACGCTGTTCGTCGGTGGATTGACGATCACCTGCGGGATCGGCAGCGCATCGAGGGCGCCCGCCATCGCGGAACCCGAAGCCAGCACCCCGAACACCGTCGCGACCGACAGCGCCACACCCGTCAATTTGAAGTTCTGTCCCATCGTTATTTTCCCCATCTCGGTTGGCACTACGTTGACAAAGCATGGGGACGGATTGCACGAAGCGTGCCAATTCCAAAAACCGGCCGTTTCGCCTATCTGTTGATCGTCAATAAGCCTTTTTAATTGATTTCAAGCGAAATCGGTGGATTGCAGCGCCTTAATCGTCTGATGAAAAAGGCCTTCGGAACACGGATGTAACGTAACGTTTGCGAGCCCCGCGGTAACGTGTTCCGGTACATGCCGCGTACCGCCGGAGCATGCGGCCGCGATGGGACCTATACCGTCGGAGCCGGCTGCCCATTACGCATTTCAGCAATATGAAAATGCATTGATAAATCGCGAATTTGCTGATTTTCTTTTATCGCGAGATTTTCTTTCTTATCGATTACGCAGGTCATTTCAGATTGCGCGGATTTCGATAATCCGGACGGCAAAATGAAAAACTGTGAACGGCACGCATTGCTACCGATGCATGCCGGTGGCCGAAACCGCATCTGCGCGCCGCGGGTTCAACCGAAGCGTGCGGGCCGGTACGGATGGGGATCGATATAGGTCGGCGCACCCGTCATCATTTCGGCGAGCAGACGGCCGGTCGCGGGCCCAAGCGTGAGCCCGTGATGGCAGTGGCCGAACGCGAACCACAAATGGCGGTGGCGCGGCGCGGGCCCGATCACCGGACGCATGTCGGGCGTGCACGGCCGCATCCCGAGCCACGGCTCCGGATCGAGCCGCTCGCCGATGCCGAACGCGTCGCGCGCCAGCGGTTCGGCGCGTGCGAGTTGCACGCCGGTCGGCGGCGCGTCGCGCGGCGCGATCTCGACGCCGGTCGTGAGCCGCAGGCGGCCGCCCTCCATCGGCGCGACGACGAAGCCCTCCTCGGTATCGCACACGGGCACGTTCAGCAGCGTGCGGGTCGGCAGGTAATGCATGTGATAGCCGCGCTTCGCGCGCAGCGGAATCCGGTAGCCGAGCGGCGCGAACACCCGATCGGACCACGGCCCGAGCGCGACCACGGCCGAGCGCGCCGATATCGGCCCGTGCTCGGACCCGACCTGCCAGCCGTCATCCACCTGCGCGAGCGTCGTCGCGTCGCCGCGCACGAACGTGCCGCCGTCGCGCTCGAACAACCGCGCATAGGCCTTGGTCAGCCCGCCCGGGCTCGACACCGTCTTCGGGTCCTGCCAGTGGAAGGCGCCGCAGAAGGCGCCGCCGATACCGGGCTCGCGCGCACGCAGCGCAGGCGCGTCGAGCACGGTCATCCGCAGCCCGTGCGCGTCGGCCACGCGCTGCTGGGCGCGCGCTTCCGCGTCGAACAGCGCGGGCGAACGAAACGCCTCGATCCATCCGCCGTCGTGCACGAGCGGCTGCGCGTCGGTGCGCGCGAGCAGCGCATCGTGCTCGACGACGCTCGCCGCGACGAGCGGCAGCAGGTCGCGCGCGGCGGCCGCGAGCCGCTGCGGCGACGATTCGCGCCAGAAGCGCGAGAGCCAGCCGGCATACTCGGGCAGCGCCTTGTAGTCCCAATAGAGATCGACCGAACGGTTGCGCGCGTAGCGCAGCAGCGTGCCGAGCCGGCGCGGAAACGCATACGGCACGACCGACGAGCGCTCGATCAGCCCCGCATTGCCGTGGCTGGTTTCCTCGCCGGGCGCGCGCCGGTCGACGAGCGCGACGCGCAGCCCGCGATCCTGCAGATGCAACGCCGACGACACGCCGACGATGCCGGCCCCCAGAACGATGACGTCGAAATCCATGGTTCCCCGCACTGCGTCGAGATGGGAGGCGCCGTGCGCCGGCCCCGCGGCCGACGCACGGCGGCGCTTACTTCGCGATGATGTCGCGCTTGAAGTACTTCCGCGACAGCGCGCTCAGCGTGCCGTCCTGCTTCAGCGCGTCGAGCGCGCCGACGATCTTCGCCTGCAGCGCCTTGTCGTTCTTGCGCATCCCGAAGCCGGTGCCTTCGCCGAGCGTCGCCGGATCCTTCAGCGGCTCGCCGACGATCTGGTAGTCGCGACCGGCCGGCTTGTCGAGGAACCCGTCCTGCGCGGTCTGCGCTTCCTGCACGGCCGCGTCGAGGCGCCCCGCGACGAGATCGGCGTAGATCTGGTCCTGATCCGCGTACGACACGACGGCCACGCCCGCGTCGGCCCAGTGCGCCTTCAGGAAATCCTCCTGCGACGAGCCTTGCAGCACGCCGACGTGCTTGCCGCGCAGGCTCGCGGCGTCGGGCTTCAGCGGCGAGCCGTGCTTCGCCACCATCACGATCGGCACCACGTAGATTGCCGGCGTGAAGTCGATGCTCTGCTTGCGCTTCGCGGTGATGTTCATCGCAGAGTTGATCGCGTCGAACTTGCGCGCCTGCAGCGCCGGGATCAGCCCGTCGAACGCATTCTCGACCCACACGCATTTCATGTTCAGCTTCGCGCACACCGCGTTGCCGATGTCGACGTCGAACCCCTGCAACCGACCGGCCGGCGTCTTGCTCTCGAACGGCGGATAGGCGGCTTCGATCCCGAAGCGCAGCGTGGTCTGTTCCGCATGGGCCGCGACGGCCGCGCACGCGAGCGCCGCAGCGGCGCAAAGGGAAAGTTTCCAGTTCATGACGGTCCTTCTGTTCCGGATTGAGGCTGAAGATCGGTCGCACGACGCCCTCGACCGGGCGCCAGGGCAGCATCCGACGCACGCAGCCGCGTGGCGGCGTGTCGGATTCTGCATGCGAAATATAGACTTAAAGTCTACTATAGACTATAGGGGATACGAGAATGCCGCGTCGTTTCTCGACGTCGGAATTTCGTCGCCTGCTTCCGGATGCTTTTGATTCCATGGCTTTTTCCATGAACCCGGCAACGACACGACGTCTCGAAAAGAAAAATCCTCCCGACTTTATTTGTCTATATTAGACTTTTCGTCCATCACGAACCCGCCGGACGCCGTCTTTCGAGACTTTCTGTCCAGCCCGAACCGGAGATGTCCGATGACGCAAACCGTCCCCACCCCACCGCTGATCGTCGACGAAGCCGCAGTGCGCGCGGCGCTTCCGTCGCTCGACGTGCTCGGCACGCTGCGCCGCATGTTCGCTTCGCTCGCCGCGGCGCGCGCGGTGCAGCCGCCGCAGACGCTCACGCTGTTTCCCGACCGGGCCGGCGACTTCATCACGTATCTCGGCGCGCTCGCCGATGCGCAGGTGTTCGGCGCGAAGCTGTCGCCGTACATCGTGGCGGGCGGCCAACCCGACGGGCGACCCGACGGGAAGCCCGACGGGAAGCCCGACGGGAGACCGATCGTCACCGCATGGACCGCGCTGATGTCGATGCAAACCGGCCAGCCGCTGATGTGGTGCGACGCGGGGCTCTTGACCGTCGAACGCACGGCCGGCACGACGGCGCTCGCGGTCGACTGCCTCGCGCCGCGCGACGCCCGTCGTCTCGCGATCGTCGGCACGGGCGCGGTCGGCATCGCGCACCTCAGGCACACGGCGGCGCTGCGCGACTGGGACACGATCCGCGTGTACTCGCCCGCACTCGCCGGCGACGCCGCACAGCAAGCGGCCCTCGCCGCGCTCGACCCGCGCGCCCACGCGGCGGCGAGCATCGAGGCCTGCGTGCGCGACGCGGACGTGGTGATGCTGTGCACGTCGTCGGGCACGCCCGTGCTCGGCGACCGGATGCTCACGCGCCCCGCGCTCGTCACGTCGATCAGCACGAACGTCGCGCGCGCGCACGAAATCCCGCCCGCGTGGCTGCCGGACATGGACGTCTACTGCGACTACCGGCACACGACACCCGCGAGCGCCGGCGAGATGCAGATCGCGGCGGCCGAGCACGGCTGGGATGCCGGCCGGATCGTCGGCGACCTGCCCGCGCTCGTCGCCGGCACCTGCGCGGCGCCGTCGCGCACGCGTCACGCGTTGTTCCGCTCGATCGGCCTCGGGCTCGAGGACATCGCGATCGCGCATGCGCTGTACACGCATCTGACGCACGCATGAACGGCACGCGCACGCGGGGCCGATACAATGGCGCAACCGCCGCCGCGGCCGCGCGCGGGCGCACGGGCATGCCGGCCGACGGTGCGCCGGCTCGCCGCCCCGACACGCTGCCCGGCTTCCGCCCACCCGAGATCGCGACACCGATGCGCAAGAAGAAATCTCCCGTCAAAGACCTGCTGCTCACCCGCTATGCGCCGATCGCCGACGGTATCGCCGCACTGTTCTTCCCGTACGCGGAAGTCGTGATCCACGACCTGCACGACCAGACCGTGCTGTATCTCGCGAACAACCTGTCCAAGCGCGAGGTCGGCGACGATTCCGCGCTCGAGGAAATCGATCATTCGGCGCGCGAGCGCGTGATCGGCCCGTACGAGAAGCTGAACTGGGACGGCCGGCGAATGCGCTGCGTCAGCAACGTGCTGTTCGACGACGACAGCCGCCCGGCCGGGATGATGTGCATCAACTTCAACATCGCGGTGTTCGACGAAGTGCGCGCGACGCTGGACCTGTTCATCAAGGGCGCAGGCGTCGTCGCGCAGCCCGACGAGCTGTTCCGCGACGACTGGCAGGAGCGCATCAACACGTTCCTGCACGGCTGGCTGCGCGAGCGGCAGGTCGGGCTGAACGGGCTCACGCGCGAGCACCGGCGCGAGCTCGTCGAGGCGCTGTACGCGGAAGGCGCGTTCCGCGGCAAGAGCGCGGCGAACTACGTCGCGAACGTGCTCGGGATGGGGCGCGCGACGGTCTACAAGCATCTCAAGCACCTGAAGGAAACGCAGGGCGACGCGTGAGCGCGACGCGGCGGGCGCCATCGCGGTAGCCCGGTCGTCGGTACCGGCCGGCAGTTCCACGCCCCTGCTTCGCGACATGCGGGCGCGCTCCCTTTCGCACCGTGCCACGCGGTTGCGCGAGCGACGAAGCGTCGAAACATAAAATGATATAGTCTCAGTTACATTTTTTTGCCGCCCGAACCGCCCATGACGACCGCTCCCGCCCCGACTGCCCGCCCGACCCTGACCGTCGAAATCTGGTCCGACCTGATCTGCCCGTGGTGCTGGATCGGCAAGCGCCGCTTCGACGAGGCGCTGGCCGCGTTCGCGCACGCCGACCGCGTCGACGTCGCGCTGCGCGCGTACCGGCTGATGCTTGGCCAACCCGTCGAGCCGGTCGAGGCGATGCTGGCCGGCAAATACCGGATGGCGCCTGCGCAGGTCGACCAGATGCTGCGCCAGGTGACCGATGCGGCCGCGAGCGTGGGGCTGCGCTACGACCTGCCCGGCACGCTCGTCGGCGACACGCTCGACGGCCACCGGCTCGTGAAGCTCGCGCAAGCGTCGGGCCGCGCGCAAGCGCTGACCGAGCGGCTCTACCGCGCCTATTTCTGCGAGCACGGCTCGCTGTTCGATCATGCCGAGCTGACCGAGCTTGCGGTCGAAGCCGGGCTCGAGCGCTCGGCCGTCGAAGCCGTGTTGCGCAGCGACGCGTATCGCGACGAAGTCGAAGCCGACATCGCGCGCGCCGCACGAATCGGCGGGCGCGGCGTGCCGCTGTTCGTGTTCGGCGACCGCTATGCGGTGTCGGGCGCGCAACCGGCCGATGCGTTCGCGCAGGCGCTCGACCAGGCGTGGCGCGACGGCATCGTCGAGCCCGGCGGCGGCGACGCGGCCGCCTGCGGCCCCGACGGCTGCGAACTGCCGGCTCGGCCGTAACGCTCATCCCGCTCCACGCGCGCCGCAGCCGCGCGCGCCACTACGCGACGCTCCTGCCACAAACCGGCAGGAAGCGCGCGCCGCCGGCATCTACAATGCATCCTTTCAAATAACTATCGGAAGGCTGCAAGCCCATGACCCACGGGATTCACGGCGAGAAGCGCTGGTACGCGCTGATCGTGCTCTGCCTCGGCGTGCTGATGATCGTGCTCGACAGCACGATCGTGAACGTTGCGCTGCCGTCGATCAGCACCGATCTCCACTTCACCGAAACGGCCCTCGTGTGGGTCGTCAATGCATACCTGCTGACGTTCGGCGGCTGCCTGCTGCTCGGCGGCCGGCTCGGCGACCTGTACGGCCAGCGGCGCATGTTCCTCGCGGGCCTCGTCGTGTTCACGCTCGCGTCGCTCGCGTGCGGCCTCGCGCAATCGCAGGGGATGCTGATCGCCGCACGCGCGGCGCAGGGGTTCGGCGGCGCGGTCGTGTCGGCCGTCTCGCTGTCGCTGATCATGAACCTCTTCACGGAACCCGGCGAACGCGCACGCGCGATGGGCGTCTACGGTTTCGTGTGCGCGGGCGGCGGCAGCATCGGCGTCCTGCTCGGCGGGCTGCTGACAAGCTCGCTGTCGTGGCACTGGATCTTTCTCGTCAATCTGCCGATCGGCGTCGCCGTCTACGCGATGTGCGTCGCGCTGCTGCCGCGCACGCGTGCGCCGGCGGGCACCGCACGGCTCGACGTCGCCGGCGCGATCACCGTGACCGCGTCGCTGATGCTGGCCGTCTACGGCATCGTCGGCGGCAACGAGGCCGGCTGGCTGTCGACGCAGACCGTCGCGCTGATCGGCGCGGCCGTCGTGCTGCTCGTGCTGTTCATCGCGATCGAGTCGCGCGCCGCGCATCCGTTGATGCCGCTCACGCTGTTCGCCGCCCGCAACGTCGCGCTCGCAAACGCGATCGCCGTGCTGTGGGCGGCCGCGATGTTCGCGTGGTTCTTCCTGTCCGCGCTGTACATGCAGCGGGTGCTCGGCTACGGGCCGCTGCAGGTCGGCCTCGCGTTCCTGCCCGCGAACCTGATCATGGCCGCATTCTCGCTCGGGCTGTCGGCGCGCATCGTGATGCGCTTCGGGATCCGCGGCCCGATCGCCGTCGGCCTGCTGATCGCGGCGTGCGGCCTCGCGCTGTTCGCGCGCGCGCCGGTCGACGGCGCTTTCGTGTGGCACGTGCTGCCCGGCATGACGCTGCTCGGCATCGGCGCGGGCGTCGCGTTCAATCCGGTGCTGCTCGCCGCGATGAATGACGTCGACCCGGCCGATTCCGGGCTCGCGTCGGGCATCGTCAACACCGCGTTCATGATGGGCGGCGCGCTCGGGCTCGCGGCCCTCGCGAGTCTCGCCGGCGCCCGCACCGACGCGCTCGCGGCGGCGCAAGCCGCGCCGCTCGACGCGCTGAACGCCGGCTACCGCGCGGCATTCGCGTTCGGCGCGGCGTTTGCGGCCGTGGCCGCGCTGATCGGTTTCGCGCTGCGGATTCGGCCGCCACGCGCGGTCGAAGGCGCCGGCCCCGCGATGCACTGACCGTCGGCAGCCGAGCGGGAACCGGCGTCGAATCGGGGCGCGCAGTGTCGCGCCCTTTTTTGCGCATGCCGGATGCGCGGCATACGCACCCGGTTCGTCTTACCGTTCAGGCCGACGATCCTCGGCCCGCCCCTGCTCAAACGCCCGTTTGACGCCCCGCCGGCGGCCGCCGCGTGAGCTCCCCCCGCCGATTTTTAACGCAGTCGTACGTTGACGCGTCACTTTTGCGACAATGGCGGACTTTGATGCGCGCGCCGCGGCCGCGCGCCGCCGCCGAACGCCGCATAACCGCCTGCTTCCGATGTCGCTTCCCCATATCGATCTGCTGTACTCCCTGTCCGGCCTGTTCGTCGGCATCCTCGTCGGCCTGACGGGCGTCGGCGGCGGTTCGTTGATGACGCCGATTCTCGTGCTGCTGTTCGGCGTCCACCCCGCGACGGCGGTCGGCACCGACCTGCTGTACGCGGCCGCGACCAAGGCCACCGGCACGCTCGTCCACGGCCTGAAAGGCTCGATCGACTGGCGTATCACGGGCCGGCTCGCGGCGGGCAGCGTGCCGGCCGCGGCGCTCACGCTGTGGTGGCTGCACACGCACGGGATGAACACGCCGGGCACCGCGCGGATGATCCAGCTCGTGCTCGGCGTCGCGCTGCTGCTCACGTCGGTCGCGCTGATCTTCCGGCCGCAGCTCACGGCCTTCGCCGCACGCAACCCGCTCGCGCCGAGCCCCGCGCGCACGCTGTGGTCGACCGTGCTGACGGGCGCCGCGCTGGGCGTGCTCGTGTCGATGACGTCGGTCGGCGCCGGCGCGATCGGCGTGACCGTGCTCCTGTTGCTGTATCCACTGCTCGCGACGACCCGCATCGTCGGCTCCGACATCGCGCATGCGGTGCCGCTCACGCTCGTCGCGGGCATGGGCCACTGGCTGCTCGGCTCGGTCGACTGGTCGATGCTGCTGTCGCTGCTGCTCGGTTCGCTGCCCGGCATCGTGATCGGCAGCCTGCTGTCGGCGCGCGCGCCCGAGCGGCTGCTGCGCAACCTGCTCGCGTCGACGCTCGTCGCGGTCGGCGTGCGGCTCGTGCTCGCGTAAGCGGCGGGGCGGCCCTTTCCTCCGCGGTTACGCCCCTTCCCGTCCGGCGCACGACGCGCCGGCCCAGCGCGCGCCGCACAAGAAAAACAGCCCGACCGGCCTGCGCCGATCGGGCTGTCGTCCATCCGGGGCGGCGCGGGCCGCCCGCGCCGCTTACTGCCCCTGCTGCTGCAGTTTCTGCTGCTTCATCTGCTGCGTGCGCGCCTGCAGCTTCAGCACGCGCTGCAACGCGGTGCGGTTCGCGAGGATGCCGTCGTAGAAGTTGGCGAGATCGCCCTTCAACGCGGTCCGCGACGCGTCGTTCAGGTAGATCATGTGGCCCGACGGGTAGTTCTTGATCGTCAGGTTCTGCGCCTTGAGCGTCGGATCGAGCGGCATCTGCGCGAGCGTCAGCTCCGTCTGGTGGAACGGCGTGACGGCGTCGAAATAGCCGTTCGCCGACAGCACCTTCAGGTCCGGGTTCACGCTCATCGTCGATGCGAGGTCGCCGGCCGTGTACAGCGTATTGCCGCCGCCCTTGTTCGCGCCGGTCGGGTCCGTATGGCTGAAGTCCCAGTTGTTGAAGACCTGGTCGTTCAGGTCCACGAACGAAGACGTCGACGTGTACTTGAGGTCGGTGTTGATGTAGCTGTTCCACAGCACCGTGTATGCGCCGCCGACGTTCGTGATCGACGGATCGTTGCTGCCCGAGTTCGGCAGGATGTACGGCGCGATGCCCTTGCCCGTGAAGTTCGCGCGACCGTCGTACTGGCCGATCTGCGTGCCCGGCACGAGCGTCAGGAAGAACGTGTACGGCGGGTTGTCGTCCGACGACGGCACGTTGCCGAGCGCGGCCGGGTTGCCGAAGGTCTGGATCAGCGACGTCGGGTCCGTGCCGATGTACGAACCCATCTGCTGCGCGGTCTGCAGGTTCAGGTTCAGCCGCACGTTCACGAAGCCGCCGTCCTGCGGGTTCGGCTTCTGCGCGAGCGGCGCGAGCGTGTTGTCCGCGTAGTTGCGGGCCTGGACCATGTACGCGTCGAGATCGGTCGGCGTCGGGTTGAGCGTCGTCTTCTTCCAGTAGAACGCGTCGGCCGCGAGCGTCGGGAACGTGCCGACCGCGGACAGCGCGTTCGCGTAGTCGAGGATCGACGACTGCAGCGTGATCCCGTTCAGGTCGATGCCGTCCTCGTGCAGCACCCATGACACGACCGCGCTGCGCGCGGTGCCGTACGACTCGCCGTACAGGAACTTCGGCGAATTCCAGCGCGAGTACTTGGTCAGGTAGCGCTGGATGAAGCGGTCGATCGAGCGCGCATCCTGGTCGGTGCCCCAGAAGTCCTTGTTCTTCGCCGGCGCGATCGCCGTCGAGTAGCCTGTGCCGACCGGGTTGATGAACACGAGGTCGGTGCGGTCGAGCAGGCTGTCCGGGTTGTCGAGCAGCTTGTACGGCGCGGGCGGCGTGAAGTTCGGGAACGACGACTGCAGGCGCTTCGGCCCGTACGAGCCGAGCAGCAGGTAGACCGACGACGAACCGGGGCCGCCGTTGTAGAAGAACGTGACCGGACGCGGCTTCGACGGGTCCGGATTGTCCTGCGTGTACGCGACGTAGAACATCTTCGCGTTCGGCGCCGACGTGATCGGATCGATCGTCGTCAGGTGGCCCGTGGTGGCCGTGTACTTGATCGTCTTGCCGCCGATCGTCACCTGGCGGTGCACGACTGCCGCGCCTTCGGTCGAATCCGTGACCGCGTCGTTCGGCCCGGTGCCGTACACGTCGGTGTCGACGTACGGCTGGTCGGCCGCAGCGGCGGCCGTTGCGTCGGTATTGACCGACGTGCTGCCGCTGGACGTCGCGGCCGCGGTGGCGGCCGCCGCGCTCGGGCTCGGCCCGTCGTCGCCGCCGCACCCCGTGACGAGCAGCGCCGCGGCCGCTGCCGCGGCGAGCGGTACGCTCAGGGTCGTTCCAAATAGCGCGAAACCGTCTTTCAAGGACTTGCGTGTCGTCATTATTGCCTCTCGAACAGAACGATAAATACCGCCGGCCGCA
Organism: Burkholderia sp. MSMB1826; assembly: GCF_001526325.1. Taxonomy (NCBI): domain Bacteria; kingdom Pseudomonadati; phylum Pseudomonadota; class Betaproteobacteria; order Burkholderiales; family Burkholderiaceae; genus Burkholderia; species Burkholderia sp. MSMB1826. The sequence goes on from NZ_LOYN01000022.1 coordinate 515,040, forward strand.
AAGGATCGTTTGCGCCGGCGCTCCGCACCGGGAATGCATTCGTTATGCGACGCACTCCGAGTTTTTTACCGGATCGGCGAATACCGATCGGCACGATTTACCCCACCCATGTTTTTTTGCAACCGCACAATGGAATCAATTCCATTGCGAACGACCATTCAACGGTTCGCAGCAATGCGAATTCATTTCGCGAATTCGCAAGCGCACGAAATCGACGACAAGGCGACACCCTGCGAAGCCCGCCAGACAAGGCGCCTTCACTTCGAAAAGACGAACGATTCCGGTCGGCACGACACCGACTAATCGCGAAACGGCGATCAATCGCGGCTCGGGCCGACTGAATAAAATCGAAAGGATCGATTAACTAAAAGGAAAGGAATATTCTCGTATCTGGAATTTATTAAATTAAGTGAAAATACCGGCGCATAATAGGTTCCGGATTTATGGCCGTAAAGTAATAATTTGTTACGGCGCTCGCCATTCGAATAAAAGGCAGTACGGGACCGATTCCAGGCGATGCAAAGAAAAAAGCCGGACGGCTGCCCGGCTTCGTCGGAGGCGGCGCAACGGCCGCCGTCAGAGCGGCACGTCGATCGTGCCGACGCCGACGGAAATCGCGTTCGCGCCCGGCGCGGCCGAGATCGGCGGCAGGTTCGCGCTCGTCAGCGCGGGCGCGGCGCCCGGCGTGCCGCCGCGCGGCACCGTGCGGATCACCTGCGACGGCGGCAGCGGCGCGCCGTTCTTCAGGTGCTTCCACATCAGGTTCAGCGCCTGCACGTTGTAGTAGTGAACCGGCACGAAGCGCGTGTCGAAGCCGGGAACCGACAGGAATGCGTCGAAGTGCTGGCCGTTCGTCACTTCGTAGAACACCAGCTGGCTGCGCCCGGCTTCGCTGATGCCGTTCTGCGCGACGTACGCGCGCGACGCGTGGTTCACGGGCACGAGCGCGTCGCTGCGGCCCTGCACGATGATCGCCGGCTTGCCGTGCAGGTTCGCGTTCACGCGCACCGCGTCGACGTTCGCGGGCATGCCGAGCATCCCGTTCGTCCACAACTGGCGCAGGCACAGCGCGCCCGCGAAGCTCGCGTCCGGCGTCGCGAGCCGGTGGTCGACACCCGCGCCGTTGTTGAACACGAGATTGATGCCGGCCGTCGGCGGCACGCCGTTGCCGGCGCCGAACACGGCTGGCATCGGCGACGCGGCGGGCGCCGCGACCGCGCCGGTCGCCGGGTTCGTCGTCGCGAAGCTGAAGTTGCACAGGTTGTCGGTCACGCGCGAGCGCGTGTACGCGTTCGCATAGGTGACCGCAATCGCCGGAATCGCCTGCGAATCCCACATCGGCGCCTGCAGCAGGTCGGAATCGGCCAGATAGCCGGCCGCATGGAGCTGCGCGAGCGCGTCGGCCGCCTGGCTCTGCGTGTCGGCGCCCGCCACCAGCCCGGCCGCGGCGAGCGTCGCGCAGCGCTGCGTGCGGATCGACTGCGTGGTCGCGGCCGGCAGCGCGCTCAGGTACGGCGCGGCGGCGAGCGACGCCGACGCGGCCGCGCACGGTTCCAGCAGGTTCGCGAGCGTCGCGTAATCGGCCAGCGGCCGGCCGAACGACGGCACCGGCTGGCCGCCGGCGCGCACGACCGCATTCGGCGCCATCCGCACGTTGATCTGCGGCTCGCCGACCACGACTGCGGTAATCCAGCCGCGGTCGTCCTGTTCGGCCGCCGCGAGCGACGCGCCGCCGCCGTTGCTGACCGACGCGGCGATCGTCGTGATGTCGCCCGCGCGATAGCGCACGCCGTGACGCGCGCCGTCGACCAGCGGTCCGAACTGCTCGTTGAGTGCCCAGTACGCGAACTCGACCGACTGCAGCGTCACGCGCCCCCAGTCCTGCTCGGGATTCTGCTGCGAATGCGCGTGCTTGAACGCATAGCGGTTCGGGAAGCGGCCGTTGAACGCGGCGAGATCGCCGCTCGTCACGTTCGCGGTGAACAGGCTCGCGGTGCCGGCCAGCACCGCGTTGGCGAGCGTGCCGTCGATCAGCGTGACGGTGTCGGAGCCGAGCTCGTGCGCGCCGTTGCCGCCGCCCTTGTCGTTGTAGGCCACCGCGCAGCCGCGCTTGAGCGCCCACTCGCCGGCCGCGGAAATCGCGCCGTACACGCCGCGCGAGCCGGACGACGTCGCGGTGACGATGCACGGCTGCGCGGGATCGAAGCGCGCGGGCACCTGCACGAGCAGCGTCACGTTCTTTGCGCCGCTGCCGTCGTCGGCATACGCGAGATATTCGGTGCCGGCGATCTTGCCTTCGCCCAGCGTATCGTTGCCGTCGAGGTCGACGTTCGGCCCCCAGAAGCGCCCGTAGCCGCCGTTCGCGCTCATGTCGACGAGCGCGCGGTAGTTCGACCAGATCGCGAGGCGACGCAATTCGGCGCTCGTCGGCCGCGACGGGTTCGCGAAGCCGGGCGCACTCGCCGCGGCGAGGCCCGTCTTGCCGAGGCCGGCCGTCAGCAGGTCGTCGCTCGCGCCGTCGTAGGCCGTCGTGCGCACGCTGCCGGACACGAAGCCGGGCAACCGGTTGCGCTCGGCCGATTCGTCGCCGTTGCAGGCGCCGAGCATCGCGACCGCGGCCAGCACCGCCCCCCACACCACCCGCCTGCCCCACCCGAGCTTCGTCATCGCCGCCCCCTCGATATCGTTATCGGTCCGCCGCCGCGCCGCGCGCGGCGCTCGGTCTCTGAAACGCAAACGGGCCCCGGCATGCCGGGGCCCGCCTGGAAACGGGCGCACGCGGCGCTCGCGCGCCGCCGCCCGGCGTTACTGCTGCTGAACGGTCAGCTTGTTCGTGACCGACGTCACGCCCTTCACGCTCTTGGCTGCCTCTTCCGCCTTGTCGATCTGTGCCTGATCGGGCACCGTGCCCTCCAGCGAGATCGCGCCACCCTTCGAGCGCACGACGATGTTCGCCACGTCGATGCCGCCCGCCTTCGTAATGGCCTTGCGCACCGCGTAGCCGAGCTTGCGGTTCGCCTTCTTCGCGGTTTTCGCGGCGGCCTTCGGCGCGCTCGCCGCGGCCGACGGCGCTTCCGTACCCGCTGCGTCGCTCGACTGCGCATACACGCTGCCCGACAGACAGGCCGCCACGGCGGCGACACCCAACGCTCTCAACACGATCGACTTCATGCTATCTCCTTATCACTCCGGAACGGCCGTGCACAGTACGGCCGAATACCCCCAAAAACAGCCGGCCCGCGCGCGAACGGGCGGGACAGCCGGTGTTTTCCACGGCGATACGAGAGAGGCGTCACGGGCCGGCGGCCGGCGCACGCGAAAGCGGGCCGGCCGGGCCGGACAGCCGCCGGCCGGACGCGCCCGGTCTCATGACGTGCCGGGTCGCGCGCGATTCGGGCGCGGCTGCGTCGCACAATGTAATCCAGCGCCCGCGGAAGCGCAAAGCTTTTGACGCGACGGCGCGCCGCTGCCGCCGCGCCGCCGTGCCATCCCGCCGCGACTCGCGCATGGGCGGCGAAACCGGGTACCATCGCCGCGAGCATCCGCGTCGTCCGGTGACGACCGTCACCGATGCGTCACGCCAGCGTCACTCGCCGATTCCATGAAGCCTGCCCGCCCTCGCCCGCCGCGCCGTATCCTCGCCCGCTTCGTCGCCGTCTCGTGGCGCGACCTTGCGCTGTCGATCGGCCCGACCGTGCTGCTCGCCGGCGCGGCCGTCTGGCTCGCGGTCAAGCTGATCCAGCCGGCGCCGCCGTCCACGCTCGTGATTTCGTCCGGGCCGCCCGGCAGCACCTACTGGAACGCCGCCCAGAAATACAAGGCGATCCTCGCGAAAAACGGCGTCACGCTCGACGTTCAATCGTCCGAAGGTTCCGCGCAGAACCTCGCGCGGCTGTCGAACCCGAACGCGCCGGTCGACGTCGGCTTCGTGCAGAGCGGCATCGGCCCGAAGGAGCGCGACGAGCATCTCGCGTCGCTCGGCAGCATCGGCTACGTGCCGCTCGCGATCATGTACCGCGGCCCGGTCGTCGGGCGCCTGTCCGACTTCAAGGGCAAACGGCTCGCGCTCGGCGCGGAAGGCAGCGGCGCGCGCGAACTGAGCCTCGCGCTGCTGAAGATGAACGGCATCGAGCCGGGCGGCCCGACCGAGCTTCTGCCGACGGCCGGCGAGGACGCCGCGACCGCGCTGCTCGACGGCAAGATCGACGCCGCGTTCCTGTCGGGCGACTCGACGCAGATCCCGGTGATGGCGAAGCTGTTCCGCGCGCCGGGCGTGCACGTCTACTCGTTCACGCAGGCCGACGCGTATGCGCGGCGCTTTCCGTACCTGACCGCGATCACGCTGCCGATGGGCGTCTACGATCTCGGCCGCAACCTGCCGCCCGCCGACATCCACACGGTCGCGCCGACGATCGAACTCGTCGCGCGCGACTCGCTGCACCCCGCGCTGTCCGACCTGCTGATCGAGGCGGCGCGCGAAGTGCACGGCCACGCGACGATCCTGCAGCACGCGGGCGAATTCCCGTCGTCCGTCACGCGCGGCTTCCCGCTGTCCGACGATGCCGCCCGCTACTACAAGTCGGGCAAGACCTTCTTGTACCGGCGGTTGCCGTTCTGGGTCGCGAGCCTCGTCGATCGGCTGCTGGTCGTCGTCGTGCCGCTGATCGTCGTGCTGATCCCCGGGCTGCGGCTCGTGCCGTCGCTGTACGGCTGGCGCGTGCGCTCGCGCATCTACCGCTGGTACGGCGCGCTGATCGCGCTCGAGCGCAGCGCGCTCGGCGAACATACGGCCGACGAGCGCGTCAAGCTGCTCGACGAGCTGGACGACATCGAGGAAGCCGTGAACCGGATGAAGATGCCGCTCGCGTACGCGGGACAGTTCTACGTGCTGCGCGAGCACATCGGTTTCGTGCGCGAACGGCTCACCGCGCACGACCAGGATGCGCCGGCGGCCCCGCCCGGCGCCGGCCATCCGCCGGCACGCACGGAAACCGACCCGCCGCCGGCCGGCGACGCCCCCCGGGCGACTCCCGGTTCCGCGTAAGCGAACGATCCGCGATCATTGCTGCATGCGCGCGCCGCCGCGTAACATGGAGGCCGCCGCCAGGCGCCGCACGCCCCACCCTCTGGAGAACGACATGACAACCGGCCTCGATACCGCCCAACCCGCCTGGTTCTTCGACTTCGTGTCGCCGTTCTCGTATCTGCTGCTCGAACAGCACGACAAATGGCCGGACGTGCCGTTCAACCCCGTCGTCGTCTCGCTGCCCGACCTGCAGCGCCACTGGGGCCAACGCCCGAGCGCCGACGTGCCGGCCAAACGCGTGTTCACGTACCGGCATGCGCTGTTTCGCGCGGAACAGCTCGGCATCCGCTTCAAGATGCCGCCCGCGCATCCGTTCGATTCCGACAAGGTCCTGCGCCTCGCGATCGCGCTGCGCGCCGATATCGTGACGGTGCTGGAAATGTTCCGCTTCATCTGGCGCGAAGGGAACGACCCGTCGACGCCGGAAGGCTTCGCGGCGCTGTGCGAACGCGTCGGCGTCGGCCACGGCGACGAGCTGATCGAATTCGAGGAAACCGCCGCGCAACTGACCCGCAACACGGCCGACGCGATCGCGCTCGGCGTGTTCGGCGTGCCCACCTTCTGGATGAACAAGCAGCTGTTCTGGGGCGAGGACGCGCTGCCGATGGTGCTGTACTGCGCGCGCACGCCGAACTGGCTCGAATCGCGCGAGGTCAAGCGGATCAGCACGCTGCCGAAGGGCCGCGCGTGATGGCCGGTATCACGCACGGCAACGCGCGGCTGCGGTAAGGTTACGCGTCACCGGACTCACCCCCAATCGATGGAAGACGACGACCGTACCGCCTCGCTCGACATCTGGCTCGTGCGCGTGTTGCGCACGCTGCTGCTCGAGCGCAGCGTCACGCAGGCCGCGCTGCGGCTGAACCAGACGCAGCCCGCGATCAGCACCGCGCTGCGCAAGCTGCGCGAGACGCTGAACGACCCGATCCTCGTGCGCGGCAAATCCGGCATGGTGCCGACCGAGTACGGCGCGTCGCTGCTCGACGCCGCATCGCGCGCGCTGCGCGAGGTCGATTTCATCGCGACGCCGCACGGCGACTTCGATCCGTCGTCCGCGCGGCGCACGTTCCGCGTCGCCGCGCCCGACTACCTGAACGATTTCTTCATGCCGACGCTGATCGAGCGCTTTCGCGATGCGGCGCCGCATGCCCATCTGGAGATCGATTCGCTGAATCCCGCGCTCGACCACGCGGGCGCGCTCGAATCGGGCGCGCTCGATCTCGTGATCGGCAACTGGCCGAAGCCCGACCCGCAGTTCGCGCGCCAGGACCTGTTCTCCGACACGATCGTGTGCCTGATGCGCGACGCGCATCCGCTCGCCCGCGTGCCGCTCACGCGCGACGCGTATGCGTCGGCCGCGCACGTCGCGCCCACCCCGTACACCGGCGACAAGCGCAACGCGATCGAGATCGGCCTGGCGCGCGCCCGCCTCACGCGGCGCATCGTGACGACGCTGCCGTACTTCGGGATCGTGCCGCAGGTGCTGCTGCAATCGGACCTGATCTTCACGACGACGCGCCGCTTCGCGACGCACTACGCGCAACTGCTGCCGCTCGTCGTCGTCGCGCCGCCCGTGCCGTTCCCGCGCATCAAGAGCTACCTGCTCACGCATCCGCAGCCCGATCGGCCGACCGACATCGCGTGGCTGTGCGCGCTGATGCAGAGCGTGTCCGACGAACTGACGGTCGCCCGCACGCGCAAGCGCTGAAGCGGCGCGACGCGCGACGCGGGACGCCCCCGCGCACGATCACGCCGCGCGGCCGCTCAGGCCGTGCAGAACGTTTCCTGAAGATGGGTCCAGCGCACGACGCCCGCCGCGTCGCGCTCGAACACGGCCGTCGCGCGCCGCGCGGGCAATTCGCCCGAGGCCGCATGCTGCGCTTCGACGTAGGTGAGCGTCACGTGCGACGCGCCGGCCGCGAGCACGCGAATGTCCGACAACCCGATCCGCAGCCCCGGCTTCGCGCCGCCGAGCTGCGCGAGCAGTGCGCGCAGGCCGTCGCGATCGAGCAGGCGGCCGTCGGTCAGGATCATCGTGAAACCGGTGGAGAAAGACGCGAGCACCGCATCGAGCGCCGCGGGCGCGGTATCGGCGCCGGACAGCCAGCGCTCGATGGCGACGACGCTCGCATCGAGCGCGTCGAGATAGACCCGGTGATCGGACATGGTGCGTGCACGAAAGACGCGCGGCCCGATGCCGCGCGATCCGTGCAGTGTAGGCAAAAACGCGCCGGCGTGCGCCGGGCGTATCGGCCACGCGTCGTTATCGTGCGCAGCTGACGTCGTCGCGCGCGCGGCCCGCGGCGGCGGCCTTCGCATCGGCCACCGGCATGCCCGAGCGTGCCTGCAGCAGCTCCGCGCAGACGGCCACCGCGATCGCGCCCGGCGCCTTGTCGACGATGCCGGCGACACCGATCGGACACACCATCTCGACGAGCCGCGCCGGGTCGACGCCGCGCGCGGCGAGGCGGCGCTCGAACTTCACGCGCTTGGTGCGCGAGCCGATCATCCCGAAGTACGCGTAGTCGCGCCGCCGCATGATCTGCGCGGCGAGCGAGAAGTCGAGCGCGTGGTTGTGCGTCATCACGAGGAAGTACGCGCCGGGCGGCGCCGCGTCGACGACGGCCTCCGGCGTGTCGGTCGGCTCCGGCTGCACGTTCGGCGGACATTCGTCCGGGAACAGCTCGTCGCGCGTGTCGACCCACTGCACGACGCACGGCAGCGCGCCGAGCAGCGTGACGAGCGCGTGGCCGACGTGCCCGGCGCCGAACAGCACGATGTGCATCGGCGCCGGCGCCGCGGTTGCGCGGTTGCGCTGGCCGGTGCCCGGCGCGAACGGCTGCAGTTGCGACGGCGCGCTGCCGCACACGCCGTCGCATCCCGCAACGGGTGCCGGCGACGCGGCACGCGGCGAACGAGCGCGGCCGTTCATGCCGGCCTCCCGCGGGCCATCCCGACGGCGTCGACCGCACCGTCGAGCCGAGCGCACGAAGCGGGCGTGGAGCGGCGGTTCATCGTCTCACCCTGCCCGAGCGGCGCTCGCCGCCCGTACCGCCTGCACCGCGCGCAGGATCGACTCGCCGGTGGCCGGCGCGTCGAGCGGCGGATTCACCCGGTAATCGCCGACAGCCGCGATCGCATCGCGCACCGCGAAGAACACCGAGAACGGCAGCAGCAGCGGCGGCTCGCCGACGGCCTTCGAGCGGTGGATACTGTCCTCGACGTTGCGGTTCCGGAACAGCCGCACGTTGAACTCGGGCGGCGTGTCGTTCACCGTCGGAATCTTGTACGTGGACGGCGCGTGCGTCATCAGCTTGCCGCCCGCGTTCCACCACAGCTCTTCGGTCGTCAGCCAGCCCATCCCCTGGATGAACGCGCCTTCGACCTGACCGATGTCGAGCGCCGGGTTCAGCGACGCGCCCACGTCGTGCAGCGCATCGACGCGCAGCGTGCGCATCTCGCCCGTCAGCGTGTCGATCACGACTTCCGACACGGCCGCGCCGTACGAGTAGTAGTAGAACGGGCGGCCCTGCAGCTTCGACTGATCCCAGTGCAGCTTCGGCGTCGCGTAGAAACCGTCGGACCACAGCTGCACGCGCGCGAGATACGCCTTCGCGATCACCTCGCCGAACGGCACGCTCGCGCCGCCGACCCACACGAAGTCGTTGCCGAACTTCACGTCGGCCGCCTCGACCTTACCGTCGCCGAACTGCTTCGCCGCGAACGCCGCGAGCCGCTCGCGCAACTGGCGCGCCGCATCCTGCGCGGCCTTGCCGTTCAGGTCCGAGCCCGTCGACGCGGCGGTCGCGGACGTGTTCGCGACCTTGCTCGTATCGGTCGCCGTCACGCGGATCCGGCCGAAGCGGATGCCGAGCTCGTGCGCGACCACCTGCGCGACCTTCGTGTTGAGCCCCTGCCCCATCTCCGTGCCGCCGTGGTTCACGAGCACCGAGCCGTCGGTGTAGATGTGCACCAGCGCGCCGGCCTGGTTGAAGTGCGTGACGTTGAACGCGATCCCGAACTTCACCGGCGTGAGCGCGATGCCCTTCTTCAGCACCGTGTTGCGTGCGTTGAATGCGCGCACGCCCGCGCGCCGCGCGCGGTAGTCGCTCGTCGTCTCGAGTTCGCCGAGCAGCTCGTGCAGCACGTTGTCCTCGACCGTCTGCCCGTAAGGCGTCACGTTGCGTTCGGTCTTGCCGTACAGGTTCGCGTAGCGCACGTCGAGCGGATCGCGGCCGAGCGAGCGCGCGATGTCGTCGAGGATGTATTCGATCGCGAACGCGCCCTGCGGGCCGCCGAAGCCGCGGAACGCGGTGTTCGACTGCGTGTTGGTCTTGCCACAGTAGCCGGCGATGTCGACGTCGCCGAGCCAGTACGCGTTGTCGAAGTGGCACACCGCGCGCGTCATCACCGGGCCCGACAGGTCGGCCGAGAAGCCGCAGCGCGACGTCATGTCGAGTGCGACGCCGTCGATGCGGCCGTCGTCGTCGTAGCCGACGTCGAAGCGGTAATGGAAATCGTGCCGCTTGCCGGTGATCATCATGTCGTCGTCGCGGTCCGGACGCAGCTTCACCGGGCACAGCAGCTTCCACGCGGCAAGCGCCGCGCAGCACGCGAACAGGCCCGACTGCGATTCCTTGCCGCCGAACCCGCCGCCCATCCGGCGGCATTCGACCAGCACGTTGTGCGACGCGACGCCGAGCACGTGCGCGACGAGGTGCTGCATCTCGCTCGGGTGCTGCGTCGAGCAGTACACGTGCATCCCGTCGTCGTCCTTCGGCACCGCATACGCGATCTGCCCTTCCAGGTAGAACTGCTCCTGGCCGCCGAGCAGCATCTCGCCCGACTCGCGGTGCGGCGCGGCGGCGAGCCGCGCGGCCGCATCGCCGCGCGCAAGCTTCAGCGGCGGGATCACGTAGGTTTCGGCCTTGCGCGCTTCCTGCGCGGTCAGGATCGCGGGCAGCTCCTCGTAGTCGATCTGCGCGCGGCGCGCGGCGAGCCGCGCGGTTTCATGCGAGGTCGCGACGACGATGAACATCGGCTGGCCGACGAACTGCACGACGCCCTTCGCGAGCACCGGATCGTCGTGGATGATCGGCCCGCAATCGTTGACGCCCGGGATGTCGTCGGCCGTGAACACGGCGACCACGCCCGGCGTCGCGCGCACCGCGTCGAAGTTCATCGACACGATCTTCGCGTGCGGCTTCGCCGACAACCCGAGCGCCGCATGCAGCGTGCCGGCGACGAGCGGGATGTCGTCGGTGTAGGTGGCGCGCCCGCTCACGTGCAGGTGGGCGGATTCGTGCGCACGCGACACGTGCACTTGCGCGGCGTCGGCCTGCAGGTCGACGGTGCTGAGGAACGGTTCTGCTTGCTGGTTCATGTTCGGTGTTCTCCGTCTTCAGACGCGCGCCGCGTCGTCGGCAACTTCGGCGGCCACTTCGCGCACGTTCAGCGCCTGCGGCGGCAGCGGGTCGTGCGGACGCGTCTCGAGCCAGAAGCGATACATCAGGTTCTTCGCGGTATCGAGACGATACGCGCTCGTCGCGCGCATGTCGGACAGCGGCTGGTAGTCGCGCTCGAGCGCCTGCATCGCGGCCTGCGCGGTGGCTTCGTGCCACTGTGCGCCATCGAGCACGGCTTCCGTATGCGTGGCGCGCTTCGGCGTCGCCGCCATCCCGCCGAACGCGACGCGCGGCTCGCGGATCGTGTCGCCGTCCGCGATGAACGCGAACGCCGCGCACACGGCCGAGATGTCGGAGTCGAACCGCTTCGACAGCTTGTAGGTGCGGAACTGCAGCTTCGCGCGCGCGCCGGTGCGGGTCGGCACCTTCAGGCCGACGACGAATTCATGCGGCGCCATGTCCTTTTGCTGATAGCCCGTGTAGAGCGCCTCGAGCGGCAGCTCGCGCACCGTGTCGCCGCCGCGCAGCACGACGCGCGCGCCGAGCGCGATCAGGCCCGGCATCGAATCGCCGATCGGCGAGCCGTTCGCGACGTTGCCGCCGATCGTGCCCGCATTGCGGATCGGCAGCGACGCGAAGCGCTTCCACATCTCGGTCAGCTCCGGGTACGTGCGGGCGAGTGCCGCATAGGCCTTCTCGACCGTCACGCCCGCGCCGATCTCGATCCAGTCGTCGCCATCCACGACCTGCTGCAGTTCGGCGATCTGGCCGACGTAGATCAGATCGTCGAGGCGGCGCATCTGCTTGGTGACCCACAGGCCGATGTCGGTGCTGCCCGCGAGCATGCGCGCGTCGGGACGCTCGGACTTCAGCGCGGCCAGCGCGTCGAGCGTGCGCGGCGCGGCGAAGCGCGCGCCGTTGGCCGCCGTGTAGTCGAACGTGTCGTCGCGCTTGAGCGATGCGAGCGTGCGGGCAAGCGCCGCCGTGTCGACCACCGCCGACGGCGCCGACGCACCTTCGCCGGTCGCACCTTCGCCGGCCGCGTCGAACATCCGCACCGCCGCATCGACGATCGGGCGATAACCGGTGCAGCGGCACAGGTTGCCGGTCAGCGCATCGGCGATCTCGGTGCGCGTCGGCACGTCCTTCGCCTTCGCGCACGCGTTGCCGCAGCCTTCGTGGCCGTGCTTCTCGTACAGCGCCCACATCGACATCACGAAGCCGGGCGTGCAGAACCCGCATTGCGAACCGTGGCAATCGACCATCGCCTGCTGCACCGGATGCAGCGCGCCGTCCGGCTGGCGCAGGTCCTCGACCGTCAGGAGCACCTTGCCGTCGAGCGTCGGCAAGAACTGGATACACGCGTTGACGGCCTTGAACTCGACCGCACCGGCGTCGGTCAGTTCGCCGACGACGACCGTGCACGCGCCGCAGTCGCCTTCCGCGCAGCCTTCCTTGGTGCCGGTGCAATGCGCGTCCTCGCGCAGGTATTGCAGCACGGTGCGGGTCACGTCCGCGCCGCTCACTTCGCGGATCGCGTGACGATGGTAGAAGCGGATCGGCTCACTCATGTCTCGGTGTTTCTTCAAATTGGGGGCTAGGCGGCCTGCGCGGAGCGCTCGACCGACGTTTTTCCGACAGTTTGCACGCTATCACCGTCAAATTCCGCAACCCATAGCCCATCGCGCATGCGGCTCATATCACTGCCGCGATATGCGCGCCCGACCGCCCGCGCCCCTTGCCGCACGGTGCGCCGCGCCCGTTTCCGACGCCCGCGACCGCCGGTCGTCTTCACGAACGGCAGGCAGTTAACTAAACGGTACCTGCGTGAAAACCGGTTCCATGGGAAAATCCCGATTCCCTTTTCCGCCGTTTTCCGTTCGATCCGTCATTCGTTCCGACCCCATGTCAACCGATTCCGCCACACCGCCGCACAGCGGGTTCGCAGTCACGCTGCAAATCGTGTCCGTCGTCTGCTTCACGTTCATCTGCTACCTGACCATCGGCCTGCCGCTCGCGGTGCTGCCGGGCTTCGTCCACGACGACCTCGGCTTTTCCGCGATCGTCGCGGGCGGCGCGATCAGCGTCCAGTATTTCGCGACGCTCGCGTCGCGGCCGCTCGCCGGGCGCCTCGCCGACACGCTCGGGCCGAAGCAGACGGTGCTGCGCGGGCTGGTCGGCTGCGGCGTGTCGGGCGTGCTGCTGCTCGTCGCGCTGCTGCTCGCGCACTGGCCGGTCGCGAGCCTCGTGCTGCTGATCGGGAGCCGGCTGGTGCTCGGCGTCGGCGAAAGCCTGTGCGGCACCGGCGCGATCCTGTGGGGCATCGGCCGGGTCGGCGTCGCGCACAACGCGAAGGTGATCTCGTGGAACGGCATCGCGACCTACGGCGCGCTCGCGCTCGGCGCGCCGGTCGGCGTCGCGATCGCGCACACGCTGAATCCGGCGCTGATCGGCGTGATCGTGATCGCGCTGGCCGCGCTCGGCTTCTACCTCGCCCGCCTGATCGCCGCCGTGCCGCTCGTGCACGGCGAACGGATGTCGTATGCGAGCGTGTTCACGCGCGTGCTGCCGCACGGCCTCGGCCTCGCGCTCGGCTCGGCCGGCTTCGGCTCGATCGCCACGTTCGTCACGCTGTACTACGCGGCGCGCCACTGGCCGAACGCCGCGCTGTCGCTGACCGTGTTCGGCACGCTGTTCATCGGCGCGCGCCTGCTGTTCGCGAACACGATCAAGACCCACGGCGGCTTCCGCGTCGCGATCGTGTCGTTCGCGTTCGAATGCGCGGGCCTCGTGCTGTTGTGGCTCGCGCCGGTGCCGCACGTCGCGCTCGTCGGCGCGGCACTGACGGGCTTCGGCTTCGCGCTGATCTTCCCGGCGCTCGGCGTCGAGGCCGTCGCGCTCGTGCCGCCCGCGAGCCGCGGCGCGGCGCTGTCCGCGTATTCGGTGTTCCTCGACCTGTCGCTCGGCATCACCGGCCCGCTCGCCGGCTATGTCGCGGGTGCGTTCGGCTATCCGCAGGTGTTCCTGTTCGCGGCGGTGGCGGCCGCCGGGGGCGTCGCGCTGTCGATGGTGCTGTATCAGCGGCAGGCGCGCGTGGCGGGAAGCGGCGCGGCGGCCTGAGAGACGCGACACGTGTTGGCGCACGCGCAACGCGCGTCAACGCAGCAGCACGTTGAAGTCCCGCAATACGCGGGCCGCATCGGGGTGATGCCTGAACGGAACGGCGTTCCCGAGCGAGAGCTTGTGCTCGGCACGATCGAAGAGCACGAGCGCTTCCGACGTGTTGAGATGGCGCGACATGTACAAAAATCCGTCGACGCGACGGGGATGCCGGTGGACGGCTAGCGACCATTGTTGCGGCACGTCGTACGGCACGATGGTCGACAGCGCGCCGTCGCCCCCGAGATTTTTCAGCGGCAAGCCGTGCAGGACGGCGACGCTCAGCGGCGCGCCGTCGAATGAAAGGACGTGGCGATCGAGTTCGGTCGTCACGAGCGGAAAACCGCCCAGCACCAGATTGGCGACTTCGTCATGCAGCACCGTCTCCGCGAATGCGCAATGCAGATCGAAGCCGAAATAGCTGGTGCCGTACCGCCGCCGCTTGCGCGGATCGTCGAAACGATTGCCGCCCGATTTTCCGAAGTACGGCTCGCCGGTCGCATATCGCGAGATGCGCACCAGCGTTGCCGGCGCGACCTCGCGGATGACGAGCGCCGCGCTCGCGAAATGTTCGCCCGGTGCCGTCAGCAAGCGCGGCTCCTAGCGTTCGCGGAATGCCGCAGCGGCACGTTCGACATCGTCGAGCTTGCCGCGCGACAGCGCGACGAGCGGGGTGACGTTGCCCAGCGACGCCTTGGGCGTCGTGAAGAACTGCCATTTGCTCCAGCCGGGCAAATCGCCAAGACACTGCGTGACCCGCCCCAACGTCTTGCGGTCGACGTCTCCCGCCAGATAGAAAGCCGGATAGTACTGTGCGGCGCCGACATCGACCGCGAAGATGCGGCCCGACCCGACCGCCTTGCTCAGCGCCTGCCGCGTCATGCCGAGCCCCGTCCACGTCTGCGCGGCGGACAGCAGCCGGCCCTCGGCAACCAGCGCGCGCCGTTCGGCCTGCACCTGCCGCTCGAGATCGGCGACGCCGGCATCCGCGCGTGCAGCCGTCCCCCGCTTCTGCCGGCCGGCCGGCTTCCTGTCGCGCGTCGCGGCAGCGGCGATGCCGAAGGTGATCGTGCCGGCCAGATCGATGACCTGCGCGATGCCCACCTTGAACAGGTGCCCCAATTGCTCGTCCGACAGCGCGAGCAGTGCGCGGGCGCGATCGGGGCCGAGCATGGTCGCGGCGCCGACCGCGCTGCGCAGCGCCTCTTCCGTCTCGATATCGAGAACCGCAGCCGCGCCTTCGAACACATGAGCTTGCGTGACCATCCTGACCTCCTGATCCAACCGGACGATCAAGCGTAGTCCCGAATCGAAACCAAGTCAACCAAGTCAACCAGACGGAACGGCTTTCCGAGCCTCCGGCATCGCCGTCGGCATTGCGTCACGCCGTCCGCAAAAACAACCGGCGCGTGAGATCGAACGCGACGAGATTGCCGGCCACCACGAGCAGCAGCCCGATCACCGCGAGCGGCGACCACTGGTAGCCCTCGAACACCGTCGACACGGCCAGCGCGACGATCGGGAACAGCACCGTGCAGTACGCGGCGCGCTCCGGCCCGATCCGACCGACGAGCGTCAGGTAGGCGGTAAAACCGATCACCGAGCCCGGCACGGCCAGGTACAGGAGCGCGCCGAGATAGCGCGGGCTCATGTCGAGCGTGAACGGCATGCCGGCCGCCGCGCTGCCGACGGTCAGGATCGCCGCGCCGATCAGCATCGCCCAGCCGTTGGTCGCGAGCGGGTGCAGCCCCATCGACTGCATCCGGCTGGACAGCAGGTTGCCCGCCGAGAAACACATCGTGCCGGCGAACGCGATCGCGAGCCCGATCCACGTCGCGTGGTCGTCGAGATGGCCGGCCATCTGCTGCCAGAACAGGCATGCGATGCCGGTCAGGCCGAGCAGCGCGCCCGCGATCGCCGACGGCCGCAGCGGGCGGCCCATGAACAGCCGGCCGTTGATCGAGTTCAGCAGCGGCGCGGTCGAGAAGATCACCGCGACGAGCCCGCTCGGCACGACTTGCTCCGCATAGTAGAAGCACAGGAAATTCAGGCAGAACAGCGCGAAGCCCTGCGCGACGAGAAAGCGCCACGCTTCGCGCGGCGGGCGCACCGGCCGGCGCATCGCGCGCAGCAGCGCGAACAGCACGGCGGCCGCGAGCCAGAAGCGCCATGCGATCGACACGGGCGGCGGCACCGAGCCGAGTTGCCACTTGATCGCGATCCAGGTGGTGCCCCAGATCAGCACGGTGACGAAATAAAGCGACAGGTTCATGGCGGCAATTCGGGAAATCGGGTGAATCGGGATCCCGACTATGCGGCCGCCCCGCGCATGCCGATTGTCCGGAATTGCGGTCTTTTTCGGGACGCCGCACACGCCGTCGCGCGGCCGCTTATACTCGGCGCATCATGAGTCTCTCCCTCTGCGCCCCGCCCGTCGACCGCGCCGCCGCCCTGGCCGGCGGCGAGCTGCCGTTCGGCCTGCAGTCGGTCTGCCGCACCCTCGCCGACGCGAACGCGACGCTCGAGCGCTTCGCATGGCTCGGCGACCATCTCGCGATCGCCGAATGGACGCGGATCACCGACGAAAGCGAGACGATCTACGAGCAGCCCGGGCACCACACGCTGTCTTGCTACCTCGACGGCGGCTACCGGACCGAGCGCCAGCGCGTGCCGCGCTACGGCGCGCCGAGCCTGCTGTGCGCATTGCCGGGCGACCATGAATCGCGCTGGTGGGTGCGCGGCGAAATGCATTTCGTCCACCTGTATTTCCTGCCCGAACACTTCACGCAGCGCGCGATCCGCGAGCTCGACCGCGAACCGCGCGAACTGAAGCTGGCCGATCGCACCTATTTCGAGGATGCGCGCGTCGCCGCGCTGCTGCGCTCGCTCGCGCTCGACGGCTGGGACGATGCCGACGACCGGCTACGCGCGAACGAAACCGCGCATGACGTGCTGAGCCTGCTGCTGCGCGGCCAGAGCATGACGCGCACCGACACGTCGTTCCGCGGCGGGCTCGCGCCGGCCGTGCGCCGCCGCGTGCGCGACTACATCGACACGTACCTGACGCAGCCGCTGACGCTCGGCGAACTCGCCGAGGTCGCCGCGCTGTCCGAATACCACTTCTCGCGGATGTTCCGGCTGTCGTTCGGCCGTGCGCCGCACGCCTGGGTGGCCGAGCAACGGCTCGCCCGGGCCCGCGAGCTGCTGCGCACGACGGCGCTGCCGCTCGCGCAGATCGCGGCCGAGTGCGGCTACGCGAACGCCGGCCACTTCAGCCATCGCTTTCGCGACGCGCACGGCACGACGCCGAATACCTACCGGCGCGCGATGCAGGGCCGCTGAGCGCGGCCCCGTACCGCTTGTCCGCGCTTACGCGCCGCGCCGCGACAGTTCCTGTTCGAGCGCGGCGACGCCGGCCGGCAGATCGACCGGCACCTTCAGGTCGACCATCGTGCGACCGAACGCATGCAGCGTGCGAAACAGGTTGTGCTCGCGACACTGCTCGCCCATCTGTCCGATCCGCACGATCGGCAACCCGAACGACCCCGAGATCTCGACCTGGTACTGCTTCGAGATATGGCCGCAGACCATCCCCGGCGTGAGCCCCTCCGGCGTCTCGATCCCGACCACCGAATTGAGCCGGCAGTCCTTCGGCGCATAAAGCTTGAGCCCCATCGATTCGACGCCCGCCTGCAGCGCCAGCGAGCAGCGCAGGTGGCGCGCGAAGCGGCTTTCGAGCGTCTCCGCGCAGACGAGCCGCAGCGCCTCGTGCAGCGCGAGCACGCCCGACACGGGCGCCGTGTAGTGATAGCCGGCGTTGTGCCAGAAATTCTCCGCGAGCGCCATGTCGAGGCACCAGTGCGCATTCGGCTCGGGGCGCTGCTTCATGCGTTCCCACGCGGCATCGGAAAACGCGATCAGCGACACGCCCGGAATCGACGACAGCCCCTTCTGGCCGCCGGTGATCACCGCGTCGATGCCCCACGCGTCCATCTCGAGCGGCATCGTCGACAGCGTGCACACCGCATCGACGACCACCAGCGCGCCGGCCGCCTTCGCGAGCGCGGCGATGTCGCGCAGGTCGCGGTTCCATACGGTGTTCGACGTCTCGCCCTGCACGATCGTGACGATCTCGGGCCGCTCGCGCGCGATCGCGTCGGCGATCTCGTCGAGGCTCGTGACCGCGCGGTCGGCGACTTCGAGCGTCGCGACGTCGGCGCCGACGCGCGTGGCCATCTCGGCCATCCGCGCGCTGAAGAAGCCGTTGCGGATCGACAGCACGCGCGTGCCGCGCCACGCGAGGTTCGAGATCGCCATTTCCATCGCGGCCGAGCCCGGGCCCGCGACGCCGAGCACCCACTTCGTGCGGGTCTGGAACACGTAGCGCGCCATCTCCTTCACCTGCTCGATGATCTTCGCCATCGTCGCGCCGAGGTGATTGATCACGATCGTGTTCGCCTTGGCCACGGCGGCCGGGATCGGAACCGGGCCGGCCCCCATCATCAGCAGCGGTTCTTCGGGCAGGATCGCGTCGAGCGGCACGACGACGGGACAGGGAATCGGCGAATAATCGATGGACATGGCTGGAAAATGATGAGGGAAGAAAAATGCCCGGACGCCGGCGGCATGGCACGGCGAACTGGTCGATCATTCCCCGTTCCGCCGGCCCGCGCAAGAGGCACGCACGCGCGGACAGCGCGACGCCGGCCGGTCGCCGGACCGGGCCAGCCGGTCGCGCCGCGACCTGCCACATTGAAAAAGGGAGTGCGGGCCGTTTCCGAAACGGTTCCATTCGGGTTCCGCCCGCACGATTTTCTCCGCCAATATCGGCAACGGTTCGCCGAAACCGGCGGTTCAGTCCGATTCTCGGATCGAACGAAATGGAGCGGCCACCTGATACAAATCGCGGAGCGAATTCGATACACGAAATCCGAACGTGGAAAAAACATCCACCATTGCGGCATGTATTGGGGAGCGACGCCGAAATCGCCCTGTCTCGGTTCGCGCGAATTTAACCCAACACGTTGATTGAAATAGGGAATCCCGGCCGAGTCGACGCATATTCCAATATCGCGCCGTTTTCCCTCGACGTTCTTGCTGCATTGCAGCGTCAAACCGGTACTCGCGATTTCGATTTTACGCAAGCCGCCCCTTTTCTCAGGTTGACGGATATCGGTTCCGTATTGAACAATCGTCTGCGGAATCGAAATTCGATTTTCGATACGAGGGAGAGCTGGGGCCGCGCAATGCGCTTTCGATGTCGTGCGGCGATAAATCACAACCAAAATCAATCAACCGGGCCAGAAATACGCAAGCCATGAACCAGATTCAGACCATGCGTGTATTCGTCTGCGTCGCCGAACAGCAAAGCTTTCGGCGCGCGGCGCACCATCTCGGCGTGTCCAATGCGCTCGTCACGCGTTCGATCGCGATGCTCGAGGGCCACCTGAACACACGGCTGATCCATCGCACCACGCGCAACCTGTCGCTCACCGAGGCCGGCGTGCGCTACCTCGATGGCTGCCGTGCGCTGCTCGAGGAATTCGACCACCTCGAATCGTCGGTCGCGCATGCGGTGCGCGAACCGGCCGGCACGCTGCGCGTCGTCGCGTCGGGGCTGCTGTCGCCGCTGGCGCTGACGCCGCTCGTCAGCAGCTTCCGGCACCGCTATCCGGAGCTGCGCGTGCAGCTGACCGTCGCCGAAGGGCCGCTCGACGTACTCGATTCGGGCTACGACGTCGGCATCGTCACCGGCACCCGGCTCGACGGCAACCCGTCGCTGATCGGCCATGCCCTCGCGCCGAATCCGTTCGTCGCGTGCGCGGCACCGGCCTATCTCGACCGTCGCGGCGAGCCGCGCGTGCCCGACGATCTACCGGGCCACGACTGGGTGACGCTCGCGCCGCACCAGCACGCGCCGACGTGGCAACTGGTCGGTCACGACGGCGTCGCCCATTCGGTCACGGTGCGCCCGGCCTGCACGGTCAACCAGCTCGCGCTCGTGCAGGCGGCGGCCGTGGCCGGCGCCGGCATCGCGGTGCTGCCCGAGCCGTGCGTGGCCGACGCGCTCAACCACGGCACGCTCGTGCGGCTGATGGCCGGCTACCGGATCGACGATCCCGACGCGCAGTTGTCGCTCGTCTATCCGAACCGCCAGTACGTGCCGGCCCGCACGCGCAGCTTCGTCGAGCATGCACTCGAGCACTTCGGCGCGTCGTCCGCCCGCGAACGGACGGACTACGGCTTCTTGCGGCCGGCGCGCGGGCCCGAACACGCCGACATCGTCACGGGCCTGCAGTAAACTGCGCGCGTCAGCCATCGGAGGTGCAGCGTGCGCGTGATCCTGTTCAGCAGCCGGCAGTACGACGACGATTCATTCACCGCCGCCAACCGGCAGTTCGGCTATCGGCTGCACTTCCAGCCGTCGCACCTCGACGCGGAAACGGCGATCCTCGCGCACGGCTATGACGTCGTCTGCCCGTTCGTCAACGACACCGTCGATGCGGCCGTGCTCGAGCGGCTCGCCGACGGCGGCACGCGGCTGATCGCGCTGCGCTCGGCGGGCTTCAACCATGTCGACCTCGCCGCCGCCGAACGGCTCGGCGTCGCGGTCGTACGCGTGCCCGCGTATTCGCCGCACGCGGTCGCCGAGCACGCGGTCGCGCTGATCCTCGCGCTCAACCGCCGCCTGCCGCGCGCCGTCGCGCGCACGCGCGAAGGCGATTTCTCGCTGAACGGCCTGCTCGGCTTCGACCTGCACGGCAAGACCGTCGGCGTGATCGGCACCGGCATCATCGGCAGCGTGTTCGCGAAGATCATGATGGGGTTCGGGATGCACGTGCTCGCGCACTCGGTGCCGCCGTACAACGACGAGCTGATCGCGTTCGGCGCGCGCTACGTCGAGCTCGACGAGTTGCTGCATCACGCCGACATCGTCAGCCTGCATTGCCCGCTGCTGCCGTCGACACACCACCTGATCAACGAACGCACGCTCGCGCGGATGAAGCACGGCGCGATGCTGATCAACACGGGGCGCGGCGGCCTCGTCGATGCGCAGGCGCTGGTCGACGCGCTCAAGCGCGGCCAGCTCGGCCATCTCGGGCTCGACGTGTACGAAGAGGAAAGCGGGCTCTTCTTCGAGGATCACTCCGACCTGCCGCTGCAGGACGACGTGCTCGCGCGCCTGCTGACGTTCCCGAACGTGATCGTCACGTCGCACCAGGCATTCTTCACGCGCGAGGCGCTGGCCGAGATCGCGCACACGACACTGTTGAACATCGAGGCGTGGCATGCGGGCGCTCCGCAGAACGTCGTGATCGCGAACCGTTGAAAAACTGCCCGTTTCATGGTCGGCAGCGCGCCCGCAATCGTTTGCTTCTGTCTGCTGCCACGCACCGCGCCCCACTTCGTCAACAATTGAGTGCATTGTTTCGCATGAAGTAACGTTTCGTGCGCGCCGTCTGTTATCGTTGCGCCGACGTCCTTCCCTGCCTTTGCCGCTCATGCGTTTCGACGATTCCGACATCGCCGCCGTCTATCGTGCCATCTTCGAACGGCGCGACATGCGCCACTTCACGCCGGGGCCCGTCGATCCGGCCGTGCTCGCGCGGCTGCTGCGCGCGGCGCACCACGCACCGAGCGTCGGCTTCATGCAGCCGTGGCGCTTCATCCGCGTCACCGATCCCGCATTGCGCACCGCCATTCACGCGCTGGTCGAGGCCGAGCGCCGCGCGACCGCCGACGCGCTCGGCGAGCGTCAGGACGAGTTCATGCGGCTGAAGGTCGAGGGCGTGCGCGAATGCGGCGAGCTCCTGGTCGTCGCGCTCGCCGACGGCCGCGAACGCCATGTGTTCGGCCGCCGCACGCTGCCGGAGATGGATCTGGCATCCGCCGCGTGCGCGATCCAGAACATGTGGCTCGCGGCGCGCGCGGAAGGCCTCGGGATGGGCTGGGTGTCGCTGTTCGACGTCGATGCGCTGCGCACGCTGCTGCGGATGCCCGACGGCGCGAAGCCGATCGCCGTGCTGTGCGTCGGGCACGTCGATGCGTTCTATGCGAAGCCGATGCTCGAAGCAGAACGCTGGGCCGCGCGGATGCCGATCGAAGCCTGCCTGTTCGAGAACGGCTGGGACGCGCCGGCGGCGATCGACGGGGCCGGATCGGCTGCGTCGCCGACAGGCACTGAAACCAAAGAAATCTCGGGCGCGATGCCCGACGGGGCGCCCGAACGCATCGCCTGAGGCACGGTTCGGCAGCCACCATCGCGCCGCAGCCGGATCGCCACCGATCCCACCGGGTGAGCCCCCTGCCCGCCGCCCCGTCGCACGCCGGCAACAACCGTTTTGGCCCCAAGCATAGGGGTTTTCACTGAAGTAGAATCGCGGCTGACGTTCGCCTGACCGACCGCCCGTCCCGCGCATCCCGCGCCCGGCTCGAGCGGCATCCTTTCCCGAGCCTACCGCGATGCCCCTGCCTCTTTTCGCCCTTGCCGTCGCCGCATTTGGAATCGGTACCACCGAATTCGTGATCATGGGCCTGCTGCCGAACGCCGCGCGCGACCTCGGCGTGTCGATCCCGGCCGCCGGGATGCTCGTGTCGGGCTATGCGCTCGGCGTGACGGTCGGCGCGCCGATCCTCGCGATCGTCACCGCGAAGATGCCGCGCAAGCGTGCGCTGATGGGCCTGATCGGGCTGTTCATCGCGGGCAACCTGTTCTGCGCGATCGCGCCCGGCTATGCGGTACTGATGGCCGCGCGCGTCGTCACCGCGTTCTGCCACGGTGCGTTCTTCGGCATCGGCTCGGTGGTCGCGAGCAACCTCGTCGCGCCGAACCGCCGCGCGCAGGCGATCGCGCTGATGTTCACCGGCCTCACGCTCGCGAACGTGCTCGGCGTGCCGCTCGGCACCGCACTCGGCCAGGCGTTCGGCTGGCGCGCGACGTTCTGGGCCGTCACCGGCATCGGCATCGCCGCGGCCGCCGCGCTCGCGGTGTGCCTGCCGAAAAACCTCGCGATGCCCGACACCAGCATCACGCGCGAATTCAGCGTGCTGAAGCACCCGCAGGTGCTGATGGTGCTCGGCATCAGCGTGCTCGCGTCCGCGAGCCTGTTCAGCGTGTTCACGTACATCACGCCGATCCTCGAGGACGTGACGGGCTTCTCGCCACGCCAGGTCACCTACGTGCTGCTGCTGTTCGGCCTCGGCCTGACGGTCGGCGGCACGCTCGGCGGCAAGCTCGCCGACTGGCGCCGGATGCCGTCGCTGATCGCGACGCTCGCGCTGATCGGCATCGTCCTCGCGCTGTTCGCGGGCACGATGCATCTGCCGTTCGCCGCGCTCGCGACGATTTTCGTGTGGGGCATCCTCGCGTTCGCGATCGTGCCGCCGCTGCAGATCATGATCGTCGATCGCGCGAGCGACGCGCCGAACCTCGCATCGACGCTGAATCAGGGCGCGTTCAACCTCGGCAACGCGACCGGCGCGTGGCTCGGCGGCATGGCGATCGGCTCCGGCGTGTCGCTCGTGAACCTGCCGTGGGTCGGCGTCGCGATGGCCGTCGCCGCGCTCGCGCTCACGCTGTGGTCGGCGTCGCTCGAACGCCGCCCGGTGGCCGTGCCGACCGAGTACGTATGACATCGCCCTCATGCGATCGTTGCGGACACAACGCCATCCGAACCTGATGGCCTTCATGGACCTTTCAACGATCGCGGTGTAGCATCGCGGCCGATGAAAGCCATTCTCAATCGCGATTTTCTCGCACTGATCCTGAGCGTCGCGGTGATCGGCCTCGGCACCGGCGCCACGCTGCCGCTCACCGCACTTGCACTGACCGAAGCCGGACACGGCACCAACGTCGTCGGCATGCTGACGGCCGCGCAGGCCCTCGGCGGCCTCGCGATCGTCCCGTTCGTCACCGCGCTCGCACGGCATATCGGCGCGCGCCGCGCGATCGTCGTGTCGGTCGTGCTGCTCGCGGCCGCCACCGCGCTGATGCAGTTCACGTCGAACCTGGTCCTGTGGGGCGTGCTGCGCGTGCTGTGCGGCGCCGCGCTGATGCTGCTGTTCACGATCGGCGAGGCATGGGTCAACCAGCTCGCCGACGATTCGACGCGCGGCCGCGTCGTCGCGATCTACGCGACCAATTTCACGCTGTTCCAGATGGCAGGCCCGGTGCTCGTCAGCCAGATCGCCGGCGCGACGAGCATCCGCTTCGCGCTGTGCGGCGCGCTGTTCCTGCTCGCGCTGCCGACGCTCGCGACGATCCGCCGTGCGCCGCTCGCCGGCGACGACGCGCATCACGACGCGCACGGCCGCTGGCTCGACGTGCTGCCGCGCATGCCCGCGCTGATCATCGGCACCGGCTTCTTCGCGCTGTTCGATACGCTCGCGCTGTCGCTGCTGCCGCTCTACGCGATGGATCACGGCGTCGCGAGCGCGACCGCCGTGCTGCTCGCGTCGATCATGCTGTTCGGCGATACCGCGATGCAGTTCCCGATCGGCTGGCTCGCGGACAAGCTCGGCCGCGAACGCGTGCATCTCGGCGCCGGATGGATCGTGCTCGCCGGCCTGCCGCTGCTGCCGTTCGTGATCGCGAACCCGTGGCTGTGCTGGCCGCTGCTGTTCGTGCTCGGCGCGGCGGCCGGCAGCATCTACACGCTGTCGCTCGTCGCGTGCGGCGAGCGTTTCCGCGGCGCGGCGCTCGTCACCGCGAGCTCGCTCGTGTCGGCGTCGTGGAGCGCCGCGAGCTTCGGCGGCCCGCTGGTGGCGGGCGCGTTGATGGAGCAACTGGGCAGCAACGCGCTGGTCGGCGTGCTGGTCGCCTGCGTCGCCGCGTTCGTCGCGGCCGCGTTGTGGGAACGACGCGCGGCGGTGCAACGCGCGGTCTGATGCAGATTGGCGTTGGCGTTGGCGTTGGCGTTGGCGTTGGCGTTGGCGTTGGCGTTGGCGTTGGCGTTGGCGTTGGCGTTGGCGCGCAACATCATGCATCGATACGCGTCGGCCCGCTCGCACCCATGCTCCGATAAACGAAAAACGGCCCGCGCAATGCGGACCGCCCCGTCATGCCGTACTAGCGTGGCCGGCCTGCGTGTGACTTCTCGCGCTGCGGTCCGTCAAGCACGCCGCGCCGGCAAAATCTTGCCGGCACACGTGCCGAAGCCGACGCGATAGCCGTCGCCCTGGCACCATCCCGTCAGTGTCAACTCGTCGCCGTCCTCGATGAACGTGCGGCTGCCGCCGCCGTTCAGCGCGACCGGCTCCTTGCCGTTCCACGTCAGTTCGAGCAGGCTGCCGAACGAATCCTTGGTCGGCCCGCTGATCGTGCCCGAACCCATCAGGTCGCCCACGCGCGTGTTGCAGCCGGCCACCGTGTGATGCGCCAACTGCTGCGCCATCGTCCAGTACATGTGCTTGAAATTCGTGCGGCAGATCGACGTCGCTTCGGCCGCCCCCTCGGCGCGCAGCGTCACTTCGAGCGCGATGTCGAATGCATGCTTGCCCGCATGCCGCAGATACGCGAGCGGCTGCGGCGACTGCTCCGGCTGCGCGACGCGGAACGGTTCGAGCGCGTCGAGCGTGACGATCCACGGCGAGATCGTCGTCGCGAAGCCCTTCGAGTTGAACGGCCCGAGCGGCACGTACTCCCACTGCTGGATGTCGCGCGCGCTCCAGTCGTTCAGCAGCACCATCCCGAAGATATGCGCTTCCGCGTCCTCGCACGCGATCGGCTCGCCGAGCGCATTGCCTTGGCCGACGATGAAGCCCGTCTCCAGTTCGATGTCGAGCTTGCGGCATGCGCCGAACACCGGACGCTCCTGGTCGGGCAGCTTCAGTTGCCCGTTCGGGCGCCGCACCGGCGTGCCGCTCACGACCACCGACGACGCGCGGCCGTTGTAGCCGATCGGCATCTCCGACCAGTTCGGCAGCAGCGCATTCTTCGGATCGCGGAACATCGAGCCGACGTTGGTCGCGTGCTCCTTCGACGAATAGAAATCGGTGTAGCCGGGAATCTCGACCGGCAGATGCAGCGTCGCATCGCGCTGCGCGACGAGCACCTGCGCGCGCAGCGCCGCATCGTCGCGCAGCCGCGCGTTGTCGCGCGAGAACAGGTCCGACAACTGCACGCGCACGCTGCGCCACGCGTCGCGGCCGAGCGCGATGAACGCGTTGAGCGTCGGCGCGGCGAACGCATCGGCGCCGGCCGGCAGCGTCACGAGGCCCGCACGCGCGAGCGCGGCGAGATCGACGATCCGGTCGCCCAGCGCGACGCCCGCACGGCGCGCCGGTTGCTTCGCATCGCTGAAGATCCCGAACGGCAGGTTCTGGATCGGGAAATCGCAGGCAGGATCGTTCGCGGTCTCGACCCAGCTCTTGCGAGCCGGGTCGAGCGTCGCGCGCCAGTCTTGGGTATCGCTCACTTTTGCTCCGGATTGAAGTGTTTCTTGATGCCTTGCCAGCATTCGAAGTAATCGGCCTGCAGCTGCGCGGTGTCGAGCGCGTAGCGCGTCGGCCGGATCAGCGTGCGGGTTTCGAACATGAACGCCATCGTCGCGTCGACCTTGTGCGGCTTCGTCGTATCGCTCGCGGACGCCTTCTCGAACGTGTCCGCATCGGGCCCGTGGCCCGACATGCAGTTGTGCAGGCTCGCGCCGCCCGGCACGAAGCCTTCGGCCTTCGCGTCGTACGCGCCGTGCACGAGCCCCATGAACTCGCTCGCGACGTTGCGGTGGAACCACGGCGGGCGGAACGTATCCTCGGCCGCGAGCCAGCGCGGCGGGAAGATCACGAAGTCGATCGTGTCGACGCCCGGCGTGTCGCTCTGCGCCTGCAGCA
The DNA here is from genome assembly GCF_001526325.1 of Burkholderia sp. MSMB1826. Taxonomy (NCBI): domain Bacteria; kingdom Pseudomonadati; phylum Pseudomonadota; class Betaproteobacteria; order Burkholderiales; family Burkholderiaceae; genus Burkholderia; species Burkholderia sp. MSMB1826. The sequence goes on from NZ_LOYN01000022.1 coordinate 541,521, forward strand.
CGAGGAAGATCGACGGATCGGGATGGTCGAAGCTGATCGAGCCGATCGTATTGAACAGGCGCAGATCGTATTTGTACGGTGCGTAGTTGCCGTGCCACGCGACGACGTCGAGCGGCGAATGGCCGATGTCCGCGCGCCAGAGGCGCCCGTTCAGCTTCGCGATCAGCTCGAACGCACCTTCGCGATCTTCGTAGGCGGCCTGCGGCGTCAGGAAGTCGCGCGGGTTCGCGAGCCCGTTCGAGCCGATCGGGCCGAGATCCGGCAGGCGCAGCAGCGCGCCGAAGTTCTCGCAGATGTAGCCGCGCGCGTCGCCGTCCGGCAGCGCGACGGCAAAACGCACGCCGCGCGGAATCACCGCGATCTCGAACGGCTCGACGTCGAGCCGGCCCAATTCGGTCGCGATGAACAGGCGCCCCTGCTGCGGCACGATCAGCAGTTCGCCATCCGCGCTGTAGAAGAAGCGGTCCTGCATCGAGCGGTTCGCCGCATACAAGTGGATCGCGCAGCCGTTCATCGCGGCAGCCGAGCCGTTGCCGGCCATCGTCACGAGGCCGTCGACGAAATCGGTCGGCTCGACCGGCATCGGCAGCGGATCCCAGCGCAACTGGTTCGGCGGCGTCGGCGGCACGTCGGCCGAATCGCCGAATTCCGACACGAGCCGCTGCGGGCCCGCGTACGGCTCGAACGGCCGGTGCACGGCGGCCGGGCGAATCCGGTACAGCCACGCGCGGCGGTTGTGGCCGCGCGGCGCGGTGAACGCGGTGCCCGACAACTGCTCCGCGTACAGCCCGTACGGCGCGCGCTGCGGCGAGTTGCGCCCGTGCGGCAGCGCGCCGGGCAGCGCCTCGGTCGCGAATTCGTTCGCGAAACCGCTCAGGTAGCCGGCGGTCGCCGGTTTCGACAGGTCAAGCGTCATCGTTTCCTTTCTCCATCAATTCAGGGCGGCGTCCGGCGCCTGCGCGCCGCTGCGCCGCGTGACGCCCGCCAGGCCCAGCACGAACAGCGCCGAGCACAGCACGGGTACCGCGGCCGCGTGGAACAGCGCGCCGTTCGACCAGTTGAGCGCAATCAGTTGCCCGCCGACGAGCGGCCCGAGCACCGAGCCGATCCGGCCGATACCGAGGCTCCAGCCGATGCCGGTCGAGCGCAGCGACGTCGGGTAATACTGGCCCGCGAGCGCGTTCACGGCCGGCTGCCCGCCGACGACGCAGAACCCGCCCGCGAACACGACGACCAGCAGCCACGGCAGCGCATGCGCGACCGAGCCGATCAGCCCCACCGACACGGCCGCGCACGCGAAGCATGCGAACAGCACGCGCACGAAGCCGTGACGTTCGATGAACCAGCCGAGCGACAGCGTGCCGATCACGCCGCCCGTCTGCAGCACCGTGCCGACGATCACCGCCGTGCTCGGCGAATAACCGGCTTCGCGCATCACGGTCGGCAGCCAGTTCGACAGGAAGTACAGGTCGATCAGGTTCATGAAGCTGATGGCCCACAGCAGCAGCGTGACCGGCAGGCGGCCATGGCGGAACAGCTCGGCGACCGGCGCGCCGCTCGCGGCACGCTCGCGCACGACGAGCCGCGTATTCGCATCGATGCCGGCTTGCGGCGCGAACCGCGCGAGCCAGTCGCGCGCCTGCGCGACGCGCCCTTTCAGCACCAGGAACTGCAGCGACTCCGGCAGCCGCGCGAACATCGCGATCGTCAGCACGAGCGGCACCGCGCCGCCGACGAAGAACACCGAACGCCAGCCCAGCGCCGGAATCAGCGCCGCGCTGATGAAGCCGCCGACCGCCGCGCCGAGCGTGAAGCCGCACGACACGATCATCATCCGCTTCACGCGATGCGCGGCCGGGCTGAACTCGCCGACCAGCGCCATCGCGTTCGGCATGATGCAGCCGAGGCCGAGGCCGGTGACGAAGCGCAGCGCCATCAGCACGGGGATCGAGCGCGCGAACGGCGTCGCGAGCATCGTCGCCGCGAAGAACAGCGTCGAGCCGATCAGCACCGGGCGCCGGCCGATCCGGTCGGCCAGCACCGACAGCCCGAGCGCGCCGAGCAGCATCCCGAACAGGCTCGCGCTGAACACCGGCCCGAGCGCCTGCTTCGGCACGCCCCATTCGGCGATCACGCTGGGCGCGACGTAGCCCATCGCCTGCGCATCGAACCCGTCGATCACGAGGCATAGCCCGCACAGCATCAGCAGCATCCAGTGAAACCCCGGGCGATGGGTCTCGTCGATCACGCGCTCGACTTCGAGCACGCGCGCGTCGGCCGGCGCCGCGCTCATTGCGCGACCTCGGCGGCCGGATGCACGGGCGGCGTCACGCCCTGGCGCGCGAGCGCCATCGCTTCGCGCAGCACGTCGGCGTCGCCGACCTGGTTCGCGAGCAACAGGATCAGCTTCGCGTTGACGAGCTGGCTGTCGGCATCCGACAGATCGCGATGCATGTCGATCAGCGCTTCGTAGAACGCGTCGGGGTCGGCCAGGCGCGGGCGGGTATCGAGTGGGGGCATGACGGTGTCTCCGGTGTCTTTCTTTGTCGTATCAGCGGGCGCAGGTCGCGCGCGCCAGTGCGTCGGCAATCGCCTGACGGTCGAGCGTGCGCGTGCGTGCGCAGACGTGCTGGTCGGGGCGCAACAGGTAGAACGTGCCGGGCTGCGCGTCGTAGCGCCGCGCGGCGAGCCCGTCGACGTCCTCCACGACGTCGACGCCGGCCACCGGCTGCGCGTGCCCGGCCGGCACGACGAGCACGGGACGCACCGGCAGCGCGAGACCGCCGACGGCCTGCGCGAGCGCCGCCGCGTCGCCCGGCAAGCCGAACAGCACGCCGGTGAAGCCGCCGCGCAGATGCTGCAGCAGCCAGCCCGGCGCGCCCTGCACGCGCACCGGCGCATCGGCCGCCGCCGCGCCCGGCCGCATCGCGCACGCGAATGCGTCGCCGGCGCGGTCCGGCGTGTTGAGCGGCGAATCGGCGAGCACGGCCGGCACCGACAGGCGCCCGCTGTTCACCAGCTTGCGCGCGAACTCGCAGTCGCGCGCGAGCTTCAGCGTCGCATCGCGGAACACGCGCGACACCGCGCTCTTCGGCGTGATGAAATCGGTCGAGCGCGTCGAGTGGCGGATGTTCTCGTCGGCCGCGAACTCGCGCTCGCTCGCATACGTATCGAGCAGGGCGTCGGCGGAATGGCCGTCGAGCACCAGCTTCAGCTTCCACGCGAGGTTGTCCGCGTCCTGCACGCCGCTGTTCGCGCCGCGCGCGCCGAACGGCGACACGCCGTGCGCGGAATCGCCCGCGAACAGCACGCGGCCGTGACGGAACGTGTCCATTCGCTGGCAGCGGAACGTATAGACGCTCACCCACTCGAGCTCGAACTCGACGTCCGGCCCGAGCAGCGCGCGCACGCGCGGGATCACGCGCTCCGGCTGCTTCTCGGCGACGGGATCGGCATCCCAGCCGAGCTGGAAGTCGATGCGCCACACGTTGTCGGGCTGGCGGTGCAGCAGCACCGACTGGTTGCGGTGAAACGGCGGATCGAACCAGAACCAGCGCTCGGTCGGAAACTCCGCCTTCATCTTCACGTCGGCGATCAGAAAGCGGTCCTTGAACGTGCGGCCGCGGCTTTCCAGGCCCATCATCGTGCGCATCGGGCTGCGCGAGCCGTCGGCCGCGATCACGTACTGCGCGCGCAGCGTCGCGACGCCGTCCGGCGTCTCGACCGTCAGCACCGCGTGTTCGGCCGACTGCTCGATACCCGTCACCTTGTGCTTCCAGCGGATGTCGATGTTCGGCAGCTCGAACGCGCGCTCGGCCAGATAGCCTTCGACGTAGTACTGCTGCAGGTTGATGAACGCGGGGCGCGCATGCCCCTCCTCGGGCAGCAGGTCGAACGCGTAAAGCTGCTCGTCCTGCAGGAACACCTTGCCGACGTGCCAGCTCACGCCCTTGTCGACGAAGCGCTCGCCGCAGCCGAGCCGGTCGAAGATCTCGAGCGTGCGCTTCGCGAAGCAGATCGCGCGCGAGCCGGTCGACAGCGTGTCGTCGTCGTCGAGCAGCACGACGGGTACGCCCTGCTGGGCGAGGTCGATCGCGGCCGCGAGGCCCACCGGGCCCGCGCCGACGACGATCACCGGGTGGACGGCCGCGTCGTGCGCGCGGGCGCGGTACTCGAACTTCAGCGTCTGGTAATCGATGCTCATGGTCGCCATCCGCTCCTCAACCGCGCCGTGCGCGCACCGCCGCGCCCGTCGTGCCGTCCGTCTCCTGCCGGTGCGCCTGCCCGCCTGTCCTGTCAACCGCCACGTCTCGCTCCTTGCTTCCCGTTGATTCGCGAACTGCGCCGCTTCGCGGCGCCCGCATGCCGCATTGCTTGATCGGCGACACATTCTGGATTTACGAATAGTAAAACCAATTACGAATAGTGAAATCAACGTAAACCCTAGCCATCGCCACGGGGACGGGATAACCATATGAGCGAAACGCCGAGCCGAGCGCGGCGCGCACTGCTAATATCAAGTCAACGAGGCGGCCCTTTCGGCCGCCATTTTTCCTTCTCACGCCGATGATTCCGCCTACCATCCCCGAGCTGGTCGCCCGTGCAGGGCAACTACCGTATCTGCGGGAACACCTCGCGCTTGCCGAGGGCGGCACCGCGTGCGCGAATCTGCCCGAGCGCACGCTCGCCAGCGCGTACGAGCCGATCTACGACGTGACGATGCCCGGCTCGCCGCAATCGACGTCGTTCGCCGACGCGATCGAGCGCTACGGCGACGAGCTCGGCTTCCAGGCCGTCACGCTCGTCACGGGCGCGCAGCACGATCCGGTCGACGCGGCCGTCGACGACCAGACGCTGGTCGCGATCGACCGCCTGTCGCGCGCGCTGCACGCGATCAATTTCTTCGGGGCGCAGCGCCACGGGCTGTTGTTCCTGCGCGTGCACGAGCGGCTGCTCAAGAGCGTGAAATACGACCACGGCAAGCATTTCTCGTCGGTGCTGCAGCGCTTCGGGCTGCCGCCCGAGCGGATCGTGATCGAGCTGCCGGCGGTCGCGGTCGCCCACAAGACGTTCCTCGGCTACCTGACGCGCAGCTACCAGCATCACGGGTTCAAGGTCGCGGACAAGCTGCCGGACCCGGGCCGCATCCTCGCGGTCGAATCGGACATGGCGCGCCCCGACTACATCAAGATGGATGCGGGCATCGCGTTGCGCGACGGGATGGTCAAGGCGCTCGTCGCCTACGCACAGCGCGTGCGGATTCCGCTGATCTTCGACGGCGTCGTCGACGAGACGCAGTGCGAGCTGCTGCGCCAGCACGACGTGCGGTTCATGCAGGGGCCGGTGTTCGCGAAGGTCGTGACGGCCTGAGCGATCGGCGGGGAAGGCGCGCGGCAGCGGCGCGCCGGACGGCGCACGCCGGTGTCGTGTCGCTTCGCGGATCGGGTTTCGGCACGCAGCGTGGCGCGACGCCGGTCGGTTCCTGGTTCGTTCATGCAGCAAGGCCGGACGCGCTTGCGCGCCCTCGACGCCGGTGCCGCGACGCCGATGTGCGCCTATTCTGGTCCGCCGTCGGCGTACTTCGGTAGATCGTCGTCGATCTCGATGCCGGGGAAACGATTCCCGTACCAGACATGCCACGCCGGACGCAGCCGCGACGGTTCGTCGAGCGTCGCGGAATTGATCTCGACCGTCTGCGGCGCGTCGGAGCGCCGGTATTCGAGCTGCGCGCCGCAACGGCCGCAGAAGCGCCGCTCGCCCCACGCGCTCGATGCATAGACGGTCGGTTCGCCCTGCAGGTATTCGAATGCGCCGATCGGCACCGATGCCGACGCAACGACCGCCGCGCCGGTCGTGCGCTGGCAGAGCCGGCAGTGGCAAAAGCCCGCGTCGGCGGGAACGTCGGCGATACGGTAGCGGATCGCGCCGCACGCGCATCCGCCTTCCATCGGTTCGGCGTGCGCCATTGCAAACCTCGTCGTCGGGAAGCACGCGAACGATGATGAGCGCGGTTCTCCCGTCGCGCAATACGCAACGGCGCCGCGCTCTACGCTTTACGCCCTACTCCCTACTCCCTACGCCTTACGCCCTAGCCCTACGCCCGACGCTCTACGCCTTACGCCCTACACCGCCCCGGCGCGAACCAACCGGTTGCCGCGCGACGGCAACGCCCGCGCGCTTGCTCAGATCGTCGGCCCGAGCCGCTGCGCGAGCGCCTTCAGTCGCGGTCCGACCTGCGTGCGAAACACGCCCTCGTCCATCGACGATGCGGGGCCGCTGCAGCTCAGGATCAGCCAGCGCCCCTCGCGCGGCTCGCGAAACGGCACGGCCGCCGCATTCACGTCCATGTGCCACGCGCGGAACGAATAGCAGCAACCGCCCGTCGAGAACTCGGCCACCGCGCGCTGCGCGGCCTCGACGAGCGCATCGGCGTCGGCCGCGCCGCCGGCCGCGCGGTGCAGTTCGGCATAAAGCGCGCGGCGCGCGTCCTCCGGCTGCACGGCCAGGTACGCGCGCCCCATCGAGCTCGTCAGCATCGACAGCCGCGAACCGGGCGCGAGCCCGAGCGTCAACGCGGTCTCGCTGCGGATCGTCTCCAGGTAGATCATGTCGAGCCCGTCTCGGCAGCCGAGCGACACCGCCGCGCCGATCTCGCGCGCCAGCGCCTGCATGTGCGGCCGCGCGAGATCGATCGTCCCCGAGCCCGACAGCAGCGCGTAGCCGAGCGACAGCACGCCGGCGTCCAGCGCATACTTTCCGAGCGTCTCGTCGTAGCGCAGATAGCCGAGTACCGTCAGCGTATAGGCGAGCCGGTTCACCGTCGCCTTCGGCAGGCCCGTGCGTTCCGCGAAATCGCGATTGCCCAGCATCGTCTCGCCGGGCCGGAAGGCGCGCAGCAGGTCGAGCCCGCGCGCGAGCGCGACGACGAACTTGCGCTCGTCGATCGGGGTGTCGTCGATGGTTGAAAGTGTCATCCGGTGCTACACTGAGTTCGATTTGCAAAACATTGTTCCGCACAGCGGAACGCAAGTCAAGCGAACTTCACGCATCAGCCCGGAGCAAGCACCGAAGCGCCCCCTCTGCCCGACCGAAAAACACGGGGGCGGAGTCGACGCCGAGACGCCCGCTCCGACCGACCGCAAAGCATGGGGCCGAGTCAGCGCCACTCGGGCCGACAGGAGATGAGACGATGAGTGCTGCAACTTTTCATTGGGACGATCCGCTGCTGCTCGACCAGCAACTGACCGAGGAAGAGCGAATGGTCCGCGATGCCGCGCAGGCGTACGCACAGGACAAGCTCGCGCCGCGCGTCACCGAAGCGTTCCGCCACGAACGCACCGACGCGGCCATCTTTCGCGAGATGGGCGAGGTCGGCCTGCTCGGCCCGACGATTCCCGAGGAATACGGCGGCCCCGGCCTCAACTACGTGAGCTACGGGTTGATCGCGCGCGAAGTCGAGCGCGTCGATTCGGGCTACCGGTCGATGATGTCCGTGCAGTCGTCGCTCGTGATGGTGCCGATCCACGAGTTCGGCTCCGACGCGCAGAAGCAGAAATACCTGCCGAAGCTCGCGACCGGCGAATGGATCGGCTGCTTCGGCCTGACCGAGCCGAACCACGGTTCCGATCCGGGCAGCATGGTCACGCGCGCGAAGAAGGTGCCGGGCGGCTACTCGCTGTCCGGCGCGAAGATGTGGATCACCAACTCGCCGATCGCCGACGTGTTCGTCGTGTGGGCGAAGCTGGAAGAAAACGGCAAGGACGCGATCCGCGGCTTCATCCTCGAGAAGGGCTGGAAGGGCCTGTCGGCGCCGGCGATCCACGGCAAGGTCGGGCTGCGCGCATCGATCACCGGCGAGATCGTCCTCGATGAGGTGTTCGTGCCCGAAGAGAACCTGATGCCGAACGTGAGCGGCCTGCGCGGCCCGTTCACCTGCCTGAACTCGGCGCGCTACGGGATCGCGTGGGGCGCGCTCGGCGCCGCCGAGTCGTGCTGGCACACCGCGCGCCAGTACGTGCTCGACCGCCGGCAGTTCGGCCGGCCGCTCGCCGCGAACCAGTTGATTCAGAAGAAACTCGCCGACATGCAGACCGAAATCACGCTCGGCCTGCAAGGCGTGCTGCGCCTCGGCCGGATGAAGGACGAAGGCACGGCCGCCGTCGAAATCACGTCGATCATGAAGCGCAACTCGTGCGGCAAGGCGCTCGACATCGCCCGCCTCGCGCGCGACATGCTCGGCGGCAACGGCATCTCCGACGAATTCGGCGTCGCGCGCCACCTCGTGAACCTCGAGGTGGTCAACACGTACGAAGGCACGCACGACATCCACGCGCTGATCCTCGGCCGCGCGCAGACGGGTATCCAGGCATTTTTCTGACGATCCGGCCATGACGCACGCGGCAGCGATGCCGCGCACGCGCATGCCGCCACGGAAAAGGCCCGCCCGGCATCGCTGCCGGGCGGGCCTTCGTCATCGGAGCCGCAGCTCCGGGCTGCCGCTGCTTACTTGTTCGGCTGCGGCGTCAGGCGCAGATACGGACGCACCGCGTTGAAGCCCTTCGGGAAGCGCTTCTTCAACTCTTCCGGATCCTGCAGCGACGGCACGATCACGACGTCGTCGCCGTCCTTCCAGTTGCCGGGCGTCGCGACCTTGTAATTGTCGGTCAGTTGCAACGAATCGATCACGCGCAGCACTTCGTCGAAGTTGCGCCCCGTGCTGGCCGGATAGGTGATCGTGAGCCGCACCTTCTTGTTCGGGTCGATCACGAACAGCGAACGCACCGTCAGCGTTTCGTTCGCGTTCGGGTGAATCATGTCGTACAGCTGCGATACCTTGCGATCCGCGTCGGCGATGATCGGGAAGCCCACGACCGTCGACTGCGTTTCGTTGATGTCGTTGATCCAGCCCTTGTGCGATTCGACGCCGTCGACCGACAGCGCGATCACCTTCACGTTGCGCTTCTCGAATTCGCCCTTCAGCTTCGAGGTCAGCCCGAGTTCGGTCGTGCACACCGGCGTGTAGTCGGCCGGATGGGAGAACAGGACACCCCAGCTGTTGCCGAGCCACTCGTGAAACTTGATGGTGCCCAGGCTCGATTCCTGCTCGAAATCCGGTGCGATGTCGCCAAGACGCAGACTCATGATGTTCCCTCCTCGAACGATGCTGGTTGAAACCGCGCGCCGGACAGCGCGAGGCAGTCCATCAGCTTACGGGAAGCAATGGGCCGTGCGAACGATTATTCCGTTTGATATTCATACTTTTTTGTCATTTTTACCCGGCGTCGTCGCAGGGCGGAGGGCCGCGAGGGAAACTTTTCAATCCTTTGTCGCTCTGTTCATGATTACAAGTCGTTTACCATGCAGTCTTGCGCTGCCGCCGTGTGTCTTCCCGGCTCGCCAGCAGGCAGGGGTTTCGCTACGATGTGAACCTGCAGCATGACAGCACGAAGGGAGTTGCAATGTCGGAAATCAACAAGGAGAAACTGATGTCGGATATCAAAACCGTTCTCTCGGACGCCGAAGACCTGCTCAAGCAAGCGGCGAGCAGCACGGGCGACCGTGCGGCCGAGCTGCGCGAGAAGGCCATGTCTCGCCTGAAGCAGGCCAAGGAAAAGGCGGCCGACGTCCAGGTCGTGGTGGTCGAGAAAGGCAAGAAGGCCGCGCGCGCGACCGACGACTACGTGCACGAGCATCCGTGGACGTCGATCGGCGTGGCCGCCGGCGTCGGCGTGCTGATCGGCCTGCTGATCAACCGCAAGTAACGCGCTTGGCGCCGTTTCGTCCCGCAGGCCGCGTCGCGCGGCCCGCGGGCGTCGAAGCCAGCCGGCTGCGCCGGCCGGCTTTGTCCTAGCTGCTCACTGCACGCGCAAGCCCCTCATCCATGACGACAGACACCCCCTCGCAGCCGTCCGGTCAAGGACCGCTGCGCCGCCTCGTCGGCTCCGCCATCGGCCTTCTGCAGACGCGCCTCGAACTGGTGGGCATCGAGCTCGCCGAGGAGAAGGAGCGCCTGATGGGCGTGCTGTTCCTCGGACTCGCCGCGATGATGCTCGCGACGATGGCGCTCATCAGCCTGACCGTGCTGGTCGCGATCGCGTTCTGGGATACCTACCGCTGGCAGGCGCTCGCCGCGATCACCGCGCTGTATGCCGTTGGCGGCATCGTGTGCGCGCTGAAGGCCCGCTCGGGCCTGCGCGACGCGCCGACCGTGTTCGAGGCGACGCTCGCCGAACTCGAGAAAGACCGCGACCTGTTCCGCGGCAAGTCGTGAACGCCCTCGCGCTCATCCCTCCCACCTATCTCGCCGACGCGCCATGAGCCAGAACATCACGGGCAATTCATCCCGCTCCCATTCGTCGCGATCGAACTGGAGCGCATCGCAGCACCGCGCGCTCCGCAAGGAATTGCTGATCCTGCGATCCGAAGTCGAGCGGCTCGAACTCGCGGAAGCCGCCGCCGAAATGCGTCAGGCCGTCACGCGCTTCAGTTGGCTCAAGGTGTTCATCCCCGGCCTGTCCTCCCACAAGTTCGGCCAGTCGGCGAAGAACCTGAACGCAAGCCTCGGTCAGCTCGTCAACCAGTATCCGATGTTGAGCTCGCTCGCGTCGCTCGTGCTGGCGAAACCCGTTCGCTCGCTGCTGCGCGCGAGTGCGGGCCCCGCGTTGAAGTGGGGCACGCTCGGCTTCGCCGCGTGGGAGGTCTACCGGATCTGGAAGCAGTCCCGCGACGAGCGCGGGCTCGACGCACACGACGACTGACCGTCGGCATCCCCGCGCGCACGGCCATAGCCGCTGCGCGCCTTCCTTGCGAACTCAGCGCCCGCCCCAGCAGACGGCGCCCGGTTCATCGGCGTCATCGGTTCCTGCATTGCCCTTCGTGCCGTCCGAGCGCAGCGTGAATGTGCCGCATGCATCGTCGCGCATCGGGCCGGTGTCGAGCGGCGTCGCTGCCAGTTCGTAGCTCACCGGCGAATCGTCGCCGTCGGGCCGCCCGAGCGTCAATCGATACACGGCATGCCCGTCCGGCGGCGCGTGCGCGAGCGCATCCGGCAATGCTGCAGGCGGCGCCCCGTCCAGCGTTTCTAGATACTGGGCCGCACGGTACAGCGCGGACACCGCCGACGCGCGGTGAACACGCACGACATGCTCGCGATACGACGGAATTCCCCAGCCGGCCAGCACCGCGACGATCGCAAGCACGATCATCAGTTCGATCAGCGTGAATCCCGCCGCCCGGCCCATCGACAGGCGGCCGTTCATCGAAGCACCGCCGCGACACGACGCCAGCGCAGCACGACGATGTGGCCGTCGCGTATCGCGACCTGGTGTTGCAGCCACACGGCGCTCGACGCGTGCGCGCCGACGCCGCGCGCGGTGACCAGGTAAGTGCGCTCGCCGGCCTGCCCTGCCGGACGCCGCCACGCCTCGATCAGGCATCGCGGCGGTTGCGCGGCCGTCGGCCAACCGGCGAATGGCGCGAATGCTTCGACCGCCGCCAGCGGCGGCATGCGTCGCCATGCGACGGGTTCCGCATGCGATTCGCTTTCGTTCACATACGGCGCCGAGCCGCGCAGCAATCGCCAGGTGCACGCGGCAAGCGCGGCATCGGCCGCGTGGAAGGCGATCAACCGATCCGACAACGCGCGGGTGCGGCGCGACTCCGTCAATGCCGCGTCGAACCACGTGCCGGTCAGTGCCGCGATCGCTGCGCCGACCGCAATCACTGCGGGCAACGCAAGACCCGCGTCGCGACGCCAGGCGCGGCGGGTCGAGCGCAAATGCATGTGCGGCTCGCGCGAGCTCGCCGCCGAACGGTCCGCGCATGCTCTCTGCTGCCGGTCGTCGCCGCGCGCGACCGTGCGCTCATGCGCGTGGCCTGGGTCAACGCATCGGGAGAGGGTGTCCCGCGCATACTGCGCTGCTCCGCTCATCGCGCCACCCCGCTTGCTCGCGTTGCATCATGCAACGCAACGTCGGATGGGAGCGCGACGTTCCGCAACGCGACGATTCGATCAAGCGTCAAACGTGCACGACCGTCCGGCGCCAAGGCGGCGCGACCGTCGCAGTCGACATGCCGCGTCGGTTCGCGCATCGGCTCGCCGCGCGCCCGCACGCAGACATGCACGGCCACGACCTCGCGCCAGTCGTCGGCACGTATCGCATCGGCGTCGACAAACTGCGTGGCGCCGCGACGCAGATAGCGCATGCGCAATTGATCGATTCCCGCCACGACGGGCTGCGGCGTACCCGGCCGACCGCTTCCTTCGCAATACAGTTCGGGCTCGCCCGTCGACGGACTGATATGCGCGTCGAAGCGATTCTCCACCGGCGCCGGTTCGCCCGGCACGCCGACACCCTGCCCGAGGCAATCCGTCGCCTGACCGCTCACCGTCGCCCACGTCGATACGGCATCGCCGACATACCGGATCAGCAACGCGTCCGATGACAGGCGCGAGGGCTCGCAGCGCACCTGTGCGCCGCTCCCCCGCACGCGCGCCGCCGAACACCCGAACACCGGCGGCAACGACGATACCGCTTCGGCATCGAGCGGCCGGAATCCTGCGATTTGGAGCTGCTGACCGATCAGCATCAGCGCGGTCGTGGCCGCGTCGCGCATCCTGAACCCATCTTCCGCGCGACGCTGCGCAATGCGCTGTGCGTGGTATAACGCACCGGCCGCCGCGAGCACGAGAAGCCCGACGGTCATCGCGATCAGCACTTCGAGCAGCGTATGCCCACGCGTACGGCGATCAGTGTTCATCGCCTGCCCGCTCGCGAAATGGCATCCGGACACACGATGGCGGTCGCGTCGACGTTCCCGCCGCGTCGCAGCGCGGCGGCGCGCTTCCATTGCCGCCACGCCAGCGGACAATCGCATATCGGACGCTGCCCGGCCCACCGGCGAGTGTCATCGCGCCATCCGGCAACGACGCCGCCGCCAGCGCCGCGAGGCCGTCGTCGGCCGCGGCCGCAGCATGCAGGCGCTCGATACGCGCGTCGGCCAGCCACAGCGCGCGTTCGCGCCAGATCGTCGCGCGCTGCGCACGCGCCATCGCGAGCTGGCTGCCGGCGACTGCCAGCATGACGGTGGCGAGCAACGCGATGGCCAGCGTCGCCTCGATCAACGACGTACCGCGCATGGCATCGCGCATGGCGATCACACCGCGTCGCAACGGCCGGCGACCACTCGCGCGCGGCCGCCTGCCGCAATCCGCACGCAACGCGACGCGTGCGCATCGTCGGCGCCGGACACGCTGCGCCGCGGACGCACCTCGAAACGCCGGATTCCGCCGACCGACTGTCCGACCGGCGGCGCAAACGCAAGCTCATGTGCGGCGCCCGAAACGGCCACTTCGGCATCGCGCGGGTAGCGTCGCAGCACACGCGATTGCCCGTCGACCAGCCCGCTGACGAGCCAGTCGCACGACCATTCGGCCGGTTCGCATCGCTCGCCGGCGCGCAGACAGACACCGTCGCGCCCGGCACGGCACAGCGTGACGCGCGTGCCGAGACGCGTTGCCTCGGCACGCGCAAACGACAGCGCACCGAGCAGCGCACGCGAACGGGCATCCACCCGTTCGCGCATGCGCCACTGGTCGAACGTGGGCACCGCATAGAGCGCGAGCCCCGCCGCCAGCGACATGGCGACCATCAGCTCGACGAGCGTGAATCCGCCCGGTCGTTGCACCACATTCTTCAAGGATTGGGCGCCCAGTTCCATCGCAATCGTCCTCCGCCACGGTAATGCGACGACTGTAGCGGCGCGTGCGGACGCGCGCCATTGGCCGAACGGCCGACTGGCGACATGCGATCGCAGCCGACACAATCGGCGCGAATCGAATCAACGGAGCAGACGATGAACGAACGCAGCGCGTCAGCGCTTACGTGGGGTCTTGGCGGGAGAGGTGCGACGGAACTCTTCGATCACGTCGGCAAATTCGGAAACGTCCTCGAACTGGCGATACACCGATGCGAAGCGCACATAGGCGATCGTATCGAGGCCGCGCAACTCGTTCATCACGAGTTCGCCCAGCTTCTCGCTACGCACTTCGCGCTCGCCAGTCGCGAGCAGTTGATATTCGATACGGGCGACCGCCGCATCGATCGCGTCGGCGGCAACCGGCCGCTTGCGCAGCGCGAGTTGCATGCTGGCGACGATCTTGCGACGGTCGAATTCCGTGCGACTGCCGTCCTTCTTCACGACGAACGGCAGGGACAACTCGACCCGCTCGTACGTCGTGAAACGCTTGTCGCAAGCCGAGCAGCGACGGCGCCGCCGAATCGCGGCGCCATCTTCGGACACGCGCGAGTCAACGACCTGCGTGTCGTCATGCCGGCAGAACGGGCAGCGCATCGGCGATCAGCGGTAGACCGGGAAACGCTTGGTCAGCTCGGCGACCTGCGCGCGTACGCGCTCGATCGTCGCTGCGTCTTCCGGGTTCTCCAGCACGTCGGCAATCAGGTTGCCCACCTGCTCGGCTTCCGCCGGCCCGAAGCCGCGCGTCGTCATCGCCGGCGAACCGAGACGGATGCCGCTCGTCACGAACGGCTTTTCCGGGTCGTTCGGGATCGCGTTCTTGTTCACCGTGATGTGCGCCGCGCCGAGCGCCGCTTCGGCGGCCTTGCCCGTGATGTTCTTCGCACGCAGATCGACCAGCATCACGTGGCTTTCCGTACGGCCCGACACGATGCGCAGGCCGCGCTTCACCAGCGTTTCGGCCAGCACGCGCGCGTTCTCGACGACCTTCTGCTGGTATTCCTTGAACTCCGGCGACAGCGCTTCCTTGAACGCCACGGCCTTCGCCGCGATCACGTGCATCAGCGGGCCGCCCTGGATCCCCGGGAAGATCGCCGAGTTGATCGGCTTCTCGTACTCGGCCTTCATCAGGATCACGCCGCCGCGCGGGCCGCGCAGGCTCTTGTGCGTCGTCGTCGTCACGAAATCCGCGTGCGGCACCGGGTTCGGGTACACGCCCGCCGCGATCAGGCCTGCGTAGTGGGCCATGTCGACCATCAGGTACGCGCCGACCGACTTCGCGATCTTCGCCAGACGCTCGAAATCGATCTTCAGCGCAAACGCCGACGCGCCCGCGACGATCAGCTTCGGCTTGTGTTCCTGCGCGAGCTGCTCGGCCGCGTCATAGTCGATGTCTTCGTTTTCGTTCAGGCCGTAGCTCACCACGTTGAACCACTTGCCCGACATGTTCACCGGCGAGCCGTGCGTCAGGTGGCCGCCATGCGCGAGGCTCATGCCCATGATCGTGTCGCCCGGCTTGAGCATCGCGAAGAACACGCCCTGGTTCGCCTGCGAACCGGAGTTCGGCTGCACGTTCGCCGCTTCCGCGCCGAACAGTTGCTTCACACGGTCGATCGCCAGCTGCTCGACCACGTCGACGTACTCGCAGCCGCCGTAGTAGCGCTTGCCCGGATACCCTTCCGCGTACTTGTTCGTGAGCTGCGAGCCCTGCGCGGCCATCACGGCCGGGCTCGTGTAGTTTTCCGACGCGATCAGCTCGATGTGATCTTCCTGGCGGCGGTTTTCCTGCTCGATCGCTGCAAAGATTTCGGGATCGACGTTCGCGATGGTGCTTTGGGCTCTGTCAAACATACGGTTTCCGTTAAGTGTGTACAGGTTGACCGGAGTGGCCAAGTACGGTGCGCTGCTGGCGAGACCAGCTCGACGTGGCGGAAGAATCCGTATGACGCGAGGCAGGACAGCCACCGGCGATGCACGCGACGGCACACAACGGCTGCCCAGGCGAACGGCAAAAACAGCGCCCCGCGCTTCACGGTGGGATGCTCCACCTTGAACCCGAAGGGTTCTATCGCCAGTCACGCAGGGGTGATGAGCGCATTAGTGTATTGGATGCGTCATGAATAGGCAACCGCGCGGCGGGGCGCCCGAATCAATTGGGGCCAGGTTTTACGCGCCCGTGCCGAAACGCTTCGTCGCCTTGCCGCGGTGCGGCATTCTCAGTAGGCTTGCAGGATTCCACCCGCTATCACGTCACCGACCAGGAGCAGTAATGATCGTGTTCGTCACAGGCGCGTCCGCCGGTTTCGGCGCCGCCATCTCCCGTGCCTTCGTGAAGGGAGGCCACCGCGTGGTCGCGACCGCGCGCCGCAAGGATCGTCTCGATGCGCTCGCCGCCGAGCTCGGCGATGCCCTTCTGCCGCTCGAGCTCGACGTACGCGACCGCGCGGCCGTCGAAGCCGTGCCGGCCGCCCTTCCCGCCGAATTCGCGGCGCTCGACGTGCTCGTCAACAACGCCGGCCTCGCGCTTGGCGTCGAGCCGGCCCATAAGGCCAGCCTCGACGAATGGCAGACCATGATCGATACGAACTGCTCGGGCCTCGTGACCGTCACGCATGCGCTGCTGCCCGGCATGATCGAGCGCGGCCGCGGCCATATCTTCAACCTCGGTTCGGTTGCCGGCACCTATCCGTATCCGGGCGGAAACGTATACGGCGCAACCAAGGCTTTTGTCCGACAATTCAGTCTGAACCTGCGCGCCGACCTGATCGGCACGCCGTTGCGCGTGACCGACATCGAGCCGGGCCTGTGCGGCGGCACGGAATTCTCGAACGTCCGCTTCCGCGGCGACGACGCGAAGGCGGCGAACGTGTACCAGAACGTCCAGCCGCTCACGTCCGAGGACATCGCCGACACGATCTACTGGATCGCGACGCGCCCGGCGCACGTGAACATCAATACGATCGAGATGATGCCGGTCGCCCAGGCGCCGGCCGGCCTCGCGATCCATCGCGGCTGACGCATTGCGCACGACCGCGGCCGCCTCCGGCCGGCCCGCGGTGTGCCGCGTCGCACTACATTCCGTTACGAAACCGTAACGAATCCGGTTCCTGCGTTCCGGTAGAATGCGCGCCATGACTCAGCCTACCCGCTCCCCGGAAGCGCCGTCCGGCTTTACCTGGCCGGTGCGCGTGTACTACGAGGATACCGATGCAGGCGGCATCGTCTTCTATGCCAACTACCTGAAGTTCTTCGAGCGCGCCCGCACCGAGTGGCTTCGCGCGTGCGGCGTCGACCAGCGCCGGCTCGCCGACGATACCGGCGCGATCTTCATCGTGCGCAGCACGTCGCTCGACTACCGCGCGCCGGCGCGACTCGACGACACGCTGACGATCACGAGCCGGCCCGGACGCATCGGCCGCGCGTCGGTGGAATTCACGCAGGAAGCCTGGTGTGGCGACACGCTGCTCGTGGCCGGGCACATCCGCCTCGGCTGCGTCGACCGTCACGGCATCCGGCCCGCGGCCATCCCGCCGGCCGTGCTCGACGCGCTGCAACGCGGGCCCGTCATCGACGACGCCGGGCAGGCTGACCTGTCAACGAAGCTCGCATGAGCGCCGTTTAGACACAGCCTATGAACTTGCCGTTCTGATTCGATACTAAGCAAGGTTCGGCGTCAGGCATGGCCGGCGCGCCGCGCCGCACGCACACCGGACGCCCTTGCCGGGCACTCCCGAAGGGACGTTACTCAAACCTCTATGAATACTGCTCAAGACCTGTCGATCATTTCCCTCGTCCTCAACGCGAGCGTGCTGGCCCAGGCCGTGATGGGACTGCTGCTGCTGCTGTCGCTGATGTCGTGGACCTTCATCTTCCGCAAGTGGTTCGCGATCCGCCGCGCGCGCGCGCAAACCGAACGCTTCGAGAAGGATTTCTGGTCGGGCGGCGACCTACAGGCGCTGTACCAGAGCGCAGCCAACAACCGCCACACGATCGGCGCGCTCGAGCGGATCTTCGAATCGGGGATGCGCGAATTCCTCAAGGCGAAGGAAAAACGCCTCAGCGATCCGGGCCTCGTGCTCGACGGTGCGCGCCGCGCGATGCGCGCGTCGTTCCAGCGTGAAATGGACGTGCTCGAAGCCAACCTCGCGTTCCTCGCGTCGGTCGGCTCGGTCAGCCCGTACATCGGTCTGTTCGGCACGGTCTGGGGGATCATGAACTCGTTCCGCGGCCTTGCGAACGTGCAGCAGGCCACGCTCGCGAACGTCGCGCCCGGTATCGCCGAAGCGCTCGTCGCCACCGCGATCGGCCTGTTCGCCGCGATTCCGGCGGTGGTCGCGTACAACCGCTACGCGCATGACATCGACCGCCTCGCGATCCGCTTCGAGACCTTCATCGAAGAGTTCTCGAACATCCTGCAGCGTCAGGCCCAGTAAGGAGCGCGCCATGGCAGGAAGCCCCATCCGATCCAGCATGCGCGGCGGCCGCTCGCGCCGCGCGATGGCCGACATCAACGTCGTGCCGTACATCGACGTGATGCTGGTGCTGCTCGTGATCTTCATGGTCACCGCACCGCTCGTCGCGCCGTCGATCATCAATCTGCCGACCGTCGGCAACGCCGCGCCGCAGGAGCAGACGCCGCCCGTCGTCGTCAACATCAAGGCAGACCGCACGATGAGCGTCAAGTACAAGGGCGACTCGGGCGCGACCCAGGAAGACACGATGACGAAGGCCGAGCTCGACAGCTTCATCTCGGCCCGGCAGGCCGATCACCCTGACCAGCCGGTCGTGATCGCCGCCGACAAGACCGTGCAGTACGATGCCGTCATGACCGTGATGTCCGATCTGAAGGCGCGCGGCGTCAAGCGCGTCGGCCTCCTCGTCAAATCGCAATGAACCGGCAGCAATCCACGCGCAGATCCGCGTACCCGCTCCAGCCTCCCCGCGAGCGTGGGACGTGGCGCGCGTTCGCGCTCGCCGCGCTGATGCACGTGCTGCTCGCGCTGTTCCTCTATCACGGCGTGCAGTGGCAGAACAGCACGCCGGCCGGCGCCGAAGCCGAGCTGTGGACCGAAGTACCCGACGTCCCCGCGCCGCGGCCCGTCGTCGCGCCCACGCCGCCCGCGAAGGTCGCGCCGCCCCCTCCCCCGGTGCGCGACGAACAGGCCGACATCGCGCTGCAGCAGAAGAAGCGTCAGCAGGAAGCGGCCGCGCGCGAAGCGCAGCTCGAGCAGCAACGCCGCGCGCAGCAACTGAAGGCCCAGCAGGAAGAGGAGGCGCGCCGCGCACAGCTCGCCGCGCAACAGGCCGCCGCGCTCGCCGCCCAGAAAGCCGCGGAACGCGACAAACAGAAGCAGGCCGAGAAACTCAAGCAACAGCAGCTCGCCGAGCAGCAGAAGCTCGAACAGCAGAAACTCCAGCAGCAAAAGCAGGCTCAGCTCGAAGCGCAGCAGGCGGCGAAGGCAAAGGCCGACGCAGCCGCGAAGGCAAAGGCGGAAGCGCAGGCCAAGGCGAAGGCCGAAGCCGCGGCGCGCGCGAAGGCCAATGCGGCAGCGAACGCGAAGCTCGACCGCGAGCGCAGTGCCCGCCTCGCGCAGTTGCAGGGGCTGTCCGGCGCCGGCGAAGGCGGCGGCGAAGGCCTCGCGAAAAGCGGCACGGGCACGGGCTCCGGCGGCAATGCCGCCACGCCCGGCTATGCCGACAAGGTGCGCCGCCGCGTCAAGCCGAACATCGTTTGGGGCGGCGAGCGGGCAGGCCTGACTACCGTCGTCAAGATTCGGTGCACGCCGTCCGGTGACGTATTGAGCGCATCGGTCTCCCGCTCGAGCGGGAATTCGGGGTGGGATCAAGCCGTGGTCAATGCGATCCACGCATCGGTCCCGTTGCCGCCCGATTCTAACGGTCGTACCCCGTCTGACATTACGATCACCTTCAAGGCGGCGGAGTGAAACGAAATGCGCTTACACTCCGGGCGTCGCTGTCAGATGGGAACGAATCGGGTATTTTTACTGTCTCTGCCGTTGCGCAGCGATCCAAGCCATACGGGAAGCAAGAAGCATGAGTTTGATGACAAAGCTAGGTTTCAGGGCACTCGTGGCCTCGTGTCTGATTACGGCCGGCAGCGCCGCTAACGCCCAGGTCAACGTGCTGATCACCGGTGTCGGGTCGACCCAGTTCCCCATCGCCACCGCGAATTTCACGAACGAGGCGAACCTGCCGCAGCAGGTCACGTCGATCGTTCGCGCCGACCTCGCCCGCAGCGGCAAATTCACCAACATCGACGCCGGCAGCACGCCCGTGCCGGAGACCGCATCTGTCGATCTCGGCGCATGGAAGGCCAAGGGCGCGAATGCGTTCGTGGCCGGCAGCGTGAACCGCGACGCAAACGGCCAGTACAAGGTCAACTTCATCCTGTACGACACCGTGAAGCAGCAAAGCCTCGGCGGCCTGTCGCTGACGGCCACCGACACCACGCTGCGCACGGCCGGCCACAAGATCGCCGACTACATCTACCAGAAGCTGCTCGGCGTGCGCGGCGTGTTCGCCACGCGCCTGTCGTACGTGATCAAGACCGGTAACCGCTACCAGCTGCAGATTTCGGATTCGGACGGCCAGAACGCACGCATCGCGCTGTCGAGCACCGAACCGATCATCTCGCCGGCCTGGTCGCCGAGCGGCACGAAGGTCGCGTACGTGTCGTTCGAGCGCAAGAAGCCGATCGTCTACATCCATGACCTGCCGACCGGCAAACGCTACATGGTCTCCGACCAGAAGGGCAACAACAGCGCACCGGCATGGTCGCCGGACAGCAACACGCTCGCGGTCGCGCTGTCGCTGACGGGCAATACGCAAATCTATACGGTCAACGCGAACGGCGGCGGCCTGCGCCGTCTCACGCAGAGCAGCTCGATCGATACCGAACCGTTCTACTCGCCGGACGGCCGCTGGATCTACTTCACGAGCGACCGTGGCGGTGCGCCGCAAATCTACCGGATGCCCGCACAGGGCGAAAGCGCCGGCGCCGCACAGCGCGTGACCTTCACCGGCAGCTACAACACGAGCCCGCGCGTGAGCCCGGACGGCAAGCTGCTCGCTTACATCTCCCGCACGGGTGGGGGCTTCAAGCTGTACGTTCAGGATCTGCAGACCGGCGCGGCGAACGCCATCACGAACACCAATCGCGACGAATCGCCGAGCTTCGCGGCAAACGGCCAGTACCTTCTGTACGCGACCCAGTCGGGCGGTCGCAACGTTCTGGCTGCAGTGCCCTCCGACGGCAGCGCGCCGCCACAGATCCTGTCCGTCCAGGGCGGCTCCGTTCGCGAGCCGTCGTGGGGGCCCTTCATGCAATGACCACAAGGAGAGTAACCATGATGTCGAATAAAGCTCGTCTGGCCCTGGCCGTGATGATGATCAGCGCGCTCGCAGCGTGCAAGTCGGGCGTGAAGCTCGACGACAAGGCGAACAACGCGGGCGCGGTCAGCACGCAGCCGAGCGCCGACAATGTCGCGCAAGTGAACGTCGATCCGCTGAACGACCCGAACAGCCCGCTCGCGAAGCGCAGCATCTACTTCGATTTCGACAGCTATTCGGTGAAGGACGAGTACCAGCCGCTGATGCAGCAGCACGCGCAGTACCTGAAGAGCCACCCGCAACGCCACGTGCTGATCCAGGGCAACACCGACGAACGCGGCACGAGCGAGTACAACCTCGCGCTGGGCCAGAAGCGTGCGGAAGCCGTGCGCCGTGCGATGGCCCTGCTCGGCGTGAACGATTCGCAAATGGAAGCCGTGAGCCTCGGCAAGGAAAAGCCGCAGGCAACGGGTCACGACGAAGCATCGTGGGCGCAGAACCGTCGCGCCGACCTCGTCTACCAACAGTAAGTAACGGAAGAATCGCCGTATGACGCACCGTTTAACCTGGCTGCGCGTTGCCGCAGCATTCTGCGTCGCGGGCGCGGCGTGGTCGGCCGCGCCGGCGCACGCCGGCATGTTCGACGACAACGAAGCGCGCCGTGCCGTACTCGATCTGCGCAGCAAGAGCGACAACCTGTCGAGCCAGTTGTCGGCCGCCCAGCGTACGATCCTCGATCAATCCGGCCGTATCGACCAGCTGAATCAGCAGGTCGCGACGCTGCGCGGCGAGAACGAGGATCTGACGAACCGGCTGACGACGCTCGAGCGGCAGCAGAAGGAGTACTACCAGGATCTCGACACGCGGCTCAAGAAGTTCGAGCCGCAGCAGGCGACGATCGATGGTGTCGAAGGCACCGTGCAGCCGGGTGAAACGGATGCGCTCAGCGCGGCGCAGCAGCAGTTCCGCAACGGCAACTTCAAGGCGGCGGCGGCGTCGTTCCGTGCGTTCATCGCGAAGTATCCGCAGAGCCCCTATCAGCCGACCGCGCAGTACTGGTACGGCAACGCGCAATACGCGCTGCGCGACTACCGCGGTTCGACCGCGACGTGGCAAGGGATCGTCAGCAAGTTCCCGCAGCACCCGCGCGCGGCCGACGCCCTCGTGGCGATCGGCACGAACCAGCTCGAGCAAGGCCAGAAGGCGGCCGCGAAGAAGACGTTCGAGCAGGTCGTGTCGCAGTACGCCGGGTCGAACGCGGCGCAGACGGCCCAGGGCAAGCTCGAAACGATCAAATAATTATCGTGACGGGTTGTTGACAGCCCTGCAACCCGTCGCTATAATCTTTTGCTCTTTAGGTCGTTGCCCAAGTTGCTGAAGCAACGAACCGACCAGTTTCAAGAACGTGGGGTGGTAACTCAGTTGGTTAGAGTATCTGACTTTTAATCAGAGAGTCGAGGGTTCGAGTCCCTCCCACCCTACCAACTATCTTCGATAGTGCAAAAAAGCCTCCTTCGCGGAGGCTTTTTTGCGTCTGCCGCTTTTGTGTCGCACTCCGACGTCCCCGATAGGCTCGCCATAGGCCCCGCCGGACTTGTCACACAACCCAACCGTCGCACGTACTCAGTACGGCCACAAAGTTCGGTATCCAGAACATCACCATCGCCCTGCGCGACGGCATGGATGAAACGAACGGACGGTCGCGCTGCGGCGCCCCGATGGATACGTTCCGCCGCAGACCTCATCGCGCAACGGGCGGCCTCGGCGAGCGCCCGCGGCGCGTGCCTTCACTCCTGGATCGACGGCGCGGAATCGGCGTCGGTATAGCGCGGCTTCGCGTTCTGCAAATCGCGCGTGTTCTTCTGCACGGCCACCGAACCGAACAGCGCGAGCACGAACGACATCGCGTAAAAGCCCTTCTCGCTCAATTGAAGCGTCGCGTTGAACAGGCCAACGATCAGCAGCGCGATCGACAGCAGCAGCGCGATCCAGCTGAGACCGTAGTAGATGCCGGTGACGGGAATGCCTTCCGCGCGGTCGCGCACGCTCTTCTGCAGCGAGATCGCCGCATAGAGGCCGAACACCAGCACGGTGAAGTAGTAGCCCTTCTCGTTGAGCTGCATGCCGGCGTTCCAGAGCCCGATCAGGAATGCCGCGAAACCGGCGAGCAGCGCGGCCCACGACGCGGCCACGAACGCGAACGACGGTTGCTGGATGGTGGTCTGGTTCATTGCTTTGCCCTCTCTTTCTTGTTGTTCGAAATCGTTTTCGTTGAACAGCGTTTTGCGCATGGTAGCAGCTTTGGCGCGCGTCACGACGCGCGCGCTCGCAGGTTCACGTTTCGCGCCGCGCGCCGCCAGCGCCCCGGCGTCGTGCCGAGCACCGCGCGAAACGCCTTGCCGAATGCGGCCTCGGACTGGTAGCCGACCGCCTGCCCGATTTCCGCCTGCCCGCGCTGCGTGTCCTGCAGCAGCGCGCACGCATGCATCATCCTGATCTGCGCGACGAACGCGCCGACGCTCATCCCGGCCTTCTCGCGGAAATGCCTCGCATAGGTCGCGCGCGACATCGCCGCCGCGGCGCCGAGCGATTCGACCGTCCACGGTTGCGCCGGCGCCTGCAGCACGGCCCGGACCGACGGGCCGAGGCGCGCATCGGCCGCCAGCGCGAGCCAGCCGGACGGCACGCGCGCGCCGCGGCCGTATGCACGCAGTGCATACGCGAGCAGCGTCTGCCCAAGCGCGTTCACGATCGCGCCGGCGCCCGGCTGCATGTTCGACGCTTCGGTACGCAGCACGCTCGTCAGCAGTTGCAGCGGCGCGGCGCCCGATGCGTCGCGCAAGCCGACGTGCAACACCTGCGGCAGCGTGCGCATCAGCAGTTCGCCCGCGCCGCGCGCATAGACGAACCGTCCGCAGAGCAGATCCACGCTCGCGCTGCCCGGTTCGGCCGGATCGAGATTCGACTTGATCGGCAGCACCGCGCCGTCGCCGGCACTCGAATCGCGCAGCGGCACGAGCGGCTTCGACCGGCTGCCCGCCGCGTCGAGCAGGTCGTGCGCGCCACCGGCGGGCAGCAGTACGAAATCGCCGTCCGCGAGTTCCAGCGTGCGCCCGTCGGCGGCACGCAGCCGGCAGGTTCCGGCCAGCACCAGATGGAACGCCGCCTCGCCGGGCGGCAGCGGGTCGTGCGGCATCGCGAACGGGCCGTCGAGCAGGCAGCGCACGTCGAGCTCGACATGGCTGCGACCGAGCGACAGCAGTTGACTCAATGCATCCATGAGACGATTGCGCTAAAAATCGACACTCTAGCGTATCGAAACTATCAGCGCGAGCGCTCAGAATAGCCCTGCATCGCCCGAGATCGCGGCACCCGCCGCCCTCCTCACTCTTCTCGACAAGGACGCATCATGCTGAACTGGAACGAATACCGGAAGGAACTCTCGACGCGTATCGGCGACATCGCCAAGCTGTCGCCCGATACGCTGGCCGGCTACAAGGCGCTGTCCGGCGCAGGCGCCAAGACCGGCCATCTCGACGCGAAGACACGCGAACTGATCGCGCTCGCGGTGGCCGTCACGACGCGCTGCGACGGCTGTATCGCCGTGCATACGGCCGAAGCGGCCAAGCATGGCGCAACCAAGGAGGAAGTGGCGGAAGCGCTCGGCGTCGCGATTGCGTTGAATGCGGGCGCGGCGCTCGTCTATTCGGCGCGTGTGATGGACGCGCTCGGCGATTGAGCCGGCGGCTGCGGCACGACCGTCGGGCCGCACCGTATTTGTCGTGTTGCGCCCGGCCGCATGGCCGGGCGATCGCGCATCGCGCGGACGGCGATGTACGAAGCGCGTGCGGGTGACGCGCCTGGGCGCGTAAGCGTCGCGGAGTCGGCTACCATGCGCGAACGATACACATCGTGAAGGAGCGCTTCATGTGCCGCTGGCTCGCCTATACGGGTAATCCGATCCATCTGGAAACCGTGCTGTTCCGCGCGAAGCATTCGCTGATCGACCAGAGCCTGCATTCGGAGCTGGGCGCGACGACCACCAACGGCGACGGCTTCGGCATCGGCTGGTACGGGCACCCCGACGAACTCCCGTTCCGCTATCGCTCCGTGCATCCCGCGTGGAACGACCGCAACCTGCGCGAAGCCGCGCGTGCGATCCGCTCGCGAATGTTCGTCGCGCATATTCGCGCGGCAACCGACACGCCCGTGCAGGAAACCAACTGCCATCCGTTCCGCCACGGCCGCTGGCTGTTCGCGCACAACGGGCTGATCCGCGACTTCCACAAGCTGCGTCGCGACCTGACGATGAAGGTCGATCCTGCGCTGTTCCCGACGCTCGAAGGCTCGACCGACTCCGAGCTGATGTTCCGTCTCGCGCTGACGTACGGTCTCGAGCAGGCGCCGCTGCCGGCGCTCGAACGGATGGTCGGCGTAGTGGAGGAAACCGCCGCGCGGCATCGCGTCGCCGATCCGCTCAACATGACGATCTGCGCGACCGATGGCGAACGGATCGTCGCGGTGCGTTACTCGAGCGAACGGCAATCGCGATCGCTGTTCCACAGCACGTCGTTCAAGCACCTGCACGAGTTGTATCCGCATAACCCGCGCATCGCCGAAGCCGGCGACGATGCGTTCATGGTCGTGTCGGAGCCGCTCGTCGACCTGCGCGGCGCGTGGGAGGAAGTGCCGGAGGGGATGGCGATCGTCGCGCACGGCGCCGACGTGCAGCAGCGGCCGTTCGGGCCGCGGCACAAGTGACATGCCGCAGTCCTGACGAAATCGGGCGTATTCCAAGTGTCGAATACTTCGGCGCGATACGGCAGTTGCGGCAATCCGTTTTGACGGACCGGCGATCGGTACCGCCGAATCAATCGAAAGCGATACGAATCATCTGCCGACGAATACGATCGGGCAACGGGCCTGAGATAATTCCCCAATTCGATAATGAGCGACGGAATCGCATGACGAAAGCAGACCTGCGCACTACTGAAATTTTCGCCGAATAAAAAATTAATACTCTTGCGATTTGATTCCGGCCAGGAATCCAGGGCGATAATCGACGTACGCGCGACAACATAGGTACGAGGAATTCCGCGACACGTCGACGAACAATCGTCACCGTTCTTCCAACGAATTCCGACGCAAATCGTCTGCCCCATTGCCCTCGTGGCACGGGCGTGATCGGGACATACCGAAAATCCAGCGGGCGATAAAACGGGGGCGATATTGTACGCACCTTCCACCGCGTCGGCGACACGCCGTCATTTCGAATTATTACGGCGAATCGGCAATCATTACCTGACGGACAGGGCTCGCACATCGTCGTGCCGCGAGAGGGCGAACGCTTATTCCTGATTAAAATATTCAAGTTACGAATTTTGAAAAGGCACGTTACAATTCGCCGACGGATGAATCCGCATCACAATAAAGTAGCGACGCAGCTACCGGCACATCGACTCCGAGATGACTCAAGATCTCCAAAACCCACTCCCTGTCATGCTGACGGGCGACCAATCCGTGCTTTCCAGCATGAAGCAGGACCATGCCTTCGTGGTATGGCTCACCGGTGTCTCCGGTGCCGGCAAATCGACGCTCTCGAATCTACTGAAGGAACAACTCGACACGCGCGGCCTGCGGACTTTCCTGCTGGACGGCGACCAGCTTCGCGAAGGATTGAATCAGGACCTGGGATTCAGCGACGCAGACCGCCACGAGAACATTCGTCGAACGGCCGAGGTCGCGCGCCTGATGGTGGATGCGGGGCTCGTCGTCATCGTTGCGCTGATCTCGCCGTTCCGGGAGGCACGCGCCAAAGCGCGCGCACGTTTTCCGCAGGGCAGGTTTTTCGAAGTCTTCGTCGACGTCGCGCTGGATGTGGCGGAAGCGCGCGACCCCAAGGGGCTGTATGCGTTGGCAAGGCAAGGGACCATTCGGCAGTTCACCGGCATCGAATCGACCTATGAAAAACCGGTATTGCCCGACGTGCATGTGCGCACCGGCGAAGCAAGTCCGCTGGAATGCGTGCACGCGATCATGCAGAAATTGCCGTTGAACGGCTGATACTGGCGCGGCCATCGGGCCGCCAGCGCCCCCGCTCCCTTCTTCTTTTTCGGCGCGCTATTGTGGCGACCGGCGGTTGAACTGTCCGCGTTACGCCACATCGGCCCGCTGTCTTGGTTGGCCGCGACGATCAAACCGCATCCGAATCGAATCGAGCTCGCCCGGCAACCTGCGCGAACGCGCGCGCAGCCGCGGTAGCGCCACGAACCCGAGGCGTTCGTACAGCGCGCGGACGCGCACGTTGCACGTCAGCACGTCGAGCACGACGTCACGGCTGCCGTCGGCCGGCAACGCGCCGGCATCGAGCGCGTCGCGAAACAGCGCGGTGAAGATGCCCGTGCCGCGCTGGCGCGCGTCCGTCGCGCAATGTGCGATCAAAATCTGCGAACGCTTCGGCGCCGGAATCTCTGTCTCGAGCACCAGCCCGCGTAGCAGCTGGCCGATCGTACGGCGCAGCCCAAAGAAGCGCATCAATGCCCACACGACGTGCACGTCGTCGAACGTCGTCCGCCGCCCGTCGTGAATCGCCATCACCGCGAGCACCGTGCCATCGTCGGCGACTGCGACGCGATGCCGGCGCCACGAGAAGCGTCCGTGGCGCGACCGGAATGCCTGTTGCAGGAAAGCGATGCAGCGCGCGTCGCTTTCGCCAAGAAAGAAGCCGAATTCGGCCACACCGGACGCAAACACGAGCGGCGCGCATGCTGCCGCGTCATCCGCATCGGCCGCGCGAAACCGCGCCGGTTCACCGGCGCGCGGAACCGCTTGCGAAACCGCGACGCCCCGCGTCACGCACTGCGCCCTGCAAGACGCGACAACACGGCAACCGCCCGACTGATCTGCTCCGGCTCATGCGTCGAACAGATGAAAAAGCGCAGCCGCGCGGCCTTTTCCTCGACGGCCGGATAGAAGATCGGCTGCACGTTGATCCCTTCGTCGAACATCGCGTTCGCCCACTGGGCGGCCTTCAGCGAACTACCCGTGATCACCGGCACGACCGCATACCCGGCGCTCGTGCCCGTATTCAACCCGGCGGCACGCGCCTCGGTCAGGAACTGCCGCCCGCGCGCCTGCAGTTGCGCGACGCGCTCCGGCTCGGCCTGCAGGCGTTCGAGCGCAGCCAGCGACGCCGCGGCGAGCGTCGGCGCGAGCCCGACGCTGTACAGGAAACCCGGCGCCAGATGGCGCAGCATGTCGACGAGCGGCTGACAGCCGGCGATGAAACCGCCGCAACCGGCCAGCGTCTTGCTCATCGTGCCCATCCACATGTCGACCTGGTCGGGCGCGACGCCAGCATGCTCGCGGATGCCCTTGCCGGTCGCGCCGAGCACGCCGAGCGAATGCGCCTCGTCGACCAGCAGGAATGCCCCGTGGCGTGTCTTCACGTCGACGAAGCGCTGCAGGTCGGGGAAATCGCCGTCCATGCTGTACAGCCCTTCGATCGCGATCAGCACGTGCCGGTATTCGCGGCGCACGCGCGACAGCAGCTCGTCGAGCGCCTGCCAGTCGTTGTGCGCGAAGCTCAGCCGCTTCGCGCCGCTCAACTGCGCGCCCTGCACGATGCTGTTGTGCGCGAGCGCGTCGTGGACCACCAGGTCGCCCGGGCCGAACAGCGCGCCGATCACGGTCACGTTGGTCGCATGGCCGCTCACGAACGCGACGCAGTCGTCGGTCTCGTAGAAGCCGGCCAGCGCCCGCTCGAGCTCGCGCTGCACCGGCCGCTCGCCCGCGACCATCCGGCTCGCCGAGGCCGACGTGCCGTAGCGGTCGATCGCGGCTTTCGCGCGCGCGGACACCGCCGGATCGCCGGCCAGGCCCAGGTAGTTGTAATTCGCGAAGTTCAGGTATTCGCGGCCGCCGATCTGCGTGGTCGCTCCGGCGACGCCGTCGTGCACGCGGAAAAACGGCGAGTCGACCCGCAGCTTCTCGCCCATCTCGCGCATGATCCGGACCTGCTGATACTGCGGCATCGATTCGAAGCGGCTGCGCGCCGACGTGGCCTGCGCCGCCGGCGTGCCCGGCACGCCGGGCGCCGCCGCGGCGTCGGTCGCGCGCTCCAGTTGCCGTTTCAGCGCTTTCGCCGCCAGTTGCTGGCGAAGATGCTCTCCCAGTGCCATTGCTTCCTTCGCTGTATCTCGAAAAGACGCTATGTTACGCCGCGTATTTTTAAAAGGCGTGGTGTCACGCGTCGGAAAAGTCGGCCCACTGCCACGCATCGGGCGTGGCCAGCAACGCATCGACCAGCCGGAAATTCATCTCGTGGCTCGGCCGCAGCGCGCTCACGCGCGCGAGCAGCGGCGCACCGGCCAGCGCGAGATCGCCGATCAGGTCGAGCACGCGATGCCGGACGAACTCCTCCGGCAGCCGCATCCCGCCCAGCACGCGATTGCCGACGATCGACGCGGTGCACGACGGCCGCGCGCCGCGCAGGATCGGCACGCCGCGCAGATAGCCGGCGACGATCGCCGGCACGGCCCACTTCACGCGCCCGTACGAGCGCGACGGCGCGATGTCGGTCGCGAATGCGGCCGGCGTCAGCGCGCCGTCCCAATGCATGTCGCCGAAGCCGCGCAGGTCGTTGCGCACGCTCAGTTCGTAGCGCGGCGCGGGCTCGAGTCGCATTTCGCGCCGCTGGTCGCCACCGCCGTCCGTGACGACGACCGGCCGCAATACGCGGATGAAGCGCTTCGGCGCATCGAGCGCAACGCGGCCGCACGCGCGGATCGCGTCCACCCATGGCGTTGCGCTGCCGTCGAGAATCGGCACCTCTTCCGCGTCGAGCTCGACGATCGCATGATCGATTTCGCAGGCGAGCAGCGATGCAAGCAGGTGCTCGACCGTACGCACGCCGATGCCGTCGGCGTTGCGCAGCATCGTGCAGAGCGGCTGCGCACGGCGCAGCGCGGGATCGACGGGCAGCGTCGCAAGCGTGCGCCCGTGCTCGACCCGACGAAACACGATGCCCGTCACGCCGTCTGCCGGACGCGCGGGCAGAATCCGCACGGCGACCCGGCGGCCCGTGTGCAACCCGTGCCCGTCGATCGTCAGCGGGCGCGCCAGCGTGCCCTGCCGCGTCGCCCAACCGGTCGGCGCGCTCACCGCGCCACCTCGAGCGACGGCTGGCCGGCAACCGGCGCCGGCCGCGTATCGAGCATCGCGCGCGCTTCGCCGTCGATCGCATGCTTCGCGGCGAGCGCCGCGACGGCCTCTTGCGCGGCATCGGTCGCCGACACGGCATCGACGCCGGTATCGGCCGACGCGCCGATCGAATCGACGATGCGCGCAGCCAGCGTCGTCACCGACGCGCCTTCGGCGATCGCCATCACCGACAGCTTGACCTCGAACGCTTCCTCGACCGCGAGGCCGAGCTCCATCCCCATCAGCGAATCCATGCCCATGTCGAGCACCGACTTGTCGAGCGCGATGCGATCGGGCGTCATGTGCAGAATCCGCGCGATCTGCGCCTGCAGCGTCCGCGCGACCAGCGCGACCGCTTCGTCGCGCGGCAGCGCGAGCACCTCTTCGCGCAGCTGCGTGCCGCCGTCGCGCGCATCGCCGCCCTTCGCCTGCGATTGCAGCAGCGCATACCGGCGCGCCTTCGCGGCCGGCATCCCGCGTGCGACCGCGTGCCAGTCGAGCCGCACCACCGCTTCGCCGGCCGCGCCCGCGGTCAGCACGCGCTCGAGCGCGGCCATCGCTTCGTCGGACGTGATCGACGCGCCGCCGATCCGCGATTGCAACGCTTCGCGCGTATCGGCGTGGCGTGCGAGGAAGCCGACGTCCTCGAGCGGCCCCCAGGCCATGAACGTACCGGGCAAGCCTGCCGCACGACGATGTTCGACCAGCGCCTCGAGGAAGGTGTTGGCCGCGACGTAGTTCGATTGCCCCGGATTGCCGAGATAGGTCGTCGCCGACGAATAGACGACGAACAGGTCGAGCGGCAGCCCGCGCGTCGCGCGATGCAGGTTCCATGCGCCGGCCACCTTCGGCGCGAGCACTGCGGCCATCCGCGCATCGTCGAGATTGCGCACGAGGCCGTCGTCGATCGACATCGCGGAATGCAGCACGCCCCTCAGCGGAAGGCCGTGCCGGACGATCGCGGCGATCATCGCGTCGACCGCCGCGGCATCGGTCACGTCGCACGACACGACGTCGACGGTGACGCCGAGCGTATCGCGCCAGCGCGCGACCTCGTCGCGCGCCGCCGCAGCGAGTTCGCCGGAGCGGCTCGCCAGCGTCAGCCGGCGTGCGCCGTGCTCGACCATCCAGCGCGCGCTCGCGAAGCCCAGGCCGCCCGTGCCGCCGACCACCAGGTATGCGCCGTGCGGATCGAGCGCGAACGACTCCGCTCGAGCGACACCGCGCGTCGGCGCGGGCGTGCCGGACGGATAGGTCACGAGCACCTTGCCGATCTGGCGCGCCTGCTGCATGTAGCGGAACGCATCCTCGGCCCGCTCGGCCGGGAACGCGCGATACGGCAACGGATGCAGCACGCCTGCCGAGAACAGCGCCATCACTTCGCCGAACAGTCGCGCGGTCAGCGCCGGCAACGCGCCCATCAACTGGTCGGCGTCGATGCCGAAATAGCTGATGTTGTTGCGGAACGGCCGCAGGCCGATATGACTGTTTTCGTAGAAATCGCGCTTGCCGAGTTCGAGGAAGCGGCCGAACGGACGCAACGTATCGATGCTGCGCACCATCGCCTCGCCGGCGAGCGAATTCAGCACGATGTCGATGCCCTCGCCGCCCGTCATCGCGCGAATCTCGTCCGCGAAGGCCAGGCTGCGCGAATCGAGCACGTGATCGACGCCGAGCAGGCGCACGAACTCGCGTTTCTCGTCGCTGCCGGCCGTCGCGAACACTTCCGCGCCGAAGTGGCGCGCCAACTGGATCGCGGCGATCCCGACGCCGCCCGCGCCGCCATGCACGAGCACGCGCTCGCCGCGACGCAGCCGTGCGAGTTCAACCAGTGCGTAGTACGCGGTGAAGAACGTGGTCGGCACGGTCGCCGCTTCCTCGAACGACAGGCGTTCGGGTTTCGGCGCGATGGCCTGCGCGCGCGTCCGCACGCGCGTCGCGAACGATGCCGGCGCGAAGCCGAGCACCGCGTCGCCCGGCGCGAATTCCGTCACCGCGCGGCCCACCCGGACGACGCGGCCGGACAGTTCCATGCCGATCGTCGCGCCCGCGAAGCCGGTCTCGACCGCCTCATCGGACAGGAGCCCCATCGCATACATCACGTCGCGGAAATTCAGGCCGGTGGCAACCGGCTCGATTTCCACCTCGTCGTCGCCCAGCGCGCGTTCCGGCAACGCGAACCATTCGAGATTGCGCAGCGAGCCCGGTGCGTCGAACGCGAGCACCGACGCGTGCGCCATCGCGCCGTCGCTGCGCGCCGCGGCCTGCGCGGCCGTCAGCATGCGCGGCACCAGCCGCCCGTGTGCGCTCAGTACGACTTCTTCCTCGACCGCCGCGCCGGTCAGCTCGCGAATCAGCGCATCGGGAATCCCGTCCGCCGTGCGATCGACGTCGATCAGCCGGCACGCGAGTTCGGGATGCTCGTTCGCCAGCACGCGACCGAGGCCCCACAGCGTCGCCTGTTCCGGATGCGCGTTCGCGGCACCGGCGAACGGCGCGCCGCCGCGCGTGACGACGGTCAGTCGCGTGGCCGCGTCCGGCTGCGCGCCGAGCGCGCGCACGAGCGCGGCCAGCGCGATCACGCCGTGACGCAGCGCGGCCATCAGGCCGTCTCCCGTCGTCGTATCGGCGAGCGGCGTCTCCGGCGCGCAGAACACGACATGCGCCGGCTGCCCGACCGGCAACGACGCGATCGCGTCGGCCGCATGCGTGACGTCGACGATATCGGTCGGATAGCCCGCGTGCGCGAGCGCATCGGCCAGTCGCCCGCCGAAACCGCCGGCCGCATCCGGCGCGTGCATCACGAGCCATCGTTCGCTGCGGGCAAGCGTATCGAAATCGCTCGCGTCGCTGCCGCATCGCGCAGCCAAGGTGCTCGCCGGGTTGCGCGCGATGACGAACGTCGGCGTGCCATCCAGATCGAGCCCCTGCTCGACATGCCGCACGACGTCGACGTAGCCCGCGCGCGCCAGCGCCGCTTCGAGATCCGCCGGCGCCAGCGGCGTGGGCGCATCGGCCTCCGTCGCCGCCGCCTGCGCGGCGAACACGATGTCGGAGAAGCGGCCGCGACGCGACTCCGCCAGCAGCAGCAAGCCGCCCGGCGCCAGCCACGACCGCATCGCATTCAGTGCATCGGCCGGATCGTGACGACCGCTCAACGCGCGGTTCGCGACGATCAGGTCATAAGGCCCGGCATCGTCGGCGGACAGCGACAAGCGTTCGCCCGGCTGCAACGCCACCGTGCGCACCGTCGCTTGCGCATCCGTATCGAATCCGGCCAGTTGCCCGGCCGTCGCGGCGATCGTGTGATCGCAGCGCGCGGCGGCGAGATGCATGCCGAGCGTCTGCAATACGTCGCCGTCCGTCGCACCGAGTTCGAGCACGCGCAGCCGGCGCGTCGGCTGCCACGCGTCGACCGCCTGCTCGACGCCGGCCGCCAGCAGCGCATGCACGTGCTGCCAGGTCGGCGATGCGGCAAGCAGTTGCTCGACCAGACTGTGCCCGGTCGGCGACAGCCAGCGAGCATCGTCCTTCGTGCCGCTCAGCACGTCGGGCAGCGCCGCGCCGCAATGCGCAAGCAACGTCAGTTCGGCCACGTGCCCCGGCGATTCGGCCAGCAGCCCGCGCCACAGATCGTCGAGCGGCGGCAGCGCCGCGCACGCCGCATCGTCGCGCACCAGGCGCGCGCCGTCACGCGCGGCAAGACCATCCTCGACGAGCATGTCGGCCAGGCGTGCAGCGAACGCCGCCCGCTCCGGAGCGGGCTGCCACGTGCCGGCGAACACGCCGAGCGCATCGAACGCGCGGAGCACGTACAGGCTTGCCAGCACGTCGAGCAGCGGCAGGATTTCGGTCAAATGCTGCGTCCGGCGACCGTCGAGCCCGGCGGCATCGACGCGCGCGACGGCTTGCGCGAGCAGCGCGTCGGGCGCCGGCAATCCGGCCGCGTCGACGTCGTTCGGCAACGGCATCTCTTCGAGGCGGTAGACGAAACGCGAAGGCAGGTTCTGGCGACGGCCGACGAGGTCCACGCGCCGGAACCGGCATGCGCCGAGCCGCGCCACGATCGCGCCTTGCGCGTCGAGGAATTCGAAATGCGCGACGATCGAATGCGGGCTACGCCGCTCGATCCGCGCGAGCACGCGGGCGACCGTGTCGCCGCGCAGATAATCGACCCGGCCGATCTGCACCGGCACGTAAGCCGGATGCTCGCCGTCGCGCGCATGCGCGGCAAGCAGCGCGAACAGCGGATGAAACCCGCTGTCCATCAGCGCCGGATGCAGCAGATAGGCGGACAGCGCCCGCGCATCGCCGCACGCGGCCGGCGCGGCGACGTCGGCCAGCGCGGCGTCCTCGGCCGCGGCAACCCGCACGGTCCGGACCCAGCGGAACGCCGGCCCGTAGCCGAGGCCGATCGCCGCGGTATTCGCATACAGCGTGTCGCCGTCGGCGGCCGGCAGCGCAAGCAGGCGCTCGAGCGTCTCGGCCGGCACGATGCTCGCGGCGCCGAGCGCGTTGCCGCTTTCGAGCATCCGCCCCGTCACGTTCAGCGCCCATGCGCCGTCGGACATCCGGTCGCGCGTCTCGATCGTAAACGTCGCGGTGCGCGGCTCGATCACGAGCCGGAACAGCTTCGCCTGCTGCGGCTGGAACACGACCGGCGTGCGGATCTCGACGTTTTCGAGCGCCGCATCCGGCGTGTCGAAGAAGGTGCGCGCCGCGGCGAGCGCCATTTCCACGTAGCCGGCGCCCGGGAACGCCACGCCGCCGTCGACGACGTGATCGGCCAGCATCGGCAGCTTCGCCGGATCGAGCTGGTTTTCCCAACCGAATGCGTGTTCGTGCAGGCGATAGCCG
The DNA here is from genome assembly GCF_001526325.1 of Burkholderia sp. MSMB1826. NCBI lineage: Bacteria > Pseudomonadati > Pseudomonadota > Betaproteobacteria > Burkholderiales > Burkholderiaceae > Burkholderia > Burkholderia sp. MSMB1826. The sequence continues at coordinate 576,684 of NZ_LOYN01000022.1, forward strand.
AGCAGCGGATGCTCGCGGCGACGATCGACGAGACCGTAGCCTTCGACGGTCGGCGTGAGCCAGAAGCGGTCGCGCTGCCACGGATAGGACGGCAATGCCGCACGCGACGCGCCGGGCGCGAAGCGGTCGGGATCGACGCCCGCGCCGTGCGCGATCGCCGCGAGAATCGCTTGCCGCAGCGTCGCCGCGCTGCCGTGATCGCGCTTGAGCGTCGGCAGCGCCACGCCGGTCACGCCGGCCGCCGTCAACGCCTGCTTCACGTACGTGCGCAGGATCGAATGCGGCGAGACTTCGATGAACAGCCGGACGCCCTGCTCGATCAAGTGCGCGATGCCGTCGCCGAAGCGCACCGGCTCGCGGATGTTGCGCCACCAGTAGCGCGCATCCAGTTCGTTGCCGGCCAACGGGCCGCCGGTCACCGTCGACACGAATGCGCCGTTGCCCGGTTGCGGCCGCACGCCGGCCAGTTCGGCCAGCACCACCGGCTCGATGCGATCCATGTGGCTACTGTGGAACGCATAGTCGAGATCGAGCATCTGGAAGAACTTGCCGCTGCCGCGCAGCGCCGCTTCCAGCGCCTGCAAGCCCTGCAGCTCGCCTGCGAGCGTGACCGCATCGGGGCTGTTGACGCCGGCCACCTCGACCCGGCGCGCCAGCCCGTGGCGCGCGATCAGCTCGCGCGCCGCCGCCTCGCCGATGCCGACGGCTGCCATCCGGCCGCTGCCGCGCGTCATCGCCTGCGCGCGACTGCGGATCTTGATCACGCGCACCGCGTCGGCAAGCGACAGCGCGCCCGTCACCCACGCCGCGGCGATTTCACCGACGCTATGGCCGATCGCCGCGTCGTAACGCATGCCGCGTGCGTCGATCACGCGGATCATCCCGACCTGGATCGCGAACAGCAGCGGCTGCGCGTTCTCCGTCGCGGCGAGCCATTCGGCGCCCGCGCCGGCCAGCCATTCCGCGCTCGAGCCGCCGCGCATCACGTCGACGAGCGACGGGCTACCGTCCTCGCACCACAGCGCGTCGACTTCGTCGAGCGCCGCACGGAAAACCGCGTTCTCAGCATAAAGTTCGTTGCCCATCCCGACCCACTGGCAACCGTTGCCCGAGAACACGAGCGCGGTGCGCAACGCGTCGGCGGGCGCCTGACCGGTTGCGACGCAGGCCGGCAGCCCTTCCTGCGCCGGGTGCGCGAGCGCCGCAAGCGCCGCACGGCCTTCCGTCACGTCGGCAGGCGCGACGATCGCGCGATGTTCGAACCATTGACGTCGACGCGCGGCCGCGCCGGCGAGCGCCTGCCAGTCGGCGCCGTCGTCGAGCATGGCCAGATAGCGGCCTGCGAGCGCCGCGAGCGCATTCGCGCTGCGCGCCGTCAGCACGAGCGGCGACGGTTGCGCTGGAATCGGCTGGGGCGCTGCCGTCGACACGTCGTTTGCGACCGGCGCCTCGGTCAGCACGACGTGGGCGTTCGTTCCGCCGAAACCGAACGAGTTGACGCCGATCGTCAGCGGCGCGCCGCCCGCGTCGAGCGGCATGTAGCGATCGACGACACGCAGACGCCCGCCGTCGAAATCGATCCCGGGATTGGGCGTGACGAAGTGCAGCGAGCGCGGCACCGCGCGATGCTTCAGGCACAGCACGGCCTTCAGCAGGCCGGCCATGCCGGATGCCGTTTCGAGGTGGCCGATGTTGGTCTTCACCGAGCCGATCAGCAGCGGACGGTCCGCCGGGCGCTCGCCCGACACGACGTCGATCAGCGCGCGCGCTTCGATCGGATCGCCGACCGCCGTACCGGTGCCGTGCGCCTCGAGATAAGCGAGCGACTGCGGATCGATGCCGGCGCGTGCATACACGCTGCGCAGCAGCGCTGCCTGCGCGGCCGCGCCCGGCACGCTGATCCCGCCCGGCGAGTGGCCGACCGAGTTCACGCCGGAGCCGGCGATCACTGCATGGACCGTGTCGCCGTCCGCCAGCGCACGATCAAGCGGCTTGAGCAGCACGACCGCACCGCCTTCCGAGCGCACGTAGCCGTCGCCGGTCGCGTCGAATGCGCGGCAACGGCCGCGCGGCGACAGCATCGACGCCTTGGAGAAGCTGACGAAGCCGAACGGGTGCAGCAGCAGGTTGACGCCGCCGGCGAGCGCCACGTCGGCTTCGCCGGACTGCAGCGCCTTGACGGCCTGATGAAGGGCGACGAGCGACGACGAGCAGGCCGTGTCGACCGTCATGCTCGGGCCGTGCAGGTCGAACAGATAGGACACGCGGTTCGACGCGATGCTCAGCGTATTGCCGGTCGCCGAATACGGATCGATCACGTTCAGATCGTCCATGTTGCGGTTGCCGTAATCCATGCTGGCCGCGCCGACAAAAACGCCGCAGTTGCTGCCGCGCATGTCGGACGGGCGCACGCCGGCGTCCTCGAACGCTTCCCATGCGAGTTCGAGCAGCAGGCGCTGCTGAGGGTCCATCTGGGCCGCTTCGCGCGGGGAAATGCCGAAGAACGCGGCGTCGAAGCCGGCGACGTTGTCGAGCACGCCGGCCGCGAACGTGTAGCTCTTGCCCGGTTCGCGTTTGGACGGGTGCTGGTAGAAATCGGTACCGAAGCGGTCGGCGGGGATTTCGGTTACTGCGTCGCGTTCGTCGCGCAGCAGTTGCCAGAAGTCGCCAAGATTGTTTGCGCCCCCGGGAAACCGACAAGCCACCCCAATTATTGCAATCTTACTGTTCATCTTTTATGTCGCTTTCTCGGATGCGTGCGGTTCTTCCGCGCGATTTCCGTCATCTTGTACCACATGCAGCAGTGCAACCCCAAGCTCTTCGGCTGCCAAATTCCGGCATTCTGGAGTATCTGCGCCGTAATTTCGCCAAATGAAGTAGTCGCTGGTTTGTGGAGAAACGCCCAGCTTTTCGAATACGCGAGGTAACGCGGGAACGTGATCGCCGTAAAAGCAAACGACCGTTTCACGATCGCTGGCGCGTAAATGATCGAGCAAGCGGCCGATCATTGCGTCGGCGTTTTCAATGTGTCTCAGATAGGCAGTCAGATCGCGCCAGGATGCGCCCTCGCCCAAAGTATGCCGTGAAGAGGATTCTCCAGGCAAAACCTCCTCGAGATGCAGCGGGCCGTGGTTTTCCATCGTCATCGCGAAGATGAAGCGCGGCGCGCTTCGAGGTTCGTCCAGTACATCGATGACAGTATCCAGCACGGCCGAATCCGCTATATAGGGGCCGGCTCGGGGCGAATCGGAAAAATATTCGATATCCAGAAATTTGCCGAAACCGAGCAACGGAAAAGCCCTGTTCCTTCCGAAGAAGTCTGCATAGTACGGATGAACCGCGACAGTCTTGTAACCGCCGCGCTGAAACCAGGTTGCGATCGTTGCGCACGTGCGCCGCACGAAAGCGTACGGGTAGAAACGAGCGTAGCCGAGACGCGCAGGCGCCAGTCCGCTCAGCATCGCAAACTCCGTACGCATCGTATTCGCTCCCCAGGCCGGCACGAACAGTTCGCCGTGGTAGCTGGATTCCCGACGCGCGATGTCCAAATGACGGTAGTTCGCGGGATCGATCTCCGCGCCAAGGCGCCGCGCGTCGAAATACGACTCGCTCTGAATCACGATCACGTCAGGTCCCGCGGGCGGCGCGCCCGATGCGAACGGACCCGTCCGGGCAGCTTGTTCGAACGCGCGCAGCGTCGCGGGACGCAGGCCATTCAGCAGATATGCGACGAATACTGCGAAAAATCCATGCCGCTGCTGGTCCGCGCCGGCGTCCAGCGTAAGCGGCAAGCGTGCTGCCAGCCAATAGCTCGCGACCGCGGACGCCACGAGGAGCGTCGTCACCAGCCAGAGCGCCCCGTCGAACGGTCGCTCAGCAAAGAAGCCGCTCAGCAGCGCCGCGACGCCAATCACGATTCCGATTACCTTGCCGACACTCAGGAACGGCAGGTACAAGCGGGGATGCGCGAACAACTGGCTGAACAGACTCAAATCCGTAAAAACAAATGGTTCGCGCAGCGACTCGTACTTTGCATTGCTCACAGTGACCAACAGGCCGACGAGTGCCACTGCAATGCAGATCGAAAATACGAGGCGTCTCGTCACGATCAGCATCGCACCAGTCAGAAACAAAAGTGCAACCGCATGCAGCATTAGGGCAACGCCGGAACGGTGCCGCATGCGTGGCAACGCCAAGGCATCCAGCACGAACGACGCGCCAAGCGCGATCGGTAGCGTGAGCAACATGCCGACGCTCAAGCTAGCGCTCCCGCCGAGGTAAGTAGGACAGTCCGCCGAGTATCGCGTCACCGAATCGCGCCGGTAGCAGCGTCAACAGGCGCATACCGAGCGCGAGCAATCCCGGAAACGCAATCTCGGCCCGCCGCGCCGCCAGCTTGCGGCGAATGTAGCCAGCGGCTTTGTCCGCCGACCACATGAACGGCTTGTCCCCCGGGAATACATCACTCATCGCAGTCTTGACGAAGCCGGGCAAAACGATCGCGAGGTGTATGCCGTCGCGCGCCAGCAACGGGCGCACCGAATCGCCGTACGCCTTGAGTGCCGCCTTGCTCGCGCAATACGCCGGTGAAATCGCCATCCCGCGCAGCGCAGCGATGGAGCTCACCAACGCAATCTGGCCGCTGCACCGCGCTCGCATGCGCGCAATCACCGGCAGTACCGCGTGCATCGCCCCATAGAAGTTGGTATCGACGACGGCGGCCATACGACCAAGCTCTTCCCAGTCGTAAGCTGACTCAAGCGTACTTGCAATCCCGGCGTTGGCGATCAGCAAATCTATCGAATATGTGTCGTCAAACCGCCAAATCCATGCCTGCATCGCCGTTGCGTCTCGCACGTCGACTTGTGCGGTCACCACCTGGGCGCCAAGCGCGCGGCACGCATCAGCGCAGGCATCAAGCCGTCGCACATCCCGACCAACCAGCCCCAACACCACACCGGGCGCGGCGTAGGCGGTCGCGAGCGCGCGTCCGATGCCTGCGCTTGCGCCGGTAATGACAATGTGGCGAGGGGTAGTGCTAGTCATGCGGCGCCTCAAGCCGTGACACAGCACCACGAATCGCCCGCTCGATCCCCGTACGGGTATAGAAGTCGCCGTTGATTTGGGTATGGTGAATAACGTAGTCGAGAAACGCTTGGTAAAGCTCACGATCAGGTTCAAATTCAGCTTTCCAAAAATCATCAAGACTGCCTTGCCATGTCAGTCCCTGCATATCGTAGATCGCATGCCCGAGAGCAATTAGCGGCCGTCTATGATGAAGGGCTGACAACCCAACCGTACTGTTCACGACGATTACGCCGCGCGCATACTCGAGCAAGGTCGGCAAGTGCCCCGCGTCGATGAAGGTAACGCGGTCGGCGACCCCCAATTCCTGCGCGAGCAGCAGCACATGACGCCGATGATCGATTAGCCCCGTATCTAACGGATGATTCTTGACCACGAGACGGACGTTGGAGTCGGCATGGGCAGCGAATGACCGTAGTACTTGATCGACCGCCGGCCGGGTGCCGCCAAATGGGGAATGCACAACAAGTTGAGCATCCGAATTGAGTTGCAGGGGGAACAAAAAGTAGCCGTCAGTTGCGCGAAGCAATTGATCCGTTACCCGGCCTGCATCACGCTCGAATCCACGCTGCGCAAGTGCGCGCCAGGCGAGCCCGACATACTCTACGAACCCGTTATGTGGCCGATGACTGCGATAGTGCGGAAATCGACGTGAAAATAGCGTATTGGCGCCGCGATAGGCGATATCGTGAAAAGCTCGCTCGCGAAGGTTATAGCCGGTCGGTGCGGCAGGCGGACTTGCTGGCGTCTCCTTGCGTCGGTCACGATACCAGTCCGGATCCCGGGGTAGCAGGGAGCGTCCATTGACGCCATGGCGCTCCAGCGTCAGCCAGTGCGGTCGCACATAGCCCTCTTCGAAGACATGTACGCGCATGCCCGCCTTCTGTGCTATCGCGTGCGCGGGTACATGAACCTCGCGACAGTCGCCGAACATCAGTACATCGGTGAAGTCACCTCGTCCGATTACGTCCGAATACCATGCCGGCAGTTCGCCAAGGCGCCCCTCATAATTCACGGCATGGCGGGCAGCCCCCCCGTATAGAAGATCTCCTCCACAAAAATTGACCTTCTGTACTGCATGGCCGCGCGTGCGCAAAGCCTCGGCCAGCTTGGAAAAAAAAGGGGAGGCCGTACCCTGAAGCGCAAGATATGAGCGACGCATGAAAGAATGTTGCGAGCGGTGCGGATACACAGAAACCGAGACGCTTTCGTCCCTCACAGCATCCACACTATATATATGAACCGGACGTGGAAATCACACGGGCGCCACCGCCAGCCATTATCGCATTCGGCAGCACCAAAAACATTAGCGCGAACAAAATCGTGAGCCGAAACAGAAATGCAGTGACGCACGTCACGTAACGTCGCTATAATACGCGCCCCTCGTTGCCCCCTCCTCGCATACCGCCATCGAGCGTGGCCCGATCCGACTACGCCACCGACCAGCGCGTATACGCCATCAGATCCCCCGCTGCAACCGCCTGAATCTGGCCCGCAAAATCACCAAGCCGCTTGCAAGCCTTACCACTCACATTCGAAAAAATTACACAAATGACATTGTTGAGTCAGGTGCGAAAAACCACACTTAGATAGCGCAAAATTACGGTGCTGGCTATAATCACTCGCCCGAATTTCGGTGTGAACGTCGCCTGCCAGAGGTGCAGCGACACGAACGCTGGGTCGCGAAGCAACCCACTACGCATACCTTGCGCTGGTGGCGCATGCCCTTGACGGTGGACGCGAGCGGCGCCCCCGGCATCCCAAGATCTTTGGCAATTGAGTTTGGACAAGACGTTGAAAACGCTATCGGAAAAGTATTCGGCGTCGTCGCTAGGCGGCAACGATAAGGGTGTAGTGGCACGGCTCAAACGAATCAACACGTTGTTTGCAGTTACCGTTCTGGCCCCGACCATCATCGCCACGGCCTACTACGGCCTGATCGCGTCGGACATCTATGTTTCCGAATCTCGGTTTGTTGTCCGCAGCCCGCAGCGCCAAAGCCAGACAAGCCTTCTCAGTTCTCTGCTACAAGGTACTGGCGCGGCCCGCGCGCAAGACGACACATACTCTGTAGTCGACTACATTCGGTCCCGCGACGCACTGCGCGAGCTGAATCGGGATAACTATATTCTTGACGCCTACAGCCAGCACGGCGACGTAGTCAGTCGCTTTTCACGTTATTTCGACGACAGTTTCGAAGCGCTGTGGCGCTACTACGGCAAACGAATTGTCTCCGTCGATCTGGATTCGACGTCGGCAATCACGACCCTACAGGTACGTTCGTATACCGCAAGTGACGCGCAAAAGATCAATGAAGACCTGATTGCGATGAGCGAGCGCCTCGTCAACCGCATGAATCAGCGTGCGGCAGCAGATACGGTCAGATTTGCACAACAACAAGTAGACTCTGCAACGACAAAAGCGAAAGACGCGGCCGCAACCGTAGCAGCCTATCGCAATTCTTTTTCCGTGTTCGACCCGGAACGCCAGTCCGCTTTGCAGTTGCAGCAAATCACCGGTTTGCAGAATCAGTTGCTTACGGCGCAAAACCAACTCATCCAGCTTCAGTCAATCGCTCCGCAGAACCCACAGATTCCTGTGCTGAAGACGAATATTCAGACACTCGAAAAGCAAATCGCGAATACAACCGTTGGTGTCGCCGGAAGTAAAGATTCCCTTTCCGCGAAGGCCGCCAATTACGCACGTCTGCAACTTGATGCTCAATTTGCCGATCGCCAACTGGATGCGGCAATGACCGCTCTTCAAAACGCACGAGTGGAAGCAAGCCGCAAGCAGCTGTATCTTGAACGTCTCGTCGAACCCAACAGGCCCGATGTCGCGATCGAACCTAAACGTATCCGCGGCATTGTTACTGTGTTTGTGCTTGGCATTGTAGCTTGGGCCTCGCTCAGCCTGCTGATTGCAAGCGTGCGCGAACATCAACACTGACGTCATGTCGTCTCCTCGGCCATATCCTTCGCTGCTTACCTCGCTCAAAATCCAGATGCGAGTAGTTTTCGCGCTAACCATGCGTGAAATTATTACGCGCTACGGTCGGCACAATATTGGTTTCGCATGGCTGTTTGCAGAACCAATGTTGTTCACGGTCGGTATCGCGGCACTTTGGAACCTGCTACACGAGACGGGACAGGGACACGAGATCAACGTGACAGCGTTCGCGGTCACAAGCTACTCCACGGTTCTGGTCTGGCGTAACACAATTGGGCGATGCACGCTGGCTGTCGAGCCCAATGCGGCCTTGCTGTTCCATCGCAATGTTCGCGTTATCGACCTGTTTTTTGCGCGCATCACACTTGAGATTGTCGGCACAACGCTATCGATGCTGGTGCTGACCAGCACACTGATCGCGATAGGAATAATCGACCCGCCCGCCGATGTCCTGAACATGGCAGCCGGCTGGGTGTTGTTATGCTGGTATTCGGCCGCGCTTGGCCTGCTGATCGGCGGACTGTGCGAATACAGCGAACTTGTCGAAAGACTCTGGCACCCGATTTCCTACTTCCAACTTCCTGTATCCGGCGCCTTCGTTATGGCGAGTTGGCTTCCCCCCAACCTGCGTGACATCGCAATGTTGTTTCCTGCGCCGAACTGCGTGGAATTATTTCGCTACGGTTACTTCGGCTCACAGATCACGCCATACTACGACGTTCCCTATACGATCACGGTCTGTGCTTTCCTAACGTGGATCGGACTTGCGGTTGTGAGAGACGTGTCGACGAGAGTGGAACACTGATGTTAAATCTTCAAGACGTGTCGAAGCACTACAGCACACGCAACGGCAGACGGTTAATTCTCGACCATATCAATCTCACAATCGAGCCGTCCGAACGCATCGGCATTCTAGGACGCAACGGCGCGGGCAAATCGACACTCGTTCGCCTGATCAGCGGCTCCGAATTACCGACTTCGGGTACTATCGAGCGAGCAATGAGCGTATCTTGGCCGCTCGCCTTTTCAGGCGGATTCCAAGGAAGCCTGACCGGTCTCGATAATCTGCGGTTCGCCTGTCGAGTCTACGGTGCATCCTACGAGGCCGCCCTACCTTTTGTGGAAAACTTCACCGAACTGGGAATGTATCTGCGAGAGCCGGTGAAAAAATATTCAAGCGGTATGCTTGCGCGACTTGCGTTCGCGATGTCAATGGCGATCGAATTCGACTGCTTTCTGATCGATGAGGTTATCGCAGTCGGTGACGCAAGTTTTCGCGACAAATGCCATCAGGAACTATTTGAAAAACGCCGCGATCGAGCGATGATTATGGTGTCGCATGATCCTCATATTATTCGTGAACACTGCACGCGTGCATGTGTACTTGAGAAAGGGGTCCTGCGCGAGTTCCTGGATGTAGACTCAGCATTTGATTTCTATCACGAAATCACGGGTCAACCTATTCACTCGTAAGTTTGACCCACTTTCTTTCGTCGAACATGTGCCGCATCGTCCATGCACTCGACACGGCAACGGGTAGGCTAACATTTCACTTGTCGCCGTTGTGCGTTAGACAACGCCCTGAGCAACACTATCGCAAATCCGATCACGCACGCATTGGAGCCCTACCGTGATTTTCAAGAAGCGCAAAACTGACGCCACCACAGAATCAGATCGGGCGTCGCAAGCCGACAACGTCAACGTAGTGGCATATGACGTTACTACCGAAGGGTTTCGATCATCCTCGGCAATAATCCGCGAGAACGATCCAGCTGTTGATGAGCTCGTACGTGACCTGATAGAGGATGCGAAGCGGCGTGTGCACACGGGCGCCATCAAGGAGTTGTGCGAAGAATATTTGAAGCATGAGAGCTATCGGATTGCGCGGCGAATTCTCGATCTCGCGAAAAACGCATTTCCTAATGACGCGAGCGTGCATGAACTCTTGGCACGCGCGTGTCACTTCCTTGGTGATCACCCCGCAGAAGCAGACGCTTGGCATCATGCCGCTGAATTGACCAATCGGATCGAATTCAAGGTCTGCGAAGCGCACGCCCGGATGCGTACCAGCGATTTCACAACAGCTGAGACGATTCTCCAGGCAGCCTCCAGCGACGGCATCACTCGCTTCGATGTCGCCGCTGGCCTTGCGGAATGCGCATACCGGCGCCACGATCTAATGCGCGCTTTCGAGTACTGGACGCGTGCGGCGGAACTCGATCCTGAAGATTTGAATGCCTCACTGCAGCGAACCAATGTCCTGATCGAAATGGGAGACTTGCGTACAGCCGAGGCCATTATCGACGACGCGCAGGAGAGGTGGCCGGGCTCGGCGCTCGTTGCGGAAACAAAGGCACGCGTTCTGAAGAGCCGTGCCGATTATCCTGCGGCGCTCGAGTTCAGCCAGCTTGCTGTCGTCATGGATTCGTCACCCAATCTGCATTTGACCCATGCAAGTGTCTTGCTGGCACTCGGTCGCGCAGATGACGCGTGTCAAACGCTACGACAGGCGCTCGTACGGCAGCCTCGAGATACGAGTGTGCTTGCCATGCTCGCTGAATGCGAAGAGGCCGCTGGTCGCCGTTCGATAGCATTGGCAACCTGGCGCGGCTTGCTGCACTTTCAACCGGATTTTGTTCGAGCGCACATTGAGACGGCCAGGTTGGAAAATGTCGGGCGTTCTGCACAGGATTACCGCGATGCATTGCTGAAGATTGCTGGACGCTATCCGCTGGCAGCAGAGCCTCTTGTAGCAGTGGCCGATATTGCACGCGACGCTCGTCAACAAACAGAAGTCGCGTCGCTTTGGAATCGAATCCTGACTATCGCACCTGGTCGTAAAGAATTCTGGCTACGGTGTGCAGCAGCCCTGCGCGAGTGTGACAAACTCGACGACGCAGAAAAAATGGTGTGGAATGCTCTCGAACGTTTCCCAGAGGATCGTGATCTTCTAGAGGACGCGCTCGACCTAAGTACCGGCCTGGAACATCAGGGCCGAGCGATTGAAGCCGGTAGGCGTCTGACTTCACTGCTGCGCCGCACCCATAGCGATGAGCCGGGATCACCCGATATGGCCAATCCCCTGTTCAACGCATATACGCGCCTGACTTGGTTGCATTTCAACGTTTGGGATTTTAAGAATTCCCGTGCGGTATGCGAAGAAATCGCGGAAATCTGGCCGAATTGCGCGTTCTATCTTGAACTGCGCGCGATGATGTCGATCCGGGAGCGTAACTGGCAAGATGCGCTCGACTCGGCACGTACCTACAATTACCTGTTCCCGCACTATCCGCGTGGCATTGAACTCGAGTACGAAGCGCTGCTTGGCGCTCGGGAATTCAATGCTGCAGCAGAGTTGCTTACTCGCGAAGACCTCGCGATGCGTTTTCCCGAATGGACTAGCCGATTCGCAGCCTGGCGCGACGCGGTTCGCTCCATTCGTCCGCCTGAACAGCCTACTGATACCCGTCTTGTGCTAGACGTCACAAGCCTCGCCACCGTTGTTGCGGCATCTGCCGCGCCTGGCGGGATCGAGCGAACGATCGTCGAAGTCGTACTGGAATTGTTCGAAAGCTGGAAGGGCAACCTTGTACTCGTGAACTGGAAAACGATCGCCGTCGAAGTCGACCAAGCGGATTTCACGTCGGCTATCTTCCCATCGAGCTTCGGCGAAGCATCACAGCAAAAAGTCAATCCGTTCGTCCAACGTACGCTCACGAATGGAGAGAAAGCGTTCGAATCGAGCCCGTACGACATCGTCGTCATTCTCGGCTCGGCTTGGCACTACGATGCAAATAACGCGATTCTCAACGAATACAAGCGAGCTGGATCGCGTGTCGCAATATACATCCACGATCTGTTGCAGTTGTACTATCCAACGCTCGTCAGCGAAAAATGGGCGGCCATTTTCCGCTACTGGATCGGACCTGCGCTCGACCAAGCTGATCTGGTGATGGTCAACTCGAACCACTCCGGACGAGAAATTCAGCAGTTTTGCGCCGAAACCGGCCGCCAGCCGATCGAAGCCATCAAGGTCGAACTCGGTGACGATTATCGTTGCCTGCCTCGGAAACAACGTGTCGACGAGGCAAAAGTCGCGTCCGTTCTTCGCCTTGCGAAAAGCTCCGGCTACGTCATGTTCGTGTCAGCACTTGGCAAACGCAAGAATCACGGGTTCCTCGTCCGTGCGTGGGACAGACTGCGCAAGATGAGCGGTGAGGATTGTCCGACGCTCGTGTTCGTCGGCTCGCCGGGCGATGGCATGACCGCAATCGAGGCAGAACTTCGCGCCACGCAATATGCCGGTGGCAAGGTTGTCCTATTGCACAATGTCGATGATGCGAGTCTGGACAAGCTCTACGAGAATTGCTTGTTCACCGTGTTTCCAAGTCTGTGCGAAGGCTGGGGGTTACCGATTGCTGAAGCCTTGTCTCACGGGAAAGTTTGCCTCGCATCAGCGACGACATCCATGCCGGAAGTCGGCGGCGACTGCGCGGACTATTTCCAGCCAACCGACGAGGACGCATTCATTGCCCTGGCAACCCAATATGTCTACGATCAGCCAAAGCGCAGGGAGCGCGAAGCGTACGTCCGAGAGCACTATCAGCGTCGCAAATGGAGCGCCACGACAGAGCATATCGTCTCCCTAGTCGATGCGCGCCTGCTCGCATCGGGCGGCAAGCCGGTCCTGCCAATTCCGAGAACAACGCAAATTGCAGGCGTCATTCAGGTATGCGCGAGCTACGGAAAGCAATGCGGTATCGCTAGCTATACATCCCACGTCGCAGCCGCAATGCGAGGACAAGGTCGGGATACCGTGATCGTCCGCGGGGTCGACGAATGTGAACCGTATCTGGCGACGGGTCGTTATGGCTATGTATTCGTGCAGCATGAATACGGGTTGTATGATTCCTTCAATCCGTCTCTTGCCGGACCGGATACGACCGGAGAATTGATCGAGCGACTCGAAGACTACTCGGAGCGTTACCCGAACGTGAGCTCAGCTGTCGTGATGCACACGATCGACATGAACAAGCCCGATCTACGTGAGCGCAGTCAAATGCTGTTTAACTCTACGATTCCTGTCGTTACTCTAAGCAGTGCCGCTGCACGCAATACCCGTGCAATATTCGTTGAGCACGGCATTCATGTGACGTCACCGATCGCTCCAGTTGAAGCCTCCGCACGTGCCAACGGAAATGCTCTAACCGTATCGTCCTTCGGATTCCTGTCCCCTCATAAACGTATCGATCGGATTCTCCAGGCGTGCGTCGAGTCGAATAGTCGTCTTGTCGCCAACTTCGCATGTGATTCCGCCGAGCGGGCACAGCGAGCTCGAGAACTGGTCGCGAGCATGGGCGTTGCCGGCAAGGTCACTTTTGACTTCCAAACCGACGAGGAAATTCTCGCAACGTTGCGCTCGGGCGATGTCGTGTATTTCCCGCAAGGTCCGATTTCTTATTGGGCGACTACCGGCTCCGCTCGTGTGGCAATGACGGCCGATCGGCCAGTCGTCACCTCCCCGGAAGATCAGTTCGAGGACATGGCCGCCGGCGTTATTTTTGCGACCGATGCCGATTTGCCGACCGTTCTTCGCAGATTGTCGAACCCAACCTACTACGCACAAGTTCTGGGCCGGTTAAGGGCGTTTCGTGACGAAAACACGATCGATGCAGTCTATCGCGACGCGTTGGCTGTGTTGAATTCCGAAAATCGTGCTGCGCGCATTCCGAGTGCCCGGTCCGCAATCATCGTGTCGGATCTACTCGCGCTTCCGGCACGCACGGCCGTAAAGACGCTCTATACTTCTCAATTCGATCGACAACCCACATCAAACGAACTCGAATCGTTCGAAGCTACCGAAGGTGGCTCCGTTGATACTCGACTGGCAGCGATTTTTGATGCTGCTTGCAATGCTCTCACGCAGGGGCGCCCGCTGGATCTGGCCGTTGATCCATGTCATGCTGATCTGCTCGCAAATTCCGAGCTCTCCGCTATAGACGGCAACCGACTCGTCAGTGCACTTTCGCTATTGTTGCTCGACCAAACTGACTTCATCGACATGGCCATGTTGGCCATCGCCAAGCGTCGTCCGTCCGATTCCGAACGCGCGGAACTGGATGCGATGCCCGCCGACGATATCGCTGCACGAATGTCCGTTCTGCGTGCAATCGTACACATTGCAAATAAGGTACGCGCGACACGCAGCGCAATCGGTGACTTGCAGGCCCACCTATACCTCCAAGCACCGGTTCCCGGTCAAATTCAGCATTCGCGACGCCGTTATCATCTATCGGAATTGTGTGTGTATCCTGCTATCTACCGTGCGATTGCGGTTTATCGCACGCTCTTCAAGCGCGATCCGTCACTCGAGGAGCATCTTGCGCTATCGTCGGTAGATTCATACGAGGCTATCGACAGAATCAGCCAATTGGCAGCCACCACCGATGCAGTTCATTTGATCGACAATATCCCCGATCGCGCCGGCTGGTTGATGACAATGCAACGCGTACAGTCGGTGCTCGAAGAAATTAGCGATACACAGGCTGATGAGATGACCGGTGAGAATCTCTGTTCGCTCGAGAAGCGACGGTTGTCACGTGCATTCCCCAGCTTTTTGCTGCTCACCTGAAACCTCATCGTGCGCGCGAATCTATCGCGCGCACGATGTTGGTCACGGTCAATTCAATCCTGGACGCGGAAGATTCTCTACGTCCGGACGACAATATCCCCGCGAACCGGCCATGTTGCGCCGTTTTGCTACCACCGGTGTCTACCGCAGGATATGAACTGCGATCGCACCGCTCTATTTCTATGAAGCTGATTCTCCACATTGGCACAGAGAAGACGGGAAGTTCTTCACTGCAACTCACGCTTGCACACCAACGAGACCGCCTCGCCGACCAAGGTGTATGGTACTCGCGAGTGCTAGGTGAATACGCTCATCGCAAGCTGTCGCTCTATGGGAGGGACCCGCTGAATGTGATGACGGACAGCCGACTTGCCGCATTCGGTGTCCAGAATTCGCAGCAGTACGCGGCGCTTTGCGCGTCGATTGAAAGCGATCTGCAGAGCGACTTCGAAGCGGCACTCTCCCGCAACTGCCGATACTTTATCGTCAGTTGTGAGTATTTCAGCAGCTTGTATCGCAATACAAACGAAACGGCTCGACTTGCCGGCATGCTCTATCGGTACTTTGACGAAATCGAGATCATTTGCTTTATTCGACCTCAGATCGACGTATTGATTTCCCGAGTATCAACACTCGCCTGCGACGGGATCGAAATCAACGAATCGATGATCCACGATCTCGCTGAAGACGAGCAGTATTTTAATTTTGACCTTCTGCTTGATAGATGGGCACATAGTTTCGGCCACGATTCTATCAACCCGATTCCTTATAAACGGAATCGCGATACCCTCGCTTATCTAACGAACAAAATCGGAATTCGGATTGAAGAGATTGGACTCGAACGTATCAACCAGTCTATTGACGTCGAATCGATTGCACTGCTGAATGCAGCTCGCTTATCGGGTAGCACACTCGAATCGGTTGCGACTTATCTCAAGGATTTCGGTGCAACAAACAAGCTCAATTTGTCGCGCCAAGGTCAACAGAGACTGCAATTAAAATTCGAAGAAAGCAACTCGGCACTTTGCTCGAAATGGCCGATGATTGCGCCAGCGGATCTACAACCAAGCGATGTAGCGGACGATGAGGGCGGAAATCTCCATTTGCTCACTGCAGCAGATCGGTTCGCACCGCAACTTCGCTACGTGCTCGAACGCTTTCAGACCGAAGTGGCTTCACGTGCTCGCCGGCACACCTTCGTCCGCGCGTGCGACTTCACGCTAGCCATTCCGGAGGGACACTTTGCAACCCGCTATCTTCAGGAAGGGGGGCTTTTTCGACCGCGATTTATTCCCGTGTTCGAGAAATTGCTGCATAACGGTCACGTGGTCATCGACGTCGGCGCCAACATCGGTTTCTTCAGTTTGCTCGCGGCCCAACGCGTTGGGCCGAGCGGGAAAGTCATCGCCTTTGACCCGAGTGCCAAGGCGATCTCCGCACTGTTGCACGCATCAGCCATCAACAATCTGTCCAATATCGAGGTGCACAACGTCGCGTTGTACGAGCGATTTGATACGCTGGCGATCGTCCACAACCTAGTATCGACCAACTGTGTCGTAAAGCCAGTCAGCGCGATACCAAGTCATTTGATTGACTACTCACAACTCGATCTTGTTTCTGCAATACAAGCTGACGTTGCGCTCTGCGATCTCACGCGCTGCGATCTCGTGAAGGTCGCCGTAGGCGGCAACGAACTTCCCGTCATGCGTGGTGCGCAAAGATTACTCGATCGATTTAAACCAGTCGTCTTGTCGGAGTACTCCCCCGCTTATCAAGCTGACGTTTCGGGCACTGCACCCGATGCCTACTGGCAAGTGTTCGCCGAACTCGGTTACCGCTGCCGTGTTATCGGGGTTGACGGCCAATACGAAACCATGGCGGATTTATCGCAATTGCTCGAACGTTACGAAGCGGAAGAACGAACATGTGGAGGCGTGACTCACCTTGAGCTCTGCTTCGACCATCCGGCTTCGTCATTGCGGCTCTTCGAATAAACGTTAGTATGTGTACGACGCTTAAAGATCCGCTTCCGTTGTCGTCGCCTCGAGTTCCGCAGCTTCCCATTGACGTCCGACGGCAATGAGTTTTGTACTAAGCTGGGAACTAATTGACTGAATCCAGTGCTTATCGAAGCGATGCACATGTACAAAATGCCGGAACA
This sequence comes from Burkholderia sp. MSMB1826, assembly GCF_001526325.1. NCBI lineage: Bacteria > Pseudomonadati > Pseudomonadota > Betaproteobacteria > Burkholderiales > Burkholderiaceae > Burkholderia > Burkholderia sp. MSMB1826. Next base: position 593,510 of record NZ_LOYN01000022.1, read on the forward strand.
AGCCGATCGTCCACGATCCGTGGCGTTCAGCACTGGCCAAAAGCAGCGACCGAGCGTAGTGTTGAGACCCGTTTCGAATATCCTTGCGCAACTGGCGCACCGAAATTGGCACATCCTCGATTAGATCGCGAATCAACGTACTCAGTCGACGACATTCGAATAGTGCAGTTGCACTGGGGTGCCCAGAGAAAGGCAATGCAATATCGTCGTGATTCGGGAAAACGAATTTCAGGTACTCTACATGGCGTCGATCAGACGCCATCCTCGAATCATAAATGAAATACGCGTGCTGCCTGACAGGCTCACGCCATCTATGGGAGTAGCCCATGCGGCTACGCACGTCATGCCATCGATCCTCGAATGACGTATCTGCCGGCCTTGGTGAGTATTGCGGACTAATTGCAATAACTTTATCCACACCGAGTGCTTGAGAAAAATACAACGCAGCGTACGCACCCATACTCGAACCATACGAAATACGTCGACTATATCTTTTGAGCAAGGCGCGACAGTAATGCTCGATCATACCGGTGGTGATGTCCTGATACCAAATATTGCGCTTCGGTTTAAAGCACAGTACGTCCAGCCCCAGGGATGAGAAATAATCCTCCCCAAATCCCGACCTCTCGAAGCCCACATAATCAAATGGCTGAAACGTAATAATAATGGTATCCGAACCAACTGACGTTAATTCAGCAATCGTCTCCTCATTATCAAAAATCACTCGTTTGCAACGCTGACTATTAGCTTCCGTAGACACGAGCTTCGTCACGCTAATCCGGTCAATAGCCACCATCGAGTGTGCGTCAACATGTGTGCGAATTTCGAGATCTTGACAAGGCGCGTCGAGAGTGAAAATCAGGTTCCGAACCAACCTTCGGCCTGACGTGTTCGCTTCGATTTGAGCCACCACGTGCTTTCCAAGATCGACAGTCACTTCGACAAGACATATGCCGCCATCGGCGATCGTACCCTCGCCGTCAATATCGACACGATATCGTCCCTTGTCCAAGGTCAAATACGGTCCGTAGGTCAACCAACCTGCGGCACCTGACGAGACGAGCCGATCGCCTTTGAAGGCGCCCACGACGGACTTGATCTCCTGCTTAGCCGCCAGTAATGAGCAAATTGTCTCGGCAGCCGATGCCGGCGCCGTAGTGGTTGCGATCCGGTTCGACTCATCCGATCGATTACCACCGAACAACTTTGCTGCTCGCCTCAAAAACATCATTGATATCTTGCCTCTATCGAAATATTTCGAAACGACCGTGTGCTCGGGTCGATATGAACATCAAGGCATTATGCGGTTATACATTGCCTGCAGGCGATCGGTATAAGTCGCTGAATCGAACATTTGAGCACGTGCGACTCCACGTACCGCAAGCTGAGCTCGCAACTCAGCGTCCTGTTCGAGTTGACGCAAGCCATGAGCAATCGAGTTCACGTCGTACGGATCGACAATTACGCTAGCATCTCCAGCGATTTCCGGCAGCGAACCGCCCGTCGAACATAGCGTAGGGGTACCAAGCTGCATTGCCTCGAGGATTGGTAGGCCAAATCCCTCGTATAGCGACGGGAACACCACAGCCTTGGCCGCGCGAATAAGGCTGATCAGGAATGAGCGCGGCGTGTAGTCGAACACATGAATTCGGCGCCTCAGGTCGGGCCGCTGCTTCAGCATCGCGTTAATGAGCTTCATTTCCTCGTCCGCCTTCCATGCGAGCGAACCGACAATGACCAACTGCGTGTTCAATCGCGCAGAGAGAAATGCCTCGACCAGGCGCCCAACATTCTTCTTCGGCTCAATTGCACCGAAGAACAAAAAATAACTCCGAGGCTCCAGTCCAAAAATTCCCTCGACCTCAAGCTCCGCATCATACAGGCTCTTGCCAGCGGCCACGTCACTTGTGTCAACCGCCTGATAGGTATTGCTGACGTGTTGCGGCGACGTACCGAACAATTCAATAATATCCATCTTGGAACGCTCCGATACCGTACAGATGTGAGCGCTCGTTTCGAGACAAGATTTGATCAATCGATAGTAATAGCGCTTATTGTCGAGAGTGGTATACGGCAATCGCAGCGGTACGAGGTCGTGAATTGTGTAGACGTTAGGTACACCCTCTATACGAATAGGAAGTGGGTAGGTCCAATGCATCACGTCCGGCTTTTGTGGAAGACGAATCGTGAGGAACTTTCCATAACGCCGGAAATGTGCACGCGCGACAGAAAAGAGATCTGTCACATTCCAGATATCGGACTCTCTCGGTAACCGCTCCGCAAAACGGGCAGTTTCCACCTTCCCCGAGACTGGTATGGGGCTGGCCTCGTAGCCGAACGGAGCCGACAGTGTCGACTTTACGTAAGACACGGCAGTCTGGAGCAGCTTGCGATTCGGTGTCGTTCCGCCAAGATAGTCGAAGAATGAAATCTCGCGCAGCAACGGAAGCAGCTTCGGCGAAATGGGGGCGCCATACAGTGTCTGGGTACGCCCCCCCATCTGACTCACGTGATTCGCGAGATTGCGCGCATAGGTGGCAACGCCCGTTCCGCGTTGAAGCGCAAGATTGTGTCCGTCGATAGCAACCACTTTATTCATTGAAACGGGTCACAACATAGATTTCTTGATCAGATGGCCAGCGCATGAGCCGCTCGACCGCACAATAGTGACGGCCGACATCCAGTGCGATGGACGTATACAACTATTTGAAATTCTGGACGCCGGTCACGACCGGATAGGCGACCGAAAACACAAGATTCAGCACCTTTTGAATTTCAGTAACAGGTGCGTTCGAAACATAGAGCAGGTCCTTATTATCCATCATGAAACTCTGGGCGACGAAAAAGGCATTTGGATCGCGCAAATTCACTCGATAAATAACTGGAACCTTGCCGTCGACCGTAGTTCGGACAGGTGAATTGGGCCATGTAATCGCATTCTGATCTTCCAGTCGGAAAATAAACACGCCCTGTGCATCCGAACGCGAATCCTCCAATCCGCCGGCCCTTGCCAACGCTTGCGCCAGTGTGATCCCCTGCGCTTCGAAGTTAATTTCTTGGTTCTTGCCGGTAGCCCCAAGCGCCGTAAAGCTGTATGGCTGATATAACGCCGTCACGACATCGCCGGCTCGCAACACGACATTTTGGCGAGGATCCCGGATGATCGCTTCCAGTGGCTGCGAAACGACTGTGTTACCCCGCGTAACCTGTATCGTCACTTTATTGATCGACTCGCGCACGCCGCCTGCGGTCGCCAGCGCGTCAAGTAGGCGCTCACCACGCGCGGTCAGTTGCATCCTGTTGCTGGCGGCGACATCGCCGACGATGGTCACATACGACGTCACATTCTTGGACAACTTGACAAGAACTTGCGGGTTGTGAGCCATGCCGCGCAGCCGTGCGGCGATACGCTCCTGCAATTGCGAAGACGTACTACCGGCGGCCTTGACCGCGCCGATAAAGGGCACATTTATATTGCCATCACCGTCGATCATTTGATCCGGCAGGACCGTAACACGCGCGCCATTCACGCCGCTAGCCGACTCAAGCTGCTGGCCCGCACCAAACAAAGCCGCGGGCGGCGCCTCCCAAATCGACACGGAAATGGTATCGCCAGTCCCGAGTTGCTGCTGGAATTCCGACCCTCCACCAAGCGTCGAAAAAAAGTCAGTTTGCTTGCGATCTGCATACAGCTGGCGTGCGACTTCATCCGTAACATCGACGATCTGAATGCCGGAAGCGTTATTCCGGGCCTGCCCTGCACCATCGATCTGAGCTCTACTTGGGCCCGACGTCGGAATTGCAGAACAGCCTGCAAGCCATACGACGCCACAGCAGAGCAATCGCCCACCGATACCTCGAAACAAATGCAGCATTTTTGACACACGTGATTGAGTTCGACGCAAATTGTCTCACGTAGTCCATTAGAATGAAGCGTAGAAGCAAAAAAACCACGCTCGAAGTGCGAACGCGTCTCGATTGACTAGCACACAAATGTAACAGCAGTGTTGAATATCTTCCTTGACGTCTCCCGCCTGATGACGCGGTTGTACGATGGCCTGCACCCCACCGGGGTCGATCGCGTAGGACTTGCTTACATCCAGCGATACGGGACAAACGCGCGTGCGGTGCTAAGTGAGCGAGGCTTCTGTTCCATCTTGTCCGCCGTGGACACCCGCGCGACCTTCGACCTACTCCTTTCTTCAAGAATCGACCGCTGGGCAATACGCAAGATTGTGGCGCGAGCATGCGTGCAGAGCGTCTCGAGACAGGCAACGAACGGCGGTATATTGCTACATACCAGTCACAATGGGATGGAGCATGGCCGTTACTATGACGCTCTGGCGCGTCGAAATATTCGCCCAGTCTTCTTGATTCATGATTTGATTCCTGTCACTCACGCCGAATTTTGTCGCCCTGGCGTCGATGCATTACATCGTCATAGAATCGATACTGCGCTGCGACGTGCTGCTGGACTGATCGCGAACTCCAATGCCACCTTGGAGAGTCTTTTAACAGAGGCAGTAAAAGCGGGTATAACAAGACCTCCACCAACTGTCGTTGCGCGCCTCGCGCCGGGCACTGTCGAGTGCCCGTCATCTCCTGCCCCCATCGATGAGCCGTATTTCGTTATGTTGGGCACGATCGAACCTCGCAAGAACCACTGGCTCATTCTTCATGTCTGGCGACGCCTTGTTGAACAGATGGGTAACGACGCGCCCAAGCTTGTCATTATCGGTCGGCGTGGCTGGGAGTGCGAAAACGTTATAGATATGCTTGAACGCTGCGAGCCGTTGCGTCGAGTGGTCATCGAAGAATCGGATTGCAGCGATATACAACTCAGCGCGTGGCTGCAGCACGCACGCGCCTTGTTGTTCCCTTCTTTCGTCGAAGGTTACGGCATGCCGCTTGTGGAAGCGTTGGGCCTTGGTGTACCGGTAATCGCGAGTGACCTGCCGGTGTTCCACGAAATTGCGTCGGATTTCCCCACGTATCTTGACCCGCTCGATGGACCCGCCTGGTATGCAAATATCCGGGCCTATATGGAACATGACAGCCCCGAGCGTCGCCATCGGATTCAAAAAATTGCCCGCTTCCGCACGCCGACATGGAGCGAACATTTCGAGCAAGTTGATAGCTTTCTCGATTCGTTACGTTAAATGATGCCCCCATCACACTCCTACTCCACGTCGATGGCCGACCGCGAATTTGATGCGCGTTCGATAGTTCGCGGCAGACGACTAATCGGATGGATGACCGGTAGGTCACCGCTGATGTGGGTAGACACGTTGCTGGGTCGCATAGCGGCTCGTTCGGCACTCGCCGTCGGAGCCGCCGTGCAGGCGACCTATCCGGGGCCGATACTCGGACACCGCAAGCAACATGCACCTCCGCTTTCGTGGTTCGCGTGTCCTGATGATTGCCTCTCCCGTGGCGGACTCGTTGCCGCACTGGAGTCGCAACTTTTGCGTTCCTCCGATGCCATGTCACAAGAGCATATAGAGGATGCAATCGCCCGCGTTCTCGCAACGGATGCTCTCCATATCCGTCATCGCGACACGCCATTGCCGAAACAATGGCACGACCTATGCGCCACCTCACGAGTCGTTTTGCTGGACGAGCGCGCAACTACGCACATTGACTACTGTACGCCGCGTGCCTCTCGAAGAGCGGCATTCATTGAAATGGTGGCCAATGCAAGCCGCTCGCATCCTGATGCGCAATTCTGGCTACTGAGGTCGTCAGACTCCGGCCACGGCACGTGGCTGTCAAGCCAGACGACACTGCCTCCGGATACGACCTTACTTGAAGTCGACCACTCACTATACGAAATGCTCGGTCGAATAGATGTGGTGTATGTCGTCGGAGCCTCGGAAGGAATGGCCGCTCTGTTGGCAGGCATTCCAACTCACGTCTTTGGAACCCCTTACTATGCGGGATGGGGTCTCACTCAAGACTATGCAGCGATGCCCGAACGTACAGCGCGCCCCACGCTCAATATGTTCTTCAACGTAGTGTTTCAACAACTTGCTCGTTATCTCGATTCGACTACCGGTCAGCCTGGTTCGCTCGATGCGGCACTGGATAGTGTCGCCCTGCAGCACTCGGTCGCCAGTCGCTTCGTTGACTTGAAGGCGATCGCTGCATTGCGCTTTCAGTGGTGGAAACGCTCATATGTCGCTCCTTACCTGCTTGCTGGCGGCTCCAACTTGCGTTGGGTTGGAAAAACCGGGGACATTAGCTCTGACGAGACCGCAGCCGTTTGGGGTGGCCGCACCGCAGACGGCTTGCCCGCCGGCACGCGCGTGGTTCGTATAGAAGACGGGTTTCTGCATTCGGCGGGTCTCGGTTCGGACATGTCAGCGCCGTATAGTCAGGTAGTCGATTTTCAAGGAATCTACTTCGACGCCACCCGTCCAAGCGACTTAACCGCGATACTCAATACCGCGCAGTTTGACGAGCGGGAACTTGAACGCGCAGCAGCGTTGCGTCACGCTATCGTGCGATTCGGGCTGACCAAATACAATCTTGGCAGGCGCGCGCCTGCATGGCGCGCCCCGTCTGGACGACGCATTGCATTGGTTGCCGGCCAGGTTGCGGATGACGCTTCAATCAGGCTGGGAACCGGAAGTATCGCAACGACCGAGGCTTTGCTTAAGGAAGTGCGCTCACGCTATCCCGACACGTTCATCGTGTATAAGCCGCACCCTGACGTGATGTCCGGAAATAGGCCCGGTGTCATCGATGGAGCGAAACTCGCTGACATCGTCGACGACCGATCAGACCTCGTATCGCTCATCAACGCAGTAGACGAAGTCCATACGTTGTCTTCATTGACGGGCTTCGAAGCACTGTTGCGCCGTAAAAAAGTCTACACCTACGGACTGCCGTTCTATGCCGGCTGGGGACTAACCCACGACGCGCTACCCCAGCCCTGGAGAACTCGAACGCTAACGCTCGACATGCTGACAGCCGGTGTATTGCTCCGGTATCCAATCTATTGGGACTGGGATCTTGCACTATTCACCAGCCCCGAGGCGGTCGTTCTGCGGTTATCGCGGATGGCCAATCGCCCTCTTGGCGAAATCCGCAAGGACCGCAAACGCCTGTTCGTCAAAGCAGCACGATGGAGCCGCAATGTGCTTTGGCATGCGCTATGGCACTGCCACCACCACCCGAACAATTCCCGATCGAGGTGGCGCAGGCAGACATAAAGGGCTTCCTGCAATATTGCATTTCACCCTTTCCTCTATGTCGGTCGAAAACTGATATCAGAGGTATTTCAACTCGAGGCATCCTATGATTTATCCGGTCATCCTATGCGGTGGTAGCGGCACTCGGCTCTGGCCGATGTCACGCGGCGGCTATCCCAAACAGTACCTGAAACTCACGGGTGACAATACGCTCGTGCAGCAAACGGCGCTACGTCTGCGCAACATACCGGACGCTATTAACCCGATCGTCGTCACGAACAATGAGCAACGTTTCTTGGTCGCCGAACAACTTCGACAGATCGGCGTCGTACCATCCTCGATCGTGCTGGAGCCAATCGCTCGCAACACTGCACCAGCGATAGCAATCGCCGCTCTGCTGGCACAACAGAGCAATCCTGATGCATTGCTGCTGGTGCTGCCGTCCGACCATGTCATCCAGAATGAAGCTGCGTTTGTAGCGACAGCCGCAGAATCGGCATCGATTGCCAAACAGGGACATCTCGTCACCTTCGGCATCAAACCGGCCGAACCACATACCGGGTATGGTTATATTCGTCGCGGCGTGCCCGTCGCCGACGGCATTGCGGCATTTCTGGTCGACGCATTCGTCGAAAAACCCGACGCTCCGACGGCCGAACGCTTCCTCAGCGACGGCAATTACTACTGGAACAGCGGCATGTTCATGCTGAAGGCGTCCACGTACATGGAGGAGCTGCATCGCCATGCACCGGAAATCGCCCGTCAGGCCGAACTCGCGTTCGAATCCGCCAAGCGCGACAACGACTTCCTCCGTCTCGACGCCGAAGCGTTCGCGGCCTGCCCGAATGTCTCGATCGACTACGCGGTGATGGAGAAGACCGAGCGCGCCGCCGTCGTCGCGGCGGCCGACCTCGGCTGGAACGACATCGGCTCGTGGAGCGCACTCGCGGAAATCGCGGAAGCCGACGACCAAGGCAATGCACTCATCGGTGACGTCTTCACCGATTCGGTAAAGAACTCGTACATCCGCGCGGAACACCGGATGGTCGCCGCCCTCGGCCTCGACAACATCGTGATCGTGGAAACGGCCGACGCCGTCCTCGTCGCGCATCGCGACAAGGCGCAGGACGTCAAGAAAATCGTCGAATGGCTGAACGAGTCGGGCCGCCACGAATCGGTCACCCACCGCCGCGTCGTCCGCCCGTGGGGCTCGTACGAAGGCATCGACCAGGGCGACCGCTTCCAGGTCAAGCGCATCATCGTGAACCCCGGCGCACAGCTCAGCCTGCAGATGCACCACCATCGCGCCGAGCACTGGATCGTCGTGAAGGGCACGGCGATGGTCACGAACGGCGACAAGGAAATCATGCTGACCGAGAACCAGTCGACCTACATCCCGCTCGGCGCAACTCACCGGCTGACGAACCCCGGCAAGATTCCGCTTGAGCTGATCGAAGTCCAGTCGGGCGCGTATCTCGGCGAGGACGACATCGTCCGCTTCGAGGACACCTACGGCCGCGCAGCGCGGTAAGCAACTCGACACCCGGCGCACGACAGGCCGCGCCACGAACGGGCAGCACGCACCCGCGTCCTGCCCGTTTTTCATTACGTCAACCAATGTCAGCCCGGTTGCCCACCCCTCACGGCTCGGGTTATAAAAGCGCCACTCATTCCGGTGCATGCGCCGCCTTTTTACCCTTGACTTCGGAGAACGCATGATCGATCTCGCCACCGCCCAGCAATTCCTGATGACCCGCGGCCTCGACTTCGGCCTGAACCTCCTCGCCGCGATCGTCCTGTGGTTCGTCGGCCGCTGGGCGATCCGCATCGGTACCCGCCTGCTCGGCAAGGTCGTCCGCCGCAGCGGCAAGGTCGACCCGACGCTCACCGACTACCTGACCTCCGTCGTCGGCGTGCTGCTGACGATCCTGCTGATCCTCGCGATCCTGCAGCTCTTCGGCGTACAGACCACGTCGTTCGCCGCGTTGCTCGCCGGCCTCGGTCTCGCGATCGGCACGGCCTGGGGCGGCCTGCTCGCGCATTTCGCCGCCGGCGTGTTCATGCAGGTGCTGCGCCCGTTCAAGATCGGCGACGTGATCAGCGCGGGCGGCGTCACCGGCACCGTGAAGGAGCTCGGCCTGTTCGGCACGACGATCATCACCGCCGACAACATCGTGACGATCGTCGGCAACAACAAGATCTTCTCGGACAACATCGCGAACTACAGCGCGACGCCGCACCGCCGCGTCGACCTGACCGCGAAGATCGCGAACAGCGTCGACGCGGCCGATGCGATCAACCGTCTGAAGACGCAGATCCAGTTGATTCCGAACGTGCTGAAAGTGCCGGCGCCGGACGTCGGCGTGCTGCAGTTCACGCCGGAAGGTCCGCTGCTGTTCGTGCGCCCGTCGACTCAGCCGGAGAACTACTGGCAGGTGTACTGCGACACCAACCGCGTGATCCTCGAGACGTTCCGCGACGCCGGCTATCCGACGCCCGAAACGCCGATCTCGCATCGCAACACGTAACGCAAGCAGCCGAACCGCACGAACGAAAAAAAGCGTGGCTCTCGCCACGCTTTTGACTGCTCCAGAAAAGAAGCAACGCGCTCAGCGCCCGCCCGCCTTCGGCGCCCCATCCGAGCGCCGCCCGCGCACGAGCTTCCACACCGCGCCGAGCGCGACCGGCACGATCGCCGCGCCGATCCCGACCAGCACGATCACGTTCAGATACTGGCGGATGAACGGGATGTTGCCGAAGAAATAGCCGAGCAGCACGAGCAGCAGCACCCACACCAGCGCGCCGATCACGTTGAACAACTGGAAGCGCGCGACGCTCATCGACGACGCGCCCGCGACGAACGGCGCGAACGTGCGCACGACCGGAATGAAGCGGGCGAGCACGATCGTCTTGCCGCCGTGCTTGTCGTAGAACGAATGGGTCTTCTGCAGCGCGGCGCGATCGAGGAACCGCTCGAGCACCGGAATATGCGTATTGAACACCTTCGGGCCGATCCAGCGGCCGATCAAGTAGTTCACGGTGTTGCCGGAAATCGCCGCGACGAGCAGCAGCACGATCAGCAAGCCGACGTTCATTTCGCCCGTCGCCGCGAACGCGCCGCCGATGAACAGCAGCGAATCGCCGGGCAGGAACGGGAACACGACGAGCCCCGTCTCGCAGAACACGATCAGAAACAGGACGAGATAGACCCACGCGCCGTACTGCCGGATGAAATCGCCGAGGAAAGCGTCGATATGCAGGACAAGGTTGACGAAATGAAGCAGCGTATCCAAATGCGATTCCTCGAAGGCGGTAGGGCCGGAACGGCCGGAACAGGCCAGAGATGGCCGAGGCGCCCGCCAGCCAAGGCGGCGCGTGCAACCCAGCGATGATACCGAAACTACCTTAAGGCTCCGTGAAAAAACGTAACGGCCGGCCGCCCCGGCACGCGTTCGCCGCCTCGCTATAATTCGGCCATGTCCGATATCACCGAAACGGCCGCGGGCGCCGCGCCCGCCCCCGCCGCGCGCCCGCTGCGCGCGATCCAGCCCCTGCCCGACCAGCTGATCAGCCAGATCGCCGCCGGCGAGGTAGTCGAACGCCCGGCGTCGGTCGTCAAGGAACTGCTCGAGAACGCGATGGACGCCGGCGCGACGACGCTGCGCATCGTGCTGGAAGAAGGCGGCGTCAAGCGCATCTCGATCACCGACGACGGCTGCGGGATTCCGCCCGACGAACTGGCGCTCGCGCTGATGCGCCACGCGACCAGCAAGATCCGCTCGCTCGAGGAGCTCGAGGCGGTCGCGACGCTGGGCTTTCGCGGCGAAGCGCTCGCGTCGATCGCGTCGGTGGCCGAGATGTCGATCACGAGCCGGACGGCCGATGCCGCGCACGCGACGAAGATCGATGCGCAGACGGGCGTGCTGTCGCCCGCCGCCGGCTCGATCGGCACGACGATCGAGGTGCGCGAGCTGTACTTCAACACGCCCGCGCGGCGCAAGTTCCTGAAGAGCGAGCAGACGGAATTCGGCCACTGCCTGGAAATGATCCGCCGCGCGGCGCTCGCACGGCCGGACGTCGCGATCTCGGTGCTGCACAACGGCAAGGCCGTCGAGCACTGGAATGCGACCGAGCCCGCGCAGCGCGTCGCGAAGATTCTCGGCGAAAGCTTCGCGACGGCGCACCTGCCGCTCGACGAGCAGGCGGGCCCGCTCGCCGTCTACGGCTGCGCCGGCCTGCCGACCGCGAGCCGCGGTCGCGCCGACCAGCAGTATTTCTTCGTGAACGGCCGCTTCGTGCGTGACAAGCTGCTGACGCACGCGGTGCGGGCGGCCTACGAGGACGTGCTGCACGGCGACCGCTACCCGTCGTACGTGCTGTTCCTCGACCTGCCGCCCGAAGCCGTCGACGTGAACGTGCATCCGTCGAAGATCGAAGTGCGGTTCCGCGATTCGCGCTCGATCCACCAGTACGTGTTCCACGCGGTGCAGCGTGCGCTTGCTCGCCATGCGGGCGCATCGCCGGAAACCACCGCGGGCGGCCATGCCGCGCATATCGAACCCGCGCCGCGCGGGCCGGCATCGTTCGTCGATACGCCGCTCGGCCAGGGCGCGAGCGCCGCGACCGGCGGCAGCGGCGGCAGCGGTTTCTCGGCGCCGTCGTCTTCGTCGTCGGCGGGCAACACGTGGATGCGCCAGGCGCGGATGACGCAGGGCACGCTGCCCGTCGCGCAACCGCTCGCGCTCTACGATGCGCTGTTCGGCCGCAAGGACAGCGGTGCCGGCACGCCGGACGGCACGACGCTCGTGGCGCGCGATGCCGCCGACGCCCCGGCCGCGCCGCTGCCGGGCTTCGCCGCGTCGCCGCTCGCCGCCGTCACGCACGACGAGCAGCCGCTCGGCTTCGCGCTCGGCCAGATCCACGGGATCTACGTACTCGCGCAGAACGCGTACGGTCTCGTGATCGTCGATATGCACGCGGCGCACGAGCGGATCCTGTACGAGCAGTTCAAGAACGCGCTCGCGGATCGCTCGGTCGCCGTGCAGTCGCTGCTGCTGCCGATCTCGATGACGGCCACGCCGGTCGAGATCGGCACGGTCGAGGAAGAGCGCGACACGCTCGAATCGCTCGGCTTCGACCTCGCGGTGCTGTCGCCGACGACGCTCGCGATCCGCGCGGTGCCGGCGCTGCTGAAGGATGCGGACCTGCAGTCGCTCGCGCGCGCGGTGCTCGCCGACCTGCACGCGTTCGGCGGCTCGCGCGTGCTCACCGAGCGCCAGCACGAACTGCTCGGCACGCTCGCGTGCCATCACGCGGTGCGCGCGAACCGGCGCCTGACGCTCGACGAGATGAACGCGCTGCTGCGCCAGATGGAGGCGACCGAGCGCGCGGACCAGTGCAATCACGGCCGGCCGACCTGGTATCAGCTCACGCTGAACGATCTCGACCGTCTCTTCATGCGCGGGCAATGAGCGCTTCCTCGCAGTCCAGCCCGACGACGATCGCCTGCCTGCTCGGCCCCACCGCTTCCGGCAAGACGGCCGCGGCGCTGGCGCTCGCCGCGCGCCGTCCGATCGAGATCGTCAGCGTCGATTCGGCGCTCGTCTACCGCGACATGGATATCGGCACCGCGAAGCCGTCGCGCGACGAGCGCGCGAGCGTGCCGCATCACCTGATCGACATCATCGACCCGGCCGACGCGTATTCGGCCGCGGAATTCCGCGCGGACACGCTGCGCCTGATCGGCGAGATCGTCGCGCGCGGCCGCACGCCGTTGCTCGCGGGCGGCACGATGCTGTACTACAAGGCGCTGACGCAAGGGCTCAACGACCTGCCGGGCGCCGACGCGGAGATCCGCGCCGCACTCGATGCCGACGCCGCGCGCGACGGCTGGCCCGCGCTGCACGCACGGCTCGCGCAGGTCGACCCCGACACGGCCGCGCGGCTCGCGCCGAACGATTCGCAGCGGATCCAGCGTGCGCTGGAAATCTTCATGCTGAGCGGGCAGCCGATGTCGGTGCTGCTCGCCGCGCCGCGCCGCACGGACGATGCGGCCGCCGCATACCGCTTCGTGCCGGTCGCGCTCGAGCCGTCGGATCGCGCGGTGCTGCACGCACGGATCGCGCAGCGCTTCGACGCGATGCTCGACGCGGGCTTCATCGACGAAGTCGAACGGCTGCGGCGCCGCGCCGATCTCCATCCCGACCTGCCGTCGATGCGCTGCGTCGGCTACCGGCAGGCGTGGGAATTCCTCGACGGCGTCACCGACTACCGGACGATGCGCGACAAGGGCATCTTCGCGACACGCCAGCTGTGCAAGCGCCAGATCACATGGCTGCGCGCGATGCCGGAGCGGATCGTGGTCGACTGCATCGCGCCGGATTCGACGGCCCGCGCGCTAGACGCACTCGAACGCGTCCTCGACGGCCGCTCGCCGGACTGACGCGGTCAGCCCGCCCGCCGCGCCGCCAGGCGCGCGCGGGCGCCGTCGACGATCCACGCGATGCCGCGCTCGAACGCTTCGTCGCCGCTGCGCGCCCGCAGCGCGGCCCAGCCTTGCGCGAGCCGCGGGTACTCGGCCGCGTCCGGCAGCGGCGCATCGGCGTCGCCGTCCGGCGCCGCCTGCTCTTCCAGCACCCATCCGACCACGAAGCGGCCGATCGCAACCATCACGTCGACCGCTTCGTCCGGCGTGAACCCCGCGTCGCCGAGCAGCGCGACCTTGCGTTCGATCGAGCTGAAATGCAGGGCGCGCGGCTGCGTGCCGGCATGCAGGCGTGCGCCGTCGCGATAGGCCAGCAGCGCTCGGCGAAAACTGCGCGCATTCTCCGCGAGCCATGCATCCCAGACCTCGCCTGGCCGTGGCAGCGACGCGCCGTGACGCTCGAGCATGATCGCCTCGGCCATTGCGTCGAGCAGCTCGGCCTTGTTCCTGAAATGCCAGTACAGCGTCGGCGATTGCACGCCAAGGCGCTCGGCAAGCCGTCGCGTCGACAGTCCGTCGATCCCCACCTCATTCAGCAATTCGAGCGCCGCGCGCAATACCGTGTCGCGCGTCAGCCGCGCCCCCGTGTCCTTCATCTCTATCACCGATAGGGAAACTGTGGAATACTCTGCACTCTATCATCGATAGAGTGATCCTCTTGAACCCGTCCCTGATTGCCATCCTGGCCACGGTCCTGCTCGACGCGATCGGCGTCGGGATCGTGATGCCGATCCTCCCCGGGCTGCTGCGCTCGCTCGCCGGCGCGGGCAGCACCGACACCCACTACGGAATCCTGCTCGCGCTGTACGCGTTCGCGCAGTTCCTGTGTGCGCCGCTGCTCGGCACGCTGAGCGACCGTTTCGGCCGCCGCCCGGTGCTGCTCGCGTCGCTCGCGGGCGCCGCGCTCGATTATCTGCTGATGGCGCTCGCGCCGACGCTCGCGTGGCTTTACGTCGGGCGGCTGATCGCGGGCATCACCGGCGCGAACGTCGCGGTCGCGACCGCGTACGTGACCGACGTGACGGCCGAACCGGATCGCGCCCGGCGCTTCGGCCAGCTCGGCGCGATGATGGGCATCGGCTTCATCGCCGGCCCGCTGATCGGCGGGCTGCTCGGCGTGCTGCACCTGCGTGCGCCGTTCGTCGCGGCCGCGTTGCTCAATGCGCTGAACCTCGTGCTCGTGTGGCGCGCGCTGCCGGAATCGCGGCCGGCCCGGGAAGGCCGGGAAGCCCGGACGGTCGGCGCGCTGAACCCGTTCGCGAGCCTGCGCCGGCTGAGCGGCGCGCCCGCGCTCGCGCCGCTGGTCGGCATCTACGTGATCGTGGCGCTCGTGTCGCAGGCGCCCGCGACACTGTGGATTCTGTACGGCCAGGAACATTTCGGCTGGTCGACGCCGGTCGCCGGCCTGTCGCTCGCCGGTTACGGCGCGTGCCACGCGCTCGCGCAGGCGTTCGCGATCGGGCCGTTGATCGCGCGGCTCGGCGAGCGGCGCGCGCTTGCACTGGGCCTGGCAGGCGACGCGCTCGGGCTGGCGGTCATCGCGTGCGCCACCGCCGCCTGGGTGCCGTTTGCGCTGCTGCCGCTGTTCGCGGCCGGCGGCATGACGCTGCCGGCGTTGCAGGCGATGCTCGCTCGGCAGGTCGACGACGCGCGCCAGGGCGAACTGCAGGGCACGCTGGCGAGCGTGGCGAGCCTGATCGGCGTCGCGGGGCCGCTGGTCGTTACCGCGACCTACGCGGCGACGCGCGCGACCTGGCCGGGGCTCGTGTGGGCTGCAGCCGCGCTGCTGTACCTGCTCGTGCCGCCGTTGCTGGCCGGCGCGCGGCCGGCGAACGCACCGCGGGCGTCCGCGTAAGCGTGAACGTGGGCGTGCGCCGTCGCGCTCAGCCCGCGAGCGTGACGAGATTCGCGTCGCGCACGAGCTGCCAGCGGCCGTCGGCCTTGCGGAAGATCGTCAGCGTGTGGCCCGAGCGGCGGATCGTCTCGCCGCCCGGCGGCGTCGCGTCGATCTCGATGAAATTGCGCATGTATGCCCAATCGCCGATCACGCGCAGCTCGTCGATCCGGTAGCGGCCGTCGATCTTCGGCGGGGGGGCCGCGCCGGCGTTCGCGTCGCGCGACGCGGCCGCGAACGCCGCCTTGTCGAACGGCGGCTTGCCGGCCACCATGAAGATCGCGTCGTCGGCGATCAGGTCGAGCACGGTCGCCAGATCGCCGCGCCGGCTCGACACGAACCAGGTTTCCACGAGCTCGCGGATCGCGCGTTCGTCTTCGGTCATCGTCGCTCCTCCTTCATCGGCGCGCGTCCGTACGCACGCGGCGCCCGAAAAAAAAGCCGCCCGGAGCGATGCCGGGCGGCTTTCCATACTGCATTCTGCTGCTGCCGTGCGTCAGACCACGACCGTCTGCGCCTCGCCTTCGCGGGTCGCACGCACGGTGCCGATCTTCCACACCTGTTCGCCGGCGGCGGTCAGGTCGGCGATCGCTGCGTCGGCATCGGCCGCCGAGACGATCACGGCCATGCCGATCCCGCAGTTGAACACGCGGTGCATTTCCGCGTCGGCGACGCCGCCGTGCTCCTGCAGCCACTTGAACAGCGGCGGCAACGGCCATGCGTGCTGGTCGAGCTCGGCGGTGAGGCCTTCGCGCAGCACGCGCGGGATGTTCTCGACGAGACCGCCGCCCGTGATGTGCGCCATGCCCTTCACCGTCAGCTTCTGCATCAGCGCGAGCAGCGGCTTCACGTAGATGCGCGTCGGGGCCATCAGCGCGTCGGCCAGCGAGCGGCCGTGGAAATCCGCCGACAGATCGGGATTCGCGCGCTCGATGATCTTGCGCACGAGCGAGAAGCCGTTCGAGTGGATGCCGCTCGATGCGAGGCCGAGCACCACGTCGCCTTCGGCGATCGTGCTGCCGTCGATGATCTTGCTCTTCTCGACCGCGCCGACCGCGAAGCCGGCCAGGTCGTATTCGCCGTCCGGGTACATGCCCGGCATTTCGGCGGTTTCGCCGCCGATCAGCGCGCAGCCCGACAGTTCGCAGCCCTGCGCGATGCCCTTGACGACGGTCGCGGCCGTGTCGACGTCGAGCTTGCCGCACGCGAAGTAGTCGAGGAAGAACAGCGGCTCGGCGCCCTGCACGAGGATGTCGTTGACGCTCATCGCGACGAGATCCTGGCCGACGGTGTCGTGTTTGTTCAGATGAAAGGCCAGCTTGAGCTTGGTGCCCACGCCGTCGGTGCCCGACACGAGCACGGGCTCCTTGTACTTCTTCGGCACTTCGAACAGCGCGCCGAACCCGCCGATGCCGCCGAGCACGCCGTCGCGCAAGGTTTTCTTCGCAAAAGGCTTGATCTTGTCGATGAGCGCGTCGCCTGCGTCGATGTCGACGCCTGCGTCGCGGTAGGACAGACCCTGAGCGTCGGGAGCGGATTTCGGAGGATTCATGGGGGAATGCGAGAAGGTCGGTAAAATGCGATTTTACCCGAAGCCGGCCGGTTGGCCGGAATTCCCAGCACCGAATCGTCAGGGATCGCATCTTGGTCAACACGTCCCCGTTTTCATCGCCGGGCGAAGCGCGCCGAAACCCGCGCCGCGCCGTGCGTACGGTCGCGCGTGAAGCCAGCCGGGGCGCCTTCCCTCGCGCGTGCCCGGCGTACGGCACGCGTTTTTTCAACCGACCCGCATTGTGACTGCTGTGTCCCGTCAACTGACGCTCGATCTCGGCACGCCGCCGCCCGCCACGTTCGACAACTTCATCATGAGCGACGAGAACGACGAGCTCGTCACGCGCCTGCAGAAGCTCGATCTCGCGCTCGCGGCCGGCCCCGTGCCGGACCGGTCGTTCTATATCTGGGGCGAACCGGGCAGCGGCCGCACCCACCTGCTGCAGGCGCTCGTGAGCGATGCGTCGTACGGCTATGCGCGCTACCTGACGCCGCAGAGCCCGCTCGGCGCGTTCACGTTCGACCCGCGCATCGGCATTTACGCGATCGACGACTGCGACCGGATGAGCGACACGCAGCAGGTCGCGCTGTTCAACCTGTTCAACGAAGTGCGCGCGCACCCGTCGAGCGCGTTCGTCGCGGCGGGCCCGGCGGCGCCGCTCGCGCTCGACGTGCGCGAGGACCTGCGCACGCGGCTCGGCTGGGGGCTCGTGTTCCACCTGTCGCCGCCGTCCGACGCCGGCAAGATCGCCGTGCTCAAGCTCGCGGCGAAGGAGCGCGGGATCGCGCTCACCGACGACATCGCCGCGTACCTGCTCACCCATTTCCGCCGCGACATGCCGAGCCTGATGGCATTGCTCGACGCGCTCGACCGCTTCTCGCTCGAGCAGAAACGCGCGGTCACGCTGCCGCTGCTGCGCCGGATGCTCGCGCGTCCCGGCGACGACATCGCTCCACCGGGCACGGGCCCGAACCGCTTCGAGTAAAATGCGCTTCCATGACTAATCTGGCACTCTTTGACCTCGATCACACGCTGATCCCGACCGATAGCGACCACGAATGGGGTCGCTTCATGGTGAAGCTCGGCATCGTCGACGCGGAAAGCTTCTCGCGTCAGAACGATCAGTTCTTCGCCGACTACAAGGCCGGCAAGCTCGACATCCACGCGTACCTGTGCGCGATGCTCACGCCGCTCGCGAAGTATTCGCGCGCGCAGCTGGCCGAATGGCACGAGCAGTACATGCACGAGGTGATCCGCCCCGCGATGACGCCCGCCGCGCTCGAACTCGTGCGCAAGCACATCGACGCCGGCGATCTGTGCTGCGTCGTGACGGCCACCAACGAATTCATCACGCGCCCGATCGCGACCGCGTTCGGCGTCGACACGCTGATCGCGTGCGAGGTCGAAACGACCGACGGGCATCCCGATTCGCCGTACACGGGCCGGCCGACCGGCACGCCGAGCTATCGCGAAGGCAAGATCGTGCGCACCGAAGCGTGGCTCGCATCGCTCGGCAAGCACTGGGACGACTTCGAACACAGCTATTTCTACAGCGACTCGCACAACGACATTCCGTTGCTCGAGAAAGTCACCGACCCGATCGCGACCAACCCCGACGACACGCTGCGTGCGCACGCAAGCAACCGCGGCTGGCGCATCCTGGATCTCTTCTGAACGTCGTGATCAAAAAATTCATTCGCAAGCTGCTCGGGCAGGACGAAACCGAGCAAACGCCTCCCGCCGCGGCCCCGGCCGACGAAACGGCCCCTGCTGCCCCGCGCGCGCCGAAGGGCGCCCGCGGCGGCGCGAAGCAATCGCGCAGCAACCATGCGCCGACCGTCGTGCCGGCCAGCGTGCACGGCATCAACCCGGCGCTGATCTCGAGAAACGCGGTGCGCGTGACCGACACGCTGCAGCAGGCGGGCTTTCGCGCGTTCATCGTCGGCGGCGCGGTGCGCGACCTGCTGCTCGGCATCGCACCGAAGGACTTCGACGTCGCGACCGACGCGACGCCCACCGAGGTGCAGCGCCTGTTCCGCCGCGCACGCCTGATCGGCCGCCGCTTCCAGATCGTCCACGTGCAGTTCGGCCAGGAGCTGATCGAGGTATCGACGTTCCGCGCGCTGGTCGACGCGCCGCCCGAGGCGGCCGCGGCCGAGCCGCCGAAGCGCCTGAAGCGCGACGAACTCGATCGCCGCACGCACGCGGTCGATGCGAGCGGCCGCGTGCTGCGCGACAACGTGTGGGGCGAGCAGCACGAGGACGCCGCGCGCCGCGACTTCACGATCAACGCGATGTACTACGACCCGTCGACGCAGACGGTGCTCGACTATCACGACGGGATGGCCGACGTACGCGCGCGCCTGTTGCGGATGATCGGCGATCCGGCCACCCGCTTCCGCGAGGATCCGGTGCGGATGCTGCGCGTCGTGCGCTTCGCAGCGAAGCTCGATTTCGAGATCGAACCGCATACGCGCGAGCCGATCCACGCGCTCGCCGACCTGATCAACAACGTGCCGGCCGCGCGCCTGTTCGACGAAATGCTGAAGCTGCTGCTGTCGGGGCACGCGCTCGCGTGCCTGCAGCGGCTGCGCAAGGAAGGCCTGCATCACGGGCTGCTGCCGCTGCTCGACGTCGTGCTCGAACAGCCGCAGGGCGAGAAGTTCATCACGCTCGCGCTGAACAACACCGACGCGCGCGTGCGCGCCGGCAAGCCGGTGTCGCCGGGTTTCCTGTTCGCGACGCTGCTGTGGCACGACATGCGCCAGCGCTTCGAGCAGTACACGGCCGCGGGCGAAATCCCGGTGCCGGCGCTCCATCGCGCGATGGACGACGTGCTCGACATGCAGACCGAGAAACTCGCGATCCACAAGCGTTACTCGGCCGACATGCGCGAGATCTGGGGCCTGCAGTTGCGCCTCGAGAAGCGCTCGGGCCGCAGCGCGATGCGGCTGCTGGAACACCAAAGGTTTAGAGCGGGGTATGATTTCCTCCTGTTACGCTGCGAATCCGGCGAGCTCGACGCGGAAGTCGGACAGTGGTGGACGGATTTCATCGAAGGCGACGCGGCCGCTCGCGAGGCATTGCTCACGCAGGGCGGCTCGAAGGAAAAATCGCCCCGCAAGCGGCGCCGCCGCGGCGGTGCGCGAAACCGCAATCCGGGTGAAGGCGCCGCCGCGCAGGCGCCGGATACCGCGGGCGATACCGCGAGCGGTTCCGACGACTGACGCATGCGCCGGCGAACGACGTAGGAAGTGATGCCATGACGGTTGCATATATCGGATTGGGGGCGAATCTCGGCGATGCACGCCAGACCCTGAAGGACGCGGTGGTGTGCCTCGCGCAGCAGCGCACCATCTCGATCCTCGGCAAGTCGAGCCTGTATCGCACGGCGCCGTTCGAAGCCGGCGGCGACGACTACTACAACTGCGTCGTCAAGCTCGACACGACGCTGTCGGCCCGCGAGCTGCTCGCGCTCTGCCAGAAGATCGAACATCACTTCGGCCGCGAGCGCCCGTACCGCAATGCGCCGCGCACGCTCGACCTCGACATCCTGCTGTTCGGCGCCGATTCGATCGACGAACCCGACCTGATCGTCCCGCACCCACGCCTCACCGACCGCGCATTCGCGCTCGTGCCGCTCGTCGAAATCGAGCCGGCGCTCGACATCCCCGCGCGCGGCCGTGCCGACGCCTTTCTCGCCGCGGTCGCGGATCAGCGCGTCGAAAAGGTGCAAACCTGCCAGTGCCCGATGCAGAAGGCGCTCGCCGCCGGCGAAAACGCCGACAAGACCCGCTGCCGATGAACTCGACTCCGCTGACCGTCACCGCGCCCGACCTGCGCGCCCCGCACCGCTATCTCGTGATCGAAGGCCCGATCGGCGTCGGCAAGACGACGCTCGCGCGCCTGCTCGCCGAGCGCTGGTCGATGCAGACGCTGCTCGAACGCCCGCAGGACAACCCGTTCCTCGAGCGCTTCTATCGCGACACCGCGCGCTACGCGCTGCCCGTCCAGCTGTCGTTCGCGCTGCAGCGCGCGCAGCAGGCGCGCGAGCTGATCGGCGCGCTCGACACGGGCCGGCCCGTGATCGCCGATTTCATGCCGCAGAAGAACGACATCTTCGCGCGGCTGAACCTGCCGGAAGACGAGTGGCAACTGTATCGCTCGGTCGCCGCGCACGTCGACGTGCCGCAGGCGCCGTCGCCCGATCTCGTCGTCTACCTGCAGGCCAGCCCCGAAGTGCTGTTCTCGCGCATCCAGAAGCGCGGGACGCCGATGGAGCTGCAGATCAGCGACGCGTACCTGCGCTCGCTCGTCGACGCGTACAACGAATTCTTCTACCACTACGACCGCACACCGGTGCTGACGGTCGCAGCCGAACACCTGAACCCGCTGGATTCCCCCGAGGATCTCGCCCTGCTGGTCGAGCGCATCGAGACGATGCGCGGCCGCAAGGAATTCTTCGTCAAGGGCGAGACGGCGCGTTGACGCGTCCCGCCTGTCGTTCCTCCCTCATCGACCCGGATTTCCCATGACCTATCTCCAGGAATCGAGCCGGCCTGCCGTGACGGTACCCAAGCTGCAGGCAATGCGCGACGCCGGCGAGAAGATCGCGATGCTCACGTGCTACGACGCGAGCTTTTCGGCGCTGCTCGATCGCGCCGGCACCGACGTGCTGCTGATCGGCGATTCGCTCGGCAACGTACTGCAGGGCCATACGACCACGCTGCCCGTGTCGCTCGACGACATCGCCTATCACACGGCCTGTGTCGCACGTGCGCAGCCGCGTGCGCTCGTCGTCGCCGATCTGCCGTTCGGCACGTACGGGACGCCGGCCGACGCGTTCGCGAATTCGGTCAAGCTGATGCGCGCGGGCGCGCAGATGGTCAAGCTCGAAGGCGGCGAATGGCTCGCCGATACGATCCGCTTCCTCGTCGAACGGTCGGTGCCCGTGTGCGCGCATCTCGGCCTCACGCCGCAGTCGGTGCATGCGTTCGGCGGCTTCAAGGTCCAGGGCAAGACTGAAGCGGGCGCCGCGCAACTGCTGCGCGATGCGCGCGCGATCGAGGAAGCCGGTGCGCAACTCGTCGTGCTCGAAGCCGTGCCGACGCTCGTCGCATCCGAAGTCACGCACATGCTGAAGATCCCGACGATCGGCATCGGCGCGGGCGTCGACTGCTCGGGGCAGGTACTCGTGCTGCACGACATGCTCGGTGTGTTCCCCGGCAAGCGGCCGCGTTTCGTGAAGGATTTCATGCAGGGACAGCCGAGCATTCAGGCGGCCGTCGAAGCCTACGTGAGCGCGGTGAAGGACCAGTCGTTCCCGGGCCCGGAACACTCGTTCTGACGCGCACCCGGCGGCTCGTTCGCCGGTGCCCTGCCGATAAAAAAAACGCGGCGCCCTTTGCGGGCGCCGCGCTTTTTTACGGAAGCCGCGTGGCCGATGCTCGGCGGCCGCGGCCCGGGCGCGCTGCTCGAGCCGTCACCCCGTCACTTCAGCACCGCGTCGAGCGCTCCGCGCAGTGCGTTGGTCAACAGCAACGCCTGCGCGCGCGCCAGATCGTCGCGCATGACGACCCGCTCCACCGCGCCGAACGCGCGATCGTCGAGCAACACGCCGCGCATCACGCCCGGCAGCACGCCGCTCGTCAACGGCGGCGTCACCCACTGGCCGTCGAGCTTCACGAACAGGTTCGAGCGGCCGCCTTCCGTCACCTCGCCGCGCTCGTTGACGAACAGCATGTCGAACCCGCCGAGCGCCTCCGCCGCCTGCCACGCGCGGTCGTATTCGGCACGGCGCGTGGTCTTGTGCAGCAGCAGCGCATCGCTCGCGCGGGTCGGCGCGAAGCCGTGCGCGCAGGCCAGCAGCACGCCGACCGGCCCCGCCGGCAGCGGCTTGAGCGGCGCCGCGACGATCTCGATCGTGCCGTCCTTCGCCAGCGCGAGCTTCATCCGGTACGCGCCGTCGCCGTCGAGCGCCGCGCAGCGCGCATCGATCTCGCGACGCAACGCGTCGGCATCGAAGCGAAACCCGAACGCCTCCGCACTGCGTTGCAGCCGCGCGAGATGGCGATCGAGATGGCGGATTCCGTCCGCCCGCGTCGCGGCCGTCGTTTCGAACAGCTGGAAGCCGGGGTCGGCATCCGTCAGGAATCGCGCTTTCAATTCGCACTCCGCGTATTCATCGGCCGCGACGCTGTCGAGCACGATGCCCGCGCCAACGCCCATCGTGCCGCACCGCCGGCCGGCGGCGGCCGTTGCCGCGTCGCGCGCGGCGATCGTCGCGGCGGAATCGGCTGCGACCGCATCGAGCGTCAGCGTCCGGATCGCGACCGACAGGCAGAAATCGCCGCACCCGGCCGCAGCGCCTGCCGACGCGGCCTCGTCCTTCGGTGCGTCGAGCCAGCCGATCGCACCGGTATACAGCCCGCGCGGCGTCGACTCGATCGCATCGATCAATTGCATCGTCTTGTACTTCGGCGCGCCCGTGATCGACCCGCAAGGAAACAGCGCGCGCAGCATCTGCGCGAACGTCGTGCCGTCGCGCCAGCCGGCTTCGACCGTCGACGTCATCTGCCACACCGACGCATACGGCTCGACGGAGAACAGCGCCGGCACCTTGACGCTGCCCGTGCGCGCGATCCGCGACACGTCGTTGCGCAGCAAGTCGACGATCATCACGTTTTCCGCACGGTTTTTCGGGTCGCTCGCGAGGAACGCGGCCGCCGCCGCGTCTTCACGCGGGTCGGCCGAGCGCGGCGCGGTGCCCTTCATCGGCCGCGCGCGCAGCACGTCGCCATGCTTCTCGACGAACAGCTCCGGCGAGCACGACACGACCCACGCGCCGTCGGGCAGGGCGATCAGCGCGCCGTACCGCACCGGCTGGCGCGCGCGCAGCCGCCGGTACAGCGCGAGCGGCGTGCCGAATACGTCGAAATTCAGCCGGTACGTGTAGTTGACCTGATACGAATCGCCCGCGCGCAGCGCGTCGTGCACCGCGGCGATCGCCGCGTCGAACGCATCGCGCGACACGCTCTTCGCGACGTGCGCGACGCCCGCGATCGACGGCGTGCCGCCGCCGTCCTGCTGCGCGAGCCATGCGTCGACGTCGTCGCGCGACAGCCGCTCGCAGCGCGCATACAGCAAAAAGCGCAGCGGGGCATCGCCCGGCTGCGCCCGTTGCAGGTTGCGTCCGAATTCGTAATCGCCGACGACGACCGCATGCAGCCCGTCGCGCAGATCCTGCGCGAGCGCCGCGTCGATGGCGTCGAGCTGCGCCGGGTCCGTGCACACGCGTTCGCGCACGAAGCCCGAATACAAACGACTCGACCGCGCGGACGCGGTCGAGTCGCAATCGTCCAAGAGCGCGAACGACGCGCTCTCGTTGCCTTCAGTCATGCCGTTACTCGAAGAAGCTCTTCACCCGATCGAACCAGCTCTTGCTCTGCGGGCTGTGGCGCGCGCCGCCCTCGGCCAGCGACTTCTCGAACTGCTTGAGCAGGTCGCGCTGGTGATCGGTCAGCTTCACCGGCGTCTCGACCTGCACGTGCACGTACAGATCGCCCGCAATGCTCGAACGCAGCCCCTTGATGCCCTTGCCGCGCAGGCGGAACGTCTTGCCCGACTGCGTGCCTTCCGGCACCGGGAACGACGCACGGCCGGCCAGCGTCGGCACCTCGATCTCGCCGCCAAGTGCGGCGGTCGTGAACGGAATCGGCATCTGGCAGTGGAGATCGTCGCCGTCGCGCTCGAACACCGCGTGCGGCTTGATGTGGATCTCGACGTACAGGTCGCCCGGCGGCCCGCCGTTGATGCCCGGCTCGCCGTTGCCGGCCGAGCGGATCCGCATCCCGTCGTCGATCCCGGCCGGGATCTTCACTTCGAGCGTCTTGGTTTCCTTCACCTTGCCCGACCCGTGGCAATGCGCGCACGGCTCGGGGATGTAGGTGCCGGTGCCGTGGCACTTCGGGCAGGTCTGCTGGATGCTGAAGAAGCCCTGCGACATGCGCACCGTGCCCTGGCCGTGACAGGTCGGGCAGGTTTCCGGCTTCGTGCCGGGCTTCGCCCCCGAGCCGTGACAGACTTCGCACGACACCCAGCTCGGCACGCGGATCTGCGTGTCGTAGCCGTGCGCGGCCTGCTCGAGCGTGATTTCCATGCTGTAGCGCAGGTCGGCGCCGCGATACACCTGCGGGCCGCCGCGGCCGCCGCGCGCGGCGCCGCCCGCGGCCTGGCCGAAGATGTCGCCGAAGATGTCGCCGAATGCATCCGCGAAGCCGCCGAAGCCCTGCGCGCCCGCACCGCCCATGTTCGGATCGACGCCCGCGTGGCCGTACTGGTCGTACGCGGCCCGCTTCTGACCATCCGACAGCATTTCATAGGCTTCCTTCGCCTCCTTGAAATGCTCTTCCGCATCCTTGCTGTCCGGATTGCGGTCAGGGTGATACTTCATCGCAAGCTTGCGATATGCCTTCTTGATTTCGTCGTCGCTCGCGTTCTTCGCGACGCCCAGAACCTCGTAGTAATCCCGTTTCGCCATATCGATTCACTGTGCCGCCACGCATCGCGCACGCGGCGGCTCCTTTCGCCCGCAGTAAAGTCTCTCGACTCGTCTGGCGCTGCGCCGTCCGCGGACGGCTCACGCAGCACCCGCCAAAAAACAAATGTGCCCGGAGGGCCGCAAGGCCCGCCAGGCGTGGAGTCGATCCGGCCATCCGGAAGGAAAGACAGACCGCTTGTCAGCCGCGCCGCGCGCATTTCGCGCGCGGCGTACGGTGCCATGGCAACCCGGCTTAGTCCTTCTTCACTTCCTTGAACTCGGCGTCGACGACGTCGTCGGCAGCCTGTTGCGCACCGCCCGCATGGGCCGCGCCTTCCGCCGCACCGGCCGCACCGGCCGCACCCGCCTGCTGGGCCTGCATGTCGGCGTACATCTTCTCGCCGAGCTTCTGCGACACCTTGCCGAGCTCCTCGACCTTCGCGTCGATCGCCGCCTTGTCGGCCGACGTGTCCTTCAGCACGTCCTCGAGCGACTTCAGCGCCGCTTCGATCGCTTCCTTCTCGCCCGCGTCCAGCTTGTCGCCGTACTCGGTCAGCGCCTTCTTCGTGCTGTGGACCAGCGCGTCGCCCTGGTTGCGCGAATCGGCCAGCTCGCGCAGCTTGTGGTCTTCCGCTGCGTTCGCTTCCGCGTCCTTGATCATCTGGTCGATTTCAGCCTCGGACAGGCCCGAGTTCGCCTTGATCGTGATCTTGTTTTCCTTGCCGGTCGCCTTGTCCTTCGCGCCGACGTGCAGGATGCCGTTCGCGTCGATGTCGAAGGTCACTTCGATCTGCGGCACGCCGCGCGGTGCCGGCGGGATGCCTTCGAGGTTGAACTCGCCGAGCAGCTTGTTGCCCGCCGCCATTTCGCGTTCGCCCTGGAACACCTTGATCGTCACGGCCGACTGGTTGTCGTCCGCCGTCGAGTACACCTGCGCGTGCTTCGTCGGGATCGTCGTGTTCTTGCTGATCATCTTCGTCATCACGCCGCCGAGCGTCTCGATACCGAGCGACAGCGGGGTCACGTCGAGCAGCAGCACGTCCTTGCGGTCGCCCGACAGGACCTGGCCCTGGATCGCCGCGCCAACCGCGACGGCTTCGTCCGGGTTCACGTCGCGGCGCGGATCCTTGCCGAAGAACTCCTTCACCTTGTCCATGACCTTCGGCATGCGCGTCTGCCCGCCGACCAGGATCACGTCGTCGATGTCCGACACCTTGACGCCTGCGTCCTTGATCGCGATGCGGCACGGTTCGATCGTGCGCTCGACGAGGTCTTCCACCAGCGCTTCCAGCTTCGCGCGGGTGATCTTCAGGTTCAAGTGCTTCGGGCCCGACGCGTCCGCCGTGATGTACGGCAGGTTGATTTCGGTCTGCTGGCTCGACGACAGCTCGATCTTCGCCTTTTCGGCCGCTTCCTTCAGGCGCTGCAGCGCGAGCACGTCCTTCGACAGGTCGACGCCCTGCTCCTTCTTGAACTCGCCGATGATGTAATCGATGATGCGCTGGTCGAAGTCTTCGCCGCCGAGGAACGTGTCGCCGTTGGTCGACAGCACTTCGAACTGCATTTCGCCGTCGACGTCCGCGATCTCGATGATCGACACGTCGAACGTGCCGCCGCCGAGGTCGTACACGGCGATCTTGCGGTCACCCTTCTCGGCCTTGTCGAGGCCGAACGCGAGCGCGGCTGCCGTCGGCTCGTTGATGATCCGCTTGACTTCGAGGCCCGCGATGCGGCCGGCGTCCTTGGTCGCCTGGCGCTGGCTGTCGTTGAAGTACGCCGGCACGGTGATCACGGCTTCCGTGACCGGCTCGCCGAGGTAGTCTTCCGCCGTCTTCTTCATCTTGCGCAGCACTTCGGCCGACACCTGCGGCGGCGCGAGCTTTTCGCCGTGCGCTTCGACCCATGCATCGCCGTTGTCGGCCTTGATGATCGAGTACGGCATCAGGCCGATGTCCTTCTGGACTTCCTTCTCTTCGAAACGGCGGCCGATCAGGCGCTTCACGGCGAACAGCGTGTTCTTCGGGTTGGTCACCGACTGGCGCTTGGCCGGCGCGCCGACGAGGACTTCGTTGTCGTCCATGTAGGCGATGATCGACGGCGTGGTGCGCGCGCCTTCCGAGTTCTCGATGACCTTGACCTGGTTGCCTTCCATGATGGCGACGCACGAGTTCGTGGTGCCGAGGTCAATACCGATGATCTTTCCCATTTTTTCCTAATCTCCAGAAATGCTTGTTTGCTGCACGAAACGCCGCGTTTTTGGGCGGTTTCGCACGCCAGAATTCAACTCTGTTCCCGAAATGCGTCCGTCCGATCCGTTTTCAAGACCTGACGAGCGATGCGGATATTAAATTTTTTCAATCGCCGCCGGCTAGCGGATCGTGCCGGCCGCCGACGCTTTCGCCGGACGGCGCGCCTCCCGCCGCGGCCATCTTCGCGCGCGCCGCCGCGACGGCTGCCTGGAACTGCGCGAGGCCATGCCAGCCGGTCGCGCGGCCCAGCCGCTTGCCGCGGTGGAAGAAGAACCACGTCGGCACGCCGTGCAGCCCGAAGCGGCGCCCCAGCTGTGGGTGCTCGTACACGTTGCAATGGAACCACTTCAGGCCCAGCGCGCGGATCGCGTCGGGCTGCGCGAGCATCGCCTTCTTCGCGATCTCGCAGTTGAAGCAGTCGACGCCCCAGAAGAACACCACGGCCAGTGCGTCGCCCGCGCCGTCGATGGCCGCGTCGAACGTGCCGGCGTCGAGCGCCTGCATGTCGAACGCGTCGAACGCGACCGGATCGACGCCGGCGGGCACCATGTCGGCCGCCTTACTTCGGCTGGGCGACGGTGACGAGCGCCGGGCGCAGCACGCGGTCGGCGATCATGTAGCCCTTTTGCAGCACCGTGACGACGGTGTTCGGCTCCTGCTCGGCCGGCACCATCGAAATGGCCTGGTGCTGGTGCGGATCGAACTTCTCGCCGACCGGATTGATCGCGACGACGCGGCCCTTCTCGAGCGCGCTCGTCAACTGGCGCAGCGTCAGCTCGACGCCTTCGCGCACCTTCGCGATGTCGCCGGAGGTATCGCTGACGGCCGCTTCCAGGCTGTCCAGCACGGGCAGCAGGTGTTCCGCGAAGCTCTCGATCGCGAACTTGTGCGCCTTCGACACGTCGTCCTGCGCGCGGCGGCGCACGTTCTCGGTCTCGGCCTTCGCCCGCAGGAAGCTTTCCTGGAGCTCGGCGACCTTGGCTTGAGCCTCCGCGAGCGCCGCGTCGGCGGCTTCGGCGGCGGGTGCGGCGCCTTGCGCCGCCTGCTTTTCGCTACCGATGTCTTCGGCCGATTGGGTAGCCGGGTTCTCTTGCGTGTTTTCCATGTCGCTGAAAGTCGATTAGAGGTTGAAGCCAAATCGGCAACCGTCGGACGTATACCCGACGGCACCGCACATTGGTGGTGCAAATAAGGGCGAAAACTGCGATTTCAAGAGGGTCTTTCGCCGACATTCGCCAATGCCGTGAAACAACCGCGCGTTTCCTGGTGCAGGCGTCGCATCGTTCGCCGGATCGGGCGAAACGGCCTGTAACAACGCTTACCCGGCAAGTACTAGCTCCGCACAGGCCCGCTGCACTACACTCCACTCAAGCGTCGGAAAAGCGTGTTTACCCCTAGCTGACCGCCGCCCGACATCCACCTGGCGCCGTTTTCACCCTTGTTCTCGAGGGGAGTACCGTGAAACTGACCTTTGCGATATCGGTGGTCGCGCTGGTACTCATTGCCGGCACCACCACCATCTGCCTGTCGGGAGCCGTCACCGACCGCACGACCGAATACGGAAGCGCGCGGGCGACGTTCGACCAGATGTTCAGCTCCCACCAGAAAATCTGTCGATGATGCGCCGGTCGCGCTTGGTCGGCCGGCCGTGCAGCCCGGCCGCCGGCTCGCGATACGTGCGGCGCCGCTCCAGTTCGGCGAGCCGCGCGGCCCGCCCCGCTTCCGTTTCCTCGTAGAGCGTCTGCGCGACGCTCGCGGGGCCGCGCACGTCGCACACGCCCAGCACGGCAATGTGCCAGACGATGCCGTCGATCGCAATCTCGACCTCGTCGCCCACTCGCACGTCCTTCGCCGGCTTGACCGCTGCACCGCCGATCTTCACGTGTCCCTTGTCGACCGCATCGGTCGCGAGCGAGCGCGTCTTGAAGAACCGGGCCGCCCACAGCCATTTGTCGATGCGCAGCTTCGCGCCCGGCTCGGTGGAAATCTTGTAGTTCATGTCAGCCTCCGCAGGGCCGTCCCAAGCAGGCTGACCGCCCCCTCGGGGGGCAGCGAACGAAGTGAGCGTGGGGGTCGTTTCATGTCAGCCTCCGCCGGGCAACCCCAAGGAGGCTGACCGCTTTCCGGGAAAACGGCGAACAAAAAAGCGCGTGGAAATCGTTTCATCTCGTCTCAACCGACCGTTTCGGGCTGCGCGGCCTTGACGGGCCAGCCCTGCAGATTCTCCGCGACGATCTCGCCGAGCGCGCCGATCCACGCGGACGCGCCGTTCAGACACGGAATGCGGTGGAAGGTCTTGCCGCCGCCGGCGAGGAACTCGTCGCGCACTTCCATGCCGATTTCCTCGATCGTCTCCAGGCAATCGGCCGTGAAGCCGGGACAGAACACGTCCGCCCGCCGCACGCCGGCCTCGCCGAATTCGCGCAACGTCGGCGCGGTGTACGGCTGCAGCCATTCGGCCTTGCCGAAGCGCGACTGGAACGTGACGCGGCATTCGGTACCCGACAGCCCGAGCGCGGCCATCAGCAACGCGCCGGTCTGCTGACACTGGTCGTGATACGGGTCGCCGAGGTCGAGCGTGCGCTTCGGCACGCCGTGGAAACTCAGCACCAGCTTGTCGCCGGCCGCGAAATCGGGCCGGCCATGCTGCGCCCAGTACTGGCGCACCTGTTCGGCCAGCGCATGGATATAGGCCGGATGGTCGGCGTAGTGCCGCACCGTGCGCACTTCCGGCTGGTTGCGCATGCGCGCGAGCGCGTCGAACGCGGCATCGAACGCGGTGGCCGTGGTCGACGCCGAGTATTGCGGATACATCGGCATCAACAGCACGCGCTCGACGCCCGCGCGCTTGAACTGCGCGAGCGCATGCGCAATGTTCGGGCTGCCGTAGCGCATCGCGTAGTCGACCGTCACGTGATAGCCGTTCGACACGAGCAGGTGTCGCACGCTGTCGGTCTGACGCTCGGTATACACGCGCAGCGGCGAGCCCTCGGGCATCCAGACGGCCGCGTATTTCTTCGCGGAGGCACGGCCGCGCAGCGGCAGGATCAGCGTGCGCAGCAGCACCTGCCAGACGGCCTGCGGAATTTCGACGACCCGTGGATCCGACAGGAATTCGGCCAGGTAGCGCCGCACCGCGCGCGGCGTGGGCGCGTCGGGCGTGCCGAGATTGATCAGCAGCACACCGATGCGATGGGCGGCCGCGATGTTCGAAGGCGGCTCGAGATCGAAACGCATGGGCAAGGACGTGCTCGAGGCACGGGACCGGACGGCCCTCAATTATAGCGGGCCGCCCCGTGCCGTTCGGCCGACTGTCGCCGCAAGCGGCGGCACGGCACGATAGCGGGGCGGGATCGGGCCGGCGATCGCCGGTTATTGCTGGCTATTGCTGGCTCAGCGTGAGCGACAGCAGGCGCGCGGTGATGTCGACGATCGGTATCACCCGGTTGTACGCCATCCGGGTCGGGCCGATCACGCCGAGCGTGCCGACGATCTGCCCGTTCACCTCGTACGGCGCGGTGACGACGCTCATTTCCTCGATCGGCACGAGCGTCGATTCGCCGCCGATGAAGATCTGCACGCCCTGGGCGTGGCTCGACACGTCGAGCAGTTGCAGGAGGCCCGTCTTTTGGTCGAATACGTCGAACAGCTTGCGCAGCCGCGCCATGTCGGACGACAGATCCGCCACTTCGAGCAGGTTGCGCTCGCCGGAAATCAGCACGGTGTCCTCGGTGTCGGGCACCTCGGTGCTGGCCGTCACGGCCGCGTGCATCAGCGTCGTCATGTCGCCGCGCAGCTGGTCGATCTCGTCGCGCAGGCGGCGGCGCACCTCGTCGAACGACAGCCCGGCGAAATGCGCATTGATGTAGTTGGACGCCTCGGTCAGCTGCGACGGCGAATAGTCGCGCGGCGTCGCGAGCATGCGGTTCTGCACGTCGCCCTCGGGCGTGACGATGATCAGCAGGATGCGCTTGTCGGACAGACGCATGAACTCGATCTGCTTGAACACGTGGCTGCGGCGCGGCGTCAGCACGACACCCGCGAACTGCGACAGGTTCGACAGCACGCTCGCGGCGGCGGCGACCACCCGCTGCTGCGGCTCGCCGGCCTGCAGCGTGTTCTGCACCTGGCGCGCGACAGCCTCGGCGTCGATCGGTGCCTCGACCGTCAGCATCGTATCGACGAACAGCCGGTAGCCGCGCGGCGTCGGCACCCGGCCGGCCGACGTGTGCGGACTCGACACGAGGCCGAGCTCCTCCAGGTCGGACATCACGTTGCGGATCGTCGCCGGGCTCAGCTCGAGCCCGGAGTAACGGGACAACGTGCGCGATCCGACCGGCTGACCGTCGGCGATATACCGTTCGATCAGGGTTTTCAGGAGGGTTCGTGCGCGAGGATCTAGCATGGTGGAAAATTTTAGCGCAACCGCGCGAGCGCGGCGAGTGGCGTCGACCACCATTGCGCGGGCCGGCCCGATCCGGCCCCGTCGGCGCACAGCCGGTTCTTTTCGTCAACGAGCTATGGTGTAATGCCGGCATGAAAACCGGTAATCAGTTCAACACTGTCGCGCTCGTCGGCCGGAGCAACACGCCCGGCATCGCCGAGCCGCTCGCCACGCTGGCCGACAGCATCGCCACGCTCGGCTTCGAGGTCGTATTCGAAGGCGAGACCGCGCGCGAAATCGGCATCGCCGGCTACCCGGCGCTCACGCCGGCCGAAATCGGGGCGCGAGCGGACGTGGCGATCGTGCTCGGCGGCGACGGCACGATGCTCGGCATCGGCCGCCAGCTTGCGCCCTACCGGACCCCGCTGATCGGGATCAACCACGGGCGGCTCGGCTTCATCACCGACATCGCGGCATCCGACATGCAGGCGCTCGTGCCCGTGATGCTGGCCGGCAAGTTCGAGCGCGAGGAGCGCTCGCTGCTCGAGGCGCGGATCGTGCGCGACGGCGAACCGATCTACCACGCGCTCGCGTTCAACGACGTCGTCGTGAACCGCAGCGGCTTCTCCGGGATGGTCGAGCTGCGCGCGTCGGTCGACGGCCGCTACATGTACAACCAGCGCTCGGACGGCCTGATCGTCGCGACGCCCACCGGCTCGACCGCGTATGCGCTGTCGTCGGCCGGCCCGATCCTCCATCCGCAGCTGGCGGGCATCGTGCTCGTGCCGATCGCGCCGCACGCGCTGTCGAACCGGCCGATCGTGCTGCCCGACGATTCGAAAATCGCGATCCAGATCGTCGGCGGCCGCGACGTCAACGTGAACTTCGACATGCAGTCGTTCACGTCGCTCGAACTGAACGATACGATCGAGGTGCGCCGCTCGAAGCACACGGTGCCGTTCCTGCACCCGATCGGCTACAGCTACTACACGACGCTGCGCAAGAAGCTGCACTGGAACGAACACGCATCGAACGAAGACGACAAGGCGTCCTGACGCCGCTCCGCCCGATACCATGCTCCGCCACCTCTCGATCCGCGACTTCGTCATCGTCGCCGCGCTCGATCTCGAATTCGACAGCGGCTTTTCCGTCTTTTCCGGCGAAACCGGCGCCGGCAAATCGATCCTGATCGACGCCCTCGCCCTCGCGCTCGGCGAACGCGCCGACGCGAGCGTCGTGCGCACCGGCTGCGGCCGCGCCGACATCACGGCCGAATTCACGCCGCACGACCGCGTCGCGCGTTGGCTCGACGAGCACGCGTTCGACGCCGAGGACACCGTGATGCTGCGCCGCGTGATCGACGCGAACGGCCGCTCGCGCGCGTTCATCAACGGCACCAGCGCGACGCTCGCGCAACTGCGCGAGCTCGGCGAGATG
Source organism: Burkholderia sp. MSMB1826 (assembly GCF_001526325.1). Lineage (NCBI taxonomy): Bacteria > Pseudomonadati > Pseudomonadota > Betaproteobacteria > Burkholderiales > Burkholderiaceae > Burkholderia > Burkholderia sp. MSMB1826. The sequence continues at coordinate 627,242 of NZ_LOYN01000022.1, forward strand.
CTCGTCGACATCCACGGCCAGCACGCGCATCAGTTGCTGATGCGGCCCGACGCGCAGCGCGAGCTGTTCGACACGCACGCGGGGCTCGTCGCCGAGGCCGCGAACGTCGCGCGCGCGTGGCGCGTGTGGCGCGACGCGACGCAGGCGATCGACGCCGCGAAGGCGCACGAGCGCGAGCTGCAGCTCGAACGCGAAAAGCTCGCATGGCAGCTCGCCGAACTCGACAAGCTCGCGCCGCAAGCCGGCGAGTGGGACGAAGTCAGCAACGAACACAAGCGCCTGTCGCATTCGGCGAACCTGATCGAAGGCGTGCGCGGCGCGCTCAACGCACTGTCCGAGTCCGACGACGCGATGCTCGCGCAGCTCGGCGCGATCGTGTCGAAGCTGCGCGGCCTGGCCGACTACGACACCGCGCTCGGCGATGCGCTCGCGTCGCTGGAGCCGGCCGAGATCCAGTTGCAGGAAGCCGTCTATTCGCTGTCGCACTATGCACAGCGCGTCGATCTCGACCCCGAGCGGCTCGCGCAGGTCGAAACGCGTCTCGACGCGCTGCACTCGACCGCCCGCAAGTTCCGGCTGCCGCCCGACACGCTGCACGAAGAGCATGCGGCGCGCCGCGCGCAACTCGCCGCGCTCGACGCGGCCGCCGATCTCGGCGCGCTCGAGGCGGCGCAGGCCAAGGCGCGGGAAGCCTATCTCGCCGACGCCAAACGCCTGTCGAAGGCGCGCGCGCAGGCCGCCAAGGCGCTCGGCGCGGCCGTCACGGCCGGCATGCAGGAATTGTCGATGGCGGGCGGAAGCTTCGAAGTCGCGCTCGTGCCGCTCGCAGACGGCAGCCCGCACGGGCTCGAGCAGGTCGAATTCCGCGTGGCCGGTCACCCGGGCGTGCCGCTGCGGCCGCTCGCGAAGGTCGCGTCGGGCGGCGAACTCGCGCGGATCAGTCTCGCGCTCGCGGTGATCGCCAGCGCGGCGAGCCCGACGCCGACGCTGATCTTCGACGAAGTCGATACGGGAATCGGCGGCGGCGTCGCCGAAGTGGTCGGCCGCCTGCTGCACCAGCTCGGGCGCGACCGCCAGGTGTTGTGCGTGACGCACCTGCCGCAGGTCGCCGCGCGCGGCGACCATCATTTCCAGGTGGCGAAGGGCGCCGACGAACGCGGCGGCACGGTATCGACCGTGGTTGCGCTAGACCGCGCCAGCCGGATCGAGGAAGTCGCGCGGATGCTCGGCGGGCTCGAAATCACGGCCACCACGCGCAAGCACGCGAAGGAAATGCTGGCGGCCTGACATGGCTGCCGCCTGTCCCGCTCAAGTCGAACGGGCTCGCCCATTCGACTCAGGGCGGTACGCGGATCGATGCCGCGCCCGCCCCGCCTTCGTTCAAACGCCCGTTTCAACCGCGCCGAACACACGCGTCCACAGCGCCGTCACGGCCGCGCGCTCGTCCGCGACCACCGCCGGATCGACACGCGCCTTCTCCATCCCGTCGAGCCGCAGCTTGTGCTGCAGCTTCCGGTATGTGCGATACGCCGCGCCGACGCGCTCGGCCTCGTCCTCGCCCATCAGCCCGAAGCGCGCGACTTCGCGCAGCAACGCGATGTTGCCGGTATTGCGGATCAGCTCGGCGTCGCTCGACGCATGCAGCAGCACCCAGTACTGGACGATGAACTCGATGTCGACCATCCCGCCACGATCGTGCTTCAGGTCGAACAGCGCGGTCTGGTTCGGGTGGCCGGCAAACACCTTGCCGCGCATGTCGACGATCTCCTTCGCGAGCACGCCGCCGTCGCGCGGCGTCGTCAGCACCTGCTGGCGGATCGCCTCGAAATCCGCGCCGATTTGCGCGTCGCCCGCGCTGTAGCGGGCGCGCGTCAGCGCCTGGTGCTCCCACACCCACGCGGTGTTCGCCGCATCGCCCTCGCGCAGCTGATAGCGACGGAACGCGTCGAGATCGGTGACGAGCAGCCCGGCCTCGCCGTTCGGCCGCAGCCGCAGGTCGATGTCGAACAGCGCGCCCGCGCCGGTCGCGGTCGTGAGCCACGTGATCAGGCGCCGCGTGAAGGTCGTGTAGACGTCCGCCGAGCGCTCGTCCGGGTCGTCGTACAGGAAGATCAGGTCGAGATCCGACGCATAGCCGAGCTCCTTGCCGCCCAGCTTGCCGTACGCGATCACCGCGAACTTCGGCACGTCGCGGTGGCGCTTCGCGAGCTGCGACCAGACGACTTCGATCGTCACGTCGAGCACCGCGTCGGCCAGCTCGGACAGCCGGTCGCTCACGTGCTCGACCGACAGTTGCCCGGCCAGATCGATCAGCAGGATCCGGAACACCTCCGCATGCTGCGCGTGGCGCAGCAGGTCCATCTGCTGCTCGGGGCCGTCGGCCGCCGCGAGCCGCGCGCGCAGCGCATCCTTGAACGCGGGCCAGTCGAACGGGCTCGCGATCGCCTCGTCGTCGAGCAATTCGTCGAGCAGCTGCGGGTGGCGGATCAGGTAGCCGCCGCCCCAGCGCGTCGCGCCGAGCACCGACAGCACGCGGTCGAGCGCGGCCGGATATTCGGTCAGCAGCGCGAGATAGACGCCGCGCCGGCTGACCGTCTCCAGCAGGTCGAACAGGCGCACGATCGTGTCGTCGCGGCGCGCGGCGTCGATCTTCGGCGCGGCGTCGAGCGCGCGCTGCGCGACGCTGTCGAAGCGCTGCCGGCTCTTTTCCGGCAGCCCCGTATAGCGCGACGATTGCCAGATCGCGCGCAGCCGCGCGAGCACGGCGGCCGGATCGGCGAAGCCCAGGCCGTCGAGGCGCGCGACCAGCGCGTCGTCCTCGCCGTCGTCGGCCAGCGCGCCGCTCCAGATCCACGCGGCGGCCGTGTCGTCGCCGGCCGCGCACGGCGCGCCGCTCGCCTTGTCGGCGAAAATCTGGTCGAACTGCGCTTCGACGAACGTGCGGTGGCCATCCAGCACCGTCATCAGCGCCGCATAGTCGGCAAAACCGAGCGACGCGGCCAGCGCCGCGCGCTCGTCGGGCTCGACCGGCATCGCGTGCGTCTGTGCGTCGTTGCGATACTGCAGCCGGTGCTCGAGCGTACGCAGGAAGTTGTAGGCGTCGGTCAGGCAGGCGCATACGTCGTCGCCGATCAGCCCGCGCGCCTGCGCATGCCGCAGCACCGCGAGCGTCGGCCGCACGCGAAATCCCGCATCCTGGCCGCCGCGGATCAACTGGAACACCTGCGCGCTGAACTCGATCTCGCGGATCCCGCCGCGCCCAAGCTTGATGTCGTCGGCCTTGTCGGGCCGCATCGACGCGCGCCGCGCCGCTTCGTGCCGGATCTGCTGGTGCAGCGAACGGATCGCGCCGATCACGCCGAAATCGAGATAGCGACGGTAGACGAACGGCTTGACGATCGACTCGAGCTGCGACGCGAGCCGCTGCGCCGCGTCGCTGTCGCCTTCCGACACGAGCCGCCCCTTGATCCACGCATAGCGCTCCCACTCGCGCCCCTGCACGTAGAAATATTCCTCGAGCATGCCGAGGCTGCACACGAGCGGCCCCGAATCGCCGTTCGGGCGCAGCCGCATGTCGACGCGAAACACGTAGCCGTCGGCCGTGACCTCGGACAGCACGCCGATCAGGCGCCGGCCGAGCCGCGTGAAGTATTCCTGCGTGGACAGCGGCGAACGTGCGCCGCCGGTGGTCTCGCCGTCGTCCTCGTAGACGAAGATCAGGTCGATGTCCGACGACACGTTCAGCTCGCGGCCGCCGAGCTTGCCCATCCCGACCACGCCGAGCACGACGCGCTGGCCGTCGGCGCCGCGCGGCTCGCCGTACAGCGCCTCGAGTTCGGCCGACAGCAGTGCCAGCGAGCGCTGCACGGCCACCTCGGCGAGATCGGTCATCGCGCCCGTGACCTCGGCGACGTTCGCCAGCCCGCGCAGGTCGCGCTCCGCGACCGCACCGAACGCCTCGGCGCGCAATTGCCGCAGCGCGCGCTTCAGTTGCTCGTCGCCCGGCGCGGCCGTGCCGGCCGGCGTCGCGAGCAGCTCGGTCAAGCGCGCGTCGAGCTGCGCGCGGCCGAGCGGCGCGGCCGCCCACGCGGCGACCTGCTCGGCCAGCGCGGGTCGAGCGGCAGCCGCGCGGGCCAGATATCGGGAATAGGACGTGCTGATCAGGTCGGAAGCGTCGGTCATCGAGAAGCGGGCCTGGCGGAAAGGCCGGGGGCGGCGGGCCGGCGCGTGCGCGCCCCGCTGCCGACCGGCCCCATGGACTCGGCGCGGCGTCGCGACGGACGCTCGTGCGCCCGTCGCGACGCCGCGCGCCGGAAAGCCCGTGCCGCGCTGCCCCAACGGCCGCCGGCACGAACCCGTGTGATACATTTCAACGTCAGTCTGCAAAACTACCATATCGCCGCCCGTCCGCCGCATGTCCGACCGTCAGGAATCCGCCGTAGCTGCGCCCGAAGCGGGACCTCCGAAGCACGATCATCCGGTCCTGCGTCGCGTGTTCAGGGTGACGCTGGCAGTCGGGATCGGCACCTACTTCGTCGCGTCCGGCGCCCTCCTCGGGCTGCGCTACGTACTGCTGCCCCGCATCGACGAATTCCGCCCGCGCATCGAGCGCGCGGTGTCCGACAAGCTCCACGCGCAGCTTTCGATCGGCAAGCTTTCCCCGAACTGGTCCGGCATGCAGCCGGGCGTCGAACTCACGAACCTGACGATTCGCGGCCGTGACGGCCAGGTCGCGCTGTCGGTGCCGCACGCGACGGCCGCGCTGTCGTGGATGTCGCTGCTGCGGCTGTCGCCCGCGCTGTCGAGCCTGATCGTCGACCAGCCCGACCTCGTCGTCGCGCGCGCGGCCGACGGCTCGCTGAGCGTCGCCGGCGTCGGCGTGGCCACCACCCACGGCGGCAACGACACGTTCGGCACCTGGCTGCTGAAGCAGGAGGCGATCGTGCTGCGCGGCGGCACGCTGCGCTGGCGCGACGCGCAGCACGACGCACCGGAGCTGGTGCTGTCGGGCATCCGGCTCGCGGTGCTCAACGACGGCCGCGTGCACAAGGCCGCGCTGCAGGCGCCCGCGAACGGCACGCTGCTGCTCGGCCCGCTCGATTTCCGCGCGCGCTTCAGGCACAAGCCGCTCGCGCCGATCGGCAAGCCGGCGAACTGGACCGGCGACGCCTACCTGTCGACCGGCCCCGTCGACCTGCAGACGCTCACGCGCTATCTCGACGTGCCGCTCACGATCCACGCGGGCCGGATCGACAACGCGATCTGGGCGACCTTCGGCGACGGCCACCTGCGCTCGGCGGGCGGCGACCTGCAAGGCGCCGACGTCGCGCTGCGCGTGCGCCCGACGCAGCCGCGGCTCGACGTGCCGACGGTCGGCTTCGGCTGGGACATGGTGCTCGACGCTGGCCACGACTACACGCTGCACCTGACGCGCTTCAATGCGGAGCTCGGCCAGCCGCCGCTGCCGGACGGCACGCCGCTCGCCCGCTCGCTCGCGCTGTCGACGCTGACCGCGCGCTACCGCGTGCCGACCGCGAACCAAGGGCAACTGCTCAGCGTGGTCGGCGACCGCGTCGATCTCGGCATCCTCAGCGAATTCATCCGCGGGCTGCCGCTGCCGGCGCGCCTGCGCAACGAGCTGATCAAGATCGACCCGCGCGGGATGGTGTCGAACTATCACATCGAGGTCGAGCGCGCGAAACCCGCGCACGCCGATCTCGCCGACGAGGAGCGGCGCCTGGGCGCCGCGCCGATCGTCCGCTACCGCTTCCTCGGCGATCTGCAAGGCATCAGCTTCGCCGCGCAGGAGCCGCCGCCCGGCCTCTCGCCGCGCGGCCACCCGCGCGCCGGCTGGCCGGGCGTCGAGAACCTGTGGGGCCGCGTCGACGCGAACGAGACGGGCGGCGCCGCGCATATCGACACGGTCAACGCGGCCGTCACCGTGCCCGGCGAATTCGACGAGCCGCGCCTGACGTTCGACCGGCTGCGCGGCAATGCCAAATGGACGATCACGCCCGCGCCCGGCGACAAGCACGCGCGCGTCGACGTGTCGCTGCCCGACCTGCTCGTGTCGAACCCCGATGCCGAAATCGCGGTGTCGGGCTCATACACGAACCCCGGCCACGGCCGCGGCTCGCTCGACCTGCGCGCCGATTTCGCGCGCGCGTCGGTCGCGCGCATTCCGCGCTACCTGCCGACCGGGATGTCCGAACACCTGCGCGACTATCTCGGCCACGCGTTGCAGGACGGCAAGGTGACCAAGGGCGCGTCGATCGTCGCGCGCGGCCCGCTCGAGAAATTCCCGTTCGAACACGAGCCGGACGCCGGCGTGTTCCACATCGTCGCGCCGTTCACCGGCGGCCGCTTCGAGCCGACGCCGTACCCGCCGCGCAAGCTCGCGAACGGCACGCCGAGCGTCTGGCCCGCGCTCGACGGCATCGACGGCGTGTTCGAGCTCGCGCAGAACAAGCTGCGCTTCGACATCGAGCGCGCGCACTACAAGCGCGTCGCGCTGACGAAGGTCGCCGGCCGCATCGACGATCTCGGCAATCCGTCGCACTCGCCGCTGATCATCGACGGCCATGCGCAGGGCCCGCTCGCCGACCTGATCGACTACGCGGACAACAGCTCGCTCGGCACGATGAGCAACCACATCGGCCAGCGCATCGATGCGCAGGGCCCCGCGTCGCTCGCGCTCAAGATCACGATTCCGCAGCACGTCCCCCATCCGCACACGCACGTCGAAGGCACGCTCGCGTTCGGCGGCAACACGCTGTCGACCAGCGGCGTGCCGCCGCTGTCGGCCCTGCGCGGCAGCGTCGGCTTCACCGAGGCCGGCGCGTCGCTGCGCGCGCTGTCGGGGCACTTCCTCGGCGGCCCGGTGCGCGCGAACGGCAACTTCCAGTCGCACGGCCCGTACGCGGTGGACGTCGACGGCCGGCTCGCGCTCGACGCCGCGCGCGGCCTGAACCTGCACGGCGCGGCCGCCGCGCTGCTCGAGCACGTGGTCGGCGACGCGCCGTACAAGATCGCCGTGCGCGGCGCGCCGGGCCGCCTGCCCGACGTCAGCGCGCAATCCGACCTGACCGGCGTGGCGCTGAACTTCCCGGCGCCGTTCGCGAAGCCGGCCGGCACGCCGATGCCGTTCCGCTTCACGCTGCAGCCGGCGCCGCAGGCGGACGGCAAACGCCTCGAACACGCCGACCTGACGCTCGGCCCGGTGAGCGCGACCTACCTGCTCGACGCGACGCGCGGCCAGCCGCTGCGCGCGGTGCGCGGCGCGATGGGCATCCACCGGATGCCCGACATGCCGCAGGACGGCGTGAGCGCGGCCGTCGACGTCGGCGAACTGGACGCCGACGCGTGGCTCGCCCTCGCCCATACGCTGCAGCCCGACACGCCGCACGCGCCGGCGCCGCAGGCTGCGCCGCGCGTCGATGTCGCGAGCTTCGCGCCGAAGCGCTTCGCGTTCCATTTCGGCACGCTGAAACTGCTCAAGCGCAACTGGGAAAACGTGATCGTCGGCGCGTCGCACGTCGACGACCTCTGGCAGGCGAACATCGCGTCGAACCAGGTCTCGGGCTACCTGTCGTGGGCGCCGGGCGGCGGTCACAACGGTGCGGGCGTGCTCAACGCGCGGCTCGCGAAGCTCGTCGTGCCGCAGAGTTCGCAGCACGACCTCGTCGGCCGCGCGATGAACCTGCCGACGCCGGCCGACCGCCCGATGCCGTCGATCGACCTGATCGTCGATCAGGTCGTCGCGCGCGATCACGACATCGGCCGCCTCGTCGTCAACGCACGCAACATCGACGAAGACGGCACGCCCGTGTGGCAGCTCGACAAGCTGGAACTGTCGAACCCGGCCGCGAAGCTCACGGCGACCGGCAACTGGCGCACGTCGCGCCGCGCGCTCGCTCGCGGCGCCGACGAACCCGACGCGCCGCGCCGCACCGTGTTCGACTTCAAGCTCGACATCGACAACGCGGGTGCGCTGCTCGACCGCGTCGGCCTGCCGCGCACGCTCGCGGACGGTCACGGCTCGGTCACGGGCAAGGTCGGCTGGCGCGGCGGCCCGACCGCGCTCGACTTCCCGTCGCTCGGCGGCCAGGTCGCGGTCGACCTCGAACACGGGCAGATCCTGAAGGTCGATCCGGGCGCGGCGAAACTGCTCGGCGTGCTGAGCCTGCAAAGCCTCGCGCGCTTCCTGACGCTGAACTTCCGCGACGTGGTCGGCAAGGGGCTGCCGTTCGACAAGATCACCGGTACCGGCCGGATTTCGAACGGGATCGCGCGCACCGACGACTTCTCGATGATGACGGGCCCCGCGAACGTCACCGTGCGCGGCGCGGTCGATCTCGGCGCCGAGACGCAGGATCTGCATGCGCACGTCGCGCCGAAAATCAGCGCGGGCGCAGCCGCGATCGGCGCGGCCATCATCAACCCGCTGCTCGGCGTCGGCGTGCTGGCCGCGAACTATGCGCTGTCCGAGACGCTGTCGCGGGCGTTCGCGCTCGACTACGCGATCACCGGCTCGTGGGCGCACCCGCACATCGAGCGGGTGCGCGGCGATCAGGGTAAGATGAATCACGGTCCGGCCGATGCAGCGAGCCATTGAGCGCGCATCGAAGCGCGCAGGGTGCCGGGCCGCACCCCATTTATGACGCAACCGATTCCGCGATGACCGACCACGCCCGTTCCGCCACGCCCTTCCGGGTCGCCGCGCTGCAGATGGTGAGCACGCCGGACGTCACACGCAATCTGGCCGAAGCGCGCCGCCTGATCGCGGAAGCCGCCGGCGAAGGCGCGCAGCTCGTGCTGCTGCCCGAGTATTTCTGCTTCATGGGTCACCGCGACACCGACAAGCTCGCGCTCGCCGAACCGTACCGCGACGGCCCGATCCAGCACTTCCTCGCCGACGCGGCGCGCCGCCACGGCATCTGGGTGATCGGCGGCACGCTGCCGCTGAAGGCGCCGGAGCCCGGTCGCGTGCTGAACACGACGCTCGTGTTCGATCCGTCCGGCCACGAGGCCGCGCGCTACGACAAGATCCACCTGTTCAACTTCGAGAAAGGCGACGAATCGTTCGACGAGGCGCGCACGATCCGCGCGGGCGACACGGTCGTCGCGTTCGACGCGCCGTTCGGGCAGGTCGGCCTGTCGGTCTGTTACGATCTCCGCTTTCCGGAGCTGTACCGCCGCATGGGCGACTGCGCGCTGATGGTCGTGCCGTCGGCGTTTACGTATACGACGGGCCGCGCGCACTGGGAAACGCTGCTGCGCGCGCGGGCCGTCGAGAACCAGTGCTACGTGCTCGCGGCCGCGCAGGGCGGCAAGCACGAGAACGGCCGGCGCACGTGGGGCCACAGCATGCTGATCGACCCGTGGGGCGAGATCGTCGCGGTCCGCGACGAGGGCGCCAGCGTCGTGCTCGGCACGATCGATCCGCAGCGCATCGCCGACGTACGCCAGAGCCTGCCCGCATGGCGGCACCGCGTGCTGACCTGAATCCGCCGCACCGCTTGACACGCCGTGCGGCCCACCCGTCTGCACGGCAGCACCCGACAACTTTTTGAGAACTCCCGATATCCGCATGAACATCATCGAACCCGGCATCCGCAACCTCGCGCTGGCGAAGGACATCCTGCTCACGCCGTACGGCCTCGACGAAAGCCTGCTCACGCGCACGATCGCCGACATCTTCACGCATCGCGTCGACTACGCGGACCTGTACTTCCAGGCGACCCGCAGCGAAGCGTGGAGCCTCGAGGAAGGCATCGTCAAGTCGGGCAGCTTCAGCATCGACCAGGGCGTCGGCGTGCGCGCGGTCGCGGGCGACCGCACCGCGTTCGCGTATTCGGACGACCTGTCGCCCGAAGCGATCGCGCAAGCCGCCGCCGCGACCAAGGCCATCGCGGCGGCCGGCGGCGGCCGCCAGAAGATCAGGGCAGCCACGTCGCTGACGGGCATCTCGGGCCGCGACCTGTACCTGCCGTCCGACCCGCTCGCGTCGCTCGACGCGACGGCCAAGGTCAAGCTGCTCGAACGCATCGAGCAGATGGCGCGCGGGCGCGACCCGCGCGTCACGCAGGTGATGGCCGGGCTCGCCGGCGAATACGACGTCGTGCTGGTCGCGCGCAGCGACGGCGCGCTCGCGGCCGACATCCGGCCGCTCGTGCGCGTGTCGGTCACGGTGATCGCCGAACAGAACGGCCGCCGCGAAATCGGCTCGGGCGGTGGCGGCGGCCGCTTCGACTACGGCTACTTCACCGACGAAGTGTTGTCGCGCTACGTCGACGACGCCGTGCACGCGGCGCTCGTCAACCTCGATGCCCGCCCCGCGCCGGCCGGCGCGATGACGGTCGTGCTCGGGCCGGGCTGGCCGGGCGTGCTGCTGCACGAGGCGATCGGCCATGGCCTCGAGGGTGACTTCAACCGCAAGGGCTCGTCCGCGTTCGCGGGCCGGATCGGCGAGCAGGTCGCCGCGAAGGGCGTGACCGTCGTCGACGACGGCACGCTGCCGAACCGCCGCGGCTCGCTGAACATCGACGACGAAGGCAACCCGACGCAGTGCACGACGCTGATCGAGGACGGCATCCTGAAGGGCTACATCCAGGACACGCTGAACGCGCGCCTGATGAAGATGCCGGTCACGGGCAACGCGCGGCGCGAGTCGTACGCGGCGCTGCCGATGCCGCGCATGACGAACACCTACATGCTGAACGGCGACAAGGATCCGCAGGAAATCATCGCGTCGGTGAAGAACGGCCTGTACGCGGTGAACTTCGGCGGCGGCCAGGTCGACATCACGAACGGCAAGTTCGTGTTCTCGGCGTCCGAGGCGTACATGATCGAGAACGGCAAGATCACCTACCCGGTGAAGGGCGCGACGCTGATCGGCAGCGGCCCGGAATCGCTGAAGTACGTGAGCATGATCGGCAACGACATGTCGCTCGACACGGGCGTCGGCGTGTGCGGCAAGGAAGGCCAGAGCGTGCCGGTCGGCGTCGGCCAGCCCACCCTGCGGATCGACAAGATGACGGTCGGCGGTACGGCATAACCGCATCGCGGTGCAGACAATCCGCGCTTTTTGACCAAAACGCGCGGATTGTCCGCATTTTTGACGATTCCCGGTTGCCAGCCGTCCAGGGACGGGGTATAAATTCCGAATCAACTTTTTTGACGAGCCGAATTTCCGTCATGTCCGCCAAGTTTTACTTTTACTTTTTTTGGTATCTCAGACCGCTGGCGGATCGAGAGGGTTGATGGCGCGTGAAGCGCAACCGAAATTCCCGAAAAAACCGCCGGCGAACCCGGCGGTTTTTTTTCGCCCTTCGCCAGCCGGTCGTCGCCGCAGCGGTCCCGCGGCCCCGACCGACACCACCGAATTGCCCGAATCGATGAATCCGCCGCACGCGCACTGACCGAACGGCGCCCCGGAAAACCAGGAGAAACAGCATGCCCCCGCACAACACCGACGACGTCCGCATTCGCGAACTCAAGGAACTGACGCCGCCCGCCCACCTGATCCGCGAATTCGCGTGCTCCGAAGCCGCGTCCGAGCTGATCTACCACTCGCGCCAGTCGATGCACCGCATCCTGCACGGGATGGACGACCGGCTGATCGTCGTGATCGGGCCGTGCTCGATCCACGACACGAAGGCGGCGATCGAATACGCGGGCCGGCTCGTGAAGGAACGCGAGCGCTTCAACGGCGAACTGGAAATCGTGATGCGCGTGTACTTCGAGAAGCCGCGCACGACGGTCGGCTGGAAGGGGCTCATCAACGATCCGCACCTCGACAACAGCTTCAAGATCAACGAAGGGCTGCGCACCGCGCGCGAGCTGCTGCTGCAGATCAACGAAATGGGGCTGCCGGCCGCGACCGAATACCTCGACATGATCAGCCCGCAGTACATCGCCGACCTGATCTCGTGGGGCGCGATCGGCGCGCGCACGACCGAGTCGCAGGTGCACCGCGAGCTCGCGTCGGGGCTGTCGTGCCCGGTCGGCTTCAAGAACGGCACCGACGGCAACGTGAAGATCGCGGTCGACGCGATCAAGGCCGCGTCGCAGCCGCATCATTTCCTGTCGGTGACGAAGGGCGGCCATTCGGCGATCGTGTCGACGGCCGGCAACGAGGATTGCCACGTGATCCTGCGCGGCGGCAAGACGCCGAACTACGACGCGGACAGCGTGAACGCCGCCTGCGCGGACATCGGCAAGGCCGGCCTCGCCGCGCGCCTGATGATCGACGCGAGCCACGCGAACAGCTCGAAGAAGCACGAGAACCAGATCCCCGTGTGCGCCGACATCGGCCGCCAGATCGCGGCCGGCGACGAACGCATCGTCGGCGTGATGATCGAGTCGCACCTCGTCGAGGGTCGCCAGGACCTGAAGGAAGGCTGCGCGCTGACCTACGGTCAGAGCATCACCGACGCGTGCATCGCATGGGACGACAGCGTGAAGGTGCTCGAAGGCCTCGCGCAAGCCGTGAAGGCGCGCCGGGTCGCGCGCGGCAGCGGCAACTGAACGACGCCGGCAGGCTGACCGTATGGCGCAGCCTGCCGGCGCATTGGCCATGCGGCCAGCCTGCGGTTGGCGTGTCACTCTGCTAGACTAGCTAACACCACCTAGCTAACCGGATTGAGCAACCATGCCGACCGTCAACATGCACGATGCCAAGTCGCGGCTCTCAAGCCTCGTCGAAGCGCTTGAATTGGGGCGCGAATCCGAAGTCGTGATTGCCCGCAATGGCCATCCGGTCGCCCGGATCGTGCCTTACTCCGCCCCGAAGCGGATCGGCGCAGCGCGTCAGCTGCTTGCCGGATTGCACATCCCGACCAGCGTCGAGGCTTTCAATGCGGGCGACGAATCGATCGCTGCCGACTTCGATGCCAGCGCGGACCAGGGACTCGCGCCGTGAAGCTGTTGCTCGATACGCATATCGCGCTCTGGGCGGCCGAAGGCGCATCGCAACTTTCGCCGACTGCAGTCGCATTGATCGACGATCCGGAGAACACGCTGTACGTCAGTACCGCGTCCATTTGGGAAATCGCAATCAAACATCGCAAGGGCAATCTCCTTGTTCATCCGCGGGATGCCCGTTCGGCGTTCCGGCTCGCCGGGTTCGCCGAGTTGCCGATCAGTAGCGATCACGCCGAGGCAGTCGCCGCGCTGCCGGATTTCGCCGATCACGCCGATCCGTTCGACCGCGTAATGGTCGCTCAGGCACTGCATGAAGGCATGCCGCTCGTCAGTGCCGATCCGAAGGTGTGGCGCTATCACGCAACGCTGATGTTGCGCGCCTGAAGTCGTCCGTCCGGCGCTCGCTGCCAGTACAAAGCCCGGCTCGCGCCGGGCTTTTGTCATTGTGTCGTTGCGTGCGCCGAAACGGGCCGTCGAATCCTCATTCGAGCGCACCCGAGCCGAAGATCTCGGTGTTCACGCGCTCCGGCGCGACGCCGAGGGCGACGAGCGCGTCGCGCTGCGCCTTCATGAACGCGATCGGCCCGCAGATGTAGTAGTCGGCATCCGGCACCAGCGCATATTGCTTCACGCGCTCCGGCGTCAGGCGCCCTTCGAGATCGTGATCGACACCGGCGCGGTCGTTCGGGCCGACCCGTTCGTACAGCACCGTGCGCTTCACGTTCGCGTGCTCGCGCGCCGCGTCGTTCAGCCAGTCGCGGAATGCGTGCACCGCGCCCGAACGGCATGCGTGGATGAATCGCACATCGCGCTTGCTGCCTTCGGCGATCAGCGTCGATGCCATCGACATCATCGGCGTGATGCCGACCCCGCCCGAGATCAGCACGACCGGCGTATCCGCGTCGCGCTTCAGCGAGAAGTCGCCCATCGGTGCGGTCACCTCGACGATCGCGCCCTCTTCCACGCCGTCGTGCATCAGCGTCGACACCTTGCCGGCCGGGATCGCTTCGGCCTTGCCGGCCTCGCGCTTCACCGAGATGCGCAGCCACTTGCCGTGCGGCGCGTCGGACAGGCTGTACTGGCGCGGCTGGTCGACGCCGAGGTCGCCGACGAAGCGCTTCACGGTGAGGTACTGGCCCGGCTCGAACGTCGGCGCCGCGCCGCCGTCGGCGGGCGTCAGGTAGAACGACGTGATCTCGTCGCTTTCGCGCACCTTGCGCGCGACCTTGAACGGGCGGAAGCCGCTCCACGCGGCGTTCGCGTACAGATCGGCCTCGGCGCCGATCATGATCTGCGCGAGCTGGCCGTACGCGACGCGCCACGCTTCGAGCGTGTCGGCATCGACCGCGTCGCCGAGCACTTCGACGATCGACGCAAGCAGGTTCTCGCCGACGATCGGGTAGTGCTCGGGGCGGATGTTCAGGCTCGCGTGCTTGTGCGAGATGCGCGACACCGCGCCGCCGAGCGCGCCGAGGTTGTCGATGTTGGCCGCATACGCATAAACGGCCTTCGCGAGCGTTTCGGGCTGGCTGCCGGTCTTCTGGTGCGTCTGGTTGAACAGGTTCTTCAGTTCCGGATGACGCGCGAACATGCGCTGATAGAAATGCTTCGTGATCGTCGCGCCGTGCTCGGCGAGGACGGGGGCCGTGGCCTTCACACGGGCCATCTGGTCAGCGGTGAGGTGGGTCATGTGCGTTCTCCGTTAAACATGCTCATACAATACATGTTTAAAAACGCACGCCCGCCGGACAAATTGTCGCAGTGCGCAAAAACGTGGCGGCGCGCTAGCGGACGCGCCCGCGCTCCCACAGCACGTCGGCGCCGCCGCCGGCGCGGTTCAGCACGCGCGCCAGCACGAACAGCAGGTCGGACAGCCGGTTCACGTACCGCCGCGGTGCGTCGTTGAGCGTGTCGCCACGCCCGAGCGCGACGATCGAGCGCTCCGCGCGGCGGCACACGGTGCGGCAGACGTGCGCGAGCGATGCGGCGCGCGAGCCGGCCGGCAGGATGAATTCCTTCAGCGGCGGCAGCGTCGCGTTGTAGTCGGCGAGCCACCGGTCGAGGCGCGCGAGATGCGTATCGTCGAGCACCGTATGGCCGGGAATGCACAGCTCGCCGCCGAGATCGAACAGGTCGTGCTGGATCGTGACGAGCGCCGTGCGCACGTCGTCCGGCAACGCCTCGGCCAGCAGCACGCCGAGATTCGAGTTCAGTTCGTCGACGTCGCCGATCGCGGCGATCCGCGCGTCGTCCTTGCCGATGCGCCGCCCGTCGCCCAGCCCGGTGGTACCGTCGTCGCCCGTGCGCGTCGCGATCTTGCTCAAGCGGTTGCCCATGCGAATGTCCTCTCGTGCGCGGCCGCCACGCGGCCCGGTTGGCTGGAACGCGATTATCGCAGCCCGCGGCGGCAGGCGCAGCGGACGTTACAGCGTAGAATGAGCCGACAGCATGAAAAGTAGTCAGGAGACATTCGTGAATCACCCTGCCCCGCCGGCCGCCACGCGCCGCCCGCTCCCCCCCGCCATGCTCGATGCGCTGCGCGCCGCTTTCGGCGAGCGCGTGTCGACCGCCGACGCGGTTCGCGCCCATCACGGCCGCGACGAATCCCCGTTCGATCCGCAACTGCCCGACGCCGTCGTGTTCGCGCGCAGCACCGACGACGTGCGCGAAGTCGTGTCGCTGTGCTCGCTCTACGGCGTGCCGCTGATCCCGTACGGCGCCGGCTCGTCGCTCGAAGGCCACCTGCTCGCGGTGCGCGGCGGCGTGTCGCTCGACCTGTCGGACATGAACCGCGTGCTGTCGATCAACGCCGAAGATCTCACGGTGACGGTCGAGCCGGGTATCACCCGCAAGGCGCTCAACGAAGCGTTGCGCGACACCGGCCTGTTCTTCCCGATCGATCCGGGCGCCGACGCGAGCATCGGCGGGATGACCGCGACCCGCGCGTCGGGCACCAACGCCGTGCGCTACGGCACGATGCGCGAGAACGTGCTCGGCCTGAGCGCGGTGCTCGCGGACGGCCGCGTGGTGAAAACCGGCTCGCGCGCGCGCAAGTCGTCGGCCGGCTACGACCTCACGCGGCTGTTCGTCGGGTCCGAAGGCACGCTCGGCGTGATCACCGAGATCACGCTGCGCCTGCATCCGCTGCCCGAGGCCGTATCGGCCGCGATCTGCACGTTCCCGACGATGGGCGACGCGGTCCGCACGGTGATCGAGACGATCCAGATCGGCGTGCCGATCGCGCGCGTCGAATTCGTCGACGCGCTCGCGGTGCGCTCGATCAACCGTCACTCGAACCTGACGCTGACCGAAGCGCCGACGCTGTTCTTTGAATTCCACGGCACCGACGCCGGCGTGAAGGAACAGGCTGAACTCGTGCAGGCGCTCGCCGGCCAGCATTCCGGCCAGGGCTTCGAATGGGCGACGCGCCCCGAGGATCGCACGCGGCTCTGGTCCGCGCGCCACAACGCGTACTTCGCGATGCTGCAGTTGAAGCCCGGTTGCCGCGCGGTGACGACCGACGTGTGCGTGCCGATCTCGCAGCTCGCCGCGTGCGTCGAGGAAACCGAGCTCGACCTGCGCGCGTCGTCGCTGCCCTGCCCGATCGTCGGGCACGTCGGCGACGGCAATTTCCACGTCGCGATCCTGATCGATCCCGACAAGCCCGAGGAACTCGCCGAAGCCGAACGCATCAACGACCGGATCGTCGAGCGCGCGCTGCGCCTGGGCGGCACCTGCACGGGCGAGCACGGCGTCGGGCTGCACAAGATGCGCTTCCTGCCGAAGGAGCACGGCGACAACGCCATCGACACGATGCGCGCGATCAAGCTCGCGCTCGATCCGCGCAACCTGATGAATCCGGGCAAGATTTTCACGTGCTGACACGGCGGCGCGACGCCGCGCCCACGCAGGAGACCTCATGAACGCTCCCGTCGAACTGTCGAGCGCCGCACGCGCGCAGCGCCAGCGCGAAGTCGTGCAGGCGCTGATGGCCGTGCTGCCGACGCACTGCCTGCTGTACCGCGACGAGGACACGGCGCCGTACGAATGCGACGGCCTGTCCGCGTACCGCCGGCTGCCGCTCGCGGTCGCGTTGCCCGAGACGGAGTCGCAGGTGCAGCGGATCGTGCAGATCTGCCGCCGCATGGAAGTGCCGATCGTGCCGCGCGGCGCCGGCACCAGCCTGTCGGGCGGCGCGCTGCCGATCGCGCTCGGCGTCGTGCTGTCGCTCGCGCGCTTCACGCGCATCGTCGAAGTCGACCCGTACGCACGCACGGCGACCGTGCAGCCCGGCGTGCGCAACCTCGCGATCTCGGAAGCGGCCGCGCCGTACGGCCTGTATTACGCGCCCGACCCGTCGTCGCAGATCGCCTGCACGATCGGCGGCAACGTCGCGGAAAATTCCGGCGGCGTCCACTGCCTGAAATACGGGCTGACCGTGCACAACGTGATGCGCGTGCGCGCGGTGACGATCGACGGCGAGATCGTCGAGTTCGGCTCGCTCGCACTCGACATGCCGGGCCTCGACCTGCTTGCCGTGATGATCGGCAGCGAAGGGATGTTCGCGATCGTCACCGAGGTCACGGTGCGACTGATCCCGAAGCCGCAGACCGCGCAGCTCGTGATGGCGAGTTTCGACGACGTCGTCAAGGGCGGCGAGGCCGTCGCGGCGATCATCGCGTCGGGCATCATCCCGGCCGGGCTCGAGATGATGGACAAGCCGGCGACGCAGGCCGTCGAGGCGTTCACGCACGCGGGCTACGACCTCGACGCGAAGGCGATCCTCTTGTGCGAATCGGACGGCACGCCCGAAGAAGTCGCCGAGGAAATCGTGCGGATGACGGCCGTGCTGCGCGAACACGGCGCGACGCGCATCCAGGTGTCGCGCAACGAAAGCGAACGGCTGCGCTTCTGGTCCGGCCGCAAGAACGCGTTCCCGGCCGCCGGCCGCATTTCCGCCGATTACTACTGCATGGACGGCACCGTGCCGCGCCGCGCGATCGGCCCGCTGCTCGCGCGCATCGAGCAGCTCGAAACGCGCTACGGGCTGCGCTGCATCAACGTGTTCCATGCGGGCGACGGCAACATGCATCCGCTGATCCTCTACAACGCGAACGATCCGGACGAGCTGCACCGCGCCGAGCAGTTCGGCGCGGAGATCCTCGAATGCTGCGTGGAATTCGGCGGCAGCGTGACGGGCGAGCACGGCGTCGGTATCGAAAAGCTCAATTCGATGTGCGTGCAGTTCTCGCCGCAGGAGCGCGATGCGTTCTTCGCGGTCAAGCGCGCATTCGATCCGGCCGGGCTGCTGAACCCGGACAAGGGCATCCCGACCCGCGCGCGCTGCGCCGAATACGGGCGCCAGCACGTGCGCGGCGGGCTGCTGCCGCACCCCGACCTGCCGCGCTTCTGAGCGGCGCGCGCGGGTCGCGGCCCGCACCGGCGGCCGCGGGGCGCGGGTCCGCCGTGCCCGCGCGGCGCGTTCGCGTGCCGGCCGCACATGCCGGCTGCGGGACTGGGCTTAGGGATAGTCGCGATGTGGAATCGCGCCACCCCGGTACAATCGACCGGACAACGAGACGAGAAAGCAACGGAACATGGAAGAGGACGACATCGTCGCCGGATGGGCCGAGCGCATCCGCGCCGCCAGTGCCGACGGCCGGCCGCTGCGGATCCGCGGCGGCGGCACCAAGGACTGGTACGGCCAGGCGCTCGAGGGCGAAATACTCGACACGCGCGCGTTTCAAGGCGTCGTGTCGTACGACCCGGCCGAACTCGTCGTCACGGTCCGCGCAGGCACGCCGCTCGCGCAACTTGAAACCGTCCTCGCCGAGCACGGCCAGATGCTGCCGTTCGAGCCGCCGCACTTCGGCCGTTCGGCCACCGTCGGCGGCTGCGTCGCGGCCGGCCTCGCGGGCCCGCGCCGCGCCACCTGCGGCGCACCGCGCGATTTCGTGCTCGGCACCACGCTGATGAACGGTCGCGGCGAAACGCTGCGCTTCGGCGGGCAGGTCGTGAAGAACGTCGCCGGCTACGACGTGTCACGGCTGATGGCCGGCGCGCTCGGCACGCTCGGGCTGATGCTCGACCTGTCGATCAAGGTGCTGCCGATGCCTGTCGCCGAAGTCACGCTCAAATTCGAGATGACAGCGACCGACGCGGTGCGCAAGCTCAACGAATGGGGCGGCCATCCGCTGCCGGTCAGCGCGAGCGCGTGGCGCAACGGCACGCTCGTGCTGCGCCTGTCGGGCGCGGAAGCCGCCGTGAAATCCGCGAAAACGCTGCTCGGCGGCGAAGTCGTCGACGCGGTCGAGGCCGAGCGCTTCTGGTCCGGCCTGCGCGAGCATACCGATCCGTTCTTCAACGGCATCCCGCCCGGCTACGCGCTGTGGCGCCTGTCGCTGCCGTCGATCACCGAACCGATGCATCTGCCCGGCACGCAGTTGATGGAATGGGGCGGCGCGCAGCGCTGGTGGATCACCGACGCCGACGCGCAGACCGTGCGCATGAGCGCGAAGCAGGCCGGCGGCCATGCGACGCTGTTCCGCGCGGGCGACACCTACGACCGCAGTGCGGGCGTGTTCACACCGCTGCCCGCGCCGATGATGAAGATCCACCGCGGGCTGAAGAGCGCGTTCGATCCCGCGCGCATCTTCAATCGCGGCCGGCTGTACCCGGAACTTTGAGGGCAGGATGCAAACGAACCTCGCCGATTTCATCCGCAATACGCCCGACGGCGACGAGGCCGACGCGATCCTGCGCAAGTGCGTGCACTGCGGGTTCTGCACCGCGACCTGCCCGACCTATCAACTGCTCGGCGACGAACTCGACGGCCCGCGCGGACGCATCTACCTGATCAAGCAGATGGTCGAAGGCGCGCCCGTCACGCGCAGCACGCAGCAGCACCTCGACCGCTGCCTCACCTGCCGCAGCTGCGAGACGACCTGCCCGTCCGGCGTCCAGTACGGCCGGCTCGTCGAGATCGGCCGCAAGCACGTGGAGGCGCAGGTGGAACGCCCCGCGCAGCAGCGGCTCATGCGCCGCGTGCTCGCGAGCGTCGTGCCGAACGCCGCGCTGTTCTCGCCGGCGATGCGGCTCGGCCAGCACGTGCGGCCGCTGCTGCCGAAGCGGCTGCGCGACAAGGTGCCGCCGCGCACGCGGCTGCTCGAATGGCCGCACCGCACGCATACGCGCAAGATGCTGATGCTCGGCGGCTGCGTGCAGCCGTCGATGCTGCCGAACATCAATATCGCGACCGCACGCGTGCTCGACGCGCTCGGCATCGAGACGGTCGTCTCGCCCGACGCGGGCTGCTGCGGCGCGATCCGCCTGCATCTGAACTATCACGACGAAGCGCTCGACGACGCGCGCCGCAACATCGACGCGTGGTGGCCCCACGTCGAACAGGGCGCCGAGGCGATCGTGATGAATGCATCGGGCTGCGGCGCGACGGTGCTCGAATACGCGCACCTGCTGCGCGACGATCCGGCCTATGCGGAGAAAGCGCAACGCATCGTGTCGCTGACGCGCGACATCTCCGACGTGCTGCTCGCGTTCGAGGCCGAACTCGCGACGATCGCCCGGCGCCGCGCGATCCATACGGTCGCGTACCATCCGCCGTGCACGCTGCAGCATGGGCAGCAGTCGCGCGGCAAGGTCGAGCGCCTGCTCGAGACGCTCGGCATCGACGTGCGGCTGCCGGCCGACAGTCATCTGTGCTGCGGCTCGGCCGGCACCTACTCGCTGACGCAGCCGTCGCTGTCGTACCGGTTGCGCAAGCAGAAGCTGCTGAAGCTGCAGGCGCTCGAACCGCAGATGATCGTATCCGGCAACATCGGCTGCATCGCGCATCTGCAAAGCGGCACGCAGGTGCCGGTCGCCCACTGGATCCAGCTCGTCGAGCATTTGCTGTACGGCTAGGCTAGCGCCCGTTCACGCATGACGGGCAGGCGCGCAGCGTCCGTATAATGAGCGGATCGATGCGCCGCGGATCGCTGCGCATCGGCTTCATGCCCGTTTCCGCGCTGCTTGCGTGCCTGCTTCCGTGCCCGTCATGTCCGATCTCGCCGCCCGTCTCGACTCCGTTCACCGCCGCATCGCCGACGCCGCCCGCGCGGCCGGCCGCGATCCCGCCACCGTATCGCTGCTCGCCGTGTCGAAGACGTTTCCGGCCGACGACGTGCGCGCCGCGCATGCAGCCGGGCAGCGCGCCTTCGGCGAGAACTACGTGCAGGAGTCGATCGACAAGATCGACGCGCTCGCCGACCTGCGCGCGAGCCTCGAATGGCATTTCATCGGGCCGCTGCAATCGAACAAGACGCGCCCCGTCGCCGAGCGCTTCGACTGGGTCCATTCGGTCGACCGGCTGAAGATCGCGCAGCGCCTGTCGGAACAACGCCCCGCGCATCTGCCGCCGCTCAACGTATGCGTGCAGGTGAACATCAGCGGCGAGGCGTCGAAGAGCGGCGTCGCGCCGGCCGACGTGGCCGAGGTCGCGCGGGCGGTCGCCGCGCTGCCGTCGCTGCGGCTGCGCGGCCTGATGGCGATTCCCGAGCCGGCCGCCGACACCGACGCGCAGCGCGCGCCGCACCGCGCGCTGCGCGCGTTGTTCGACGCGTTGCGCGCCGACGGCCTGCCGCTCGACACGCTGTCGATGGGCATGTCCGCCGATCTCGACGCGGCCGTGCTCGAAGGCGCGACGATCGTACGCGTCGGCACCGCGATCTTCGGCGCGCGCGACTACTCGCGCTGAACGCCGCGTTCTTTTCCGCCTTTCCGTTCACTCACTCGCTCATTCCCGACATCATGAAAATCGCATTCATCGGCGGCGGCAACATGGCCGCGGCCCTGATCGGCGGCCTGATCAAGCGCGGCGTCGCCGCGGACGGCCTGTATGCCGTCGACATCAACGAAGACGTCCGCGCGCGCGCCGCGCAGCAATTCGGCGTGCGCACCGGCGCGGCCGTCGACGCAACGCTCGCCGATTACGACGCGATCGTGCTCGCGGTGAAGCCGCAGGTGCTGAAGGACGTCGCGCAGGCGCTCGCGCCGCACCTGAAGTCGCAGCTCGTGATCAGCATCGCGGCCGGCATCCGCGGCACGGATCTCGCCCGCTGGCTCGGCGGCTACGCGCGCGTCGTGCGCACGATGCCGAACACGCCGGCGCTGGTCGGCATGGGCGTGACCGGCCTGGCCGCGCTGCCGGGCGTCGACGCGGCAGGCCGCGAACTCGCGTCGAGCGTGCTCGGCGCGGTCGGCGAGATCGTATGGTTCGACGACGAATCGCAGCTCGACGCGGTCACGGCGATTTCGGGCAGCGGCCCCGCGTACGTGTTCTATTTCATCGAAGCGCTGCAGGAAGCCGCGCGCCGTCTCGGCATGAACGACGAACAGGGCCGCGCGCTCGCGGTCGCGACGTTCGCGGGCGCCGCGCAACTGGCCGCGCAATCGGGCGAGCCGGCGAGCGTGCTGCGCGAACGCGTGACGTCGAAGGGCGGCACGACGGCCGCCGCGCTCGCGGCGTTCGACGCGCAGGGCGTGAAGGAAGCGATCGTGCGCGGCGCGCTCGCGGCCGACGCGCGCGCGAAGGAAATGGGCGACGAGCTCGGTCGCGCGTAAGCGCGACAACGGCGCCGGTTTGGCCGGCGCCGGACGTAAAAAAAGCGACCGTCGGGTCGCTTTTTTCGTTGGCGCCGCCCGCAAAGGCGCGATATGTCGGGGTGTCGTTCAGCGAGCGGCCAGCAGGTAATGCGCGGCGATGCCCGCGAACAGCACGCCGCCGAGCCAGTTGTTGTGGCGGAACGCCGCGAAGCACGGCATCCGTTCGCGACCCTTGATCAGCGTGTAGTGATACAGCGCGCAGCCGAGCGCCGCCGCCCAGCCGGCCCAGTACGCGATGCCGAAGCCGAGCGTCACGCCGATCCACACGTAGATGCCGAGCGTCACCGCGTAGCACGCCATCACGGCCGCGACGTCGAAGCGGCCGAACGTCAGCGCGGACGTGCGGATGCCGATCTTGATGTCGTCGTCGCGATCGACCATCGCATATTCGGTGTCGTACGCGACCGACCAGAAGATGTTCGCGACCAGCATCACCCACGCCAGCATCGGCACCGTGTCCTGCACGGCCGCGAACGCCATCGGGATGCCGAAGCCGAACGCGATGCCGAGATACGCCTGCGGAATCGCGAAGAAGCGCTTCATGAACGGGTAGGAGCCGGCGACGAACAGTGCGACGACCGACAATTCTTTCGTCAGCGTATTGAGCGGCAGGATCAGCAGGAACGCGACGAACGACAGCCCGACCGCGATCGCGACGGCCTCCCATGCGCGGATCTTGCCCGACGTCAGCGGCCGGTCGGCCGTGCGCTTCACGTGGCGGTCGAAATCGCGGTCGGCGTAATCGTTGATCGCGCAGCCGGCCGAGCGCATCAGCAGCGTGCCGAGCGTGAAGATCACGAGCAGCGGCCAGCGCGGCTTACCGTCCGATGCGATCCACAGCGCGTTGAGCGTCGGCCACAGCAGCAGCAGGCTGCCGATCGGCTTGTCCATCCGGACGAGCCGCAGATACAGGGGAAAGCGGGCAAGCATGGCGAAGCACCAGGAAGAGAATCCCGGCATTTTAGAGCCGAGCGGCGCTGCGCGTCATGTCGGCGCGACCCGCGGCCCACGGTCGCGGCGGGCGGGCCGGCCGCTCCGGCCCGCTGCGCACGGCCGCGCGGCGGCGGACATCGATCCAGGGACAGATTCGGCGCCGACCCGCCCGGGCCCGGCCTGACGCGCCAGCGGCTTCGGGCTCACGCGAGCAGCGACCGCAGCATCCATGCGGTCTTTTCGTGCGTCTGCAAGCGCTGCGTGAGCAAGTCGGCGGTCGGCTCGTCGCTCGCCGCGTCGGCGATCGGGAAGATTTCGCGCGCGGTGCGCACGACCGTCTCGTGCCCTTCGACGAGTTGGCGGATCATCTCCTCGGCGGCCGGCACGCCCTTCGCTTCCGGCACCGACGACAGTTTCGCGAAATCGCCGAACGTGCCGGGCGCGACGACGCCCAGCGTGCGAATGCGCTCGGCGACGGAGTCGACCGCGAGCCATAGTTCGTTGTACTGCTCCTCGAACATCAGGTGCAGCGTGTTGAACATCGGTCCGGTCACGTTCCAGTGGAAATTGTGGGTCTTCAGGTACAGCGAAAACGTATCGGCGAGCAGGCGCGACAGGCCCTCCGCGATGTTCTTGCGGTCCTTGTCGCTGATGCCGATGTTGATCTGCGTGGCGTTGCCTTTCTTGGCCATCTTCGGGACTCCTCATTCGAAATGTCGAACCGGCGAAAATGCATCGGGCAATCCGCATGCCGCATCGCGCGGCATCCGTTCGCGACTCGCCAGTCTAGCGTCGCGAATCCGTTGCCGCCCTCAACCGCCGGCGGCCGACACGACCGGCGCGAGCGCGTGCAGCGCCTGCGAGGCCAGCTCCGCCGCTCCGCCGACGACGATCGCGAAGCCGACGACGTAGCGCGCCAGCTCCACCGGCGATCGCAGAATGGGCAACGCGGCCGCGCGCATGTCGAGCATCATTTGCGTCATGGTCGTCACTCCTTTGACAAGACATCGTTCAGGGAAGAAACGGCCGGTCGCCGGACCGGCCGTTTCACGTTACTGCATGACTGCATCGCCGCATCGGCATGCGGCCGGGTTCATGCGAGGTCGAAGCGGTCGAGGTTCATCACCTTGTTCCAGGCCGCGACGAAATCGCGCACGAACTTCTCCTTCGCATCCGCGCTGCCGTACACCTCGGCCAGCGCACGCAGTTGCGCATGCGAACCGAAGATCAGGTCGACGCGCGTGCCCGTCCACTTGAGCTCGCCCGTCGCGCGATCGCGCCCTTCGAACACGTCGTTCGCGGCCGACACCGGCTTCCACTCGGTGCCCATGTCGAGCAGGTTCACGAAGAAGTCGTTCGTCAGCGTTTCCGGACGATCGGTGAACACGCCATGCTTCGCATCGCCGGCATTCGCACCGAGCACGCGCAGGCCGCCGACGAGCACCGTCATCTCCGGTGCGCTCAGCGTCAGCAACTGGGCCTTGTCGACCAGCAGCGCCTCGGCCGGCGTCTTGTACGCGTGCTTCAGGAAGTTGCGGAAACCGTCGGCGAGCGGCTCGAGCACGGCCATCGCGTCGACGTCGGTTTCTTCCTGCGAGGCGTCCATCCGGCCCGGTGCGAACGGCACGGTGACCGCGATACCCGCATTCTTCGCGGCCTGCTCGACGCCGGCCGCACCGGCCAGCACGATCAGGTCGGCCAGCGACACCTTCTTGCCGTCCGTCTGCGCATCGTTGAACGCCTTCTGCACGCCTTCGAGCGTTTCGAGCACCGCCGCGAGTTCGGCCGGGCGGTTCACTTCCCAGTCCTTCTGCGGCGCGAGGCGGATGCGCGCACCGTTCGCGCCGCCGCGCTTGTCCGAGCCGCGGAACGTCGACGCGGACGCCCAGGCGGTCGACACGAGCTGCGACACCGACAGGCCCGTCGCCAGCACCTTCGCCTTCAGCGCGGCGACGTCGGCGGCGTCGATCAGCGGGTGATCGACGGCCGGGATCGGGTCCTGCCACAGCAGGTGTTCCGCCGGTACTTCCGGGCCGAGATAACGGGCGCGCGGCCCCATGTCGCGGTGCGTGAGCTTGAACCACGCGCGTGCGAACGCGTCGGCGAATTCGTCCGGGTTCTCGTAGAAGCGGCGCGAGATCTTTTCGTAGGCCGGATCGAAACGCAGCGACAGGTCGGTCGTCAGCATCGTCGGACGATGCTTCTTCGATGCGTCGTACGCGTCCGGAATGATCTCGTCCGCATCCTTCGCGACCCACTGGTGCGCGCCCGCCGGGCTCTTCGTGAGCTCCCACTCGTAGCTGAACAGGTGCTTGAAGAAGTCGTTGCTCCACTTCGTCGGCGTCGACGTCCACGTGACTTCGAGACCGCTCGTGATCGTGTCCTTGCCCTTGCCCGTGCCGAACGTGCTCTTCCAGCCGAGGCCCTGCTGCTCGAGGCCCGCGGCTTCCGGCTCGGGACCGACGTTCGAGGCCGGGCCGGCGCCGTGCGTCTTGCCGAACGTGTGGCCGCCCGCGATCAGCGCGACCGTTTCCTCGTCGTTCATCGCCATCCGCGCGAACGTCTCGCGGATGTCGTGCGCGGCGGCGACCGGGTCGGGGTTGCCGTCCGGGCCTTCCGGGTTCACGTAGATCAGGCCCATCTGCACCGCGGCGAGCGGGCTTTCGAGCTCGCGCTTGCCCGTGTAGCGGCTGTTCGGGCCGCCGCTCAGTTCCAGCCAGATCTTTTCCGAGCCCCAGTAGACGTCGTCCGGTTCCCACGTATCGACGCGGCCGCCGGCATAGCCGAACGTCTTGAAGCCCATCGATTCGAGCGCGACGTTGCCGGTCAGGATCAGCAGGTCGGCCCACGAGATGTTGCGGCCGTACTTCTGCTTGATCGGCCACAGCAGGCGGCGCGCCTTGTCGAGGCTCACGTTGTCCGGCCAGCTGTTGAGCGGCGCGAAGCGCTGCTGCCCGCCGCCCGCGCCGCCGCGGCCGTCGGCCGTGCGGTACGTGCCGGCGCTATGCCATGCCATGCGCACGAACAGGCCGCCGTAGTGGCCGAAGTCGGCCGGCCACCAGTCCTGCGACGTCGTCATCAGCGCGTGCAGGTCCTGCTTCACCGCGGCGAGATCCAGCTTCTTGAACGCCTCGGCGTAGTCGAAATCCGCGTCCATCGGATCGGACAGCGCCGAATGCCGATGCAGGACGTTCAGGTTCAGCTGATTCGGCCACCAGTCCTTGTTCGTCGTGCCGCTGCCTGCGGTGTGGTTGAACGGGCACTTCGTTTCGTTCGACATGCTTTTTTCTCCTTCACTGGCTCGTAGGCCCCCACGTGCCGGGCGCGGTTCGTGGAGCGTTGCGGGGGGGTAAGAAACGGAACAGGCGGGTCCTCCTGTCGTACTACGGGATGTCGTGCGCGGCCCTGGACACGCGTTCCCGTTGCCGTGCGCCGCAGGCGGGGCACTCGGGGAAGCGGCTGCCGGTAGCCGTCGTACCGGCGACGCGGGCGGTTTTTCGGATATCGGACATGCGATGCTCCCTCAAGGCTCGACGGCAGGTGATTCGGGGGAACACTGGACCGGCGTGCGGCGGCACTCATCCGCCATACACACGGTCCGCCAGGTACGCGAACGCAATCGGGCGCAGGCCGCGAACCGCCGCCCTGGCGCGATGTACGACCGTGTCGCGCGACGGGATGTTCCGCTGCGCGTGCTTCAATACCGACCGCATCATGACATCCTCCTTTGACGCTTGCATCCAACGTGCATCTCGCCCATCGGCTCGACATCGATCCATGTAGAGGATTCTATCTATATCTATCAATTATTTGAATTTGATAAATTTCATCTATACGATAGGGAAAAATAAACGGGGTCACACGACCCCGTTCATCACGCTGCCACAGACGCCTCGTCGGCACGTCAGTTCATCGTGGCCGGCATGTCGAGCTTCGCGACGCCCGGCAGCTCGCATGCGGCAATCGCGTCGCTGATCGCGTCGATCGCCGGCATCCGCGTGAAGCTCTTGCGCCACACGAGCACCACGCGGCGGTCGGGCACCGGTTCGTTGAACGGCACGTACGACAGCAGCTCGGCATCGGGGCCGTTCGCCCGCGGGCCGATCTCGGCGACCGACATCCGCGGCAGCACGGTGATGCCGACGCCGCTCGCGACCATGTGGCGAATGGTTTCGAGCGACGAGCCCTCGAACGTCTTCTGGATGCCGTCGGCCGTCTGCGAGAAGCGCATCAGTTCCGGACACACCCCGAGCACGTGATCGCGGAAGCAGTGGCCGTTGCCGAGCAGCAGCATGGTTTCCTGCTTCAGATCCTCGGCGTCGATTTCGTCGCGCTTCTCCCACGGATGGCCGGCCGGCAGCGCGACGACGAACGGCTCGTCGTACAGCGGCCGCACCATCAGGCCGGTTTCGGGGAACGGCAGCGCCATGATCGCGGCGTCGATCTCGCCCTGCTTCAGCAGTTCGAGCAGCTTCAGCGTGTAGTTCTCCTGCAGCATCAGCGGCATCTGCGGGACACGCTGGATCATCTGCTTGACGAGCGTCGGCAGCAGGTACGGCCCGATCGTGTAGATCACGCCGAGGCGGAACGGGCCGACGAGCGGGTCCTTGCCCTGCTTCGCGATCTCCTTGATCGCGAAGGTCTGCTCGAGCACGCGCTGCGCCTGGGTGACGATCTGGTCGCCGATCGGCGTCACGCTCACTTCGCTCGCGCCGCGCTCGAAAATCTGCACGTTGAGCTCGTCTTCGAGCTTCTTGATCGCCACCGACAGGGTCGGCTGGCTCACGAAGCACGCTTCGGCCGCGCGACCGAAATGCCGCTCGCGCGCGACCGCGACGATGTACTTCAATTCAGTCAGGGTCATTGTGGGTCAATCAGAGATATACAGGCGATAGGTTTAATTTATACACCCTCTGACCCAGGTTCGCCAAGTTTCTCTGCATCTCGATGCGTCGAGTGGCGGCCTCCGATCCGGCCCCAAGCCGGTCGATCAGGCCTTCAGATACTGCTCGCGCGCGCCGAGCCAGCGCGCGAGATGCTGCGTGACGACCTCCGGATACGCGGCAATCAGCCGCGCCGCGGCCTCGCGGGCAGGATCGATCAGCCAGCCGTCGGTCTCGAGGTTCGCAAAGCGCAGCATCGCCGCACCCGACTGGCGCGCGCCGAGGAATTCGCCGGGGCCGCGGATTTCGAGGTCGCGCCGCGCGATCTCGAAACCGTCGGTCGTCTCGCGCATCGTCTTCAGCCGCTCGCGGCCGGCGATCGACAGCGGTCCGGTGTACAGCAGCACGCACACCGACGCCGCGGTGCCGCGCCCGACGCGGCCGCGCAACTGGTGCAGCTGCGCGAGGCCGAACCGCTCCGCGTGCTCGATCACCATCAGCGACGCGTTCGGCACGTCGACGCCGACTTCGATCACGGTCGTCGCGACCAGCAACTGCACTTCGTTGCGCGTGAACGCTTCCATCACGGCCGCCTTGTCGGCCGGCGACAGGCGGCCGTGCACGAGGCCGACCTTCAACTCGGGAAGCGCCGCGGCCAGCGTCTCGTAGGTTTCGACGGCCGTCTGCAACTGCAGCGTCTCGCTCTCCTCGATCAGCGGGCACACCCAATACACCTGGCGCCCGGTCAGCGCGGCCTCGCGCACGCGGGCGATCACTTCCTCGCGCCGCGCGTCGCCGACGAGGCGCGTCAGCACGGGCGTGCGGCCGGGCGGCAACTCGTCGATCGTCGATACCTCGAGGTCCGCGTAGTACGTCATCGCGAGCGTGCGCGGAATCGGCGTGGCCGACATCATCAGTTGGTGCGGCTGAAAGTCGCGCGCGCCGTTGGCGGCATTCGCGGCCTTCGCGCGCAACGCGAGACGCTGCTCGACGCCGAAGCGGTGCTGCTCGTCGA
The DNA here is from genome assembly GCF_001526325.1 of Burkholderia sp. MSMB1826. Lineage (NCBI taxonomy): Bacteria > Pseudomonadati > Pseudomonadota > Betaproteobacteria > Burkholderiales > Burkholderiaceae > Burkholderia > Burkholderia sp. MSMB1826. The sequence continues at coordinate 656,657 of NZ_LOYN01000022.1, forward strand.
CGATCACGAGGCCGAGCCGCGCGAATTCGACCGTGTCCTGGATGATCGCGTGCGTGCCGATCACGAGCTGCGCGGTGCCGAGCGCGGCGGCCTCGATCGCCGCGCGTTTCTCCTTCGCCTTCAGGCTGCCCGCGAGCCATGCGACCGTGACGCCGAGCGGCTCGAGCCATGCGCGCAGCTTGCGCGCGTGCTGTTCCGCGAGGATTTCGGTCGGCGCCATCAGCGCGGCCTGGTAGCCGGCGTCGATCGCCTGCGTGGCGGCCAGCGCCGCGACGACCGTCTTGCCGCTGCCGACGTCGCCCTGCAGCAGGCGCTGCATCGGGTGCGGGAGCGTGAGGTCGTGCGCGATCTCGTCGACGACGCGCGCCTGCGCGCCGGTCAACGTGAACGGCAGCGCCGCGTAAAGGCGCGTGGTCAACGCATCGGTATCGGTCGCGGCGCGGCGCGGCATCGCGGGCGCGGCGCGGGTGCGGCGCTCCTCGTGCGCCCGCTTGAGCGACAGTTGCTGCGCGAGCAGCTCCTCGAACTTGATGCGCGTCCATGCCGGATGCGAGCCGTCCATCAGCGCGGCTTCGTCGGAATCGACGCCCGGGTGGTGCAGGATCCGCACGGCCTGCGCGAGCGTCGGCACGCCGAGCGGCTTCAGGTAGTCGCGCTCGATCTCGGGCGGCAGCAGCTCGGGCAGCGGCGTGCGCTCGACCGCGTTCTCGATCGCCTTGCGCAGATACGCCTGCGACACGCCGGCCGTGCTCGGGTAGACGGGTGTGAGCACCTGCGGCAGCGGCGCATCGGCTTCGACGACGCGCACGGCCGGATGCACCATCTCCATTCCGAAGAAGCCGCCGCGCACGTCGCCGCGCACGCGCAGCCGCTGGCCGACGGCCATCTGCTTGACCTGCGAGCCATAGAAATTCAGGAACCGCAGCACGAGTTGCTCGCCGTCGTCGTCCTGGATCTTCACGACGAGCTGGCGGCGCGGCCGGTACGCGACCTCGTTGTCGAACACGACGCCTTCGGTCTGCGCGATGCCGCCCGGCAGCAGTTCGCCGATCGGTGTGAGCGTGGTTTCGTCCTCGTAGCGCATCGGCAGATGCAGCACGAGATCGATCGAGCGCGTGAGGCCGAGCTTCGCGAGCTTGTCGGCGGTTTTCACGGGTTTGTCCGCGGCCGGTTTCTTCTTGCGCTTCGTGCCGGGTGCGCCGGGTGCGCCCGCTTCCGCCGCTTCGTCGCCGTCCGCGCCGGGTTCGACGCCGGGCGCGGCCGCGGCCGGCTGCGCGAGCCGCCCGTCGGCGCCGCGCTTCGGGCCCGCGCGACGCGATGCCGCGCCACGCGGCGCGGCGCGCTCGCCCGCGGCTTGCGCGGGCGGCACGGCATCGTCCGCGTCGAACGGATCGGCGGAATCGGCAACGGCGGCGGAGGAGCGGCGGGGTGATACGGGCATCGGATCGTCTGGGTGCTTCGCAAGGCAAGTACAATAGCGGCTTTCACGTCGTCCGAACGAACGGCGCCGGCCAGGCCGCGCATCCCGCCATCATAGCGGCTCGCGCGCGCCGTTTACGCGTTTCCGCCCTGTCGGCGGCGCCCGCCGGCCGTTTCGAACCAGCCCGCATGTTCACGCTTTCCGATTTCGATTTCAATCTGCCGCCCGAGCTGATTGCACAGACCGCGCTGCCCGATCGCACCGCGAGCCGCCTGCTCGAGGTCGACGGCACCGCCGAGCCCGCACGCCTCGTCGACCGCCGTTTCGCCGAGCTGCCGTCGTGCATCGCGCCGGGCGACCTGCTCGTGTTCAACGATACCAAGGTGCTGAAGGCGCGGTTCTTCGGCCAGAAGGCCAGCGGCGGCAAGATCGAGGTGCTGATCGAGCGCGTGACGGGCACGCACACGGCGCTCGCGCAGATCCGCGCGAGCAAGTCGCCGGGCGCCGGCACGACGCTGCGCCTGGCCGATGCGTTCGACGTGACGGTCGGCGAGCGCGTCGAGCCGTTCTTCACGCTGCACTTCCCCGCGCCGTGCCTCGAGCTGATTGAGCAGTACGGCCGCCTGCCGCTGCCGCCCTACATCGAGCACGATCCCGACGCGACCGACGAAACGCGCTACCAGACCGTCTACGCGAGCAACCCGGGCGCGGTCGCGGCGCCGACGGCCGGGCTGCACTTCGACCAGACGCTGCTGGAGAAGCTCGACGCGATGGGCGTCGAGCGCGCGACGCTGACGCTGCACGTCGGCGCCGGCACGTTCCAGCCGGTGCGCGTCGAGAACATCGCCGAGCACAAGATGCACAGCGAGTGGTACGACCTGCCGCAGTCGCTCGTCGACAGGATCGCCGCGACCCGCGCCCGCGGCGGCAACGTGATCGCGGTGGGCACGACGTCGATGCGCGCGCTCGAAGCCGCCGCGCGTTCGGCCGACGAAGCCGGCCGCCCGCTCGCGGCGACGCAGGCCGAGACCGACATCTTCATCACGCCCGGCTACCGTTTCCGCGTCGTCGACCGGCTCGTCACGAACTTCCACCTGCCGAAGTCGACGCTGCTGATGCTGGTGTCCGCGTTCGCGGGCGTCGAGACGATCCGCGCCGCGTACCGGCACGCGATCGAAGAACGCTACCGCTTCTTCAGCTACGGCGACGCGATGCTGCTCACGCGACGCGACACGCCGGAGGCGCCGCGCGCGTAAAGCACGGCGGGCGCGACGGCCCGCGCACCACGCACCGCGCGGCCGCCGTTGCATCGCGACGCCCGTATTCCCGCTGCGCGCGCTACGCTTTTGCGCGCACCCGCTTTTCCCCGCCGCCGGTTTCCCGGCGGCGTTACCAACATGCGCCGGACTGTTTTCCGGTGGCAAGGAGAATGACGCGATGACCGAAGGTTCATCCCACGATACGCCCGCTGATACGCACGCCCCCGTGCAGGACCGCCCGGCGAACGGGCTCGAATTCGAACTGCTGACGACCGACGGCCACGCGCGCCGCGGCCGCGTGAAGCTCAACCACGGCACGGTCGAGACGCCGATCTTCATGCCGGTCGGCACGTACGGCACCGTGAAGGCGATCCAGCCGCGCGAACTGCACGAAATCAAGGCCCAGATCATCCTCGGCAACACGTTCCACCTGTGGCTGCGCCCGGGCCTCGACACGATCGACGCGCACGGCGGCCTGCACGGCTTCATGGGCTGGAACAAGCCGATCCTGACCGACTCGGGCGGCTTCCAGGTGTTCTCGCTCGGCGACCTGCGCAAGATCACCGAGGACGGCGTCACGTTCGCGTCGCCGATCAACGGCGACAAGCTGTTCCTGTCGCCGGAAGTGTCGATGCAGATCCAGAAGGTGCTGAACTCGGACATCGTGATGCAGTTCGACGAATGCACGCCGTACGCGACCAACGGCGTGCCGACGACGCACAAGGAAGCGGCCGACTCGATGCGCATGTCGCTGCGCTGGGCGAAGCGCTCGCTCGACGAATTCGACCGGCTCGGCAATCCGAACGCGCTGTTCGGGATCGTGCAGGGCGGGATGTTCGAGGACTTGCGCGACGAATCGCTCGCGGGCCTGTCCGAACTCGGCTTCCACGGCCTCGCGATCGGCGGGCTGTCGGTCGGCGAGCCGAAGGAGGACATGATGCGCGTGCTGCGCCACGTCGGCCCGAAGCTGCCGGCGAACAAGCCGCACTACCTGATGGGGGTCGGCACGCCGGAGGATCTCGTCGAAGGCGTCGCGAACGGCGTCGACATGTTCGACTGCGTGATGCCGACCCGCAACGCGCGCAACGGCTGGCTCTTCACCCGCTTCGGCGACGTGAAGATCCGCAACGCGACGCACAAGAATTCGCTGAAGCCGCTCGACGCGAGCTGCACGTGCTACACGTGCCAGAATTTCTCGCGCGGCTACCTGCATCACCTGCACCGGGTCGGCGAAATCCTCGGCGCGCAGCTCAACACGATCCACAACCTGCACTACTACCTGCAGCTGATGAGCGAGATCCGCGAAGCGATCGAGACCCACACGTTCGACGCGTTCCGGCAGCGCTTCGCGGAGGATCGCGCGAGAGGAGTCGACTGACTGGCCGGCGGGCGGCCCCTGTAGGACACGACCTGAAAGAAAACGATATCCAATAGGACACGCACTAAAAAACCCCGGCCCGCCCGCCGAACCGAGCCATCAAACATTACAATTGCCTTTCCAAGCAAGCCGCAACGGTATCGGTTCGCGCTTTAACAGCTTGATCCGAAAGCGCATTTGCCGCGCCGTTTGCGCATGGGGCCGGTGGTAGAATAACCGGCTTATTTTTCGATCTTCCCCTACGGAGAGACCAACGTGCCGTTCATTTCCAATGCCTTCGCGCAAGGTGCCGGTGGCGCCGAATCGAGCCTGATGAGCTTCCTGCCGCTCATCCTGATGTTCGCGGTGCTGTACTTCATCATGATCCGTCCGCAGATGAAGCGCCAGAAGGAACACCGCAACATGCTCGCGGCCATGGCGAAGGGCGACGAAGTCGTCACGAGCGGCGGCCTCGTCGGCAAGGTGACGAAGGTCACCGAAGGCTACATCGGCGTCGAAATCGCCGAAGGCACCGAAATCACCGTGCAGAAGGCTGCCGTCACGACCATTCTGCCGAAGGGCACGATCAAGTCGCTGTAAGGCTTATACCGAGCGTCCGGCTCCCCGCGCCGTGCCCGCCTGAGAGCGCGGGCCGCCGCGGCGCCGGACGCGACGCTTTCACGCCAACCACCCGTTCGGCCCCCTCATGAATCGTTATCCACTCTGGAAATATGTCGTGATGGTCGTGGCGCTCGCCATCGGCCTTCTGTACACATTGCCCAACTTCTTCGGCGAAGCGCCGGCGGTGCAGGTGTCGAGCGGCAAGGCCACGGTCAAGCTCGACTCGGCCACGCTGACCCAGGTCGAATCGGCGCTCGCGTCCGCGCAGATCGCGCCGGACGACGTCACCTTCGAGAACACGGCGACCAACGCGAACATCCGCGTGCGCCTGAAGGACACCGATACGCAGCTGCGCGTCAAGGACCTGCTGCAGAAGTCGCTGAACGCCGACCCGAACGATCCGCAGTACGTCGTCGCACTGAACCTGCAGAGCGCGTCGCCGCGCTGGCTGACCGCCCTGCACGCGCTGCCGATGTATCTCGGCCTCGACCTGCGCGGCGGTGTGCACTTCCTGCTCCAGGTCGACATGACGGGCGCGCTCACGAAGAAGCTCGACTCCGACGCGTCCGACGCGCGCACGCTGCTGCGCGACAAGAACATCCGCGACGGCGGCGTGAGCCGCGTCGAGCAGTCCGTGGTCGTCAACTTCAGCGATGCGCAGACGGCGGAAGACGCCCGCAAGGTGCTCGCCGCGTCGATCACCGAGCTGCAATGGGCGACGCAGCCCGGCGGCGGCGGCACGCAGGTGGTCGGCACCTTCACGCCGGCCGTGCAGAAGTCCGTGGAAGACGCCGCGCTCAAGCAGAACCTGACCACCCTCCACAACCGCGTGAACGAACTCGGCGTGTCCGAACCGATCCTGCAGCAGCAAGGCAGCGACCGCATCGTCGTCGAACTGCCGGGCGTGCAGGACACCGCGAAGGCGAAGGACATCATCGGCCGCACCGCGACGCTCGAGGCGCGCCTCGCCGACCCGATCAACACGCACCCGAACCCGAACGACCCCGTGCCGCCGGGTGAGGAACTGTTCACGCAGGGCAACCAGGCGCCCGTGCTGCTGAAGAAGGACGTGATCTTCACCGGCGACCGCATCATCGACGCGTCGGCCGGCTTCGACGATCACCAGCGTCCGTCGGTCAACATCCGCCTCGATTCGGCGGGCGGCCGTGCGGTGCGCGCGGTGTCGCGCGAGAACATCGGCAAGCCGATGGCGATGGTGCTGTTCGAGAAGGGCAAGGGCGAAGTGCTGACGGTCGCGACGATCCAGTCCGAACTCGGCGACCGCTTCCAGATCACGGGCCAGCCGACGCCGCAGGCCGCGGCCGACCTCGCACTGCTGCTGCGCGCCGGTTCGCTCGCCGCGCCGATGGACATCATCGAGGAACGCACGATCGGCCCGAGCCTCGGCGCCGACAACATCAAGATGGGCATCCACTCGGTGATCTGGGGCTTCTGCGCGATCGCCGTATTCATGGTCGCGTACTACATGCTGTTCGGCGTGGTGTCGGTGATCGGCCTGTCGGTCAACCTGTTGCTGCTCGTCGCCGTGCTGTCGCTGATGCAGGCGACGCTGACGCTGCCGGGCATCGCGGCCATCGCGCTCGCGCTCGGCATGGCGATCGACTCGAACGTGCTGATCAACGAGCGCGTGCGCGAGGAACTGCGCGCCGGCCAGCCGCCGCAGCTCGCGATCCAGGCCGGCTACGCGCACGCGTGGGCGACGATTCTCGACTCGAACGTCACGACGCTGATCGCCGGCCTCGCGCTGCTCGCGTTCGGCTCGGGCCCGGTTCGCGCGTTCGCGATCGTGCACTGCCTCGGCATCCTGACGTCGATGTTCTCCGCGGTGTTCTTCTCGCGCGGGATCGTCAACCTCTGGTACGGCGGTCGCAAGAAGCTGAAGTCGCTCGCGATCGGCCAGGTGTGGAAGCCGGAAGGCGCCGCTGCCGGTGCCGCCGGCGCGTCGTTCGACGCGGCCGACGAATCGACCGACACTGCCCGCGCCGCGAAGCTCGCCGCCCCGGCGAAGGGCAACGCGCCGCGCGCCGGCAAGCCGCAGTTGCGCAACCGCGCGCAGCAAGGCGTGTCGCCGAAGAAACCGGGCTCGACCCAATAAGGCCCCGGAGACGAAGCCATGGAATTTTTCCGCATCCGTAAAGACATTCCGTTCATGCGGCACGCGCTGGTGTTCAACGTGATCTCGCTGGTCACGTTCCTCGCCGCCGTGTTCTTCCTGTTCCACCGCGGGCTGCACCTGTCCGTCGAATTCACCGGCGGCACGGTGATCGAGGTCCAGTACCAGCAGGCCGCGCAGCTCGAACCCGTGCGCGCGACGCTCGGCAAGCTCGGCTATGCCGACGCGCAGGTGCAGAACTTCGGCACGTCGCGCAACGTGCTGATCCGCCTGCAACTGAAGGAAGGCCTCACGTCCGCGCAGCAGAGCGACCAGGTGATGGGCGCGCTGAAGGCGCAGAGCCCGGACGTGACGCTGCAGCGCGTCGAGTTCGTCGGCCCGCAAGTCGGCCGCGAGCTCGCGACCGACGGTCTGCTCGCGCTCGCGTGCGTCGTGATCGGCATCGTGATCTACCTGTCGTTCCGCTTCGAATGGAAGTACGCGGTGGCCGGCATCATCGCCAACCTGCACGACGTCGTGATCATTCTCGGCTTCTTCGCGTTCTTCCAGTGGGAGTTCTCGCTGGCGGTGCTCGCGGCGATCCTCGCGGTGCTCGGCTACTCGGTCAACGAGTCGGTCGTCATCTTCGACCGGATCCGCGAAACGTTCCGCCGCGAACGCAAGATGAGCGTGCAGGAAGTGATCAACCACGCGATCACGACCACGATGTCGCGCACGATCATCACGCACACGTCGACGGAAATGATGGTGCTGTCGATGTTCTTCTTCGGCGGCCCGACGCTGCACTACTTCGCGCTCGCGCTGACGGTCGGCATCATGTTCGGCATCTACTCGTCGGTGTTCGTCGCGGGCTCGCTCGCGATGTGGCTCGGCATCAAGCGCGAAGACCTGATCAAGGAAAAGAAGGCCGCGCACGATCCGGACGATCCGAACGCCGGCGCGCAGGTTTGAGCGCCACGCCGTTTTCGGCTTCGAAAAACCGGCCCGTTTGGGCCGGTTTTTTTATGTGCGGGGCCACCGCGGTACGGCAGGCGGCCGGCGCGGTCGCGAGGGTCGGCTACAATCGTCACCGCCCTGCCCCGTCGCGTGCCGGTTGCCTCGCGCACCCGGCACGCGCCTCGCCACCCTTCCGAACGTGCGGTCCCGATGATGCCTCCCATGCGTGTCGTTCGTCGCCTCGCCGTCTGCGCAGCCGTCGCGACCGCGTGCCCGTATGCGCCGCTCGCCGGTGCGCAACCGGCATCCGCGCCGCCCGCCGCTTCACCCTCCGCCGCTTCGCTGCCTGCCGCTTCACCCGCCGCCGCTTCCGCGCCCGCCGCCCAACCGCCGTCGCCCTGCCCGCCCGACTGGGAGCCGCAGCTCTGCGAACTGAAAGCGGCGGTCGAAGTGCTGAAGAAACAGCACCTGACCGACGTCGATATCGGCGCGCTGCTCGACGCCGCGACCCACGAAGGCATCAAGACGCTGCCGTACGCACGCTTCTTCAACGCGAGGGAAGAGCAGGAACGGCGCGACGACGAACGGCGCGCGCGCGACGGCACGCCGGGCATCGGCATCGTGTTCGAGACGCGGCCCGACGGGCTGCACATCATCGACGTGATTCCCGATGCGCCGGCCGAAAAAGCCGGCGTGCGGCCCGACGATCTCGTCGTCGCGATGAACGACCGAAGCGTCGTCGGCATCGACGGCAGCGAGTTGATGAAGCTCGCGAAGGGCGACGCGGGCGTGCCGCTGAAGCTCACCGTGCAGCGCGGCCCGAAGCATGCGGTGCTGAGCTTCGCGCCCGTGCGCACGATCGTCAAACCGCATCCGGCGACCGCGAAGCGGCTCGACGGCGACATCCTGTACACGCGGCTGTCGAGCTTTCCGGAGCCGGCGGTCGGCGACTATATCGACGCGGTGCAGGCCGCGCGCCGCACGGGACCGCCGCCGAAGGGCGTGATCCTCGACCTGCGCATCAACGGCGGCGGCGCGCTCAATGCGGCGATCGGCATCACCGCGCTGTTCGCGGGACGCGACCGCACCGCGATGGTGACGGTCGAGCGCGGCGACACGCACCGCCGCCGCTACACGACCAACTGGCCCGACTACCAACTGCCCGTCATGCACGGGCAGGACCCGCTCGCGCCGCTGCAGGCCGACGACTGGTGGCGCACGGTGCCGCTCGTGGTGCTGGTCGACGGGCAGAGCGCGTCGGCGGCCGAAGCGACCGCGGCCGCGCTGAAGGATCTCGGCCGCGCGAAACTGCTCGGCATGCCGACCTACGGGAAAGGGCTCGCGCAGACGGGCGTCGACCTGATCGACGGCACGCGTCTCAATTTCACGTTCGCGCGCAACCTGCGGCCGAACGGCTGCCCGATGGACGGCTATGGCGTCGTGCCGGACTGGCTCGTGCCGCCGCGCGTCGATTCGGACGTCGACGGCGTGCTGCTGTGGTACCGGGAAGTCGATCTTCCGCGCGCACCGTACGCGGACCGCCAGGCGCCCGATCCGTTCGCGAAGGTGCGCAAGGATCGGCAGAAGCTGCGCGAGCGGCGCGCATTCGCGAAGATCGATACGGCGAAGAGCGCGGCGCTGCCGCAGCGCGCGTTCGGCACGGCCGCGGACTGGCAGCTCCGACAGGCGCTCGCCGCGCTCGCGGGGGACCCGGTCCGGAGCGTCGACGCGCCGCCGCAACTGATGCCGGCGCAACCGGTGTGCGAGCGCGGCGGCAACTGACGCGCCGTCCGCCCCTTTCAGCGAAACCCGAACCGCCGCCGCAGCACGACCAGCGCCGCGAGGCTCAGCACGGCCGCGAACATCAGGTAGAAGCTCGGCGCGGTCTTCATCCCGGTCTCGCGGATCAGCCAAGCGATGATGAACGGCCCGAAGCCGCCGAAGATCGTCACCGCGACGTTATACGCGAGCGACATCCCGGTCGTGCGCGTCTGCACCGGAAACACCTCCGACAACAGCCCTGGCAGCGCCGCGAAGTAGCCGGTCATCAGGAACGCGAGCAGCACCTGCAGCGCGATCAGCGTGCCGAAGCCCGGATGCGCGACGAGATACGCGAACGCCGGATAGATCAGCACGAGGATGCCGACGGCCGGCGCGATCATCACGCGCACGCGCCCGTAGCGATCCGACCAGTGGCCGACGAGCGGCGCGAACGCCATCTGGATCACGCCGACGACGAGAATCGCCGCGAATGCGGCGGACGGCGCGAGGCCGAGCTGCTTCACGCCGTAGGTCGGCATGAACAGCACGAGATAGGTCGCGACGGTGCCGAGCACGACCACGCCCATTGCCGCGACGAGGCGCGCCTTGTGCGACGCGAACGTATCGCGCAGCGGGTTCGCGGTGCCTTCGGCCGCGAGGAATTCGGGCGTCTCGTCGACCTTGGTGCGGATGTAGTACGCGACCGGCCCGAGCAGCAGCCCGAAGAAGAACGGCACGCGCCAGCCCCACGACGCCATCTGCGCGGCCGACAGCTGCGCGTTCAGCACGGTGCCGAAGCCGGCGGCGAGCAGCGTCGTGAGCCCCTGGCTCGCGACCTGCCAGCTCGCGAAGAAGCCGCGCCGGCCCGGCACGTGCTCGGCGAGGAACGCGGTTGCGCTGCCGAACTCGCCGCCTGCCGAAAAGCCCTGCATCAGCCGCGCGGCGACGAGGATCACCGGCGCGGCGACGCCGATCGTCTCGTAGGTCGGCAACACCGCGATGATCAGCGTGCCGGCCATCATCAGCAGGATCGACAGCGTGAGCGCGGCCTTGCGGCCCGCGCGGTCGGCATAGGCGCCCAGCACGATCGCGCCGAGCGGCCGCATGAAGAACGACACGCCGAACGTGCCGAGCGTGAGCAGCAGCGACACGGTATCGTTGCCGGCCGGGAAGAACAGCTTCGAGATCGTCACCGCGAAAAAACCGTAGACGACGAGATCGAACCACTCGAGCGCGTTGCCGATCGACGCGGCGATCACCGCGCGCCAGACGCGCGGCGACGAGGCAATGGAACGGGACTGCGTGACGGCATGCATCGGCGATCTCCTTGTCGTTGTACGTTCTGTTCGAGGCGGCCGCCGTCGCGCCGTCGGCCTGCCGGCGCCGCATGGCCGCATGCTGCGCTCGGGCGATTATAGGCGCGCAAAAAAACCGCCGCGCCCCGGTCACGGGAGCGCGGCGGTTTGCCCGCAGGGGCCGGCACGATGGCCGGCCCGGCCGGAGCGTCTTACTGCTGCTTGACCGCTTCGGCCGTGATCAGCAGCTTCGTCTTCATCTTGAAGCCGTACTGCTTGCCGTAGTCGAGACCGAAATCGTCGCGGCTGAATTCGCCGACCGCGTCGACGCCGCACACTTCACGCTTGAGCATCGGGTGCGGCATGCACTTGAACGAATCGATCTTCAGCGTGAGCGGCTTCGTGACGCCGTGCAGCGTCAGATTGCCGACCACCGACACCGGCTTGTCGCCGTCGAACTTGATCGTGCCCTTGTAGTTCGCCTGCGGGAACTTCGCGACGTCGAAGAACTCGGGCGTCTGCAGGTGCTCGTCGAGCTTCGCGCTGCCCGTGTGAATCGACGCGATGTCGGTCGTCACGTCGACCGTGCCGGTCTTCGCCGCGCGATCGAGCGTCACGGTGCCGCTCGACTTGTCGAACTTGCCGCGCCAGACCGACAGGCCGCCGAAGTGGTCGGCCTCGAAGCTCGGGTACGTATGGCTCGGGTCGAACTGGTAGGTCGCGCTTTCGGCGAAGGCCGAGAACGACAGCGAAGCAGCCAGCGCGCCGGCGGCGATGATCAGATGCTTTTTCAAACTTTTTCTCCTGGAAACGGCGCCGCGCCCTCGCGCGGCATACAGTTGAGGCGGCAACCTGCCGCTTACTTCGTGGCGACGAGATGGAACTTGATCTGCACTTCGTCCGCGACGATCGACGTGTCCTTCCACTCGCCGGTGCCGACGTTGAAGGCCGAGCGCTTGATCGGCAGCACGCCGTCGAACGTCTGCGTCGCGCCGTTTTGCGCGACCGTGACGGGCACCGTGACGGTCTCGGTCTTGCCCTTGATCGTCAGCTTGCCGGTCACGTTGTACTTGTTGCCGCCGGCCGGCGCGATCGCCGACGACACGAACGTCGCCTGCGGATAGGCCTTCGCGTCGAACCAGTCCTTGCCGGCGACCTGGTCGTTGTACATCTTGTCGCCGAGGTCGAAGCTCGCGACGTCGACCGTCATTTGCGCGCTGCCCTGCGCGGCCTTCGCCGGGTCGAACTTCACCTGCGCGGTAAATTTCCTGAACGCGCCTTCGGTCGGCACGTTCATCTGCTTCGACACGGCGGACACCTTGCTCTTCGCGAGATCGACGTCGGCATGCGCCGCGCCCGACGCGACAAACGCCGCCGCGGCGAACGCGGTCAGCATGGAGCGGGAGAAAGACACTTTCATGGGATCCTTCATTTGGCAAAGGGAAGCATGCGCGACAACAGGCCGTCGCGGTCCAACAACTGATGCTTGAGCGCCGCGAGCACGTGCATCGCGACGAGCGCAAGCAGAATGTAATTCAAAGACACGTGCAGCGTCTTGAAGGTTTCCTTGAGCGCCGGATCGGGGTCGATCAGGCGCGGCAGCGGCACGATGCCGAGATAGACGACCGGGATGTTCGACGCCGAGCTGTACAGGTAGCCCGTCGCCGGAATCACGATCATCAGCACGTACAGCAGCATGTGCACGCCGTGCGACGCCGCGCGCTGCCACGCCGGCGTGTCGCCCGGCAGCGGCGGCGGCACGTGGGTCGCACGCCAGAGCACGCGCACGACGGCGAGCGCGAACACCGTCACGCCGATCCACTTGTGCCACGAGAAGTACTTCAGCTTGGTCGGCGTGAAGCCGGGGATGTCCGTCATCACCCAGCCGAGCGCGAAGCCGCAAACGATCAGCAGCGCGATCAGCCAGTGCAGGGCGATCGCGGTAGGCGCGTAGCGTGCCGGCGCGGCCGGCGGCGATTTCGATGCCATCTTGGGTTCCTCAGTTCAGCGAACGGCTGCGCCGGTAAATTCGGCCGACGCATGTCGAGGGCGCCATGCTACCGCAACCTTTTGACGCGCGCGGACTCTGAGGACAGGCGCGCCAGTCGGCTGACGGCTTCCCGTCATGTTACCGACCGGTCACGCAACGCACGATCCTTGACCCATCGAAAAAGCCCTTTTGGTAAGATTGGCGCGGGTTCCGGCCCCGTCGACGCGTTCCCCCGGCCGTCGCAGCACCGCCTTTTCCATGCAACGATACGACCTGATTGCCTGCCACGAATGCGACGCACTGTTGCATAAACCGCGCCTGAGCGGCCGCGAGATCGCACGCTGTCCGCGCTGCGACGCGCTGCTCTATCGCAACAGCACCACGCAGATCGAGCGCATCACCGCGCTCGCGGTCGCGGCGCTCGTCACGTTCGTCATCGCGCAGGCGTTCCCGATCCTCGAAATGGACCTGAACGGCACACGCGTGCAGACGACGCTGATCGGCGCGATCGATGCGCTGTGGCATCAGGACATGGCGATCGTCGGCGTGATGGTGTTCTGCTCGACCGTGCTGTTCCCGCTCGTCGAGATGGCCGCGCTCCTTTACGTGCTGCTGCCGATCCGGCGCGGCATCGTGCCGCCCGGCCTCAACCTCGTGCTACGCACGATCCAGCTCGTGCGGCCGTGGGGGATGATCGAGGTGTTCATGCTCGGCATCGTGGTCACGATCGTGAAGATGGTGAGCCTCGCGCGCGTCGTGCCCGACGCGGCGCTGTTCGCGTTCGGCGCGCTCACGCTGATGACCGCCGTCGTGCTGATGTTCGACCCGCGCACGGTATGGGACATCGCCGACGACCTGCGCGCCGGCCGCGCGCCCGAGCGGCCCGACCCGGCCGCGCCGCTGCCGGACGCGCCGCGCCGATGACGCAGCCCACGCCTACCGCCGCCCGCGAGGGCTACGCCAGCTGCCACGCGTGCGGGCTCGTGCAGACGATCGACCGGCCGCACGCGCATTGCGCGCGCTGCGGCAGCGCGCTTCACGTGCGCACGCCGAACAGCGTCATGCGCACGTGGGCGCTGCTGCTCGCGGCCGCGATCCTCTACATTCCGGCGAACCTGCTGCCGATCATGCGGACGTCGTCGATCGTCGGGTCGCAGCAGGACACGATCATGAGCGGCGTCATCTATTTCTGGACGTCCGGCGACTGGCCGCTCGCCGTGGTCGTGTTCGTCGCGAGCATTCTCGTGCCGATGCTCAAGCTCGCCGTCCTGACGATCCTCGTCACCAGCGCGCAGCGCCGCGCCGCCTGGCGGCCGCTGCAGCGCACGCGCCTCTATCGGATCGTCGAGCGCATCGGCCGCTGGTCGATGCTCGACATCTTCGTCGTGACGCTGACCGTCGCGCTCGTCCATTTCCGTTCGCTCGCCGTCATCACGGCCGGCCCCGGCGCACTCGCGTTCGGCTCGGTCGTGATCCTGACGATGCTCGCGTCGATGCAGTTCGATCCCCGCCTGATCTGGGATCCAGTCGAAACCTCAGGGAATCACCATGAATAGTCCACAAGGCCCGCAGCACGACGCGCCCCGGCCGCCCGATCCGGCGATCTCGACGAAAAGCGGCTGGCTGCCGTCGCTCGTCTGGCTCGTGCCGCTGATCGCCGCGCTGATCGGCATCGGCCTCGTGATCAAGTCCGTGCGCGAGCGCGGCCCGGAAATCACGATCAGCTTCCACAGCGCCGAAGGGCTCGAGCCGGGCAAGACCCAGGTCAAGTACAAGGACGTCGAGATCGGCATGGTCAAGACGATCAAGCTGTCGAAGGACCTGTCGCGCGTGCTGGTGCAGGTGCAGCTCAAGAAGGAAGCCGAGGACTTCGCGGTCCAGGGCTCGCGCTTCTGGATCGTGCGCCCGCGCGTGGGCGCGACCGGCGTGTCGGGGCTCGGCACGCTGCTGTCCGGCGCGTACATCGGCGTCGACGCCGGTCACGGGCAGGACACGCTGACCGACTTCACCGGCCTCGAGACGCCGCCCGCCGTCACGGGCGACCAGAAAGGCACGCAGTACGTGCTGCGCGGCGATTCGCTCGGCTCGGTCGACATCGGCTCGCCGGTCTACTACCGCCGCGTCCAGGTCGGCCAGGTGGTCGGCTTCTCGCTCGACAAGGACGGCACGGGCGTCACGTTCAACGTGTTCGTCAATGCGCCGTACGACCAGTACGTCGGCATGAACTCGCGCTGGTGGCAGGCGAGCGGCGTCGATCTGCGGCTCGACTCGAGCGGCCTGAAGCTGAACACGCAGTCGCTCGCGACGGTGATCCTCGGCGGCATCGCGTTCCAGACGCCGCCGAACCAGGGCAGCGGCACGACCGCGCCGAACAACACGACGTTCCGTCTCGGCTCCGACGAGGGCGACGCGATGCGCGACCCGGACGGCCAGCCGCTGCAGGTCGTGATGAACTTCAACCAGTCGCTGCGCGGGCTCGCCGTCGGCGCACCGGTCGACTTCCGCGGCATCGTGCTCGGCGAAGTGACGAACATCGGCATCGACTTCGATCCGAAGACGAAGAACTTCCTGATGCCGGTGACGATGAACGTGTATCCGGAACGCCTCGGCCGCCGCTTCCGCGAGACGATCGAGAGCAAGGGCGAACCGGCGCGCCGCGAAATCGTCGAGCGGCTCGTCCAGCACGGGCTGCGCGGCCAGCTGCGCACCGGCAACCTGCTGACGAGCCAGTTGTACGTCGCGCTCGACTTCTTCCCGAAGGCGCCGGCCGTGAAGATCGACACGGCCCGCCAGCCGCTCGAGCTGCCGACCGTGCCGAATACGCTCGACGAGCTGCAGTTGCAGGTCGCCGACATCGCGAAGAAGCTCGACAAGGTACCGTTCGACCAGATCGGCGCGAACCTGAACAGCGCGCTCGCGAACGCCGACAAGCTGTTCAAGCAGCTCGACACGCAGGTCGCGCCGGAAGCGCGCGACACGCTGTCGGCCGCGAAGCAGACCTTCTCGACCGCCGAGGCGACGCTGCAGCAGGATTCGCCGCTGCAGTCCGACGTGCGCGGCGCGCTGAAGGAACTCACGCGCACGCTGCAATCGCTGAACGCGCTCGCCGACTATCTGGAGCGCCACCCCGAATCGCTGCTCAAGGGCAAGCCAGGAGATAAACCATGACGACACGCGTGAACGGTTTCGCGAGCGGCGCGGCGGCAGTCTTCGCCGCACTCGCGCTCGCCGCATGCAGCTCGCCGCCCGCGCGGTTCTACACGCTCAGCCCGGCCGACGCCGCGGCGCCGCTGCGCACCGCGCCGGCCAACCCGGCGTTCCTGATCGAGGTGCCGTCGGTCGGCGTGCCGGAGCAGGTCGCGAGGAACCAGTTGGTCGTGCAGAAGAACGCCGCGCAGGTCGACGTGCTCGAGCAGGAACGCTGGGCGTCGCCGCCCGCCGACGAGATCCGCCGCGCGCTGTCGGACGATCTCGCCGCTCGGCTCGGCACGATCGACGTCGCGAATTCCGCCTATCCGGCCGGCGTGCCCGTGTACCGCATCAGCGTGAACGTGCAGCGCTTCGAGTCGTGGCCCGGCAAACGGGCCGCGATCGACGCCGTGTGGAGCGTGCGCTCGCTCGCCACGCAGGCCGTGATGACCTGCCGCACGAGCGTCGTCGAACCGGTCGCCGACGGCTACGACGCACTCGTCGCCGGCCACCGGCGCGCGCTCGACGCGCTTGCCGCGCAGGCCGCGGACGGCGTGCGCGCGATGGCCGCCCGCCGCGGCGCGCCGGCCGCGGCCGCGACCGGCGGCAAGACGACGGCCGCGCCGGTCGTGCCGTGCCCGGCCAACCCGACGTCCGGCGGCGACGCCGGCGCGACGGGCAAGTCCGGCGCATAAGCGAACGCCGACGGCGCGCAGGCGAACGTTCGGCACGGCGTTCGCCCGCGCGGTGTCGAACGGCGCGGCGCGACCGGCCGCGCGCGCCGCCCGTCGGAGGCTGCACGCCGCCGGCCTCGCGCACCGCCTTCATCGGCCGAACGGCCCTTTACATTCTTTGTCAAAGCCGCCGGAACCCGCGCCATGCAACGCGGTCGGCTTGCGTTTTCCGGCCCGATTGACGATCCTACGCACTTTCGGGCTCGCGCCGTTCGTCGTGCGCACCAGCCAGCGGCGCCGAGCCGCGTTCGGCCCGGACGCCGTGCCTCCCGGCGCTGCGCGCGGTCGGCGTGCACCGCAGCGGGGCAGCCGCATCGCGGGTCGCCGCGCCCCGTCCGGCGCCGGCCCCGTCTCACCCGTTCTCCCGGCGCCGCGCCGTTTCCCGGCCGGCATCCCGAACCCGCCCGTCCCGGGCTTTCGCTATTCCGTTTATGTTTCGTTCCCTGACGACCCTGATCAAGAAGTGGCGCGCGTCGCGCAATGCCGGTCACCAGCTCGATGCGCTGCTCGCGCATGCCGACGCCGACGCGTCGTACGCCGAGCGCAGCGAATGGCTGATCGAGCTCGCGCACTGGCTGCGCCGCAACGGCACGGTGCAGGACACGCCGGCCGAGCGCGACGCCGACACGCGCGCGTATCCGGCGCATGCGCGGCTGCGCTACCTGTTCCACGTGCTCGATCGCAACCCCGCGTGGAAAGCGCACGCCGCGCGCATCCTGCGCGGCATCCTGCGCGAGTGCGACGGCATCTCGCTGCTGTGCGACGCCGGCATGCCCGTGCATTCGGGCTTCTTCGGCGCGCTGTTCGAGCGGATCGATTCGTCGCTGATCCCGCCTGCGCCGAACCGCCGCGAGCTGTCGGCGTTGTTCACGCTGATGTTCCCGACGCCCGAGGACGCGAAATGGATCGACGCGCTGCCCGACGATCTGCTCGCGCGCCTCGCCGAACTGCTCTCGTTCGACGTCACCGACGAAGAGCGCCACGAGCCCGGCTCGTTCTCGCGCGACCTGCTGGCCGCGCTGCACAACCTGACCTGCCAGATCAGCTCGACCGGCCTGTCGCAGACGGTGCGCAGCCGGCTGTCCGACGACGATGCGCGCAAGCCGCTCGAATCGCAGCCGTTCTATCGCCTCACGCGCGCGATGCTCGCGGTCGAGACCGCGCACGCGGCCGTCGAGGACGGCGGCGACCCGAGCAAGCTGCTGCACGAGGTGAACTACCTGCGCGTGCTGCTCGACGAATGCCGGATCGCCGTCGACAACGTGTTCGCGCACCTGTACCGCAACGGCGTGTCGGTCGACATCGTGTTCCAGGTCGAGCGGATGCGCATGCGCATCCTGCGCGCGGAGATGCTGCTCAACGCGTGGATGGCGCGCGACGACCTGCACGGCATGGCGCACCTGACCGCCG
The DNA here is from genome assembly GCF_001526325.1 of Burkholderia sp. MSMB1826. Lineage (NCBI taxonomy): Bacteria > Pseudomonadati > Pseudomonadota > Betaproteobacteria > Burkholderiales > Burkholderiaceae > Burkholderia > Burkholderia sp. MSMB1826. Next base: position 674,763 of record NZ_LOYN01000022.1, read on the forward strand.
AGCTCGTCGACGCGAACCAGAGCAGCCAGAGCGTCGCGCACCTCGTGCGCAGCAACTTCTCGCTGTTCGCGCGCAAGCTCGTCGAGACCAACGCGGACACCGGCGAGCACTACATCTCGCGCGGCCGGGCCGAGTATCTGAAGATGCTGCGGATGGCGGCCGGCGGCGGCCTCGTCACGGTCGCGACCGTGTGCGTGAAGTTCGCGATCACGGGTGCGCACCTGCAGTCGATGCTCGAAGGGCTGCTGGCGGGCATCAACTACGCGGCCAGCTTCATGCTGATGCACTTCCTGCATTTCACGCTCGCGACCAAGCAGCCGGCGATGACCGCGCCGACGCTCGCGCGCGAACTCGACGACACCGGTCACGAGGAAGGCGTGAAGGCGTTCGTCGCGTCGGTGATCGCACTGATCCGCACGCAGGCGGCCGCGATTTCCGGGAACGTGGTCGTCGTGCTGCCCGTGTGCCTGCTCGTGCAGCTGTTCGCGGCCAACGTCACGCATACGAACCTGATCTCGCCGGAGAAGGCGCACGCGACGCTGCATTCGTTCTCGCTGCTCGGCCCGACGCCGTTCTATGCGGCGCTCACGGGCGTGCTGCTGTGGGCGTCGAGCCTGCTCGCGGGCTGGGCCGACAACTGGTTCGTGCTGCACCGCGTCGGCGACGCGCTCGCGTACAACCGCCGGCTGCGCCTGACGCTCGGCGCGGCCGGCGCCGCGAAGCTCGCGCATTTCTGCCGGTCGAACGTCGCCGGCGTGGTCGCGAACGTCGGCCTCGGCCTGATGCTCGGCCTCGTCCCGGCGATCGTCACCGTGTTCATGTTCCCGTTCGAGGTGCGGCACGTGACGCTGTCGGCCGGCTCGATCGGGGTCGCGCTCGGCGTGCTGGGCAAGGATGCGCTCCGCACGCCCGAACTGTGGTGGGCCGGCGCCGGCGTGCTCAGCATGGCCTTCCTCAACGTGCTCGTGAGCTTCGCACTCGCGTTCACGATGGCCGTGCGCTCGCGCAGCCTGCGCCCGACCAAGGTGCGCGCGCTCGTCGCCGCGATCGTCCGCACGGTGCTCGCGAAGCCGTCCGCGCTGTTCTGGCCGGCGGGCAACTCGGCCGCGCGCGCCGGCCAGCCGGGCGCACACTGACCGGCGGCGGGGGCGGCGGGGAGGGGGAGCGGCGGCGCCCCGCCGCCCCCGTCGCCCTCCCGGCACGCGCGAGCGGCCGCCGCGCCGGCGCCGCCACGCCGAAACGCCGGCCCCGGTCGCCTGCGCCGCGTACAATAGTGGACTTTTGCACGTCCTCACCCGCCTTATGTCCTCGCCCACCCTGTTCGAATTCTTCGCCCCCTGCCCGCGCGGCCTCGAAGCGGCGCTTGCCGCCGAGCTGGCCGAAATCGCCGGCCGCCACCTGAACGGCGCGCCGTTCACCGCGGGCGCGCAGGTGCCGGGCGGCGTCCATTTCAGCGGCGGTTGGGCCGCCGGCATGGCCGCGAACCTCCATTCGCGGATCGCGAGCCGGATCCTGCTGAAGATCGCGCACCGCGCGTACCGCAACGAGCAGGACGTCTATGCGCTCGCGCTCGAGCAACCGTGGGAACGCTGGTTCGCGGCCACGCAGACGCTGCGCGTCGACATCACCGCGATCAAGTCGCCGCTGAAGAGCCTCGAATTCGCGACGTTGCGCGTGAAGGACGCGATCTGCGACCGGATGCGCGACAAGACCGGCGCGCGCCCGAGCATCGACACCGGTGCGCCGGACGTGCGCGTGTTCGCGTTCCTGACGGCGGACGAATGCACGCTGTACCTCGACACGTCGGGCGAGCCGCTGTTCAAGCGCGGCTGGCGTCTCGACAAGGGCGCGGCGCCGCTGCGCGAGAACCTCGCGGCCGGCATCCTGCGCCTGACCGGCTGGACGCCCGGCACCGCGCTGTACGACCCGATGTGCGGCAGCGGTACGTTCCTCGCGGAAGCCGCGCAGATCGCGCTCGGCGTGGCGCCCGGCGTCGAGCGCCGGTTCGGCTTCGAAAAGCTCAAGCAGTACGACATCACCGCGTGGCAGGGGCTGAAGGTCCCGGCGCTCGACGCGAAGCGCGCGGCGCGGGCCAGGCGCGGCGACGCGCTCGGCGTGTACGGCAGCGACATCTCCGGCGACATGCTCGAGAAGGCGCGCGCGAACCTCGAGCGCGCGGGCGTGCCGTCGGTGTGGCTCAAGCAGGTCGATGCGCGCGGGATGACGCCGCCGTGCGACGGGCCGGGCATCCTCCTCGCGAACCCGCCGTACGGCGAGCGGATCGAAGTGCGCGGCCGCAGCGCGCGCGGCGAGGTGCGCGAAACCGGCCGCAACCGCGGCAACGACGACGCATTCCGTCGCACGCACACCGACGCGCCGGACAGCGAGTTCTTCAACGCGCTCGGCGATGCGCTGAAGCAGCGCTTCACGGGCTGGCAGGCGTTCCTGCTGACGTCCGACCGTTCGCTGCCGGGCCAGTTGCGCCTGCGCGAATCGGCCAAGACGCCGCTGTTCAACGGCGCGCTCGAATGCCGGCTGTTCCGCTTCGACCTGATCGCCGGCAGCGTGAAGGCACGCGCGGCCGCGCCGGAGGGCGACGCGTAAGCCATCCGTGCGCTTGCGCAAGCCACGACGTGCAGGGGCCGCCATCGCGGCCCCTGTGCTTTTCCGCTGCCGGTCAATGCTTCGACTGCGACCAGCGCGCCATCGTAAACGGCAGTGCATGCCCCGTCTCGAGCAGCGTCTTCAGGCTCGACAGCACGACCGGCCAGCCGCCGCGAATCCCGCGGTCCATCTCCGAACCGGGCACCAGCCCGTCGTGCGTGACGGTCAGCTTCACGACGCCCTCGTGCGGCTCGACCAGATAGGTCACGCGCGATTCCTCGCCCTCCCCCGACGGCGTGCGCCACGTGACGACCAGCCGGCGCGGCGGATCGTGCTCGACCACTTCGCCGACGATGTCGACCCGCGACGGATCGTCGTAGTCCTGATGTTCCCACCGCGAACCCGGCCGCCAGTCGGGCGACGCGTTGCGATGCCGCACCCAGTAGTCCTTCGTCAGCTCGGCATTGGTCAGCGCGTCGAACACGCGCTCGGGCGTGGCCGCGATGAAGGTCACGTACACGAAATCGGGATTACCCATTGTCGTCTCCCGTGTCGCGGGGCGCTTCCAGCCCCCGCTTGAGGTCCGCCAGCGCCTGCAGGCGCTGACGCTCGAACTTGCCGATCCAGCGTTGCGCGATGTCATGGATCGGCACCGGATTCAGGTAATGCAGCTTCTCCCGACCGCGCCACGTCGTCGCGACGAGGTTCGCGGCCTCGAGCAGCGCGAGATGCTTGCTCACGGCCTGCCGGCTCATCGCGAGCCCGTCGCACAGCTCGGACACGGTCTGGCCGTTTTTTGCGTACAGCAGATCGAGCAACCGACGGCGCGTGGCGTCGGCCAGTGCCTTGAAAACGAGATCCATGCCGCTCCCGGGTCGATGGCCTTATTATGCAACCGAATGGTTGCATGTCAAGGGTGACAACTCTACTGACAATACGGTGTCAGCAGCCCGCGATCACACTGCAATCCCGGCGCAATGCAGGCTGGTTTTCCCATCGAATCCGCATAACAACGCAACACAAGGAGCTCGTCATGACGTCAGCAACCGCCACTGCAACCCTGGAACGCGCGATCGCCTGGTTCGACATTCCGTCCCTCGATTTCGACCGCGCGATCCGCTTCTACGAAACCGTGCTGCAAACCACGTTGCAGCGCAAGGTCATCGGCGGCGTGCCGATGGCGACGTTCGATCGCGACGCATCGAGCACGGGCGGCAGCATCGTGTTCGATCCGCAGCAGATGAAGCCGAGCGCGAACGGCGTGCTTGTCTACCTGAACGCCGGCGAATCGGTCGTCGCGGCGCTCGAACGCGCGAAGCGCGCGGGCGGCGTCGTGCAGGGCTCCGTCGTCGAGCTGCCGAACAACTACGGCTACGTCGGCTACCTGATCGACACGGAAGGCAACCGCGTCGGCCTGCACGCGCCGAAATGCCACTGAGCGCAGCGGCCAGCGGGCTCGCGCGGCGCTATCATCGCGAAGTCCCCGTAGCCAGAGGAATCGAGGTGCCGTCATGACCCGCCGTGCCGACCGCCTGTTCCAGATCGCCGAGCTGTTGCGCGGGCGTCGCCTCACGACCGCGCAACAACTGGCCGACTGGCTGTCGGTGTCGCCGCGCACGGTCTACCGCGACGTACGCGACCTGCAACTGTCGGGCGTGCCGATCGAAGGCGAGGCCGGCATCGGCTACCGGCTGAACCGCAACGCGAGCCTGCCGCCGCTCACGTTCACGGCCGAGGAGCTGGCGGCGCTCGCCACCGGCGCGCGCATGCTCGAGACCTGGGGCGGTGCGCGCTTCGCGAGCGGCGCGCGCTCGGCGCTCGCGAAGATCGCGTCCGCGATGCCGGCCGACAAGCGGACCGCGCTCGACCGGCTGCCCGTGTTCGCGCCGTCGTTCCACATCGACGCGACGTTTTGCGCGAAGGTCGACGCGATCCACCAGGCGATCGACACGCGCCACATCGTCAGCTTCGACTATCGCGACCGGCTCGGCGCGCATTCGCAGCGTCGCGTCTGGCCGCTCGGGCTCGTCTACTGGGGCGGGCGCTGGACGATCGGCGCGTGGTGCGAGCTGCGCGACGATTTCCGCACCTTCGACATCGCGCGGATGGGCGACATCACCGTGCACGAGCAGTTTCCGGACATGGAGGGCCGGCGGATCGCCGACTACATGCGGATCGCGGAAGCGCCGATGCGCTGACGCGGCGCGGCGGCGAGCGCGCGGTCGCGTCGAGCGGGTTCTTCGCGGCCGGGCTCAACCGGTGTGCGTCGCGACGGGCGGCTATGCGTGCCCGATCGATCCGGCCGACCGCGTGCGCGACACGGTCACCGCCTGCGTCGCACGCCTCGTCGCACCATGAAAAAGGCCCGGCCGGCTTGTGAACTGCACCGGTCGGGCCCGTCCGCGGCCGCGACGCCCGCGCATCGAAGCGGGCGCCGCGTGCCGGCGCCTGCGTTACTCGACCGCCTTCACCATGTCCTCGATGACCTTCTTCGCATCGCCGAACACCATCATCGTCTTGTCCATGTAGAACAGGTCGTTGTCGAGACCCGCGTAGCCGGCCGCCATCGAACGCTTGTTGACGATCACCGTGCGCGCCTTGTACGCCTCGATGATCGGCATCCCCGCGATCGGCGATTTCGGATCGTTCTTCGCGGCCGGGTTCACGACGTCGTTCGCGCCGAGTACGAGCACCACGTCCACCTGGCCGAATTCGCCGTTGATGTCCTCCATCTCGTGCACGATCTCGTACGGCACTTCCGCTTCCGCGAGCAATACGTTCATGTGGCCCGGCATCCGGCCGGCGACCGGGTGGATCGCGTACTTCACGTCGATGCCCTTCTCGACCAGCTTGTCGGTCAGCTCCTTCAGCGCGTGCTGCGCACGGGCGACGGCGAGCCCGTAACCCGGCACGATCACGACCGATTCCGCGTTGCCGAGCATGAACGCCGCGTCGTCGGCCGAACCCGACTTCACCGGCCGCTGCTCCTGCGCGCCCGCCGCGCCGCCGGCCGCCGCTTCCCCGCCGAACCCGCCGAGGATCACGTTGAAGAACGAGCGGTTCATCGCGTGGCACATGATGTACGACAGGATCGCGCCCGACGAGCCGACCAGCGAACCCGCGATGATCAGCATCGCGTTGTTCAGCGAGAAGCCGATGCCGGCCGCCGCCCAGCCCGAGTACGAGTTCAGCATCGACACGACCACCGGCATGTCCGCGCCGCCGATCGGGATGATGATCAGCACGCCGAGCACGAACGCGATCGCCGTCATGATGATGAACGGCAGCCAAGCCTGCGTGATGAAGAACAGGATGCCGAAGCCGAGCATCGCGATCGCGAGCATCAGGTTGATCAGGTGCTGGCCCGCGTACACGACCGGCGCGCCCTGGAACAGCCGGAACTTGTACTTGCCCGACAGCTTGCCGAACGCGATCACCGAACCGGAGAACGTGATCGCGCCGACGAACGTGCCGATGAACAGCTCGACGCGGTTGCCGTACGGGATGAAGCTCGACGACACCGCGTCCTGCGGCACGAGCCCGAACGCTTCCGGCTCCGACACCACCGCATACGCGATGCACACGGCCGCGAGACCGATCAGCGAGTGCATGGCCGCGACGAGTTCCGGCATCTTCGTCATCTCGACGCGCGCGGCGACGAACGCGCCGACGCCGCCGCCGACGATCAGCGCGCCGAGCACGAGCGCGAGGCCGAGCGGCAGGTTCGCGCCGAGCCACGCGGCCTGCTTGACGATCAGCGCGATCGTCGTGAGGATCGCGATGGCCATCCCGACCATCCCGAACAGGTTGCCGCGCCGCGCGCTCTTCGGATTCGACAGGCCCTTCAGCGCCTGGATGAAGCACACCGACGCGACGAGGTACAGCAGCGTAACGACGTTCATGCTCATCGCGCGCCCTCCTTGCCGCCCTCGACGCGCTTGGGCTCCTTCTTGCGGAACATCTCGAGCATTCGCCTCGTCACGAGAAAGCCGCCGAACACGTTGACGGCCGCGAGCGCGACCGCGAGCGTGCCGAAGAACTTGCCGGTCGCGCCGACGGTGAGCGCCGCCGCGAGCATCGCGCCGACGATCACGATCGCCGAGATCGCGTTGGTCACGGCCATCAGCGGCGTATGCAGCGCCGGCGTGACGTTCCAGACGACGTGGTAGCCGACGTACACCGCCAGCACGAAGATGATCACGTTGATCACCGTGTGATTGATGACTTCCATGGTCTCCTCCGTTATTTGCGCGTGACTTCACCGTCGCGGCACAACAGCGTCGCGGCGACGATGTCGTCGGTCAGGTCGATGTTCAGCGCGCCTTCCTTCGTGACGATCAGCTTCGTGAAGTCGAGCAGGTTGCGCGCGTACAGCGCCGACGCGTCCGACGCGACCATCGACGCGAGATTCGTGTAGCCGGCGATCGTCACGCCGTCGTGCACGATCACCTGGTCGGCGACGGTCAGCGGGCAGTTGCCGCCCCGGCGGCCGTCGATTTCCGGGCCGCGGCCGGCCGCGAGATCGACGAGCACCGAGCCGGGCTTCATCGCCCGCGCGGTGTCGACCGAGATCAGCGTCGGCGCCGGGCGCCCGGGAATCAGCGCGGTGGTGATCACGATGTCGGCCTGCCTCGCCCGCTCGTGCACGAGCGCGGCCTGGCGGCCGAGCCACGACGCCGGCATCGGGCGCGCATAGCCGCCGACACCCTGCGCGGCTTCGCGCTCTTCGTCGGTTTCGAACGGGACGTCCAGGAATTTCGCGCCGAGCGACTCGATCTGCTCCTTCACGGCCGGCCGCACGTCGGACGCCTCGATCACCGCGCCCAGCCGCTTCGCGGTCGCGATCGCCTGCAGGCCCGCGACGCCCGCGCCGAGAATCAGCACGCGCGCCGCCTTCACGGTGCCCGCGGCCGTCATCAGCATCGGCATGAAGCGCGGATACAGCGACGCGGCCACCAGCACGGCCTTGTAGCCGGCGATGTTCGCCTGCGACGACAGCACGTCGAGACTCTGCGCACGCGTCGTGCGCGGCGCGGCCTCGAGCGCGAAACCGGTCACGCCGGCCGCGGCGAGTTTCGCCGCCTGCTCGCCGTTGAACGGCTCGAGCATGCCGATCAGCACGGTGCCGCGCTTGAGCAACGGCAGTTCGGCATCGGTGGGCGCCTGGACCTTCAGGACGAGATCGGCGTCGAACGCGGCCGACTGGTCGGTCAATTCGGCGCCGACGGCCGCATAGGCTTCGTCGGGATAGCTGGCTGCGCTGCCGGCCCCTTTCGCGATACTGACGCGATGGCCGGCCGCCGCGTACTTCTTCACGGTTTCCGGCGTCGCAGCCACACGCGCCTCGTTGGCCCGCGTTTCAGCAGGCACTCCAATATGCATCGTCAGTTCCTCCAGTCATTGTCAGTATTTCTTTTCTTGCGATCTTTACTGCGCAACGAGCCGGACAGGCTGACTTACCGGCTCACGAGCAACGGCTTTCACGCTGCACTTTAACCGAAAGCGATGGTCGCGCCAGCACTTTCCGCACGACCGTGCTCGAATGCGACAGGCGCTTGGCCCGCGCCGTCACGCAGCGTCGCCACGCAGCGCCGGGACGGGCGATCCGCGAGGGTCGGATCGCTTGACGAACGGCCGGCGGCGGACGACCGGCAGCGTTCGGGCGCAACCGGTAAAATGCCGAACCATGAAACCCGAAATCTGGACCCCGCATGTGACGGTCGCCGCGCTCGTCGAGCGCGCCGGCCGCTTTCTCGTGATCGAGGAAGAAACCTCGACGGGCCTGCGCATCAACCAGCCGGCCGGTCATCTCGAAGCCGGCGAAACGCTGGCCGACGCCGTGATCCGCGAAACGCTCGAGGAAACCGCGCGCCCGTTCACGCCCGACGCGCTCGTCGGCGTCTATCTCGCGCATTACGATCGCCCCGGCAGCGCCGGCGCGACCTACCTGCGCTTCACGTTCTGCGGCACCGCCGGCGAACCGGTCGCGGGCCATGTGCTCGACGACGGCATCGTCCGCACGCTGTGGATGACGGCCGACGAACTGCGCGCCTGCAGCGAGCGCCATCGCTCGCCCGCGGTGATGCGCTGCGTCGACGACTATCTCGCCGGGCGGCGCATTCCGCTCGATTTCGTGCACACGCACTCGGTCGCCCCGCGCCCCGAGGCATTCGAACGTCAGGCGGTCGGCAAATGAGCAAGCGCCGTGTAGTGGTGGGCATGTCGGGCGGCGTCGATTCGTCGGTGACCGCGTGGCTGCTGAAGGAACAAGGCTACGACGTGGTCGGCCTGTTCATGAAGAACTGGGAAGACGACGACGACGGCGAGTACTGCTCGACGCGCCAGGACTGGATCGACGTCGTGTCGGTGGCCGACCTGATCGGCATCGACGTGGAAGCCGTCAACTTCGCCGCCGAATACAAGGACCGCGTGTTCGCCGAGTTCCTGCGCGAATACTCGGCCGGCCGCACGCCGAACCCCGACGTGCTGTGCAACGCCGAGATCAAGTTCAAGGCGTTCCTCGACCACGCGATGTCGCTCGACGCGGAAATGATCGCGACCGGCCACTACGCGCGCGTGCGCGAGCGCGACGGGCGTTTCGAACTGCTGAAGGCCTTCGATCATACGAAAGACCAGTCGTACTTCCTGCACCGGCTGAACCAGGCGCAACTGTCGAAGACGATGTTCCCGCTCGGCGAGATCCCGAAGACGAAGGTGCGCGAGATCGCCGCGCAGATCGGGCTGCCGAATGCGAAGAAGAAGGATTCGACCGGCATCTGCTTCATCGGCGAACGGCCGTTCCGCGATTTCCTGAACCGCTATCTTCCGACGAAACCCGGCCCGATGAAGACGCCCGACGGCAAGGTGGTCGGCGAGCACATCGGCCTCGCGTTCTATACGTTCGGCCAGCGCAAGGGCATCGGCCTCGGCGGCAGCAAGAGCGGCAGCGGCGAGCCGTGGTTCGTCGCCGCGAAGGACATCGCGTCGAACACGCTGTACGTCGTGCAGGGTCACGATCATCCGTGGCTGCTGTCGCGCGAGCTCGTCGCCGGCAACGTGAGCTGGGTCGCCGGCGAGCCGCCGGCGGACGGCTTCGCGTGCGGCGCGAAGACGCGCTACCGGCAGGCCGACGCGGCGTGCAGGTTCGGCCGGGCCGCGGACGGACGCTTCTCGCTCGCGTTCGACGACGCGCAGTGGGCCGTCACGCCCGGCCAGTCGGCCGTGCTGTACGACGGCGAGATCTGCCTCGGCGGCGGCATCATCGAGTCCGCGGCCACCGGCCAACCCGGTCAGGCTGCACCGGCGGGCCGCGCACCGGCGCTCGCCGAAGCACGCTGACATCCATTCGGTTTAGACTTGCGGCACGCCGCGCCCGGCGGAACACGATTCCGCCACGGCCGGTGTGCCGCCTTCGCAGCGCACGCATGGCGGTATCTCAAGATTCTTATGGAGTCCCCATGCTTTCAAGACGCTACCTCGCGATGTGGTGTGCCGTGCTGCTGCTCGTCGCAGCGGCCGCGCTCGCGTCGGCCCACGTTCTTTCCTGGCTGTGGATCGTCATCCCCATCGCCCTCGTCGCGCTCGGCCTGTACGACCTGAACCAGGACCGCCACGCGATCCTCCGGAACTACCCGCTCTGGGGCCACTTCCGCTTCCTGTTCGAATTCATCCGACCTGAAATCCGCCAGTACTTCGTCGAGGACGACACCGACGAAAAGCCGTTCTCGCGCGCGCAGCGCAGCCTCGTCTACCAGCGCGCGAAGAACGTCGCGGACAACCGTCCGTACGGCACCGAGCTGAACGTGAAGGCCGTCGCGCACGAATGGATCAGCCATTCGCTCGCGCCGACGAAGCTGCCGAGCCACGACTTCCGCATCCGCGTCGGCGCGAATCGCGCGCAACCGTACGACATTTCGATCTTCAACATCTCGGCGATGAGCTTCGGCTCGCTGTCCGCGAACGCGATCCGCTCGCTGAACCTCGGCGCGAAGAAAGGCGGCTTCGCGCACGACACCGGCGAAGGCTCGCTGTCGAAGTACCACCGCGAGCACGGCGGCGACATCATCTGGGAAATCGCGTCCGGCTACTTCGGCTGCCGCAACGACGACGGCACGTTCAACCCCGACAAGTTCGCGAAGCAGGCGGCCGATCCGCAGGTCAAGATGATCGAGGTGAAGCTGTCGCAGGGCGCGAAGCCCGGCCACGGCGGCGTGCTGCCGGCCGCGAAGATCACGCCGGAAATCGCCGAGACGCGCGGCGTGCCGATGGGCAAGGACTGCATCTCGCCCGCGACGCACTCGGAATTCTCGACGCCGCGCGGGCTGCTCGAATTCGTCGAGCGGCTGCGCACGCTGTCGGGCGGCAAGCCGACCGGCTTCAAGCTGTGCATCGGCCATCCGTGGGAATTCTTCGGGATCGCGAAAGCGATGCTCGAGACGGGCATCGTGCCCGACTTCATCGTCGTCGACGGCGCGGAAGGCGGCACGGGCGCGGCGCCGCTCGAATTCACCGACCACGTCGGCGTGCCGCTGCAGGAAGGGCTGCTGCTCGTGCACAACACGCTCGTCGGGATCGGCGTGCGCGATCGCGTGAAGCTCGGCGCGAGCGGCAAGATCATCACCGCGTTCGACATCGCGCGTACGCTCGCGATCGGCGCGGACTGGGTGAACTCGGCGCGCGGCTTCATGTTCGCGGTCGGCTGCATCCAGGCGCAGCACTGCCACACCGACCGCTGCCCGACCGGCGTCGCGACGCAGGACCCGGTGCGCCAGCGCGCGCTCGTCGTGCCCGACAAGGCCGAGCGCGTGTACAACTTCCACCGCAATACGCTGCATGCGCTGCAGGAACTCGTGCAGGCGGCCGGCCTCGCGCATCCGTCCGAGCTGCGCGCGCATCACATCGTGCAGCGGGTCGCGCCGCACGAGGTGCGGCTGATGTCGCAACTGCTGAAATACCTGAAGCCCGGTGCGCTGCTCGACGGCCAGACCTGCGGCTTGTCCCTGTACGACAAGTGGTGGCCGATCGCGCGCAGCGATTCGTTTGCGCTCGGCGAAGCCGTGTACGCGTCGATCGAGTGACGCGCGCGGCCCGCGCCGGCGTTGGCCGGCGGCCGGCGCCGCAAAAAGAAAAGCGCCCCGCGGGGCGCTTTTCTTTCGTCTGCCGAATGCGTGAAGGCCGGGCCGCGGCTCAGTTCTGCGGCAGCGTATCGGCGAACGACTGTCGCTGCTGCAGCTTCACGAAGTGCTTGTCGAGGTTCGGGTGGCGATCGCGCCAGTCGAGCTCGGGCATCCGGAAATCGAGATAGCCGAGCGCGCAACCGAGTGCGATGTCGGCGAGCGTGTAATGATTGCCGACGCACCACGTCTTGCCGCCGAGACCCTGCGACATCGCGACGAGCGCGTCGTCGATCTTGCGTTGCTGGCGCGCGATCCAGCTCGCGCTGCGCTGCCCTTCTTCCCGCAGCGTGTGTTCGAGACGGATCGCGACCGCCGCGTCGAGCACGCCGTCGCCCAGGGCTTCCCAGCAGCGCACTTCGACGCGCTCGCGGCCCGACGGCGGAATCAGCTTGCCGACCGGCGACAGCGTATCGACGTATTCGCAGATCACGCGGGAATCGAACACCGCGGCGCCGTCCTCCATCACGAGGCACGGGACCTTGCCGAGCGGATTCGATGCATGAATATCCGTCTCCGGCGCCCACACGTTCTCGAGCTCCAGCTTGTAGTCGATCTTCTTTTCAGCAAGCACGATCCGCGCCTTTCGGACGTACGGGCTGCTGAGCGAACCGATTAATTTCATCATCTGCCTTTTCAAGGGAACCGCCGAGAGTATACGTTGTCGCCGATCATAACCGGCACGCGCGGCCGGGTAGAAAATCGCCCGTCCGGCCTGTGGATGGTTTGCAACAACCGCCGCGCGGGCCTTGGCCGGAGCGGCTTGCGGCCCCACCCTCACGCACCGCGTCGCGCGGCGCTACAATCGCACGATGAATGCGCCCCTCGATACCGCCATTGCCGTCGACGTCTACCGCCAGCGCCGCGAACGCGTGCTTGCCGCACTGCGTGCCGCGGGCGGCGGCGTCGCCATCGTCCCCACCGCGCCGGAAATGCTGCGCAACCGCGATACGGCCTACCCGTACCGGTTCGACAGCTACTTCCATTACCTGACGGGCTTCACCGAACCGGATGCCGTGCTCGTGCTGAACGCGGCCGCGCCGCACGGCGCGCCGGAATCGATCCTGTTCTGCCGCGGCAAGAACGTCGACCGCGAGATCTGGGAAGGCTTTCACTACGGGCCCGACGCCGCGCGCGACGCGTTCGGCTTCGATGCGGCATTCGCGGTCGACGTGATCGACACCGAAATGCCGCGCCTGCTCGCCGATGCGGGCACCGTGCACTACCGGTTCGGCGCATCGGCCGACTTCGAGCGCCAGCTCGCAGGCTGGATCGACGCGGTACGCGCGCAGGCACGCACGGGCGTCGCCGCGCCGGACGCGCTGCTCGACCTCACGCCGCTGCTCGACGACATGCGGCTCGTGAAGGACGAACACGAACTCGCGATCATGATGCGCGCCGCGCACATCTCCGCGCTCGCGCACCGCCGCGCGATGCAGGTGTGCCGCCCCGGCATCCGCGAATACGAGCTCGAGGCCGAGCTGCTGTACCTGTTCCGCAAGCACGGCGCGCAGGCGCCCGCGTACGGTTCGATCGTCGCGGCCGGCGCGAATGCGTGCGTGCTGCACTATCCGGCCGGCAACGCGGCCGCGCGAGACGGCGACCTGATCCTGATCGACGCCGCCTGCGAACTCGACGGCTATGCGTCGGACATCACGCGCACGTTCCCGGCCAACGGCCGCTTCTCGCCCGCGCAGCGCACGCTGTACGACATCGTGCTCGCCGCGCAGCAGGCCGCGATCGACGCGACGCGCGCGGGCGTGCCGTTCGAGGCGCCGCATGACGCAGCCGTCCGCGTGCTCGCGCAGGGGCTGCTCGACACCGGCATCATCCCGAAAACGCGCTTCTCGAACGTCGACGACGCGATCGCCGAGCGCGCGTACACGCGCTTCTACATGCATCGCACCGGCCACTGGCTCGGGATGGACGTGCACGACTGCGGCGACTACCGCGAGCGGCTCGCCGCGCGCGACGCCAACGGCGCGCTGCCGTGGCGCACGCTGAAAGCCGGCATGACGCTCACCGTCGAGCCCGGCCTGTACGTGCGCGCGGCCGACGACGTGCCGCCCGAATACTGGAACATCGGCATCCGCATCGAGGACGACGCGATCGTGCGCGAGCACGGCTGCGAACTGATCACGCGCGACGTGCCGGTCGCGGCCGACGAGATCGAGGCGCTGATGCGCGAGGGCGCCGCGCACGGCGCGTGAGCGGCCGCGTGCCGCCGGCGACTGCCTGGACCGCTTGAACCGCTTCGACTGCCAACACCGTTTCACGAACCCTGATGACGACCGCTTCCCCCTCCGCCACGCCGGATTACGACCTCGCCATCGTCGGCGCGGGCCCCGTCGGGCTCGCGCTCGCCGGCTGGCTCGCGCGCCGCAGCGCGACGCAGCATGCCTCGATCGCGCTGATCGATGCGCGCGACCCGGCCGCGAGCGCGAACGACCCGCGCGCGATCGCCGTGTCGCACGGCAGCCGCGTGCTGCTCGACACGCTCGCATGGCCCGCCGACGCCACGCCGATCGAACATATCCACGTGTCGCAGCGCGGCCATTTCGGCCGCACGCTGATCGACCGCGACGAGCACGCCCTCGCCGCGCTCGGCTACGTGGTGCGCTACGGCTCGATCGTGCAGGCGCTCGCGAACGCGGTGCGCGGCACGCGCGTCGACTGGCTCACGTCGACCACCGCGCGCGCGCCGCAGCAGGACGCCGACGGCGTCGCGCTGACGCTCGACGGCCCGCAAGGCGAGCGCACGCTGCGCGCGCGCATCGTCGTCAATGCCGAAGGCGGGCTGTTCCACGAACAGCAGGCCGATACGGCCAAGCATCGCCGCGACTACGGACAGACCGCGCTCGTCGGCACGGTCACGGTATCGGCGCCGCGCCCGAACGTCGCGTGGGAACGCTTCACGCACGAGGGCCCGCTCGCGCTGCTGCCGCTCGGCGGCCCGCGTCAGGCCGATTACTCGCTCGTCTGGTGCTGTACGCCCGACGAAGCGGCGCGACGTGCCGCGCTGCCCGACGATGCGTTCCTGCGCGAGCTCGGCAGCGTGTTCGGCGAACGCATGGGCGAATTCGTCGCGATCGCCGGGCGCGCGTCCTTCCCGCTCGGCCTGAACGCCGCGCAGACGCTCGTCAGCGGCCGCGTCGCGATCGTCGGCAATGCCGCGCAAACGCTGCACCCGGTGGCGGGCCAGGGGCTCAACCTCGGGCTGCGCGATGCGCACACGCTCGTCGACGCGCTGTCCGCACAAGGCTTCGAAGCGACCGCGCTCGCGACCTTCAACGCGCGCCGCGCGCTCGACCGGCGCTTCACGATCGGCGCGACCGACACGCTGGCGCGCCTGTTTACGATCGACTCGGGCCCGCTGCCGCTGCTGCGCGGCGCCGCGCTCACCGCACTCGAGTTCGTGCCGCCGCTCAAGAAGGCGATCGCGCGCCAGATGATGTTCGGCCAGCGTAGCTGACGCGCGGCACACCGCACGGCGCGTCCGGGCAAATCAGGCAAACCGGGTCAAATCGGCGGGGCATGGGAATACGGTAAAATGCCCGCTTTCCGTCTTCCCTTCCCCTGCCCGCGCTCGTCGCGGGCGGCGCCATTGCGATGCCCGTTATCGGCTCTCACGTATTGCGTAACAACCTGTTCGTCGCCCCGATGGCCGGGGTGACGGATCGTCCGTTCCGCCAGCTGTGCAAACGGCTGGGGGCCGGTTACGCCGTGTCCGAGATGGTCGCGTCCAACGCGCAGCTGTGGAAAAGCGCGAAGACGATGCGGCGCGCGAACCACGAAGGCGAAGTCGAGCCGATCGCGGTGCAGATCGCCGGCGCCGATCCGGCGATGATGGCCGAAGCTGCCCGCTACAACGTCGACAACGGCGCGCAGATCATCGACATCAACATGGGCTGCCCGGCGAAGAAGGTCTGCAACGTCGCGGCCGGCTCCGCGCTGCTGCAGAACGAGCCGCTCGTGCAGCGGATCGTCGAGGCCGTCGTCGCGGCGGTCGGCACGGGGCCCGACGCGGTGCCCGTCACGCTGAAGATCCGCACCGGCTGGGACCGCGAGCACAAGAATGCGATCACGGTCGCGCGCCTGGCCGAAGCGGCCGGCATCTCGATGCTCACCGTGCATGGCCGCACGCGCGCCGATCTGTATCGCGGCGACGCCGAGTACGACACCATCGCGGCCGTGAAGGCGGCCGTGCGGATTCCGGTCGTCGCGAACGGCGACATCACGTCGCCCGCCAAGGCGAAGGCCGTGCTCGACGCAACCGGCGCCGATGCGCTGATGATCGGTCGCGCCGCGCAAGGCCGGCCGTGGTTGTTCCGCGAAATCGATCATTTCCTGCAAACCGGCGAGCTGCTGCCCCCGCCGCGGATCGACGAGATCCAGCACGTGATGAACGAACACCTGGAAGACCACTACGCTTTCTATGGCGAATTCACCGGCGTCCGTACTGCGCGCAAGCACATCGGCTGGTACACTCGCGGCCTTTCCGGTGCCAACGGGTTCCGGCACCGAATGAACACGCTCGATTCCACCCGCGAGCAGCTCGCCGCCGTCAATGCATTCTTCGAGGCGCAAAAGGCGCTGTCGGACCACCTCGTCTACGTCGACGACGAAGCGGAAAACAGCCAGGGCGAGTCGGACGACCATAACCAGTTAGCAGCATGAGCAAGCACAACATCGAACAATGTGTCCGCGAGAGCCTGGACGTGTATTTCCGGGATCTAGACGGCTCCAATCCGCACGACGTCTATGAAATGGTGATGTCCTGCGTCGAAAAGCCGATGCTCGAGGTCGTGCTCGTACAGGCCGGCGGCAACCAGTCGCTCGCCGCCGAGTACCTCGGCATCAATCGCAATACGCTGCGCAAGAAGCTGCAGCAGCACGGCCTGCTGTAGGCGGCCGTCCCGTCCCCGTTTCCCTGGCTATTGGTGGTTCCATCATGATCAAGCAAGCGCTCATTTCCGTTTCCGACAAGACCGGCATCGTCGACTTCGCGAAGTCGCTGTCCGACCTCGGCGTCAAGCTGCTGTCGACGGGCGGCACCGCGAAACTCCTCGCCGATGCCGGCCTGCCCGTGACCGAAGTGGCCGATTACACGGGCTTCCCGGAAATGCTCGATGGGCGCGTGAAGACGCTGCACCCGAAGGTGCACGGCGGCATCCTCGCCCGCCGCGACCTGCCCGAGCACATGCAGGCGCTCGAACAGCATGGCATCCCGACGATCGACCTGCTCGTCGTGAACCTGTATCCGTTCGTCGCGACGATCGCGAAGGACGACTGCACGCTCGCCGACGCGATCGAGAACATCGACATCGGCGGCCCGACGATGCTGCGCTCGGCCGCGAAGAACCACCGCGACGTGACGGTCGTCGTCGATCCGGCCGACTACGCGGTCGTGCTCGACGAAATGAAGGCGAACGGCAACACGGTCGGCTACCCGACCAACTTCCGCCTCGCGACGAAGGTGTTCGCGCACACCGCGCAATACGACGGCGCGATCACGAACTACCTGACGAGCCTGACCGACGAGCTGCAGCACGCATCGCGCAGCGCGTACCCGGCCACGCTGAACATGGCGTTCGACAAGGTGCAGGACCTGCGCTACGGCGAGAACCCGCACCAGAGCGCGGCGTTCTACCGCGACCTCGCGGCGCCGGCCGGCGCGCTGGCGAACTACCGCCAGTTGCAGGGCAAGGAACTGTCGTACAACAACATCGCGGATTCGGACGCGGCGTGGGAATGCGTGAAGACGTTCGACGCGCCGGCCTGCGTGATCATCAAGCACGCGAACCCGTGCGGCGTCGCGGTCGGCAACGACTCGGCCGACGCGTACGCGAAGGCGTTCCAGACCGACCCGACCTCGGCATTCGGCGGCATCATCGCGTTCAACCGCGAAGTCGACGAAGCGGCCGCGCAAGCCGTGGCGAAGCAGTTCGTCGAAGTGCTGATCGCCCCGTCGTTCTCCGACGCCGCGAAGCAGGTGTTCGCCGCGAAGCAGAACGTGCGCCTGCTCGAAATCGCGCTGGGCGACGGCCACAACGCATTCGACCTGAAGCGCGTGGGCGGCGGCCTGCTCGTGCAGTCGCTCGACGCGAAGAACGTGCAGCCGAGCGAGCTGCGCGTCGTCACGAAGCGTCAGCCGACCGCGAAGGAAATGGACGACCTGCTGTTCGCATGGCGCGTCGCGAAGTACGTGAAGTCGAACGCGATCGTGTTCTGCGGCAACGGCATGACGCTCGGCGTCGGCGCCGGCCAGATGAGCCGTGTCGATTCCGCGCGCATCGCGAGCATCAAGGCGCAGAACGCGGGCCTCACGCTCGCCGGTTCGGCGGTCGCGTCGGATGCGTTTTTCCCGTTCCGCGACGGCCTCGACGTCGTCGTGGCGGCAGGCGCGACTTGCGTGATCCAGCCGGGCGGCTCGATGCGCGACGACGAAGTGATCGCGGCGGCCGACGAGCACGGCATCGCGATGATCCTGACGGGCGTGCGCCACTTCCGTCACTGATCGCAGCATGCGGCCCGCGCGGCCGCTGCACGAAAACCCGGCGGCATCCCCTGCGCCGGGTTTTTTATTGCGCGGCGCCTTCGCGCCGGCCCGGGCGGCCGGCTTGCCGCACCATTCGTTGTAGTATCGCTGCATCACGCCATTCTCCTCACTCATGCGAATTCTCGGCATCGACCCCGGCCTGCGCGTCACCGGCTTCGGCGTCATCGACGTCAGCGGCCACCGGCTCGCCTATGTCACGAGCGGCGTGATCCGCACGCCGACAGCCGATCTGGCCACCCGCCTCGGCACGATCTTTCAGGGCGTCTCGACGATCGTGCGCGAACACGCGCCCGACCAGGCCGCGATCGAAAAGGTGTTCGTCAACGTGAACCCGCAGTCGACGCTGCTGCTCGGCCAGGCGCGTGGCGCCGCGATCTGCGGCCTCGTCGCGGGCGGGCTGCCGGTCGCCGAATACACCGCGCTGCAGCTCAAGCAGGCCGTGGTCGGCTACGGCCGCGCGACCAAGACGCAAATGCAGGAAATGGTCACGCGGCTGCTCAACCTGTCCGGCCAGCCGGGCTCCGACGCAGCCGACGCGCTCGGCATGGCGATCTGCCACGCACACGGCGGCAACACGCTCGGCACGCTGGGCGGCCTCGCGCCGGCGCTCGCGCAGAAAGGGCTGCGCGTGCGGCGGGGCAGGCTGGTCGGCTGACGCCGCCGCGCGCCGCGGCCCGGCACGTCGGCTCGACCGCGTTGGCGCCTTGACCGTCCTACCCGCGCCCGACATGCCCGCGACGCGCGCCGCTTCGGGCCGACGGACGCGCCCCATCGGCATCGCGCCGCGCGTGCGCTACACTCGCGCTTTCTTCCTCGCATCCCGTCCTCCATGATCGGTCGCATCGCCGGCATCCTGCTCGAAAAGAACCCACCTCATCTGCTCGTCGACTGCAACGGTGTCGGCTACGAAATCGACGTGCCGATGAGCACCTTCTACAACCTGCCGCAAACGGGCGAGCGCGTCGTGCTGCTCACGCAGCAGATCGTCCGCGAGGACGCCCACCTGCTGTACGGCTTCCTGACGCCGCAGGAACGCACGACCTTCCGCGAACTGCTGAAGATCACCGGCATCGGCGCGCGCATGGCACTCGCCGTGCTGTCCGGCATGAGCGTGCAGGAGCTCGCGCAAGCGGTGACGATGCAGGACGCCGCCCGCCTCACGCGCCTGCCCGGCATCGGCAAGAAGACCGCCGAGCGCCTGCTGCTCGAACTGAAGGGCAAGCTCGGCGCCGACCTCGGCGCGCTCGCCGGAGCCGCGTCGCCGTCCGACCACGCGACCGACATCCTCAACGCGCTGCTGGCGCTCGGCTACTCCGAGAAGGAAGGCCTTGCCGCGATCAAGAACGTGCCGGCCGGCACCGGCGTGTCCGAAGGCATCAAGCTCGCGCTGAAGGCGCTGTCGAAGGCGTAACGCGCGGTCGATCCGGCCGTCGAAGCCAGTGTCGCGCCGCCGCGCGGCGCTCGCCAGTCGGCCGTTCGGCCAGGTGGTCCGCGCGTCGTCGCGCGGTACAATGGCCGCATGATTGAAACCGACAAACTCGCCACCGAGCAGCGGATCATCGCCGCCACGCCTGCCTCGTCACACGAGGAGGTGTTCGAACGTGCATTGCGGCCGCGCCAGCTCGACGACTACGTCGGCCAGGAAAAGGTGCGCGGCCAGCTCGAGATCTTCATCGAAGCCGCGAAGCGCCGCTCCGAGCCGCTCGATCACGTGCTGCTGTTCGGGCCGCCGGGGCTCGGCAAGACGACGCTCGCGCACATCATTGCGCGCGAGATGGGCGTGAACCTGCGCCAGACGTCGGGCCCCGTGCTCGAGCGCGCGGGCGATCTCGCCGCGCTGCTGACGAACCTCGAGGCGAACGACGTGCTGTTCATCGACGAGATCCACCGGCTGTCGCCGGTCGTCGAGGAAATCCTGTATCCGGCGCTCGAGGATTACCAGATCGACATCATGATCGGCGAAGGGCCGGCGGCGCGCAGCGTGAAGCTCGACCTGCAGCCGTTCACGCTGGTTGGCGCGACCACCCGCGCGGGGATGTTGACCAACCCGCTGCGCGATCGTTTCGGGATCGTCGCGCGCCTCGAGTTCTACGACGCCGATCAACTGTCGCGCATCGTGCGGCGCTCGGCGTCGCTGCTGAATGCGCAGATCGATCCGAACGGCGCGCTGGAAATCGCGAAGCGCGCGCGCGGCACGCCGCGGATCGCGAACCGTCTGCTGCGCCGCGTGCGCGACTTCGCGGAAGTGAAGGCCGACGGCCAGATCACCGCGGCCGTTGCCGATGCCGCGCTCGCGATGCTCGACGTCGACCCGGTCGGCTTCGACCTGATGGACCGCAAGCTGCTCGAAGCGATCCTGTACAAGTTCGACGGCGGCCCGGTCGGCATCGACAACCTCGCGGCGGCGATCGGCGAGGAGCGCGACACGATCGAGGACGTGCTCGAACCGTACCTGATCCAGCAGGGCTTCCTGCAGCGCACGCCGCGCGGCCGGGTCGCGACGCTGCTCACGTATCGCCACTTCGGGCTGTCGGTACCCGATGCGCGCCGCATCACCGAGCACGACGCGTGGGATACCCCCGACGGGAAGTAATCCGTCGCCGCGCCGCACCCGCCATGACGACGCCGCCCAGCCGCCACCCCACCGCACCCGTGCCGGGCCCGCGCTGGGCCGAGCCGATCCGCCAGCGGCTCGTGGCCGGTATCACGCACCTGACGGCCGGCGGCGGCGGCCCGTCGATCGATCTCTCGTCACCGCCTGGCGACCCGGGGCTGTTCGGCCCCGACGCCGTCTGCTGGCGCGTGCATGCCGATTTCACGTCGATGATGACGGGCGGCATCGCCGCGCTGCTGCTGCAGGCGCTCCACCCGCTCGCGCTCGCGGGCGTCTGGGATCATTCGTCGTTCCGCACCGACATCTTCGGCCGCTTGCGGCGCACCGCCACGTTCATCACGGGCACGACGTTCGGCAGCCGCGCGGACGCGCTCACGCTGATCGAGCGCGTGAAAACGATCCACACGCGCATATCAGGTACCGCGCCCGACGGCCGGCCGTACCGCGCCGACGATCCGGCGTTGCTCACCTGGGTGCACGTCGCGGAAGTGTCGAGCTTCCTCGCCGCGCATCTGCGTTACGTGAATCCCGCGCTGCCGGGCGAACTGCAGGACCGCTATTACGCGGAGACGGCGCTGATCGCCGAGCTGCTCGGCGCCCGTGAGATTCCGCGTTCGCGCGCCGAGGTGGCCGCTTATCTCGCGCGCATGCTGCCCGAACTCGAAGCCGGGCCGCGTACCTTCGAAGTCATGTCCATCCTGCTGAATGTGCCGGTCGCGAAGCCCACGCTGCGGCCTGCCGCGTCGCTGGTGATGCACGCCGGGATCGACCTGTTGCCGCCGTGGGCGCAGCGCATGCTCGGCGTGTCGACCTTCGCGCCGTTACGGCGCGCGGTGGTCCGACCCGGCATACGCGCCATCGCGCCCGTGCTGCGCTGGGCGCTCGTGAACGGCGCGTCGAAGCGAGCGCGCCGCCGCGCGACGGCCACGCCGTCCGACGGCACCCCGCCCGCCTGACGATCCGCTTCTTCGGATCATTTCAATTTGCTGTCAAATAGCAGTGGCAAACTGACCGGCTTGCACCCGCGCACGGTCGCACGTCCTGCTCGTCACGCGCGACCGTGACCCGCGCGGTGTCCCGCCCACCCGACCGCCGCACGATGCCCGCGATGCCACGCCTGCCGATCCGTTTCGCCCTTGCCGCCAGCCTGTCCACCGTCTTCGCGCTCGCCGCGTGCGGCGGCGACGATGTCGCCGCCGTCGCGCGCACGGACGCGCAACCGCCGTCCGGCGGCACGACGACGACGCCGGCGCCCACGCCGCCCGCCACCACCACGCCGCAGCCGGGCAAATGGAAGGCTGCCCGCGTCGGCGACCTGATCGACGTCACGCTCGGCGACCTCCATCCGACGCAGGGTGCGATCGGCTACGACCAGATCTACTACAAGCTCGGCCGCTACGAACTCCAGCCCGACAAGAAATTCGACGACTTCTGCGCGGACGAAGGCCTCGGCGGCGTCGCAGCGAGCGGCTACACGGCCAAATCGTCGCTGCGCGATCCGGCGAGCTACACGTGCGCGACGACCGACGCGAACGCCCGCGACCGCTCGGTGCTGAACCCCGTCGTGATCGGCCCCAACGGCGATACGCTATACCTGACCGACGGTCATCACGGGCTGTCGACCTATTACGAAACGCCCGACGGCGGCCCGACGCTGCACGTGCATGTCGTCGTCAAGGACAACCTCGGCGACTATTCGGGCGACGCGTTCTGGCAGCAGATGCAGAGCCGCGGCTATCTGCGCCTGAAGAACGGCGACGGCAAGCCGATCACGACCGCGCAATTGCCGACCGGCCTCGGCCTGACGCTCGGGATGACGAACGACCGCTACCGCTCGCTCGTCTATTTCACGCGCGACATCGGCTACAGCAAACCCGCACAAGCGACCGACTACCTCGAGTTCTACTGGGCCGACTGGCTGCGCACGCAGCCGGGCACGTTCGCGTTGGCCGGCTACGACCTGACACGGCCCGGCACGACCGATCCCGATCCGGCGAAGGCCGACACGGGCTACCTGAATGCGGTCTGGAATGCGTCGACGCGGATGGTCGCGGCCACCGACCCCGTGATCGACGGCAAGACGGGCGCCGACCTCGGGCGCGCCGATGCGATCAACGGCGGGAAGAAATACGGCAAGGGGGAATTCGACAAGCTGCGCCAGCCGATCACGGCCGACAAACCCGGCAAGATCGCGTACGCGCTCGACTACAAGACGCGCCACGGGCTGCCGCAATAAGCGTCACGCGCAAGGCAACGAAACCCCGAGGCCGGCCATGCCGGACGGGGTTGGCGTACTCAGAGCACCTTGCGGTATCCGTCGTCGTCGCTCGCGGCGTCGAGATGCGACACGTCGGCCCACCGCACGACCTGCGCACGGCCGTCCACGTAATCGACGACGTTGATGCTGGTGTTGAGCAGCTGATAATTACGCGGCGCCGACAACTCGATCCCGTTCGCGAAGCGATACACGCAATCGAGCACGCCGCCGTGCGCGACGCATGCGATCCGGCCGCCCGGATGCGCGGCGACGATCGGTTCGAGCGCATGCAGCACGCGGTGATAGAACTGGCGCTGCGACTCGCCGCCCTCCGGCGCGAAGCCCGGATCGCGCGTCTGCCAGGCCGCGTACGCGTCCGGAAACAGCGCTTCGATCTCGGTGCTGTCGTGCCCCTGAAATGCGCCGTACGAACGCTCGCGCAACCCTTCGCGCAGCAGCAGCGGCAGCCCGAGCACATCGGCGAACGGCTGTGCGGTCTGTTGCGCGCGCATCAGGTCGCTCGAATACACCGCGTCGATCCGCGCGCCGTCGCGCGCCTCGCGCCCGAGCCGGGCCGCCAGCCGCTGCGCCTGCGCGAGCCCCGTGTCGGCCAGCGGAATGTCGATATGCCCCTGGATGCGCTTGATGCGGTTCCAGGCCGTCTCGCCATGGCGGATGAAAAGAATCTGCGTAGTGGCCATCGCGGCGCGCCTCCGGGGAAGAATCAGGGCCGCACTTGCAGCCAGAACGTCACGGGGCCGTCGTTGACGAGCGACACCTGCATGTCGGCGCCGAACTCGCCCGTCTCGACGACGGGATGGCGCGCCCGCGCGGCCGCGACGAAATAGTCGAACAGCCGCGCGCCTTCGTCGGGCGGCGCGGCCGGCGTGAAGCTCGGGCGCAGCCCGCTGTTGGTATCGGCCGCGAGCGTGAACTGCGACACGAGCAGCAGGCCGCCTGCACGGCCTGCGCCGTCGATGTTCGACACCGGCAGGTTCATCTTGCCGGCCGCGTCGCTGAACACGCGATAGCCGAGCAGCTTCGCGAGCAGCTTGTCGGCCGCCGCCTCGGTATCGCCGCGCTCCGCGCAGACGAGCGCGAGCAGGCCCGCGCCGATCTCGCCCGTCGTGCGCTCGCCGACGCGCACGTCGGCGCGCTTCACGCGCTGGATCAGCGCGATCATGCGGTCAGCGTGACGCGCGCGAAGCGGCGCTTGCCGACCTGCACGACGAACTCGCCGGCCTCGACCTTCAGGCCCTTGTCCGACACGGTCGCGCCGTCGATCTTCACGCCGCCCTGCTCGATGTTGCGCAGCGCTTCGCTCGTCGACGGCACGAGGCCGGCCTGCTTCAGCAACTGACCGATCGCCAGCGGCGCGCCGGCCAGCGTGACCGACGGAATGTCGTCCGGCACGCCGCCCTTCGCGCGGTGGTTGAAGTCCTCGAGCGCGCGCTCGGCGTCGGCCTGCGAGTGAAAGCGCGCGACGATTTCCTGCGCGAGCAGCACCTTGAAGTCGCGCGGGTTGCGGCCGCCTTCGGCGTCGCGCTTGAAGCCGGC
Organism: Burkholderia sp. MSMB1826; assembly: GCF_001526325.1. NCBI lineage: Bacteria > Pseudomonadati > Pseudomonadota > Betaproteobacteria > Burkholderiales > Burkholderiaceae > Burkholderia > Burkholderia sp. MSMB1826. Next base: position 699,527 of record NZ_LOYN01000022.1, read on the forward strand.
GATTTCTTCCATGCTGCGGAACGACAGCAGTTCGAAGTAACGCCACATCAGCGTGTCCGAAATGCTCATCAGCTTGCCGAACATGTCGGTCGGCTTCTCGCTGATACCGACGTAGTTGCCCTTCGACTTCGACATCTTCTCGACGCCGTCGAGCCCTTCGAGCAGCGGCATCGTCAGGATGCACTGCTGTTCCTGGCCGTACTGCTTCTGCAGCTCGCGGCCGACCAGCAGGTTGAATTTCTGGTCGGTGCCGCCGAGCTCGAGATCGGCGTTCAGCGCGACCGAATCGTAGCCCTGCATCAGCGGGTACAGGAATTCGTGGATCGAGATCGGCACGCCGCCCTGGAAGCGCTTCGTGAAATCCTCGCGCTCGAGGATCCGCGCGACCGTGTAGCGCGACGCGAGCTTGATCATCCCGTCCGCGCCGAGCGGCATCGACCATTCGCTGTTGTAGCGGATCTCGGTCTTGTCGCGATCGAGCACGAGCGCGGCCTGCTCGAAGTAGGTCTTCGCGTTCGCTTCGATCTGCTCGCGCGTGAGCGGCGGGCGCGTCGCGTTGCGGCCCGACGGATCGCCGATCAGCGACGTGAAATCGCCGATCAGGAAGATCACCGTGTGGCCGAGGTCCTGCAGCTGGCGCATCTTGTTCAGCACGACCGTATGGCCGATGTGGATGTCGGGCGCGGTCGGGTCGAGGCCGAGCTTGATGCGCAGCGGCGTGCCCGTGGCTGCGCTGCGCGCGAGCTTCTGCGCGAACTCTTCCTCGATCAGCAGCTCGTCGACGCCGCGCTTCGTGACGGCGAGCGCATGCCGGACTTCGTCGGTGATCGGGAAAACGGGCTTGGAACTGGGTTCGGTGCTCATCGGTGCCGGGAAGAATGTCGCAAAAACAGGGATTTTCCCATAACTTGCGCGCGCATCGCTTAACGACGCGCCACGTTGCGCGGATAATCGGGCGCAAGGCGCGCGGCACCGGCCCGCGCCGCACGATCCAGGAGAACCCAACGTGCCGCAACGACCGCCGCAGAATGCCCATCCGGCAAACGGCATCTACTTCGGGCTGATGTCGGGAACCAGCATGGACGGCGTCGACGGCGTCGCCGTGCGTTTCGAGGCCGGCCGCGCGCCGGCCGTGCTCGCGGAAGCGTTCGTCGGCTTCGCGCCATCGCTGCGCGACGCGCTGTTCGCGCTGCAGCAGCCCGGCGACAACGAGATCGACCGCGAATCGCTCGCGGCGAATGCGCTCGTCACGCGCTATGCGGTGTGCTGCCATGAATTGCAGCGTACGGCCGGGCTGTCGCGCGACGAGATCCGCGCGATCGGCGTGCACGGCCAGACGGTGCGCCATCGCCCCGAGCGCGGCTATACGCGCCAGCTCAACAATCCGGCGCTGCTCGCCGAGCTGACCCAGATCGACGTGATCGCCGATTTCCGCAGCCGCGACGTGGCCGCGGGCGGCCACGGCGCGCCGCTCGCACCCGCCTTCCATGCGACGGTGTTCGGCGCGCCGGGCGAAACGCGCGTCGTCTGCAATCTCGGCGGGATCAGCAACATCACGATCCTGCCCGACGCGGGCGGCGACGTGCGCGGCTTCGACTGCGGGCCCGCGAACGCGCTGATCGACGCGTGGGCGACCCGCCATCTGGGCAAGCCGTACGACGACGGCGGGAAGTTCGCCGCACGCGGCAGCGTCCACGCGCCGCTGCTCGACGCGTTGCTCGACGAACCGTATTTCATCGCGCCGCCGCCGAAAAGCACCGGACGCGACCTGTTCAATCCCGCCTGGCTCGATGCGAAGCTCGCCGCGTTCCCGCAGGTTGCGCCGGAGGATGTGCAGGCGACGCTCACCGCGCTCACCGCGGTATCGGTGGCGCGCGAGATCGCGCTGCACGCGCCGGGCTGCAAGGCCGTCTTCGTATGCGGCGGCGGCGCACGCAATCCGGTGCTGCTCGACGCGCTCGGGCACGCGCTGCGCGAGGCCGGCGTGCCGGCCACCGTCGATACGACGGCCGCGCTCGGCGTACCGCCGCAGCAGGTCGAAGCGCTCGCGTTCGCGTGGCTCGCGTACCGCTTCACCGCGCGCCAGCCCGGCAATCTCGCGAGCGTGACGGGTGCCGCCGGCGAGCGCGTACTCGGTGCGCTCTATCCGCGCTGAAGCGATACCCGCCGCGCGGCGGGCGCCGCCAGGCGAGCACGCATGAAAAAACGGGGCTTGATGCCCCGTTTTTTCATGCCGGCGAACCGGCTCGGATCTGGCGTTCGCTCAGACCGAGAACGACGAACCGCACCCGCAGGTGGTGGTTGCGTTCGGATTCTTGATCACGAACTGCGCGCCGTTGAGGTCGTCCTTGTAGTCGATCTCGGCGCCGACCAGGTACTGGTAGCTCATCGAGTCGATCAGGAGCTGGACGCCGTTCTTGTTCATCACGGTGTCGTCCTCGTTGACTTCCTCGTCGAACGTGAAGCCATACTGGAAGCCGGAGCAGCCGCCACCCTGCACGAACACGCGCAGCTTCAGGTCGGGATTGCCCTCTTCGTCGATCAATTGCTTGACCTTGTCGGCCGCGGCGTCGGTGAAGACGAACGGCAGCGGCATATCGGTCGTCGTTGCTGCGGATTCGGTAACAGCGTTCATTCGAACTCTCCAAAAAGCTTTAGCCGCTATTGTAGGGCCGATCAGAAGATCGTGCTGAAGTCCATGAAATCAACAGGTTCTTGTCGATTTCATCAAGGGCGCCCACGCGTGCGGGCGCCGCAGCAAGCCCGGAAGCGGGCATAAAAAAACCGCCAGCGCGAAAGCTGGCGGTTTTTCCGGCGGACGCCGCCCGAAAGCGGCGAGGCCATGAAGCGAAATTAACGCTTCGAGAACTGCTTTGCGCGGCGAGCCTTGCGCAGACCGACCTTCTTACGCTCGACTTCACGCGCATCGCGCGTGACGAAGCCTGCGCTCGACAGCGACGGCTTCAGCGTCGCATCGTAGTCGATCAGGGCACGGGTGATGCCGTGGCGCACTGCGCCTGCCTGACCCGTTTCGCCGCCGCCGTTGACGTTCACCTTGATGTCGAACGTCTGGCCGTGGTTCGTGAGTTCCAGCGGCTGACGCACGATCATCAGCGACGTTTCGCGCGAGAAGTAGTCAGCGATGGGCTTGCCGTTGACGATGATGTCGCCCTTGCCAGCCTTGATGAAGACACGTGCGACTGCGCTCTTGCGGCGGCCCGTGCCGTAGTTCCAGTTACCGATCATGTGGGCTCCCCTTAGATCTCGAGCGCCTTCGGCTGTTGAGCCGAATGCGGATGCGTCGCTTCTGCGTAGACCTTCAGCTTCTTGATCATCGCGTAGCCGAGCGGGCCCTTCGGCAGCATGCCCTTGACCGCCTTCTCGAGCGCGCGGCCCGGGAAGCGTTCCTGCATCTTGCCGAACGTCGTTTCATAGATACCGCCCGGGTAGCCCGAGTGACGGTAGTACTTCTTGTCCAGCGTCTTGTTGCCCGTGACCTTCAACTTGCTCGCGTTGATGATGATGATGAAATCACCGGTGTCGACGTGCGGGGTGAACTCAGGCTTGTGCTTGCCGCGCAGACGGCGTGCCACTTCGCTGGCAACACGGCCGAGAACCTTATCCGTCGCGTCAATCACGTACCATTCGCGCGTCACCTCATGGGCTTTTGCGGAAAACGTCTTCATGATCGATCCAAAAAAAATGCTTTGCCCGATGTGTTCTTCCTGCTTGTCTGTGTGCGCTTCGAGGCGCGGTGCAGGCTCTCCCTGTTCTTTTTCCGTGGGCATGAATGCGGAAAAGCCCTGAATTATAAAGGAAATACGGCTGCGTGGTCAAAGAGATTCCACGTCCCGTGTTCGGAACGGCCGAAATGAGCCAAAATTCGATCGTGCCCCGACCAGCCAGGCGAACCGAGCGCCTGGGGAGGCACCCATCGACGCGGGGCACCTGACCTTGCCGCGCCCGACCGGCCGAACCCGAAAAACAACAAATCAGCATGATGAAACAACGACTTACGCCTTTCCTCGCGGCCGCCCTGCTGGCCGCCGCGGCGCCCGCCGTCGCCGCCCGCTCCGGCTGCGAAGCCAAGCTCGACGCACTCGATGCGCGCATCGCCGAAGCCCGGACCGCGCATGCCGAAGACCGCATCGCGCGCCTGCGCGCGGTGCGCGAACGCGTGCGCCACTTCTGCGCGCGCGGCCACGGCCACGCGTCGGCCGCCCACGCGCCGACGCCCGATGCCGGCGCGCGCGGCACGTCGCCCGACGCGACCTCGCAGCCGGCGGCGCGACAGCCCGCGTGACGCGGCGGCGCGTGCAAGCCGCGCGCCGATGTTTGCATGGGACGAAAAAAAGCCCGAACGGATGGTTCGGGCTTAATCCACCTTAGGAGGAGGGTGGAGGAGACATTCGGAGGTTGCCGCAGCGCGACAACCAATGAGGTTCATTATACGAATGGCCTACGGACTTCACAAGAAAATTTGCATGGCGAAATTACATCCCACGATATGGGATTGCGATCGGCAAACTCACACACTAAAATTGTCGTTTTAAATCAAATACCTAATCGCACCAGACACGACCTGAAACCGTCCCCGCCTAGAGCAAAACCCCTAAATCCAGCAGGGAAATCGCCGCTCGCCGCCCCGCTCGCCCGGCGCCTGCGTTGCACGTCGTGCAGCGCATCAGCCGACCGTTGCGCCGCGGGCTACAATGCCGGATCGAATCCGAATCAGGCAACGCTGGAGTGCAAGCATGGAATGCAAAGTAAGCTGGATGGGCCAGGACGGCATGGCGTTTTCCGCCGAGACCGGCAGCGGGCACCTCGTCACGATGGACGGCGCGCCCGAAGGCGGCGGCCACAACCTCGCGCCGCGTCCGATGGAAATGGTGCTGCTCGGCACCGGCGGCTGCACGGCCTATGACGTCGTGCTGATCCTGAAGAAAAGCCGCCAGGAAGTGAGCGGCTGCTCGGTCACGCTGAAGGCCGAGCGCGCGAGCGAAGATCCGAAGGTGTTCACGAAAGTGCACTTCCACTTCACGGTCACCGGCCGCAACCTGAACCCGGCCACGGTCGAGCGCGCGATCAACCTGTCGCACGACAAGTACTGCTCCGCGTCGATCATGATCGCGAAAACGGCCGAACTCACGCATTCGTTCGACATCGTCGCCGCCTGAGCGCACGGCGAACGCACGAAAAAAGGGCCGGCGCTCCGCACGGAGACGCCGGCCCTTTCGCATTCGAACGGCAAAGCAGGCCGATAAGCCGGATTCTGTGCACGCCGCGCGCCGAAGCGCGCAACGCGTGGCAGCCATTCCTCTAGGCGCGCCATTGCTGACGCGCTCAAGCTTCCTACCCGCAGACGAGACGGGGGCGCCGTCCTGCATCCGAAAATGCGCGCCTGCCTACTTGGAATTGCTCCGGGTGGAGGTTACCGTGCCGGCGAACGTCGCCGTCGCCGCGGTGCGCTCTTACCGCACCGTTTCACCCTTACCTGATCCCGGCTTGCGCCGGGCCATCGGCGGTTTGCTTTCTGTTGCCCTGTTCCGCGTGTCGCCACGGATGGCCGTTAGCCATCACCCTGCCCTGTGGAGTCCGGACTTTCCTCGCCCCCGCGCGCCCGAAGGCGGCGAGGCCGCGACTGCCTGGCCTGCTTTGCGACGCGCATTCTAGCACTGCGCGCCGCCGTCGGCAGCGCGCGAGCGGCGGCCGCTGCGAAACACGGCCGGATCGTCGTAGAACGCGGCGTCGGCATTCGCCGCGCACCAGCCCGGCACGCCGAGCACCGGCAGCGGCGCGAAATCGCGGGGCGTCAGCGCGCGCGTCGCGAGTTCGGCGGCGATGCGCGCGTCGACATGCGCGCGCCGTTGCGCGTCGGACCATGAGAAATAGTCGGCGCTCACTTCCACGATCCACGTGTGCGCGGTGCAGGATTTGTACGGTACGACGAGCTGTTCGAGCAGCGCATGGCCGACCAGCCGCGCTTCGCAGCGCGTCCCCCACGCTTCGCGCTCGGCCACCAGCAGCCGCGGCCAGTCGAAGCCGCGCAGCGCGTCGGCGAGCGCGCGGTCGGCCGTGACGAACAGCGCCGCATTCTCGTCGAACAACGTCAGTGCATCGCGCAACGCGCCGCGCACGGGGCCGACCCCGCCCGCCGCATCGATCGCGGCGGCCTGACGTGCATTCAGCGCGGCCTTGGCGCGCGGGTACGCGAACCAGACGAGCGCATTGAAGAAGTCGTGGAGATTCTGGCGGGTCGGCACGCGACCGGTGGCCGCAATATGGGTCTCGTACGCGACGCCGGGCGGCAGCTCGGCCTGCGGCACGAACCGCAGCGGCCGGCCGCGACCGGTGACGCGATCGCCGCCGTGCAATGCGCCGTTCAGCGCATCGAGCAGCGCGGCGTCGCCCGCACGGGCGGCCGCCTGCCACGCGCGGCCCGGCTCCGCGTAAGGCGCGAGCCACGGCGCGGACCAGTCGATCCGCGCGAACGCCGCCGCCGCGAGACCGGCCGCAGAGCCGGATTCGCGCGGCGGCGCGCCGGTCACGCGAGTTTCCAGCCGATCGTCTCGCCGCCGCGCAGCGGCACGACCGGCGTATCGCCCGCGAAGATCTCGCGCGGCAGCTCCCACGCCTCGCGACGCAGCGTGACCGTCTCGGCGCTGCGCGGCAGCCCGTAGAAATCCGCGCCGAAGAAGCTCGCGAACCCTTCCAGCTTGTCGAGCGCGCCGGCCGTGTCGAATGCTTCCGCGTACAGTTCGAGCGCGTGCAGCGCCGTGTAGCAGCCCGCGCAGCCGCACGCGGTTTCCTTCGCACCGCGCGCATGCGGCGCGCTGTCGGTGCCGAGGAAGAAGCGCGGGTTGCCCGACGTCGCGGCCTCGACCAGCGCCACGCGATGCGTCTCGCGCTTGAGCACCGGCAAGCAGTAGTAATGCGGGCGAATCCCGCCGACGAACAGTGCGTTGCGGTTGTACAGCAGGTGATGCGCGGTGATCGTCGCGCCGAGCAAACCGGGCGCCGCGTCGGCATCGCGCACGTAGTCGGCCGCATCCTTCGTCGTGATGTGCTCGAACACGACCTTCAGGCCCGGGAAATCGCGGCGCAGCGGCGTCATCACGCGATCGATGAACACCTTCTCGCGATCGAACAGGTCGATCGACGCATCGGTCACCTCGCCGTGCACGAGCAGCGGCATGCCGGTGTCCTGCATCGCCTCGAGTGTCTTCGCGCATTTCGCGAGATCGGTGACGCCGTGGTCGGAGTTCGTCGTCGCGCCCGCCGGATACAGCTTCACGCCGTGCACGAAGCCGCTCTCGCGCGCGCGGCGGATCTCGTCGGGCGGCGTGTTGTCGGTCAGGTACAGCGTCATCAGCGGTTCGAACGTCATCCCGGCCGGCAGCGCGGCGAGGATGCGCTCGCGATAGGCCTGCGCCTGCGCGGTGGTCGTGACCGGCGGCTTCAGGTTCGGCATGACGATGGCGCGGCCGAACTGGCGGGCGGTGTGCGGCAGCACGGCGGCGAGCATGTCGCCGTCTCGCAGGTGCAGATGCCAGTCGTCGGGACGGGCGAGCGAAAGCGTCGCCGGGGAAGAAGCGTTCGAGGCAGTCATAGGAGGCGTCGTGAGGAACGGGCTTGCCATCGGCGGGGCCGGAACGCGCGTGCGCGGGCCGACTGACGGCAAACCGCAACACGGGGCCTTTGACCAGCGGAATCCGCTTTTTACCGCTCAGGGCTCGGTGATATGCTAGAAACCGCATTGTACCGGGGTTCGCCCGGTTCGTTACCCCCGCTTCAGCCTGCCGCCCCACGTAAAATGTGCCAACTCCTTGGAATGAACTGCGCCGCGCCGACGGACGTCACATTCTCCTTCACAGGTTTCGCGGCCCGGGGCGGGCTCACCGATCACCATGCCGACGGCTGGGGCATCGCGTTCTTCGAAGACAAGGCCTGCCGTCTCTTCATCGATCACCAGGCATCGGCCACGTCGCCGATCGCCGAAATGGTGAAGCGCTACCCGATCAAGTCCAAGAACACGATCGCGCATATCCGCAAGGCGACGCAAGGGCACATCCTGCTCGAGAACAGCCATCCGTTCATGCGCGAGCTGTGGGGCCGGCACTGGATCTTCGCGCATAACGGCGACCTGCAGGACTACGCGCCGGACATGGACGGCAGCGTCTACCATCCGGTCGGCACGACCGACAGCGAGCAGGCGTTCTGCGTGCTGATGCAGGGGCTGCGCGAGGCCTTTCCCGGCGCGCAGCCGCCGCTGCCCGAACTGTTCGAGCGGGTCGGCGAGCTGACGCGCGGCATCACCGATCACGGCGTGTTCAATTTCCTGATGTCGAACGGCCAGGCGCTCTTCGCGCACTGCTCGACGCGGCTGCACTACCTCGTGCGGCGCTGGCCGTTCTCGACCGCGCATCTCGTCGACGAAGACCTGTCGATCGACTTCGCGAAATACACGACGCCGGAGGATCGCGTCGCGGTGATCGCGACGCAGCCGCTCACCGACAACGAAGTCTGGACCGCATTCGAGCCGGGCGAGCTGATCATGTTCCAGTGCGGCGACGTCGCCGCGCGGATGCGGATTCCGGTGCCCGAGCGCGTGCTCGAGAAACTGCGCAACCCGTCGCTCGACGCATCGGCGTCCGCGCCGCGCACGGCGGTTCGCGAAGCGCTCGCCACCGCGGCCGACGGCGATTCCGACGACGCGATCGATTTCTGAAGCGCGGCCGCGGCCGCTTCCTGCGCACTGCCTGCTGCGCGAGCTTCACGCGACGCGTCCGACGACGCCCGTCATCGGCGCAAATCGCCCCGCTCCGACCAATATGGTTTCATTTTGACGACCACCCGGCGCAATCGATCGACGTCACGCTACATTTACTTGATTTTATTAATTTACAAGCGAAAATAAATAAAAAACGCGACAAAAAACAACCGCCAATTAAAACGAAAATCCCGGGCGCGCATTTTAGCGCACCCCGCTCACCGGAACCGTGCGTTATCCCACCTACTCCGGCAGCCCCTCCGGATTTTTAAAAAAACCCTCCAGCCCGCCACCACCAAGGCCTTCGGTTCGATCAACCACACAAATCGAAAATACCACGCATTACGGTTCGCATCATTACAGTTTCCCATTTCTCGATAATCGACGACCACCCGAATCGGTAGACTCCGCCCATCCTCGGTGTAACGAAACACGATTGGCGCGACACGCAGCCATAGCCGCCGCACGCCCCTTCGGATCGTTTCCCCACCGCGGATTGCGAATTCGCCGAATGGCGGCGAATGCCACGTCAAAAAGAAGAAAGAGGGGTATGCCGTGAATCACTCATTTCGATCGATATGGAGCGAAGCCGCCGGCTGCTGGGTCGCGGTTGCGGAAACGGCCCGGGCGCGCGGCAAGCGCTCGGGCGGCGCGTCGGGTTCGAGTCGCCGCACCGCGCACGCAACGGCGCGCCGGTCGCCGCTGCGCGTCGCGGCGCTCGGCGCTGCACTGGCAGCGCTGTCGGCCGGCGCCGCGCACGCTTCGACGTGCGGCAGCGGCGCCGCCATCGCGAACGGGGGCACCTGTACGCTCGACAGCTTCAGCCCGACGGTCAACGACAACCTGGCCGGCGCCACGACCGTGTCGGGCGGCGACCGGGTCGGCCTGACGGGCGCCTGGACCGGCGCGACCGGCGACATGGGCTACACGCTGACGCCGCTCGGCAGCACGTCCGTCGTATCGGGCAACCCCGACCAGCCGCTGCTGTCGATCGGCGGCAAGACGCGCAGCGTCAGCACGCCCGACTCGATCACCGGCAGCCATACGTCGGTCGCGACCTATGATTCGGGTGCGTTCGTGGCATCGAGCGCCGGCTCGATCAACGTGCCGGTCTATCACGACGTGAACGGCGACCAGTACGTGAACACGCGGATCGGCACCGTCGATCGCTCCGGCGGCACGCTCGACGTGTCGATCGGCGCTCCGGCGGGCGCGCCGACGGCGGCCGGCAACGCGATCACGATGGCGCCCAAGCAGACCGACCTGTTCGTCGCGGACGGCACGGGCACGGCGCAAAGCGTCGTCAACTGGAACTCGCGCAACCAGGTCTGGCTCGGCACCGGCGACTATCTCGCGAGCGGCGGCCCCGTCAGCCACGTGCTGCTCGACGTGCCGACGTACGCGGGCACCTTCACGGCGTTCGACGGCAGCGCCTGGACGGTCACCGACGCCGCGTCGCTCGCCGCGTACAACACCTTTCTCGTGCGCTCGGTCCAGAGCGGCGCACTCGGCTCGCAGGCCGCCTACGATCAAGCGTTCAGCCAGGCCGTCACGTTCTCCACGCAATCGTTCGAGTATGCGAACAACGTGTCGCCGGGCGACAAGAACACGCTGCCGATGGATTACCTGACGGTGATGCACGGCACCGGCGCAAACGCGACGCTGCACATCGGCAAGGACGGCCAGATCGACTTTCGCGGCACCAACACGATCGACTCGAGCTCGGCGGTCCTCGCCGAAAACGGTGCGCACTTCGTCAACGACGGACGGCTGTCGGGCGACTTCACGCTCGTGCGCCTGCTGACCGGCGCGAGCGGCGTGAACAACGGCGTGATTTCGTCCGGCTACGCCGCCGGCGACAACTTCGACACCGGCGGCGCCGCGCCGCCCTACAACTTCAGCCTCAACGCGTACACCGAGGGCAGCGGCATCTACGCGAACGGCGCCGGCACGACCTTCGTCAACAACGGCGTGATGAACGTCGGCGCCTGGACCTTCAACAGCACGCGGCCCGACCTGCAGAACTACGCGGTCGCCGTCACGGACGGCGCACGCGCGTCGAACGCCGGCACGATCAACGTCGGCGTCAACGCGACGACGCTCGACAGCCAGGTGATCGGCGGCCTCGTCGCCGGCGGCAGCTTCACGAACGAAGCCGGCGGCACGATCTATCTCGGCCGCGCCGCGCAATACGACGCCGCCTCGCCCGAGGCCGCGAACGACGTCGCGCTGTCCGCGCACGCGTACGGCATCCTGCTCGGCGCGTCGGGCACCGCGAGCAACCTCGGCACGATCGTGATCGGCACGCAAACGCAGAACGGCGCCGCGCTGGCGAGCATCGGCTCCACCTCCGGCGCACTGACCAACGCGGGCGCGATCGTCGTCGACGGCGCCGCGCCCGGCACGCCGCTCGCCAACGTCGGCATGCTCGCCGCCGATACCGCGGCGGCGGTGACCAACACGGGCACGATCACGCTGAATGGCGTGAACGGCATCGGCATCATGGTCGTCGGCACCGGCACGAACGCGACGGCCGCGACGTCGACCGGCACGATCGACGTCGCCGGCGGTCTCGATCCCGCGTCGGGCACGCGCAACTACGGCGTGTGGGCCGAAGGGCCGCTCGCGAAGGCCACGATCGACGGGGCGCTGAACCTGACCGGCACCGGCGCGATCGGCGTGCATGCGCGTTCGGGCGCGACGATCGACGTCGGGGCGAACGCCGTGCCGGCCTTCACGTCCGGCACCGACCAGATCGGCTTCTATGCATACGGTGCAGGCTCGAAAATCAACGTCGCCGCGCAGCACCTGAGCGTCGACACCGACGATTCGACGCTGTTCCGCGTCGCGGGCGGCGCGGCCTACACGGGCGCGTCGACGGCCGGCGCGCTGACGACCGACGTCAACGGCCAGCGGGCGCGCGGCGTGCTCGCGACCGATGCCGGCACCACGCTGTCGACCGGCAACGCGGTCTATAACGTCAACGGCGCGAACGGCATCGCGATCGCGGTCGAAGGCGGCGCGAAAGGTACGATCGACGCGGGCGCGACGATCAACCTGAACGCGGCCGGCGCGACCGCGGGCGTCGTCGACGGCCAGGCGCACGATCTCGCCGGCGCGAATGCCGGCGCACCGGTCGCGACGACGCTGATCAACGATGCCGCCGTCACGTCGTCGACCGCCGGCGTGACGGGTTTCGTCGCGCAAAACCTCGGCACGCTCGAGAACCGCAGCACGGTGTCGCTGACCGGCGCCGGCTCGACGGGCGTCGTGGCCGGCACGCTCGGCACGGTGAACAACGCATCGACGATCCGGGTCGCCAACGGCACGGGCGCGCTCGTGCAGGGTGCGTCGGCCACGCTTGCGAATGCGGGCTCGATCGAAGCCGACGACGGTATCGCGGGCGTACGCCTGACGGGGGCCGGCGCGTCCGTCGCGCTGTCGGGCGCCGGCGCCGTCATCGCGAACGGCAGCGCCGACGGCGTGCTGATCGACGCGACAGTCTCGGGCGGCGGTATCGCGGCCGGCGCGACGTCGATCGCGGTCGGCGGCGCGGGCAGCGGGATCCGCAACCTCGGTGCGAATGCAACGATCGCGCTGTCCGGCACGCAGGTCGCCACGACCGGCAATGGCGCCGCCGGCCTGACGTCGACCGGCGCGGGCGCGCGCATCGCGACCGATGCGGCCACGGTCGTCCGCACGGCGGGCGCCGATGCGCGCGGCCTGTCCGTGTCGGGGGCCGATTCGATGCTCACGGCCAATGGAACGACCGTCGCGACGACCGGCTCGAACGCCCATGCGATCGTCATGGACGCCGGCGCGACGGCCCTGCTGTCGGGCGCGAAAGTCTCGACATCGGGCAGCGCGGCCGATGCCGTCGTCGTGCAAAACGGCGGCCGCATCGCCGATGCGGGATCGTCGCTCGCCAGCGCGGCCGGCAACGGCGCAACCGCGAACAGCGGCGGCGTGCTCGCGTTGACCGGCACGACGCTCGCGGGCGCGACGGCCGGCGTGCTGACGTCGGACACGCTCGCGAACGGCGCGACCAGCTCGGTACTCGTCGACGGCGGCAGCGTGACGGCCGCCACCGGGCCGGCCTTCGCCGCGCGCGGCGGCACGGCCGACATCGCGGTGCGCAACGGCACGGTCGTGACGGCCGGCAACGGCACGCTGCTGAACCTCGCGAACGGCAGCAACGTGACGTTCGACGCATCGGCGGTGAACCTCGCGGGCGACATCGTTTCCGACGCGTCGAGCACCGGCAACGTGTTCCTCGCGAACGGCACGACGCTGACCGGGAAGATCGACCCGGTCGCGCTGACCGTCGACGGCACGAGCACGTGGCGCATGACGGGCAGCTCGGTCGTGAGCCGCCTGAGCAACGCGGGCCTCGTCGCATTCGCCGCGCCGACCGGCTCGCCGACGCTGACCGGCAGCTACAAGACGCTGACGACCGGCGGCTACGTCGGCAACGGCGGCACGATCGCGCTGAACACGTATCTCGGCGCCGACGCGTCGCCGACCGACCGCCTGATCGTGAACGGCGGCACGGCGACCGGCACGACCGGCCTGAAGATCGCCAATACGGCCGGCACGGGCGCGCAGACGACCGGCGACGGGATTCCGGTGGTCGTCACGGCCAACGGCGGCACGACCGCCGCGGCGGCGTTCCATCTCGCGGGCCCGGTACAGGCCGGCGCATACGAGTACCGGCTCTATCGCGGCGGGCAAAGCGACGCGAACGGCTGGTACCTGCGTTCGCAGCTCGACCCGACCGACCCCGGCGACCCGATCCACCCGTCCGGCGGCGGCGACGGCGGCAACGACGGAAATGGCAACGGCAACGGCGGCGCGCTCGCGTATCGCCCGGGCGTCTCCGGCTACGCGATGACACCGCTGCTGAACGTCGACTACGGCTTCTCGACGCTCGGCCGGCTGCACGAGCGCGTCGGCGACATCTACAACGTCGAGAAGCAGCAGCCCGGCAATCGCGACGGCGTGTGGGGGCGTATCGGCGGCCAGAGTCTCGATGCGAACGCGGGCCGCTTCTCGGCCGACGAACGCACGTTCTTCGCGCAGTTCGGCAAGGACTGGACCGTCGATCAGGCGCCGAACGGCGCCGGCAGCACGCATGCGGGCGTGACGGCCAGCATCGGCGTGGCGAATGCGAGCTTCAGCGACATGGCGCGCGCCGGCTCGCCGAACCTGTCGACGTCGACGGGCTCGGTCGAGATGCACGCGCAGAGCGTGGGCGGCTACTGGACGCGCTATCTGCCTGACGGCACCTACTTCGACAGCGTCGGACAGGTCACGCACTACGGCAACCGCTATCGCGACAGCTACGGCAACGAAGCGTCGCAGAACGGCTTCGGCGTCGCGCTGTCGCAGGAAGTCGGCAAGCCGTTCGCGCTCGGCACGTTGCCGATCGCGGTCGAGCCGCAGGCGCAGTTGATGTACCAGTACCTGAAGCTGAACGGTTTCAACGACAACGTGTCGGCCGTCTCGGGCACGACGACGCATGCGCTGCGCGGCCGCGTCGGCGTGCGCTTCTTCCGGCCGAATCTCCAGTCGGACGCGGGCGGCGGCGCCGCGACGCCGTACTTCACGGCCGACGTGCTGCACGACTTCCTGTCGCCGGGGCAGACCGTCGTCGGCGGCACGCCGTTCGCGACGCATCTCGGGCGCACGTGGTACGAGCTCGGCGTCGGCGTGACCGCCGGCTTCGGCAAGTCGGGCGAGCTGTACGCGAATGCGAAGATCGCGCGCAACATCGGCGGCGATTACCGGCGCGGGATCGTCGGGCAGGTCGGCTACCGGTACAGCTGGTAACGCCCGGCGGCGGACGAAAAAAAACCGCTCGGCGGCATGCCGGGCGGTTTTCGCGTGGGTGCGCGCAAGACGCGCGAACGCTCAGTGCAGGATCTTCGCGAGGAAGTCCTTCGCGCGGTCCGATTTCGGATTCGAGAAGAAATCGTCCTTGCGGTCGTCCTCGACGATCGCGCCCTTGTCCATGAAGATCACGCGATGCGCGACCTTCTTCGCGAAGCCCATCTCGTGCGTGACGACCATCATCGTCATCCCTTCCTGCGCGAGTTCGACCATCACGTCGAGCACTTCGTTGATCATCTCCGGATCGAGCGCGGACGTCGGCTCGTCGAACAGCATCGCGATCGGGTCCATCGACAGCGCGCGCGCGATCGCGACACGCTGCTGCTGGCCGCCCGACAACTGGCCCGGAAACTTGTGCGCATGCGCCTTCAGGCCGACGCGATCGAGCAGCTTCATGCCCTTCTCGGTCGCTTCGTCCTTGCCGCGGCCGAGCACCTTGATCTGCGCGAGCGTCAGGTTCTCGGTGATCGACAGGTGCGGGAACAGCTCGAAATGCTGGAACACCATCCCGACCTTCGAGCGCAGCTTCGACAGGTTCGTCTTCTTGTCGCCGACCGACTGGCCGTTCACGAGGATCTCGCCCTGCTGGAACGGCTCCAGGCCGTTCACGGTCTTGATCAGCGTCGACTTGCCGGAGCCCGACGGGCCGCACACGACGACCACTTCGCCTTTCTTGACCTCGGTCGTGCATTCGGTGAGGACCTGAAACTGGCCGTACCACTTCGAAACGTTCTTGATGGAAATCATCTTGTGACCTTTTTCTGGAGACCCTTGACGAGAGCAGACGCCAACGAGCAAATCACGAAATAGCATGCGCCGGCGAACAGGACCATCTCGACGGTCGTGCCGTCGCGATCGCCGATGTTGGCGGCCGTGCGGAAGAAGTCCGCGAGACTGATCACGTACACGAGCGACGTATCCTGGAACAGCACGATCGCCTGCGTGAGCAGCAGCGGCACCATCGCGCGGAACGCCTGCGGCAGGATCACGAGGCGCATCGCCTGCGCGTAGTTCATGCCGAGCGCGAACGCGGCATTCACCTGCCCGCGCGGCACCGCCTGGATGCCGGCGCGGATGATCTCGGAATAATACGCGGCTTCGAACAACGAGAACGCGACCATCGCCGACGCGAGGCGGATGTCGATCGTCGGCGACAGACCGAGCACGCCCTGCAGCACCTGCGGCACGATCAGGAAGAACCACAGCAGCACCATCACGAGCGGGATCGAGCGGAACACCGTCACGTACGCTTTCGCGAACCATGCGAGCGGCTTCACGCCGGACAGCCGCAGCAACGCCAGCAGCGTGCCCCAGACGATCCCGACCACGATCGCGATCAGCGTGATCTTGAACGTGACGACCGCCCCCGACCACAGCGTCGGCAGCGCGCCGGGAATACTACTCCAGTCGAACTGATGCATCACTTGCCTCCGATATAGCCGGGCAGCCGCGTACGGCCTTCGATCCAGCGCATGAACGCCATCACGACGAGGTTGATCAGCACGTAAGCGAGCGTGACCGCGATGAACGACTCGTAGGTCTGCGCGGTGTAGTCGACGAGCTGGCGCGCCTGCGCGGACAGGTCGAGCAGGCCGATCGTCGACGCGACGGCCGAGTTCTTGAAGATGTTCAGGAACTCCGACGTGAGCGGCGGCACGATGATCCGGTAGGCAACCGGCAGCAGCACGTAGCGATACGTCTGCCATTGCGTGAAGCCCATCGCGAGGCCGGCCGCGCGCTGGCCCTTCGGCAGCGCGTTGATCCCCGAGCGCACCTGTTCGCACACGCGCGCGCCCGTGAACAGGCCGAGACAGACGATCGACGCGGTAAAGAACTGCGTGCCCGGCGGCAACTGCTTGATCCAGGTGCCGATCGACGCGGGCAGCAATTCGGGTATCACGAGATACCAGATGAAGAACTGCACGATCAGCGGAATGTTCCGGAAGATCGACACGTACACGGTGCCGATCGCCGACAGCCATTTGTTCGGCACGGTGCGCAGCACGCCGAACAGCGATCCGACGATCAGCGCGATGACCCAGGCGACGAGCGACACTTCGATCGTCACCCAGAAGCCGGACATCAGCCATCCGAAATAAGTCGTCGGCTCGCCGGTCGACACGGGGCTCAGGAAGATGCCCCAGTTCCAGTGGTAAGACATGGGCAAGACTCCAGCAAAAAGAAACGGAAGAAGCGTGGCCTCTTCCGTCTCATGAGCGTCATTTCTGCATCAACGGCAGTGTGATCAGTCGAGCGCCTTGTCGTTCGGGTTCGCGTACAGCTTCTTCATCGACTCGGACAGCGGGAAGTTCAGGTTCAGGTTCTTCGGCGGGATCGGGTTCTCGAACCACTTCGCGTAGATCTTCGCGGCTTCGCCGGACTTCTCGACTTGCGCGATCGCGTCGTCGACGACCTTCTTGAAGTCGGCATCGCCCTTGCGCATCATGCAGCCGTAAGCCTCTTCCGATTGCGGCGTGCCGACGATCACCCATTCGCCCGGCTGCTTCGCCTTCGCGCGCTCGCCCGCGAGCAGTGCGTCATCCATCATGAACGCGACCGCGCGGCCCGATTCCAGCGTGTTGAACGAATCGCCGTGATCCTTCGCGCTGATGATGTTCATGCCGAGCTGCTTGTCGTTGTTCATCTTGCGCAGCAGGCGCTCCGACGTCGTGCCGGCAGTCGTCACGACCGTCTTGCCCTTCAGGTCGGCGAAATCCTTGACGCCGGAATCCTTCTTCGTCATCAGGCGCGTGCCGATCACGAAGATCGTGTTCGAGAACGCGGCCTGCTGCTGACGCTCGGCGTTGTTGGTCGTCGAGCCGCACTCGATGTCGACCGTGCCGTTCTGCACCAGCGGGATGCGGTTCTGCGACGTGACGGGGATGTTCTTCACCTGCAGGTTCGGCAGGTTCAGCTTCTTCTTCACCGCCTCCACGACCTTCATCTGGAAGTCGCGCGAATAGCCGACCACCTGCTGGCTCTGGTCATAGTAAGAGAACGGAATCGACGATTCGCGGTGGCCCAGCGCGATCACGCCCGTGTCCTTGATCTTCTTCAGCGTGCCCGTCTCCTGAGCATGCGCGCCGCTTGCGAACGCGCAAAGCGCCGCCACCATCAGGACTGCCTTGTGGTATTTCATTTTGGTCATCTCCTTGGCTAAAACCCGCGCCAGTGTATCAAAGTAATATTTTTGAAAGTACTGGTTGTTTACCGCACTACGAATCGCCCCGTGCGAAGCCGTCCTCCCGGCTTCCGGCGCTCGTCCGGCGCCTGAATGCGCACGCGGGCGGAGCCGGATTCGGCACCGCCCGCGAGGGTTCACGCACGCAATCGCGAGGATTGCGTCATGCGTCGATCGTAGTCGAACCGATCAGGGGTACAGGCCGCGCATTTCGCGCGCCATCAGGATGCGCTTGCACGCGACGATGAACGCCGCCGTACGCACCGTCACCTTGTGCTCTTCCGCGACCGCCCACACGCCGGCGAACGCTTCGCGCATCACGCGCTCGAGACGGTGGTTGATCTCGTCTTCCGTCCAGAAGAAGCTCGAGAAATCCTGCACCCACTCGAAGTACGACACGGTCACGCCGCCTGCGTTCGCGATCACGTCGGGGATCACCAGCACGCCGTTCGCGCTCAGGATGTCGTCGGCCGCCGTCGTCGTCGGGCCGTTCGCGCCTTCGACGACGATCTTCGTGCGGATCTTCGATGCGTTCTTCTCGGTGATCTGGTTTTCCAGGGCCGCCGGGATCAGGATGTCGGTTTCGACGGTCCAGAATTCGTCGTTCGGCATCGGCTCGGCGCCTTCGAAGCCCGCGACACCGCCCGTGCGGGCGACGTGGTCGAGCAGCTTGTTCGAATCGAGGCCGGCCGGCTGGTAGATCGTGCCCGTGTGATCCTGCACCGCGATCACCTTCGCGCCCGCTTCCTGGAACAGCTTCGCCGCGATGCCGCCGACGTTGCCGAAGCCCTGCACCGCGATGCGCGCGCCTTCGATCTCGAGGCCCTTCTTCTTCGCCGCTTCGCAGCCGACGACGAACACGCCGCGGCCCGTCGCTTCCTTGCGGCCGAGCGAACCGCCGAGCGCGATCGGCTTGCCGGTCACGACGCCGGTCGACGTCTGGCCCTGGTTCATCGAGAAGGTATCCATCATCCACGCCATCACCTGTTCGTTGGTGTTGACGTCCGGCGCCGGAATGTCGGTGTTCGGGCCGATGATGATGCCGATTTCGCTGGTGTAGCGACGCGTCACGCGCTCGAGCTCGCCGCGCGACAGCTTGCGCGGGTCGACGCGGATGCCGCCCTTCGCGCCGCCGTACGGCACGTTCACGGCCGCGTTCTTCACCGACATCCATGCCGACAGCGCCATCACTTCCGACAGCGTCACGTCCTGGTGGTAGCGCACGCCGCCCTTGCCCGGGCCGCGCGACACGTTGTGCTGCACGCGATAGCCCTCGAAGTGCGCGACGGTACCGTTGTCGAGCTCGATGGGCACGTCGACGACGAGGATGCGCTTCGGACGCTTCAGCGTTTCGAGCCAGCGCGACAGCGAACCGAGGTACGGCGCGACGCGATCGACCTGCTGAAGGTAGTTGCCCCACGGGCCGAGATCGTCGGCGTGCAGGTAGGACGGGATGGACTGCTGTTGCGAAGACATGGAAGCTCCAACGTTCAACGGATTGCGCACATTGTCGAAAAACCCGTTTTTTTTATCCAATGCCGTTTGTTTATTCGATTATGCGTTTCTTGCATGATCGCGATTTTTCGCAAAATCGCGGTCGATTTGCGCAAGAACGCCCGCGATCGGCCGGGCATCGCGTTCGTGAAAAACCGCGTTGCCGACGCTCGGTCCGGCCGGCGGACAGCCGTCCGACAGGCGCCGCAAGGCCGCCGTCAGCCGGCCGGATCGCTCGGCCGGATCAGCCGTCGGCGCTTAGCCGGCGGTTAGCCGGCGGTGCCGCCGGCGGTCTCGCGCAGTTCGTCGCGCACGACGTCCCACAGCGCGCGCACGAGCTTCTGGCGCGGATCGTCACCCTGCAGCGCGAGCTTGTCGCAGTACAGCCGGATCTCCATCGTCAACGTGAACGGATGCGCGCCGGCGCCGCGCGCCGAGCGGTCGAGCCGGATCAGCCGGCCGCCCGCGACCGCATCGTCGACCGCGCTGTGCGGCAGGAACGCGACGCCGTGGCCCGCGAGCGCCATCGCCTTCAGCCCTTCGGCCATGTCGGTTTCGTACACGCGATCGAGGAACAGCCGCGTCGGCGCGTTCGCGATGATGACTTCGGTCATCCGGCCGAGATACGCGTTCGGCGTATACGACAGATACGGCACGCGCGCGTCGGCCGCGCCCGGCAGCGTGTGGCGCGGCCGGCCCGCGCGGCCGGGCGCGGAGAACGGGCTGATCGGCTCGCTGCCGAGAATCAGCATGTCGTAGCGAGCCGGGTCGAGCGCGACCGGATGGCTCGGGTGGTGGTAGCCCATCACGAGATCGCAGCCGCCCTCGACGAGCGACAGTACCGCGTCGTGCACGTTCAGCGCGCGCAGCCGCGTGTGGACCTGCCCCATCTTCGCCTCGATCCGCTCGAGCCAGCGCGGGAAATACGTGAGCGACAGCGTGTGCGGCACCGCGAATTCAATCGTCGGCACCGGTGCGCCGACGTGGCCGCGCAGCAGCGTCCTGGCCTCGTGCGCCTGCGACAGCATCGTCAGCGCCTGCTCGTAGAAGATCTGCCCGGCCTGCGTGAGCCGGGTCGGATAGACCGAACGATCGATCAGCTCGGTCGCGAGCCATGCCTCGAGCGCCTGGATGCGCCGCGAGAACGCCGGTTGCGACACGTGCCGCAGCTCGGCGGACCGGCTGAAGCTGCGCGTTTCCGCGAGCGAGACGAAGTCTTCGAGCCATTTCAGTTCCATGCAGGCGGGCGCGGCGGGCGGCGGTCGGGAAGAAGCCTGCATTCTACCGGCGGGCAGGCCCGGCCGGCGGCTTGCCTGGCGGCCCGACGAGCCGGCGCGGGCGCCGGCCGGCAGGCCGTTCGCGCGCTGCCCGAGCCTTGCCGGCCCGTGGCGCCCGCGACCGGACCGGTTCGGCCGGGATCGTCCCGCGCCAATGGTAAAATGCCGGATTCCCTCCCCTCGCTCGACCCGGCCCCAAGGCCCGCCCGATCATGTCCGACACTCGTCCCGATACGCTTTTCGCCCTCACCGCGCTCTCGCCCATCGACGGCCGCTACGCCAGCAAGACCGAAGCGCTGCGCGACTGGCTCTCCGAAGCCGCCTTCATGCGCCACCGCGTCACCGTCGAGGTGCACTGGCTGATCGCGCTGTCGCGCGCCGGCTTCGCGGAAGTCCCGCGCTTCTCGGAAGCGTCCGAGCAGTTCCTGCTGCAGCTCGCCGAGCGCTTCACCGCGCACGACGCCGCGCGCATCAAGGAAATCGAGCGCGTGACGAACCACGACGTGAAGGCCGTCGAATACTGGCTGAAGGAATCGGTGAAGGGCCAGGCCGAACTCGAGAAGGCGAGCGAATTCATCCACTTCGCGTGCACGTCCGAGGACATCAACAACACGTCGCACGGGATGATGCTCGCCGGCGCACGCGAGCACGTGATCCTGCCGGCGCTGCGCACGGTCCACCAGCGCCTCGTCGCACTCGCGCACGCGCACGCCGAACAGCCGATGCTGTCGCGCACGCACGGCCAGCCGGCCAGCCCGACGACGCTCGGCAAGGAACTCGCGAACGTCGCCG
Organism: Burkholderia sp. MSMB1826; assembly: GCF_001526325.1. Taxonomy (NCBI): domain Bacteria; kingdom Pseudomonadati; phylum Pseudomonadota; class Betaproteobacteria; order Burkholderiales; family Burkholderiaceae; genus Burkholderia; species Burkholderia sp. MSMB1826. The sequence goes on from NZ_LOYN01000022.1 coordinate 720,930, forward strand.
CGCGCCTCGCCCGCGCGATCGCGCGCATCGAGAAGGTCGAGATCCTCGGCAAGATGAACGGCGCGGTCGGCAACTTCAACGCGCACCTGTCCGCGTATCCGGAATTCGACTGGGAAGCGTTCTCGCGCGACGTGATCGAGAACCGCCTGAAGCTCACGTTCAACCCGTACACGATCCAGATCGAGCCGCACGACTACATGGCCGAACTGTTCGACGCGGTCGCGCGCGCGAACACGATCCTGCTCGACCTCGATCGCGACGTGTGGGGCTACATCTCGGTCGGCTACTTCAAGCAGAAGACGAAGGCCGGCGAGATCGGCTCGTCGACGATGCCGCACAAGGTCAACCCGATCGACTTCGAGAACTCGGAAGGCAACCTCGGCCTCGCGAACGCGACGCTGCGCCACCTCGCCGACAAGCTGCCGGTGTCGCGCTGGCAGCGCGACCTGACCGACTCGACGGTGCTGCGCAACATGGGCGTCGCGCTCGGCTATTCGCTGCTCGCGTACGATTCGCTGATCCGCGGCCTCGACAAGCTCGAAGTGAACCCGCAGCGCCTGAACGAAGATCTCGACAACTGCTGGGAAGTGCTCGCCGAGCCGGTGCAGACGGTGATGCGCCGCTACGGCATCGAGAACCCGTACGAGCAGTTGAAGGAACTGACGCGCGGCAAGGGCATCACGCGCGAAGCGCTGCAGGAATTCGTCGGCACGCTCGCGATCCCGCAGGACGCGAAGGATCGCCTGCTCGCGATGACGCCGGCGTCGTACATCGGCAAGGCCGTCGAGCTCGCGAAGCGGATCGCGTAAGCAGCGCCTTCGCCGGACGGAAAAAAGCCCGATGCGAAGCGATTCGCATCGGGCTTTTTCTTTTTTCGCCGGTCGGAACGCGGTCGTCCGCCCGCGGTTCGGCGCGCTCATCACGCTCGTCGCCGCCTTCGCGGCGGGGATCGCGATCGGCGACAGTTGCGGGCCGGGCGGAATCTCGTGATGGTCGATGCCGGGATCGCGCAGCGCGCACGCACGGCCCGAGCGCCCACACGTCCGTAAACGACGCAGGCGCCCGTTGGGGCGCCTGCGTCATTGCTGCAATACGATTGCCGCGAACCGCGCTCAGTGCTGCTGCGCGAGGCCGAGTTTCACGATCACTTCGTCGACGATCTGTTCGGGCGTCAGGTCGATGCTGACCTCGATCGCTTCGTCCGGGCCCGGCTCCTCGAGCGTGTCGAGCTGGCTTTTCAGCAGCGACGGATCGAAGAAATGGCCGGTGCGGCTCTTCAGGCGCTCTTGCAACACCTCGAACGAGCCCTTCAGATACACGAACCGCACGTCGGTATCGGCGCCGCGCAGCACGTCGCGGTACGAGCGCTTCAGCGACGAGCACGTGAACACGGCCGTCTCGCCGGCGCGCTGCTTGTCCTCGATGGCCGCGCGAATCGTGCGCAGCCACGGCCAGCGGTCTTCATCGGTCAGCGGAATACCGTGGTGCATCTTTTCCTTGTTCGCCGCGCTGTGAAACGCGTCGCCATCGGTATAGCTGCACGACAGGCGTTCCGCCAGCATTTCGCCGATCAGCGACTTGCCCGCGCCCGACACGCCCATTGCGATCAGAATCATTGACTACCCCTTGTTACAGAACCATGCTCAGCAGCAACGTGAAGCTGAGACCGAGCACCGAGATGATGGTTTCAAGCAGCGACCAGGTCTTGAACGTCTGACCGACCGTCATCCCGAAGTATTCCTTGATCAGCCAGAAACCGCCGTCGTTCACGTGCGAGAAGATCAGCGAGCCCGAGCCGGTCGCGAGCACCAGCAGTTCCGGGCTGACCGCCGCGCCCGACGCCGCCGCGATCGGCGCGACGATGCCGCAGGCCGTCGTCATCGCGACCGTCGCCGAACCCGTCGCGAGACGCATCAGCGCCGCGACGAACCAGCCGAGCAGCAGCGGCGACAGGTGCGCATGCTTCGCGGTCTCGACGATCTGCTGCGAGATCCCGCTGTCGCGCAGGACGCCGCCGAAGCCGCCGCCCGCGCCGACGATCAGCGTGATGCCGGCGATCGGCGCCAGGCACTCGCCGCAGAACTTCTGGATCTGATCGCGGTTGAAGCCCTGCAGCTTGCCGAACGTGAAGAAGCTCACGAGCACGGCGATCAGCAGCGCGACGTCCGAGTTGCCGGCAAAGCGCAGCAGGTTGTTCGGCAGCGACTTCGGCGCGAACACCAGGTCGGCCCAGCTGCCGACGAGCATCAGCACGACGGGCAGCAGGATCGTGAACAGCGTGATGCCGAAGCTCGGCAGTTCGCGCTTGCGGCCATCCGCGTTCGAATCGACGAATTGCGATGCGAGCGGGTTGTTGTCCGGCAACTTCACGAACTTCGAGATCGTCAGCGCGAACAGCGGACCTGCGATGATCGCGGTCGGCACGCCGACGACCAGGCCGAATGCGATCGTCTTGCCGATATCGGCGCCGTATTGCTGGACGGCCAGCAGCGCGGCCGGGTGCGGCGGGATCAGCCCGTGCACGACCGACAGGCCGGCCACCATCGGCAGGCCGACGACGAGCAGCGACTTGCCGGTGCGCTTCGCGACGTTGAACGCGATCGGGATCAGCAGCACGAAGCCGACTTCGAAGAACACCGGCAGGCCGACGATGATCGCGACGAACATCATCGCCCAGTGGATGTTCTTTTCACCGAACCAGTCGATCAGCGTGGTCGCGATCCGCTCGGCGCCGCCCGATTCGGCCATCATCTTGCCGAGCATCGTGCCGAGGCCGACGACGATCGCAATGTGACCGAGCGTGCCGCCGGTGCCCGTTTCGAACGACTTGACGATCTTGTCCATCGGCATGCCGACGACGAGGCCGAGGCCGAGCGAAACGATGATCAGCACCAGGAACGGGTAGATCTTGTAGCGCGCGATCATCAGGATCAGCGCGGCAATCGCGATCAGCGTGAATACGAGCAGCATGCTGCCTTGGACGGCCCCCATGTGGCACTCCTCCTAGAATTGTTCGAACCGGGCGAGTCGTTGCGAGTATGCCCGGCTATGCAGGTCTCCGAAACACGGAGGTACCCCCCCGTCAGGACGCTGAATTTTACTTATCTTTGCGATCCGCGGATAGAACCGGTTCCATCAGCAAAAACCCTCGGTAAAACAAGCACTAAGCGCTCGTCTCCGAGGGTTGAACGGTCATCCGGTACAAGTCTTAACGGGGCAACTGGCTCGCCGCTTGCGCGAGACGCGTGACTTCGGCCCAATCCTGCGCGGCGAGCGCGGCCTTCGGCGTGAGCCACGAGCCGCCGACGCACACGACGTTCGGCAGCTTCAGGAAGTTCGGCGCGGTGTCGACCGTGATGCCGCCGGTCGGGCAGAACTTCAGTGCCGGGAACGGGCCGTGGAACGCCTGCAGCATCGGCACGCCGCCCGCCTGCTGCGCGGGGAAGAACTTCACGATCTCGTAGCCGAATTCGAGCGCCTGGATGATGTCGCTCGGCGTCATCACGCCCGGCAGCAGCGGCAAACCGGCGTCGAGCGACGCGAGATGCAGTTCCTTCGTCAGGCCCGGCGACACGCCGAATGTCGCGCCCGCGCGCTTCGCCTGCGCGCAATGCTCGGGTTTCGTGATCGTGCCGACGCCGACGACGATGTCGTCCGCGAGCTGGCTCGCGCGCTGGATCGCCTCCAGGCCCGCCGGCGTGCGCAGCGTGATCTCGAGCACCTTCACGCCGCCCGCGTGCAATGCCCGCGACACGTGTTCGCCCTGCTCGACCGAGTCGAATGCGAGCACCGGAATGACCGGGCCCAGCTTCACGATTTCAGCAATCGTCTTCATTGAATTGGCTCCTTGAAATTCATGCGGCGACGCTGACGGCCGTTTCGCCGACCAGCGCCCCGAAAACCGATGCGCCCTGCTCGGCCGGCGCCGCGGCCGCGCGGAACACGCCGAACAGTTCGCGTCCGAACCCGACTTCGTTCTCGGCCTGGTGCTGCGGCTGCGCGACCGGGCGCGCGTGCCACTCGGCGTCGTCGATCTCGATGTCGAGCACGCCGGCTTCCGCGTCGATCACGAGCGTATCGCCCGTCTTCACCTTGCCGATCGGGCCGGCCAGCAGCGCTTCCGGCGACACGTGGATCACCGCCGGCACCTTGCCCGACGCGCCCGACATGCGCCCGTCCGTCACCAGCGCGACATGGAAGCCCTGATCCTGCAGCACGCCGAGCAGCGGCGTCAAACGGTGCAGCTCGGGCATGCCGTTCGCGCGCGCACCCTGGAAGCGCACGACCGCGACGAAATCGCGCTTCAGTTCGCCGCGATCGAACGCTTCCTGCACGGCCTCCTGCGAGTCGAACACGATCGCGGGCGCCGTCACCTTGCGGTGCTCCGGCGCGACCGCCGAGATCTTGATCACGCCGCGGCCGAGCCGGCCCTGCATCAGGCGCAGGCCGCCGTCCGGCTGGAACGGGTCGCGAATGCCGCGCAGCACCTTCGTGTCGTGGCTCTCGGCCGCGCCGTCGACCCACGTCAGCTTGCCGTCGATCAGCTTCGGCTCCTTCGTGTAGTGCGACAGGCCCTTGCCCGCGACCGTCGTCACGTCCTCGTGCAGCAGCCCGCCTTCGAGCAGGTTGCGTACCAGGAACGCGACGCCGCCCGCCGCATGGAAGTGGTTCACGTCGGCCTTGCCGTTCGGGTAGATCTTCGCGAGCAGCGGCACGACGGCCGACAGCTCGTCGAAGTCGTTCCAGTCGATCAGGATGCCGGCCGCGCGCGCGATCGCGACGAGGTGCAGCGTGTGGTTGGTCGAGCCGCCCGTCGCGAGCAGCGCGACGATCCCGTTGACGATCGCCTTTTCGTCGATCACGTGGCCGATCGGCGTGTAGTGGCCGCGCTCGACGGTCAGGTCGAGCACGCGGCGCGCGGCCTCGGCCGTCAGCGCGGTGCGCAGCGGCGTATGCGGGTGAACGAAGGCCGAGCCCGGCAGGTGCAGCCCCATCAGCTCCATCAGCATCTGGTTGCTGTTCGCGGTGCCGTAGAACGTGCAGGTGCCGTGGCCGTGATACGCGGCCGATTCGGCTTCGAGCAGCGCGTCGCGGCCGACCTGGCCGGTCGCGAACTGCTGGCGGATCTTCGCCTTGTCGTCGTTCGACAGGCCGCTCGTCATCGGGCCGGCCGGCACGAAGATCGTCGGCAGGTGGCCGAACTGCAGCGCGCCGATCAGCAGGCCCGGCACGATCTTGTCGCAGATGCCGAGGCAGAGCGCCGCATCGAACATGTTGTGCGTGAGCGCGATCGCCGTGCCCATCGCGATCGCCTCGCGCGAGAACAGCGACAGCTCCATCCCCGGGTTGCCCTGCGTGACGCCGTCGCACATCGCCGGCACGCCGCCGGCGAACTGCGCGACCCCGCCGTTTTCGCGCGCGGCGGCCTTGATGATCTCGGGGAAATCCTTGTACGGCGCGTGCGCGGACAGCATCTCGTTGTACGAGGACACGATGCCGATGTTCGGCTCGCGGATCGCCTTGATCGCGAACTTGTCGTTGCCCTCGAGGCCCGCGAAGCCGTGCGCGAGGTTCGCGCACGACAGCGCGCCGCGCGCCGGGAACTTGCCTTGCGCGCCGTCGATGCGCTGCAGATAGGCGGAACGGGTCGATTGGCTGCGGGCGATCACGCGTTCGGTGACCTTCGCCAGAGTGGGGTGCAGCGACGTCATGCTGGGCGCTCCTGTATGCCGGCCGACACCGGCGGTTGGAATCGTGGGGACGGTCGAGCTTCGTCGATCGAACGAAGGCAGTCTAGTAGAAAAACTACAAGCATGCAATGCGGATCGATTCACTCGCAACCGTTATTCCCGCCACCAGCAAGGGTTTAATCAGTGAAAACCCTAATCTCCTCTGCCGATCCCGCGCCGAAACCGTCGCGGCCGGGCTAGTATTTTCATGTAGATTTTCTACAATTCGATTGCGATACACTCGCTCATCCGAACCCGATTTCCGTCCGCCGTCCCATGCTGCCCCGCATTGAAGCGATCCGCGCCGAGTTGCGCCCGTCCGAGCGCAAGCTCGCCGACTACATTCTCGCCGCGCCGCGCGAGGTGCTCGACCTCGCGATGACCGAGCTGTCGACCCGTGCGGGCGTCAGCCAGCCGACGATCGCGCGCTTCTGCCAGGCGCTCGGCTGCAGCGGCTTTCGCGAATTCAAGATCCGGCTCGCGCAGAGCGTGGCGCCGGGCGTGTCGTCGGTGTACCGCGACGTCGAGCCCGACGAACCGGCGCCCGGCATCATCGGCAAGGTGTTCGACCGCACGATCGGCGCGCTGATCGAAGTGCGCAACAGCCTGTCCGCCGGCAGCGTCGCCGACGCGATCGCGCTGCTGTCGAACGCGTCGCGCATCGAGTTCTACGGCGCCGGCGGCTCGGGCATCGCCGCGCAGGACATCCAGCACAAGTTTTTCCGGCTCGGCGTGCCGAGCGTCGCGTATTCGGATCCGCACACGTTCTCGATGTCGTCGGCGCTGCTCGGGCCGCACGACGTCGTCGTCGCGATCTCGAACACCGGCCGCACGCGCGACATCGTCGACGCCGCGCGCTCCGCGCTCGCGTGCGGCGCGAAGGTCGTCGCGATCACGCAGAGCCATTCGCCGCTCGCGAAACTGGCGACGGTCAGCCTCGCGTCGAACGTCGCCGAGGAAACGGACGTGTTCTCGCCGATGACGTCGCGGATGTCGCATCTCGCGATCGGCGACATTCTCGCGGTCGGTGTCGCGCTGTCGCGCGGGCCGGCGCTGATGGAGCGCGTCGGCCGCGCGAAGGAAGCGATCACGCGGCGCCGGATCGACGACGCGAAGGATTGAGCCGGCGACGCACGGAACCGCCCGTCAACGAACAACGGCGCCCCGAGGGGCGCCGTTGCGCATGATTCGACGGCGACGTCACCGCCGGCCGCGCCGCTCAGAACGGCTTGATCACCACCAGCGCGACCGCCGCGAGCATGCCGAGCACCGGCAGTTCGTTGAACACGCGATACCACTTGTCGGTGCGGCGGTTCTCGCCGCGCTCGAACACCCGCAGCAGGTGCCCGCAATACGCGTGGTAGATCACGAGCAGCAGCACCACCGTCACCTTCGCATGGATCCAGCCCTGCCCCTGCCCGATGCCGATCGCGAGCCAGAGCCACAGCCCGCACGCCAGCGCCGGCACCGCGATCATCGTCATGAAGCGGAACAGCTTGCGCGCCATCAAGAGCAGACGCCGCACCGCGGCCGGATCGGTCTCCATGGCCAGGTTCACGTAGATGCGCGGCAGATAGAAGAGCCCCGCGAACCACGCGGCGATCAGAACGATATGGAACGTCTTGACCCAGAGCATTGCCATTGGTGATGCGCCTCGTTGTTGACTTACTGACGGCCTTCGCCGTGCCCGAGCACCACGTATTTCAGCGACGTCAGCCCTTCCAGGCCGACGGGGCCGCGTGCGTGCAGCTTGTCGTTCGAGATGCCGATTTCCGCGCCGAGGCCGAATTCGAAACCGTCCGCGAAGCGCGTCGACGCGTTGACCATCACGCTCGCCGAATCGACTTCGCGCAGGAACCGCATCGCGCGGTCGTGATCCTCGGTGACGATCGCATCGGTGTGATGCGAGCCGTAGTGGTTGATGTGCTCGATCGCGGCGTCGAGCCCGTCGACGACCTTGATCGCGAGCACCGGCGCGAGATACTCGGTGTGCCAGTCTTCTTCGGTCGCGTCGACGAGCGGGCCGACGCCCGCGTCCGCCAGCACCGCGCGCGCGGCCGCGTCGACGCGCAGTTCGACCTGCTTGTCGCGATACAGCTTGCCGAGCGGCGGCAGCAGCGTCGCGGCGATGCCGCCCGACACGAGCAGCGTCTCCATCGTGTTGCAGGTGCCGTAGCGGTGCGTTTTCGCGTTGTCGCAGACGGTCAGCGCCTTCGCGAGATCGGCGCGGTCGTCGACATACACGTGGCAGATGCCGTCGAGGTGCTTGATCATCGGCACGCGGGCCTCGTTGATCAGCCGTTCGATCAGGCTCTTGCCGCCGCGCGGCACGATCACGTCGACGTATTCGGTCATCGTGATCAGCTTGCCGACCGCCGCGCGATCGGCCGTCGCGACGACCTGCACCGCGTCCTGCGGCAGCCCGGCCGCCTCGAGCCCTTCGCCGATCAGCTTCGCGAGCGCCGCGTTCGACTCGAGCGCTTCCGAGCCGCCGCGCAGGATCGTCGCGTTGCCCGACTTCAGGCACAGCGCGGCCGCGTCGATCGTCACGTTCGGGCGCGATTCGTAAATGATGCCGATCACGCCGAGCGGCACGCGCATCTGGCCGACCTGGATCCCGCTCGGGCGGAACTTGAGGTTGCCGATCTCGCCGATCGGATCGGCGAGCGACGCGACCTGACGCAGCCCTTCGACCATCGTCTTCAACGCCTTGTCCGACAGCGTCAGGCGGTCGACGAACGCCGCATCGAGCCCCTTTTCGCGGGCGCGGGCGACGTCGCGCGCATTCGCCTCCTTCAGCGCCTGCGCGTCGCGTTCGATCGCGCGGGCCACGGCGTCGAGCGCCGCGTTCTTCGCGGCCGTGCTGGCGCGCGCCATCGCGCGGGAAGCGTGCCGGGCGCGACGGCCCAGGTCGGTCATGTACTGATCGATATCCATCGTGTGACTCGAGAAGCGAGCCGCGCGGAGCGGCATGAATTCGTGGGGAAGCAGGGGCCGGCCTTCCGGGGGCCGGCCATCCGGGGGACGACCATCCGGGTGCGACGGTCCGCAGGACAGCCATCCGTGCAGGGCGGCGGCCGACAGGCCGCTGCCCGCCATCGAAGCATTGTAAGCGGGTTGCGCAGCGCGCGCTGAAGGCCCGGAAGGGACTTAGCGTCGCACGCGACCCGCGGTCGGCGGTCGCTCGCCGCGCTCGCCCGCGACCGTCATCGCGAGCTGGAACAGCCCGTCCCACGGGTCGGGCGGCGGTTCGTCCTGCGTGCGGCGGCCGGGCGTGACGGCCGTGAGCCCCTTGACCTGCCGGTCGAGCTTCGCGGCGAACGCGAGCGCCTTTTCGAGCACCGCTTCCGACACGCGGTTCAGCGCGGGCGCGATCAACCGCTCGCGCGGCCCCCACACGCGGTTCTCGCGCAGCAGCGTCGCGAGCGGCTTGCCGGCCGTCGTGCCGCGCTTGATCCGCAGCAGCGTGCGCAGTTCCTCGACGACGGCCCACATCACGAGCACGATCGCCTCGCCCTCGCCCTTCAGCCCGTCGATCATCCGCGCGAGCCGCGCGGCGTCGCCGGCGAGCATCGCTTCGTTCAGCTTGAACACGTCGTAACGCGCGACGTTCAGCACCGCGTCGTGCACCTGCTCGAACGACAGCACGCCCTGCGGATACAGCAGCCCGAGTTTCTGGATTTCCTGGTGCGCGGCGAGCAGGTTGCCCTCGACGCGCTCCGCGATGAACTGCAGCGCGCGGCGCCCGTCGTCGCCGGGCGCGACGCGCTGGCCCTGCATCGCCAGACGCTGGCCGATCCAGTTCGGCAGCTGCGCGCGGTCGACCGGATCGATCTTCAGCGCGACACCGCCGTTCTGCAGGGCGGTAAACCAGGCGGATTTCTGCGTGGCCGCGTCGAGGCGCGGCAACGTGACGAGCATCAGCGCGTCCGGATTGGGCGTGGCGGCGAGCGTCTTCAGCGCATCGGCGCCTTCCTTGCCGGGCTTGCCCGACGGAATGCGCAGCTCGATCAACTGGCGTTCGCCGAACAGCGACATCGCCTGGGTCGCGCCGAGCAGCACGCTCCAGTCGAAGCCGCGCTCGACCGTATGCACCGAACGCTCGGTGAAGCCGGCCGCGCGCGCGGCCGCACGAATGCGGTCGCACGCTTCCTGCGCGAGCAGCGGCTCGTCGCCGTAGACGGTATAGAGCCCGGCCAACCCCTTCGCGAGGTGCGGCTCCAGCGCATCAAGTCGCAATTGCATCGCTGCGTGCGCCCGCGATCAGAGCGGCGGCGGCGGCAGCGGCGCGCGCGGCGCCACGCCCGGCACCACGTCTTCCGGCGCCGGCGTCAGCGAGTGGACGATCGCGAGACGCCGCATCAGTTGATCGACCGCGTCGTTCTGCATGTCGCCGTACAGGATGTCGGCTTCCTGCGCCTTCGCGTTCGTGTACTGGTCGCTGTACGTCATCGCGCGGTTCAGCGCGATCGCGCTCGGCGGGATCAGCACGGTGCCGTCCTTGCTCGTCAGCGTGTAGTTCAGCGTGTAGAACAGCGCGTATTCCTGCGCGGAGCCGTACTTGTTGAGCGTCAGCGTGTTCTGGCCACGCGACTCCCACATGCGCAGCACGGCGTCGGCGTCGTCCGGCGACTTGACGATCTTCGTGTCGCTGCCGGCCTGGACGAGGCGCGTGAGCCGCGCCTCGACGGGCGCCGGCGCACCGGCCACGAACAGGTGCTTGAACGCGTAGTCCTGCTGGCCGCGCAACTGGAAGCCGCATGCCGACAGCACGACCGCGCTGCCGACGAGCATCAAAAACGATCTGCGGATCACCTTCGCTCCTTCTGGGTACGTCCGACGGCGGCGGCCGTCAGACGACGATGTTCACGAGGCGGCCCGGCACGACGACGATCTTCTTCGCCGGCTTGCCGTCGCTGAATTTCGCGAATGCCTCGTCGGCCACCGCCGCCGCTTCGATCGCGTCGCGGCTCGCGTCCTTCGCGACCTTCAGCGCACCGCGCACCTTGCCGTTCACCTGCAGCACGAGTTCGATCTCGGCCTGCTCGAGCGCGGCCTCGTCGACCTTCGGCCACGGCGCATCGAGCAGCGGGCCGAATTCGTCCGCGTAGCCGAGCGCCTTCCACAGCTCGAACGTGACGTGCGGCACGACCGGATACAGCACGCGCAGCAGCACGCCGTACGTCTCGCGCAGCACGGCGGGCGTCGCGCCCTTCGCGCCGTCGATCGCGTTCAGCATCTTCATCGCGGCCGACACGACCGTGTTGTACTGCAGGCGCTGGTAGTCGAAATCGGCCTGCTTCAGCACGCCGTAGATTTCGCGGCGCAGCGCCTTGTCGGTGTCGCCGAGCGCCGCGGCGTCGAAGCCCGTGCGCGCGGCGAGCGCTTCGCGGTTCGCGTAGCCGAAGCTCCACACGCGGCGCAGGAAGCGGCTCGCACCCTCGACGCCCGCGCCCGACCATTCGAGCTGCTGCTCGGGCGGCGCCGCGAACATCGTGAACAGGCGCGCGGTATCGGCGCCGTACTGGTCGATCAGCAGTTGCGGATCGACGCCGTTGTTCTTCGACTTCGACATCTTTTCGATGCCGCCGAGCACGACCGGCTGGCCGTCCGCATTCAGCGTCGCGCCGACCGGGCGGCCCTTGTCGTCGTGCGTGACCGTCACGTCGAGCGGGTTGTACCAGGTCTTCTTGCCCGCTGCGTCTTCGCGGTAGTACGTCTCGTTCAGCACCATCCCCTGCGTGAGCAGGTTCTTCGCCGGCTCGCCGAACTTCACGAGGCCGAGGTCGCGCATCACCTTGGTCCAGAAGCGCGAATACAGCAGGTGCAGGATCGCATGCTCGATGCCGCCGATGTACTGATCCATCGGCATCCAGTAATCGGTGCGCGCGTCGACCATCGTCTCGGCGTCCGGCGCCGTGTAGCGCGAGAAGTACCACGACGAATCGACGAAGGTGTCCATCGTGTCGGTTTCGCGCTTCGCGGCCGCGCCGCACTTCGGGCACGTGCAGTTCAGGAACGCTTCCGACTTCGCGAGCGGATTGCCCGAGCCGTCCGGCACGAGGTCTTCCGGCAGCACGACCGGCAGATCCTGCTCCGGCACCGGCACGTCGCCGCACGACGGGCAGTGGATGATCGGGATCGGCGTGCCCCAGTAGCGCTGGCGCGACACGCCCCAGTCGCGCAGGCGCCACGTGACCTGCTTGTCGCCGAAGCCGCCGGCCTTCAGGTCGGCGGCGACCGCGTCGACCGCTTCCGTGTAGCGCAGGCCGTCGTACTTGCCGCTGTTCACGCAGACCGCGGTTTCCTTGTCGCCGTACCACTCCTGCCATGCGTCGAGCGAGTACGTCTGCCCTTCGCTCGCGATCACCTGCTTGATCGGCAGACCGTATTTCTTCGCGAACGCGAAATCGCGCTCGTCGTGGCCCGGCACGCCCATCACCGCGCCTTCGCCATAGCTCATCAGCACGTAGTTGCCGATCCACACCTCGACCGGCTCGCCGGTCAGCGGGTGCTTGACCGAGAAGCCGGTCGCGACGCCCTTCTTCTCCATCGTCGCGACGTCGGCCTCGGCGACGCCGCCGCGCTTGCATTCGTCGATGAACGCGAGCAGCTCCGGCTTGTCCTGCGCGAGGCGCGTGGCGAGCGGGTGCTCGGCCGCGATCGCGCAGAACGTGACGCCCATGATCGTGTCGGCGCGCGTCGTGAACACGCGCAGCAGCTTCTGCTCGCCGTCGAGTTCGTACGGGAAGCCGAAGTTCACGCCGAAGCTCTTGCCGATCCAGTTCTGCTGCATGATCTTCACGCGCTCGGGCCAGCCGAGGCCGTCGAGGTCGTTCAGCAGCTCATCCGCGTACTGCGTGATCCGCAGGTAGTACATCGGGATCTCGCGCTTCTCGACGAGCGCGCCCGAGCGCCAGCCGCGGCCGTCGATCACCTGCTCGTTCGCGAGCACGGTCTGGTCGACCGGGTCCCAGTTCACGGTGCCCGTCTTCTTGTACGCGATGCCCTTCTCGAGCATCTTCAGGAACAGCCACTGGTTCCACTTGTAGTAGTCGGGCTTGCACGTCGCGATCTCGCGCGACCAGTCGATCGCGAGGCCCATCGACTGCATCTGGCCCTTCATGTAGTCGATGTTGTCGTAGGTCCACTTCGCGGGCGGCACGCCGTTGGCCATCGCGGCGTTCTCGGCCGGCATCCCGAACGCATCCCAGCCCATCGGCATCAGCGTGTTGTAGCCGTTCATCCGCAGATAGCGGTACATCACGTCGTTGATCGTGTAGTTGCGCACGTGACCCATGTGCAGCTTGCCGGACGGGTACGGCAGCATCGATACGCAATAGAACTTCGGCTTCTGCGAATCTTCCTTCGTCTTGTAGGCATCGGCTGCGCGCCAGTCGCCCTGGGCGGCGGCTTCGACGTCGGCGGGTACGTATCTCTCGTGCATGGTGTGGTTCGGGCTAGGCTTTAGGCGGCGCGACGGCGCGCGCAGGATTGGATCGAAATCGTGCGTGCCCGGCACAGGAACGGGCTGACCGGTTCCGGGCCGGGAAAAACGTCGATTATACCGCCCGTGCGGGCCCGCACGGCCGGTCTCGCGGGCCAGCGGCCGCAACTGCGACGGATCAGGGTTTCGCGCCGGCGGCGCCGGCCGGCGGCACGTCGGTCACGAAGCCGATCCGCGTGAGGCCCGCGGCCTGCGCGGCGCCCATCACCTGCGCGATCACGTCGTAGCGCGTCGCGCGCGACGCGCGCAGCCGCAGCTCCGGCGGTGCCGCGCCCGCGGCCGCCGCCTTGAAGCGCGCGGGCAGCGCGTCGAGCGCGACGGGCGTGTCGTCCCAGTACAGCTTGCCGGCATCGTCGATCGACAGCGTGACCGACTGCGGCGTGTCGCGCGCGACGCTCGCCGCGACCTTCGGCAGGTCGAGCCGGATCGCGTGCGTCATCAGCGGCGCGGTGATGATGAAGATGACGAGCAGCACGAGCATCACGTCGATCAGCGGCGTCATGTTGATCTCCGCCATCGGCGCGGACGTCTTGTGATGCTCCAGTCCGCCGAATGCCATGATCGTTCCTCCGGAGCCGGCGCGTCAGGCGCCCTGTGCGCACACGAACACGTGCAGATCGCGCGCGAAGCCGTCGAGTTCCTCGGCGAGCTGCCGGACGAGCCGGCCGAGGATGTTGTACGCGAGCACCGCGGGAATCGCGACGACCAGCCCGAACGCGGTCATGATCAGCGCCTCGCCGACCGGCCCCGCGACGTTCTCGATCTGCGCCTGCCCGCTCGCGGCGATGCTGCCGAGCGCGTGATAGATGCCCCACACGGTGCCGAGCAGCCCGACGAACGGCGCGGTGCTGCCGATCGACGCGAGCAGCACCTGGCCGAATTCGAGGCGCCGCTGCGAGCGCAGCATCGCATGACGCAACGCGCGCAGCACGCGCTCGCCGTGCTCGACGCGCGCGGCCAGCGCGGTGGGGTCGTGGTCGGCGGCCGCGTCGCGCGCGGCTTCGGCGAGCGGCACGAATACGCGCTCGCGATCGGCGCCGGCGAGCGCGGCGATCCCCGCGTCGAGCGACGGCGCGCGCCAGAACGCGGCAAGCGCGCGCGGCCCCTGCCGCTTCGCGCGGACCAGCAGCCAGGCTTTCATGAGGAGGAAGCACCAGCTGGCGACGGACATCGCCAGCAGCACATAGGAGACGGCGTGCGTGATCGCATCGCCGCTTTCGAGGTAGTGGACAACGCCGGTGGGAATCGCCATCGGAGTTTCCTCGCGGGGTCAGCGCAGGCCGAGCACGTCCTGCATGTCGAACAGGCCGGCGCCGCGCGCCGACAGGAACCGGACCGCACGCAACGCGCCCTGCGCGTACGACACGCGGCTCGACGACTTGTGCGTGATCTCGATGCGCTCGCCGATCCCGGCGAACAGCACGGTGTGGTCGCCGACGATGTCGCCGCCGCGCACCGCGGCAAAGCCGATCGACGACGGATCGCGCTCGCCCGTCACGCCGTGGCGGCCGTACACCGCGCAATCGTCGAGCGAGCGGCCGAGCGCGCCGGCGACGGCCTCGCCCATCATCAGCGCGGTGCCCGACGGCGCGTCGACCTTGTGGCGATGATGCGCCTCGATGATCTCGATGTCGTAGCCGTGCGAGAAATGCTTCGCCGCGAATTCGAGCAGCTTCAGCGTGACGTTCACGCCGACGCTCATGTTCGCCGCGAACACGATGCCGAGCTTGGCCGCAGCGGCCTGCAGCTCGGTCTTCTGCTCGGCGGTGAAGCCGGTCGTGCCGATCACGAGCTTCACGTCGTGGCGCAGCGCGGCCTCGATGTGGGCCATCGTGCCTTCCGGCCGCGTGAAATCGATCAGGTAGTCGGCCTGCGCGAACACGGCGTCGAGGTCGTCGGTCAGCTTGACGCCGGTGTCCTTGCCGAGGAACGCACCGGCGTCCTGGCCGAGGAACGGCGAACCGGCGCGGTCGAGCGCGCCGACGAGCTGCGCGTCGGCGTCGTTGAGTACGGCTTCGATCAGCATCCGGCCCATTCGGCCCGATGCGCCGGCAATCGCAATCTTCATGGCTTTCTACACGACAGGTCTAAAGGCGGGCGGCGCATGCCGCCCCGTTTCCGCACGCCGGCCGCTTACTGGGCCGGTGCGGTGAGCGGCTGGTTCTGCAGGTTGTCCGAGCCTTGCGGACCGACCGGCGGCGACGCCTCGTTCGACACGTTCGGCTGCGGCGGACGATGGAACTGGAACTGCGGCTGGATCGCCGGCGCGGCGCCCGGCGGCTGGCCGCCCGGCACCGGCGCGCCGCCCGAGGCCTGTGCGGCCGGCGTGAAGCGGCGCGAACCCGAACCCTGACCCGACACCTGGTTGGTCGCGCGGTTCGCCGCGCGCGCCGCCTGGGCGTTCGCATCCTGGTCGACCGCCGCGGCGGACGCCGGCACCGTGGCCGGGCTGGCGGCCGGGTTCGCGGCAGCGGCAGCCTCCGCGGCGCTCGCGGCGGCGGCTTCGGACGCCTTCTTCGCCGCGGCAGCGGCCTTCGCCTTCTTGCCGCCGCGGTCGCCGTCGATGTCGGCCAGCAGGTCGAGCTCGGACGGCAGGTTGTCGGCGCCGGTCCAGCTCGCCACGCGATCGCCCGAGAAATTGACCACGAGGTCGCGCTGCTGGACGATCGACGTCGAGCCGCGCTTGAAGTAGAAAAGGTAATCCCAGCGATCCGCGTGGAACATGTCCGCCAGCAGCGGCGTGCCGAGCAGCGCGCGGACCTGCTCGCGCGTCATCCCGACCTGCAACTGTGCGGCCTTCTCCTGCGACACGAAGTTGCCTTGCACGACGGTGATCCGATACGGCGTGATGCTCTGCGCAATGCGCTGCGTCACGCTGTCGTACGACGAACAACCCGCCAGCGCGACAACGGCGGCGGCAGCGATGATGGCACTCCGCATGCGACTCCTCTGAAAGTGCGAAAGCGATTCTGGGATCATTTCCTTCACCGTGCTGGCCCGCGTGCAGGCCGCGCGTATATCTGGAACGGCGAAAAGCCGGTAACATTGAAGCCCTGCATTGTACTCTAGGGATGCCTAGCCATGACCAATCCGACGGATCTCAAGAATATCGGGCTAAAGGCCACCCTACCGCGCCTCAAGATTCTCGAGATCTTCCAGCAGAGCCCCGTGCGCCACCTGACGGCCGAAGACGTCTACCGCAACCTGCTCAACGAGCAGCTCGACATCGGGCTCGCGACCGTCTACCGCGTGCTCACGCAGTTCGAGCAGGCCGGCCTGCTCACGCGCAGCAACTTCGAATCCGGCAAGGCGGTGTTCGAGCTGAACGAAGGTTCGCACCACGACCACCTCGTGTGCCTCGATTGCGGCCGCGTCGAGGAATTCTTCGACGCCGAGATCGAGAGCCGCCAGCAGGCGATCGCGAAGGAGCGCGGCTTCCGGCTCCAGGAGCATTCGCTCGCGATGTACGGCTCGTGCACGACCGAGAACTGCCCGCACCGCAAGCACTGACTCGCGCCACCGGCGCACGCAGCACGGCCCGGCCGGCATCCCGCCGCCCGGGCCGTCTGCTTTTTTGGGCGAGCGTGCCGCGCGCCCGGGATGCTTACGAAAGCCCTTCGACGCCCGCGCAGGCCGACTCGAAATCGAGCGCCCACGGACGCTCCAGCGGAATCTCGTCGCAGTTCGGCTGCGGGCCGCCGCGATCGACGATCACGAAATCGCTGACCGCGTCGAGCGCGAGCAGCGGATGGTGCCAGACACCCTTCGCATAATTGACGCCCTGCCAGCCTTCGGCCAGGAACGCGCGCATCGCGTCGGGTCGGAATTCGCCGGCCGGCGCGACGACGATCGCGTAGCGCGACACCGCCGCGAGCGGGATGAACGCCTGGCTGCCGTGCGGGTGACGCTCCATCAGCGTGACCGCGACCGGCAGCGCACGCGGCTGCGCGCGAAACACGCTGACAAGCGGCCGGCCGCCGTCCGCGCACACGTCGATCGTCGCGAGATCGTGAAAGCGCTCGGTCGTGCCGCCGTTGATCGGGAAATGCCGCGCGCCTTCGAGCGCGATCACGTCGCCGAACGGCGCGAACGCTTCGCGAGTCAGGCGCTCGACGCGCAGGATGGGAGTGCCGCTCATGCCGCTGCCCTCCTTCAAGCCGGCTCGCCCCACAGACGCAGGCGCGACACGCCGCCGTCCGGGAAGATGTTGAACCGCACGTGCGTGACGGGGCCGAGCGCGGCGAGCGAGTCGAACGTGTGCACGCGATCCATCTGCAGCTTCTGCTCGCCGAGCAGTTCGGCCCAGAACATCGCCTGCGTGACGATCGAATCGTCGGTGCCGCCCGTCACGTGCGCGGCCTGCAGCGAGCAGCGGTCGGGGAAATTGCCCTTGAAGAACGCCGTATCGACCTCGACGCGCCGGATGATGCCCGGCCGCGCGAGCGCGACGATCGCCCAGTCGTTGCCGGGCTCGCGCCGGCGCCGCGTTTCCCAGCCGTCGCCCATGTTCGCGCCGCGCCCCGGCATCAGCATCTGCGAGGCCGGGCCGAAGTGCTGGTTGTTCGCGGCCACCAGATAGCCGCCGTTCTCGATCGCCGCGAGATCGACGAGCTCGCCGGCCGGCACGCGGCGCCAGTCGCGCTGCGGCTGGCCGTACACGCGCAGCCGCGCGAGCCCGCCGTCCGGATACAGGTTCACGCGCAGATGCGTGACCGGCTGCGCATCGTCGACGCTCACGTAGTGATGCGCATTGCCCTGCAGCGTCGTCGCGGGGACGATCGTGCGCCATTCAGCGTCGTCCGGCGGCGTGTCGCCGTCCACCGCGCAGGCCTCGATCGACGCGGCCGGCGGGAAGTTGCCGGTGAAGTGGCTCGTATCGAGATCGACGCCGTGGATCACGCCCGGCCGCGCGAGCCGGACCACGCAGAAGTCGTGGCCGGTCGTACGCTTGCGGCGGGTTTCCCAGCCGTCCATCCACTTGCCGTGGTCGTCGTACTTGCCGGGAATGAACACGGCCGGCTCGGGATTCAGCATGCGCTCCTTCGGCGCGAAGAATTCGTCGCTGGCGAAGAGCGCCTGCGCACCCAGGCGCGGGTCGGCGAGGTTCATGTAGCGCCGCGTGAAGGCCGGCGCGTTCGGATCGAGGATGGGGGCTGCCATGTCGTCTCCATTTTTTTGACAAGCGCCGGCGCATCGGCGCGCCGGTCGCATGAAGTTCGGTCGCGCGGTGCGGCCGGGGAAGCCGCGCCGCGCGAGCGGCGTGTTCAGAGCGCGTGAGCCTGGTCGCCGGCGACCGGTGCGGCGCCGCCCGGCGCATCGGCCACGTAGCGCAGCTCGCGGTTCAGCACGCGCTTCGCGCGGGCCCGATCGATGTCGTTCTCCCACACGGCGACCACCACCGTCGCGACGCAGTTGCCGATCAGGTTGGTCAACGCGCGGGCGATGCCGACGAACCAGTCGACCGGCAGGATCAGCACGAGGCCGAGCACCGGAATCGCGGGAATCGCCGACAGCGTCGCCGCGAGAATCACGATCGCCGAGCCGGGGATGCCGTGCGCGCCCTTCGACGTGACGAGCGACACGAGCAGCACGACGATCAGGTCGTGCGTGGACAGCGGCGTGTTGGTGGCCTGCGCGATGAACAGCACCGCGAGCGTCAGGTAGATCGAGAAGCCGTCGAGGTTGAACGAATAGCCGGTCGGAATCACGAGGCCGACGGTCGAATCCTTGATGCCCATGTATTCGAGCTTGCTCATCACCTGCGGCAACACGGCGTCCGACGACGCCGTGCCGAGCACGATCGACAGTTCCTCGCGCAGATAGCGGATCAGCTTGAACACGGAGAAGCCCGCGAGCCGCATCACCGCGCCGAGCACGACCGTGACGAACACGAAGCAGCTCAGGTAGAACACCGCGACCAGGTAGCCGAGCTGCTTGAGCGACGCGACGCCGTACTTGCCGGTCGTGAACGCGATCGCGCCGAGCACGCCGAGCGGCGCGAGCTTGATGATGAAGCCGATGATCCGGAAGAACACGTGCGACAGCTCCTCGATCAGCGAATTGACGCGCTGCGCCTTGTCGCCGAGCAGCGACAGCGCGGAGCCGAACAGCACCGCGAACACCAGGATCTGCAGGATGTCGCCCTTCGCGAACGCGTCGATCGCCGTCTCGGGGATGATCTTCATCAGGTAGCCGGCCGTGTCCTTCAGGCTTTCGGCGTTCTTCGCGTACGTCGACAGCGACGCCGCGTCGAGCGAGCGCAGGTCGATGTTCATCCCGACGCCGGGGCGCGTGACCCAGGCAAGGACGAGCCCGATGCCGAGCGCGAGCGTCGTCATCACCTCGAAGTAGACGACCGCCTTCAGGCCGACCCGGCCGACCTTCTTCAAGTCGCCCGCATTGGCCATGCCGCTGACCACGACGCAGAACACGATCGGGCCGATGACCATCTTGATGAGCTTCAGGAAGCCGTCGCCGAGCGGACGCAGCGACTCGGCGAAGTGCGGGAAGAACGCGCCGAGCGCGACCCCCAGGATTAATGCGACGACTACCCGGCCAAACAGCGAATTGAGGAATTTCGACACGGCGCTCTCCCGATCCAACGGTTGCAGTTTCGTCTGTTCATACTGGTAAGACCAGTGATGTTATGGGGGATAGTAGGAAGCCGATATAGTGGCGTCAAGGACGAACAAAATAGGGATTTCCCGCCCCCGCGCACGGGCTTGCGGCACCCTGGAAAGGGGCGGATCGTGGCTTTCCCGTAGGCGGTCGTGCACCTCTCGCGGGCGGATTACAATGCCGGTCAGACCGGCCATCGTTCACACCATGAAAAATGTTCCGCATACCGTGACCGACACCGCCATCGCGACGATCCGCGACCGGATCGAGACAGGCGTGTACCCGGTCGGCAGCCTGCTGCCGGCCCAGCGCCAGCTCTCCGAGGAGCTGGAAATCAGCCGCGCGTCGCTGCGCGAGGCACTGTCGACGCTCGAGGCGCTCGGGATGCTGCGCATCCGCGCGGGCAAGGGCGTGTACGTCGAAAGCGCGCAGGCGTCGGCCGCGCATCCGTGGCAATTCGCCGAGCAGTCGTCGCCGCCCGACACCTACCAGATGCGCTATGCGCTCGAAGGCTTCGCCGCGCGGATGGCCGCGCGCGTGGTCAGCGACGACGACATCGCGTGGTTCGAGGACAACCTCGCCGACCTGCACGTCGCGCTGACGGAGAACGCACTCGAAGAAGCCTCGCGGCTCGACTTCGACTTCCACATGCGGATCATCCATCTGGCCGGCAACGCGGCGATCGAGTCCATCCTGCGCAGCAGCGCGGACATCATGAAGGAAAGCCAGCGCATGCCGTTCTATCGTCGCGAACTGCTGCTGTCGACGTGGCACGAGCACCGCGCGATCGTCGACGCGCTGATCGCGCGCGATGCGACCACCGCCGGCATCGCGATCGAAACGCACATCGCGAACGCCGCGCAGCGCGCGGGCGTGTTCTTCCCGACGCCCGGCGCGTAATTCCCCCGCGCCGCCGCCTGCCCGTCCGGCCGGCCCGCCGGTCACCGTTCCGACGAATCGCGATAGGCGAGCACGCGCTCGATGAAGGCGCGCGCCGCGACGCTGCGGTACGCGCCCTTGCGCGTGAGCAGCGCGGCCGTGCGCGTCGGCAGCGGCGGATCGATCTCCAGCGCGCACAGGTCGCCGCTCTCGCGCGCGACCGCGTCGGGCAGCACCGTCGCGAGCCGGCCGCACCGCACGAGTTCCAGCACCGCGCTGACCGTATTCGTCTCGATCGCGATCGACGGCCGCGCGCCGTGCTCGACGAAATACCGGTCGATGCGCTCGCGCGTCGCGAACGCGCGGCTCAGCAGCACCAGCGGCTCGCCGCCGAGCTCGGCCGGCGTCAGCGCGCGGCGGCGGCGCGCGAGGCGGTGCGTGCGCCCCGTCACCAGCGCGAGCGGCTCGTCCCACAGCGGCAGCGCGTCGATGTCCGGTGCGCGCGGCGGCATGAACGCGAAGCCGGCGTCGAGCCGGTCGTCGGCGAGCAGCGCCTCGATGCGCGCCTGCGGCATCGCGTCGATCGTCAGCGCGACGTTCGGATGGTCGGCATGGAATGCGTCGATCAGCGAGCCGCTCAGGTAAGCCGCGAACGTCGGCATCATCGCGAGCCGCAGCGAGCCGCTGCCGAGATCGGCGACGTCGTGCAGCGCGCGCTGCCCGGCATCGAGCGCGTGCAGCGCGGCGCGCGCATGCCGCGCATAGACCTCGCCGAATTCGGTGAGCCGCACCGTGCGGCCCGAACGGTCGAACAGCTGCACGCCGAGCGTTTCCTCGAGCTGACGGACCTGCTGCGACAGCGTCGGCTGCGACACGTGCAGCGCATCGGCCGCGCGCGTGAAACTGCGCTGCTCGGCGACGGCCAGGAAATAGCGGATGTGACGGAGAAGCATCGCAACCAACGTATTGGTTTTACCAATAGAGACCATAACGATCCAGTCTTGGACGCTATGAATCGATACCCGCATCATACGCACATCCGCTTGCGTGCAGCGCCGCTGTCGCCGCACGGAAGCGGCACGCCCGGGCCCGCCCTGCCAGCGCCCGCCGCACGGCGATCCGCCGCCCGCCCGATCTGGGTCCGGCCGCGATCCGCCCGGCGCGCTTCGGCTCACCGCCGATCCGTCGACGCCGGCCCCCGATTTCCGTCACCCCGCGCAACCGACGGCCCCGTGCCGCCGGCCGGCGCCGCTGTCTTTCGCGACCATGGAACCGCATCACGACGATCACCCTCCCCTCACCCGCGGCATGACGCTGCTGTTCGCATGCGCGTGCGGCATCGTCATCGGCAACATCTATTACGCGCAACCGCTGCTCGCCGCGATCGCGCACAGCTTCGGGCGCGCGCCGACCGAGCTCGGCTATCTCGTCACGCTGACGCAGCTCGGCTATGCGGCCAGCCTGCTGCTGATCGTCCCGCTCGGCGACGCGGTCAATCGCCATACGCTGATCGTGCGGCTGCTGATGCTCAACGTCGTCGCACTGATCGCGGTCGCGTCCAGCACGAACTTCACGATGTTCGTCGTCGCGAACGTCGCGGTCGGCTTCGTCACCTGTTCGACGCAGCTGCTCGTGCCGTTCGCGGCGTCGCTCGCCGACGCACGCTCGCGCGGCCGCGCGGTCGGCACCGTGATGAGCGGGCTCCTGCTGGGTATCCTGCTCGCGCGCGTCGCGGCCGGCGCGATCGCCGACTGGCTCGGCTGGCGCGCGGTGTACGGTATCGCCGCCGCGATGGTGCTCGCGCTGACCGCCGTGCTCGCCGTGAAGCTGCCGAAGGATCGCCGCGACGCGCACGTCGACTACGCGGCGCTGATGAAGTCGCTCGTCGCGCTGGTGCGCGCGCAGCCGCCGATCGCGCTGCGCTCGACCTACGGTGCGCTCGTGTTCGCGTGCTTCAGCCTGCTGTGGACGGGCCTCACGTTTTTGCTGAGCCAACCGCCGTACAGCTATTCGGAAGGGCAGATCGGCCTGTTCGGGATCGTCGGCGCGGTCGGCGCGCTTGCGGCGACGTCGGCCGGCCGGCTCGTCGATCGCGGCCACGGCAATGCGGCCACCGGCCTGTTCGCGGCGGCCGTGCTCGCGTCGTTCGCGCTGATCGCGACCGGCTCGCATTCGCTCGCGGCGCTGATCGCGGGCATCCTGCTGCTCGACGTCGGCGTGCAGGGCATGCACATCTCGAACCAGAGCGTGATCTATGCGCTCGCGGGCAACGCACGCAGCCGCGTGACGACGATCTACCTGACGAGCTATTTCATCGGCGGCGCGTTCGGGTCGTTCGCCGCGAGCGTCGCGTACGGCCTCGACGGCTGGCGCGGCGTGTGCGTCGCGGGCGCCGCGCTGTCGGGCGTGCTGATCGCGCTGTGGCTCGCATCGCAACGTGTCAGCACGCGACGGGTCACGCAGTGATGCGGCAGGCCGGCGACCCGTTTGCGCCGCACGACGAACAAGGCACGCGCCGCGCATCGCGGGCGTGCCTTTTCACCAAGGATGCCGCAGCCGTCGCGACGCGCCAACGCCGCACCGTCACGCGACCTCGTTCGCGAAATCGATCAGCACCTTCATCGCACGCTGGCGGTCGCCCGCCAGTTCGAACGCGAGGTTCGCATCGCGCATCGGGAACACGCGCGTGACGGCCGGCCGCAGGTCGACGCGCCCCGCGTTGATCAGCTGCACCGCCAGCGCGAATTCCGCATGAAAGCGGAACGACCCGCAGATCGACAGCTCCTTCGCGACCACGACGTTCTGCGGCAGGCTCACGTCGCCGCCGAGTCCGAGCTGCACGACGACGCCACGCGGACGCATCACGTCCAGTCCGTCGCGCAGCGCGCGCGCATTGCCCGAACATTCGATCATCACGTCGAACGTGCCCTTGTCGGCGCTGTAGCGCTCGACCCAGCCGGCATCGGCCACCGCGTTGATCGTGCGGTCCGCGCCGAGCGCGCGCGCCACGTCCAGCGGCGCGTCGACGACGTCGGTCGCGACGATCTCCGCCGCGCCGTGCACGCGCGCCGCCGCGACCGCCAGCACGCCGATCGGCCCGCAACCCGACACGAGCACGCGCTTGCCGATCAGCGCGCCCGCGCGCGACACCGCATGCAGCCCGACCGCGAACGGCTCGGCGAGCGCCGCGAGCGACAGCGGCACGTGATCGGCGACCTTCACGCACTGCGCCGCGTCGCACACGAGCGCGTTGCGGAACGCGCCCTGCACGTGCGGCATGCGCATCGCGCTGCCGTAGAAGCGCATGTCGAGACACTGGTTCGGCAGCCCTTCGAGGCAGTAGCGACACGCGCCGCACGGCCGGCTCGGATTGACCGCGACGCGATCGCCGACCTTCACCGACGTCACGTCCGGCGCCACTTCCGCGACCGTGCCGGCGACCTCGTGGCCGAGCACCATCGGCTGCTGCAGCCGGATCGCGCCGAAGCCCCCGTGCCGGAAGTAATGCAGATCGGAGCCGCAGATGCCGCCCATCGCGACGTCGACGCGCACCTGGCCCGGGCCGATCTCGCCCGCGTCCCGCTCCTCGACCCGCAGGTCGTTCGGCCCGTGGATCACGACACACATGCAACGCATACGCATGACTCTCTCCTCGTTAGACGGCACTGGTCAGCCCGCCGTCCACGAACAGCGTCTGGCCGTTCACGAAATCGGATGCAGCCGACGCGAGGAAGATCGCCGCGCCGCCCAGCTCGTCGACCTGCCCCCAGCGGCCGGCCGGCGTGCGCTTGCACAGCCAGTCCGAAAACGCCGCGTCGTCGACCAGCGCGCGATTCAGCTCCGTTTCGAAATAGCCGGGCGCGAGGCCGTTCGCCTGGATGCCGTGACGCGCCCAGTCGGCGCACATCCCCTTGGTCAGCATCCGCACCGCGCCCTTGGTCGCCGCATACGGCGCGATCGTCGGCCGCGCGAGCTCGCTCTGCACCGAACAGATATTGATGATCTTCCCGCGTCCGCGCGCGATCATGTGGCGCGCCACCGCCTGCGCGACGTTGAACACGCCGTCGAGATTCACGCGCATCAGCGCATGCCAGTCGTCCGGATCGAATGCGTCGAGCGGCGCGCGGCGCTGGATGCCCGCGTTGTTCACGAGGATGTCGATCGCGCCGACGCGCGCCTCGAAGTCGTCGACCGCCGCGCGCACCTGCGCGTGCTCCGCGACGTCGAACACCGTGTAGTCGGCCGCGAAGCCTTCGTCGCGAAACTGGCGCGCGAGCGTCGCGGCCTTCTCTTCATTGCGATCGTTGATGACGATCGCCGCGCCCGCTTCCGCGAGCCCGCGGGCGAGCGTCAGCCCGATCCCGCGGCCGGAACCGGTAATCAGCGCGCGGCGGCCGTCGAGGCGGAACCGATCAAGCGCATCAGTCATGGATGTCTCCTCGTGCCCGTCGAGCCGGCCACCCGTCGCGGCCGGTCTGGCGTCGACGGTATCTTCCGCCGCAACCGGGGCGTCACGCCAATGGTCTTTCTTGATCCGGTTATCATGAAAACTGATTACCGCCTTTCGTGCCCGCCGCCCATGGAACTCAAGCAATTGCGCGCCTTCGTCACGCTCGCGGAAGAGCTGCATTTCGGGCGCGCCGCGCAGCGCCTGTGCATCGTGCAGCCCGCGCTCAGCATGCAGATCAAGGCGCTCGAGACGGAACTCGGCGCACGCCTGTTCGAGCGCGACCGGCACAAGGTCGAGCTGAGCGACACGGGGCGCGTGTTCCTGCCCGAAGCGCGGGCGACGCTGCAGCAGGCTGCACGCGCGGAACAGATGGCGCGGCTGTCGAGCCGCGGCGAAATCGGCACGCTGCGCATCGCGTTCGTGTCGTCGGTATTGCCGGCGCTGCTGCCGGCCGTGCTGCGCACGATGCGCGAGCGCTATCCGCTGATCGCGCTCGAACTGAAGGACATGCCGACGCCCGACCAGATCGCCGCGCTGCGCGACCGGCGGATCGACTTCGGCATGATCCGGCTGCCGGCCGCGTATGCGGGCATCGACATGCGCGTGGTGCTCGAGGAAGGCTTCGTCGTCGCGCTGCCGCTCGGCCATCCGCTCGCCGCGCGCGATGCGATTTCGCCCGCCGCATTGCGCGGCCACCCCGCGTTCGTGCTCGCGCGCCGCTACGCACCCGGCTTTCACGACGACATGCTGCTCGCATTGAGCCGCGCGGGCACGACGCTCGAGATCGCGCAGGAGTTCGGGGAATTCACGACGATGCTCGCGCTCGTCGCGGCGGGAATGGGGATCGGGCTGATCCCGGCGGAAGCGGCCAGCGCGCTGCCGCCGAACGTGCTCGCGCGGCCGCTCGACCTGGCCGGTCATCGCAGCGGCATCGGCCTCGCGTGGACCGATCTCGACAGCCCGCTGAAGCGCGCGTTCGTCGCCGCGATCGAACACGTGACGGCGAACGGCGGGCAATAAAAAACCCGGCCGGGAAACCCCGGGCCGGGTTCGTCCGCCGCGCCGGCCGCGTTGCGGCGGCCGCGCGACGTGCGGGATTACTTCGCGTTCGCGAATGCGACGGCCGTATCCAGCATGCGGTTCGAGAAGCCCCACTCGTTGTCGTACCAGCTCGACACCTTCACGAGGCGGCCCGACACCTTGGTCAGCGTCGCGTCGAACGTCGACGAAGCCGGGTTGTGGTTGAAGTCGATCGACACCAGCGGTGCGTCGTTGTAGCCGAGGATGCCCTTCAGCGCGCCTTCCGATGCTTCCTTCATGATCGCGTTGACTTCCTCGACCGTCGTGTCGCGCTTCGCGATGAACGACAGGTCGACGATCGACACGTTGATCGTCGGGACGCGGATCGCGTAGCCGTCGAGCTTGCCGTTCAGTTCCGGCAGCACGAGGCCGACCGCCGATGCGGCGCCCGTCTTCGTCGGGATCTGGCTGTGCGTGGCCGAACGCGCGCGGCGCAGGTCTTCGTGGTAGACGTCCGTCAGCACCTGGTCGTTCGTGTACGCGTGGATCGTCGTCATCAGGCCGGTTTCGAGGCCGATCTTGTCGTTCAGCGGCTTGACGAGCGGCGCGAGGCAGTTCGTCGTGCACGATGCGTTCGAGATGACCGTGTGCTCGGCCTTCAGGACGTCGTGGTTCACGCCGTAGACGATCGTCGCGTCGACGTCCTTGCCGCCCGGCGCCGAGATGATCACCTTCTTCGCGCCGCCCTTCAGGTGCGCGCTCGCCTTTTCCTTGGTCGTGAAGAAGCCCGTGCACTCCATCACGACGTCGACGCCCAGTTCGCCCCACGGCAGTTCGGCCGGGTTGCGGTTCGCGAGCACGCGGATCTTGTCGCCGTTCACGACGAGGTAGTCGCCGTCGACCGACACTTCGCCCGGGAACTTGCCGTGCGCGGTGTCGTACTGGGTCAGGTGCGCGTTGGTCTTCGCATCGCCCAGGTCGTTGATCGCGACGATCTCGATATCGTGCTTCTTGCCGTTTTCATAAAACGCGCGCAGCGTGTTGCGGCCGATACGGCCGTAGCCGTTGATTGCGACGCGAATCGTCATGGTCTATCTCCTGATGGCTGAAAAAATTCGTTTCGTGCAGCTTCACGGTGCGACGCGCGCATCGGGCGGCGCGCGTCGCGTATGCTTTTAGGCCAGCACGGCCTTCGCGGTCTCGACGACGTGCTCGACGGTGAAGCCGAAGTACTTGAACAGCACGCCGGCCGGCGCCGATTCGCCGAACGTGTCGATCCCGACGACGCCGCCTTCGAGGCCGACGTACTTGTGCCAGAAGCTCGTCACGCCCGCTTCGATCGCGACGCGGCGCACGCCGTGCGGCAGCACGCGTTCGCGGTATTCGGCGTCCTGGCGGTCGAACACGTTGGTCGACGGCATCGACACGACGCGCGCCGCGATGCCCTGCTGCGCGAGCGGCTCGACGGCCTTCATCGCGAGTTCGACTTCCGAGCCCGTCGCGATCAGGATGATCTTGCGCGCGACGATTTCGTCGTCCCAGTCCTTCAGCACGTAACCGCCCTTCTCGATGTTGGCGATCTGCGCATCGGTACGCGGGTTGAACGCGAGGTTCTGACGGCTGAAGATCAGGCTCGACGGACGGTCGGCGGCAACCGCCTGGGTCCATGCGACGGCCGTCTCGACCGTGTCGGCCGGGCGCCAGACGTCGTGGTTCGGGATCAGGCGCAGGCTCGACACGTGCTCGATCGACTGGTGCGTCGGGCCGTCTTCGCCGAGGCCGATCGAATCGTGCGTGAACACGAAGATCGACGGCACCTTCATCAGCGCGGCCACGCGCAGCGCGTTGCGGCTGTAGTCGGAGAACGTCAGGAACGTGCCGCCGAACGGCTTGTGGCCGCCGTGCAGCGCGAGGCCGTTGATCGCGGCGCTCATGCCGAATTCGCGCACGCCGTAGTTGATGTGGTTGCCGAGCCGCACGCCCGCGCCTTCCGGATTCGCGCGCACGGCCTTCGACGCCTTCCAGTTGGTCAGGTTCGAGCCGGTCAGGTCGGCCGAGCCGCCGAGCAGCTCGGGCAGCGCGGCGGCGAGGCCCTCGATCGCCTGCTGCGACGCCTTGCGGGTCGCGACCGTCTCGGCGCGCTCGTTCGCGCCGGCGATGATCGCGGCAGCCTTCTCGGCCCAGTCGGCCGGCAGCTTGTTGGCCATCCGGCGCTCGAATTCGGCGGCTTCTGCCGGGAACTTCGCGCGATAGGCCGCGAACGTCGCGTCCCATTCGGTCTCGGCGCGCTTGCCGGCTTCCTTCGCGTCCCATGCCGCATAGACTTCCTGCGGAATCACGAACGGCTCCCACTTCCAGCCGAGCGCTTCGCGCGTCTTCGCGATTTCTTCCGCGCCGAGCGCGGCGCCGTGCACGTCGTGGCCGCCGGCCTTGGTCGCCGCGCCCTTGCCGATCACCGTCTTGCAGCAGATCAGCGTCGGCTTGTCCGACAGCTTCGCCTTCGCGATCGCCGCGTCGACCGCGTCGACGTCATGGCCGTTCACGTTCGGGATCACGTTCCAGCCGTACGCCTCGAAACGCTTCGGCGTGTCGTCGTGGAACCAGTTCACGACGTCGCCGTCGATCGAGATGCCGTTGTCGTCGTACAGCGCGATCAGCTTGTTCAGCTTCAGCGTGCCCGCGAGCGAGCAGGCTTCGTGCGAGATGCCTTCCATCAGGCAGCCGTCGCCGAGGAACACGTACGTGTGGTGATCGACGATCTTCGCGCCGTCACGGTTGAACTCGTCGGCCATCAGCGCTTCGCCGAGCGCCATGCCGACCGCGTTCGCGAGACCCTGGCCGAGCGGGCCGGTGGTCGTCTCGACGCCCGGCGTGATCCCGTATTCCGGGTGGCCCGGCGTCTTCGAGTGCAGCTGGCGGAAGTTCTTCAGCTCTTCGATCGGCAGGTCGTAGCCGGTCAGGTGCAGCAGCGAGTACAGCAGCATCGAGCCGTGGCCGTTCGACAGCACGAAACGGTCGCGGTCGGCCCAGTGCGGGTTCGCCGGGTTGTGCTTCAGATGGCGCGACCAGAGCGCCACGCCGATTTCGGCCATGCCCATCGGCATGCCGGGGTGACCGGAGTTCGCTTGCTGGACGGCGTCCATCGCGAGCGCACGGATCGCGTTGGCCATCAGGGTGGTGGAGGCGGGAGACGAAGTCGTCATGTCGAGTCCGGAGAACGAGTCGAGGAAACGGGGGCACGGCGGCATCCGGAAGCTCGAGCGTCGATCGTTCCCGGCGCGCGGTGCGGCGCCTGACGGACGCGAAGCGGACGGAGCCTACGGACGGGGCTGCAAAGCTCGTCATTTTAACAGATGGGGCGGCATTTCCCTTGTCGGCGCGTCGTGTTCCGGCACGGTTTTCCGCCAGACCGGCCGCCGCCTATAATTCAGGCGTCGGAACTGCCTGCCCCCAGCGGCCTGCCCGTGAGTACCACCCTTCTCTTTCACCCGACGCCCGACGCCACCTACGGCTTCCCGAATGCGCGGCGGCTCGCGCACGTCGCGTCCCCGCACCAGCAGATCGAAGTCTGGGACACCCCGCAGCTCGGCCGCCTGTTCACGCTCGACGGCCGGCCGATGACGTCGGTCGGCGACGAGTACGTCTATCACGAATGCATGACGCACCCGGCCGCGCTCGCGCATCCGTCGCCGCGCAAGGCGCTCGTGCTCGGCGGCGGCGACGGCGGCGCCGCGCGGCAGTTGCTCAAGCACGCATGCATCGAACGGATCGTGATCGCCGAACTCGACGACGAGGTGGTCGGCATGGCGCGCCGCTATCTCGACGACGTGCACCAGGGCGCGCTCGACGACCCGCGTGTGGAAGTGGTGATCGGCGATGCCGCGCATTTCGTCGCGTCGACCGTCGAGCATTTCGATCTCGTGGTGTTCGACCTCACGCCGCCCGATTCGCCGGCGGCCGGCCTCTACACGCGGGCGTTCTACGCCCGCCTCAAGCGGATCCTCACGCCGCGCGGCGCGATCTCGATGCATCTCGGCTCGCCGGTGTTCCATGCGACGCGCATCGCCGCGCTGCTCGACGACCTGCGCGCGAGTTTCGCGTTCGTCGATCCGTTGTCCGCGCACGTGCCGCTGTATGGCTCGCAGTGGCTGATGGCGATCGCGAGCGACACGCTCGATGCGGCCGCGCTGTTCGCGCACGACGTCGACGAGCGGCTCGCTGCGCGCCGCGTGCAGGGGTTGCGCTACTACGATGCGCGACTTCATGCGGCCCTCTTTGCCCTGCCGCGCGCGCTGCGCGATACACTGGGCGTTCGCCGCTAAACGTCCGGACGGCCGCATCGCTCCGCACTCCTTCGAGGCGTCGCACGGTTCGCGTGCGAAACGCGGAGCCGGAACGACCCGGATGCAGCGAACGCCACTCGACCGACCGCGCCGCAACGCACCGTTCGACCGCGAAAACAGGAGATTTTCATGACCGATCCACGTCCGGCCGACGTGCCTTGGTTGACGCCGTACCTGGCCGTGCGCAACGTGCGCGCGGCCATCGATTTCTTCAAGGCCGCATTCGGCTTCGAGCTGCGCGACGT
Source organism: Burkholderia sp. MSMB1826 (assembly GCF_001526325.1). NCBI lineage: Bacteria > Pseudomonadati > Pseudomonadota > Betaproteobacteria > Burkholderiales > Burkholderiaceae > Burkholderia > Burkholderia sp. MSMB1826. The sequence continues at coordinate 751,721 of NZ_LOYN01000022.1, forward strand.
GCACGACGAGGACGGCGCGATCATGCACGTCGAGATGACCTATCGCGGCCAGCTGATCGTGATGTTCGCGCCCGAGGGCGCGTTCGGCTCGAAGGCCCTGACGCCGAAGAGCGCAAACGCCGTCGCGCCGCAATCGTTCTATCTGTACGTCGACGACGTCGACGCCACCTGGCAGCGCGCGCTCGACGCGGGCGCGAAATCGCTGAGCGCGCCGCAGGATCAGTTCTGGGGCGACCGGTTCGCGCAGATCGAGGATCTCGACGGCTACCGCTGGGCGCTCGGGTGCCGCCTCGACGCACGACCGACACCGCCACACGCATGAACGAAGCCACCACCACCGCGGCCGTGCCGCGCTTTTTCGTCGACGCGGCATTGCGCGCCGACGCCACGCTCGCGCTGCCGGCCGAGGTCGCGCGCCACGCGCAGGTGCTGCGGCTGCAGCCCGGCGATGTGCTCGCGCTGTTCGACGGCACGGGCGGGCAGTACCGCGCGCGGCTCGTCGAGATCGACAAGCGCAACGCGCTCGCGCAGATCGAGGCGTTCGAACCCGTCGAAGCCGAGCCGCCCTATCGCGTGACGCTCGCGCAAGGCATCGCCGGCGGCGACAAGATGGACTGGGTGATCGAGAAGGCCGTCGAGCTCGGCGTCGCGGCGGTCGTGCCGCTGTCGACCGCGCGCGGCGTCGTGAAGCTGTCCGGCGAACGGGCGGACAAGCGCGTCGCGCACTGGCGCGGTGTCGTGCGCGCGTCGTGCGAACAGTGCGGGCGCAACCGTGTGCCGGACGTCGCGGCGGTACGCGGCTTCGGCGCATGGCTCGATACGCTGCCTGCCACGCCGGCCGACGGCGAGCTGCGGCTGCTGCTGTCGCCGCGTGCGAGCATTCCGTTCGCATCGCTGCCCGACGCGCCGCCTGCGGCAACCGTCACGTTGCTGATCGGGCCTGAAGGCGGGCTGTCGCCCGACGAGGAAAACGCAGCGCGCGCACGCGGGTTCACCGCGCTGTCGCTCGGGCCGCGCGTGCTGCGCACGGAGACGGCTGGCGCGGCCGTGCTCGCGGCGCTGGCGGCGCGCTGGGGTGGGTGGTAAAGCGCGTCAGCGCGCCGCGTTGAACGGCTCGATGTCGATGACGCCGGAACCCTTGAGCGCCAGCGCAAGCGCGTCGATGCTGGCCGTATCGAACGAGAAGGTCGTCGCGGTGACCCGCAACGGCGGCGTCGCCTGGATCGCCTTGATCAATGGGCCGCGATAGCGCAGGTTCATCAGCATCGGCACGACCTGTGCGATACCGACCGGCTGGCCGCCGTGCTGCGCCGTGGCGGCATCGACCGTGTCGTTCCAGCCCTGGATGAAGCCGCCGGCGTCGATCCGTGTGTTCAGCTCGATCCAGCGCCGCTTCTTCTCGTCCGGGCTGTCGCCCGATGCGCGCAACGCGGCGGCTTCGCGGCCGAGATCCGTATCGTGCTTCGCGCGCCACGCCATGTAGCCGAGCGCGAAGACCATGTTGTCCGGCAGGATGTCGCCGTCATGCACGACGTGGGACAAGCGTCGCGGCGCCTGACTGTCGACGAAGGCCGGCGTCAGGATCCAGACGCTCCCGTTGCGCAACGCGCCGGACGTCCTGCCGAGCGCGGGTTCGCCGCTGTCGACCGCGATGCGCGTCAGCAGCCCCGCATCGACCAGTTCGTTCAGCTGGCCGGCCAACGCCGCCGACGCGTGAATCGCGCCGGCCACCGCCGCATACTGGCCGGGCGTCGAGCGCGTGCGCAAATCGGCAAGCAACCGCTCTACCGCCGGATACACAGTCGGCGCAGCCGGCGTCGACGCCGGTTCGGCCGCGACGGCATTCGCGGCCGCCGCGCCCCCCATCGAAACCACGGCTGCGGCAACCAGCAGCCCTCGCGTGAAAGCGTTCATCGTCGATGTCCCCGTTCGAATGTCCGGCGCGCCGGCAACGTGCACGACGGCCCGAATGCTGCCGATTACTCGCCGGCGTCGCCGTTCGCCTCCCGCATCTGGCTCATCAGCGCGTTGACGACCGGCCGCAGCACCTGAGCTGGGGAATCCATGATCCAGCCCTTGCCGTCCGCGCCATGCAGATCGATCCGGCCCGTCATCGGCCGGCTCGTCTGCGCGTGGTCGAACACGGGTACCATGCCGTTCAAGAACGTCGCGAGGTATGCCGCGCGCGCGTTGTCGTCCTCCGAGCGCGGCTCGTCGACCTTCTCCCGCAGCGCCCGCAAGCCAGGCTCCACCTCGGCGACGCGGCACGCGAATTCGACCGTCGCGATCGATTCGCCCTCCACGGATGCGTCCGGTTTCCGGGTCGAGCCGGTAGCCTTGCACTCGGAACGCGCGAGTGCATGCTGAAATGACTCGATCGCCGCGGTGGTCGGCCCGCTCACCGTTGCGCGCACAGGCGCCGGCACCTTGTCCAGGATGGAGGCGACGATAGCCTCGCCCACCTTGTCGGCGAGCTTCGCAACTGCCGCCACGTCGAGCACGCCCTTGCCGTCGAAGTGCGTGCGCGTTGCCTCGTTGAACTGCTCGGCCTTCGATACGTCGCCATTGACGAATGCGCCGAGATACAGGTCGGCGGTTTGCTCGGGGGTCAGCACCGCGGCCTGCGCGGCCGGCGGAATGCCGAACGACAGCGCGCACAGGGTCAGCGCGCACATGAGCGGACGGCGCGCACGCGCGCGCGTCGCAAATCGGGTAGCGGTCATGGGGAAGATCGGCCCTCTCTCGAATGATTGGTGTCGTGCGCCCGGCGCGTCGTCCGCAGCCGGGCCGACCGATTGTCGCGGAAAAAAGTGCTCGATGAAAGGCTTGTGTCGGGTCGCGTGCCGCGCGCGACACGTGCAGACGCAAAAAAGCCCGCTCGAAGCGGGCTTTTGACGGGCAGTTCGGCGAATCGGCCGCCGGGCGAGGCGCTTACGCGAACGAGTAAAACACCCGGAACGCGACCTTGCGCTCGGCCCAGAACTCGGCGGCCTCGCGGAACACGTCGAGCAGCGTCTCGCGCCCTTCCTTGTCGAATTTCTGCGCGATCGGCAGCCCTTCGAGGACGATCACGAAACCGGGCTGCGCGCCGGCCTTCGCGACGAGGTCGGTCAGGCAGTCGTACAGCGCGTCGTAGTTCTTCCCGAAATGCTTCGGGAACAGGAACGACGTCGCGATCGTTTCCATCACTTCCTGCTTCGACTGCGCGGCGCCGCAATACGCATACAGGAAATGCTGGCCGAGCCGACCGGCTTCGTCGGCGAGATCCTGCACGCGGAACGCGCGGATCGACTGCACGAGATTGGGTCGCACGGTCGTGAAAAGGCTCATAGGCTCCTCGTTCGATGAAAGCCCGGGCTCGGCTTCCTGTTGCTCCGGCGTGCCGCCGGCCTGCGCCGCCGCGTGCAACTGAATCACTCGCTGAAACAGATTGCCGTCGCCGGCCGCGAACAGTTCCGCCGCCGCCGTATCGTGCGCGTAGATGGAGTCGCTCATGCCATTCGTCCCGAAGTCATTCAACAATACGTTTAAAACTGTTGTAGTGGTCGCCCGTGTAATAACAGTTGTCGATCCGGCGCAACGGCCCGCCACAGACGATCCGGCGCGCGCCGCGATTGCGCGCACGCGGCGTCGGCACCGTGTACTCATGGTAGTAGCCGCGCTTCGCCTTCGGCAGGATCCGCTCGCGATTGCCGAACACGACGCCGTCTTTCTCGTACGGATAGGGGCCGCCGGCGCTGATCAGGCCCAGCGTGGTCACGGCCTCGCGCGGAAGACTGGCGGCCGGGATCGTATCGAGCCCGCTCGCGGCCACGTCGGCCGGAACGGCCTCCCGTGCGTAAGCGGCGGAAACCAGACTGCCCGTCGGCGTGCCGACGATACCCATCGCGAACATCGCGAAGACGGACGCGAGCGCGCCGTTGCGGAGCCACTTGCGTGCCATGAACCAGGGTTCCCGCTGTTAAATCAAGTAGTTGACGACCAACAAAGGCGTTAGCGTAGCGTTATTGGCCGCGCGAATCAATGTCCGTTTGGGAATCGAAAGCCGCGCGACAGCCGTAATGCCGCATTTCTTACCGAATTTGAACTACATTTAACTTACATGAGATAAAATACGGTCGGCATCTTTCGTATGGCAAGACCCTGCCTCCTTGCCACGCTCGCTGCCCGGAGTGGAAAGATGCTGCTGTTGCTTTATGGGAAGCGCGGTTGCGCCCTGCCCGCGGCGTGCCCATTGCGGGCACGCCTCTTTTTGCCTTTGTTTACAATTTCGCCCGACGCGCGGCACCGGTTCGGCCGGCGCCGCGTGTTCGTTTCGGCTCAGCGCGCGGCGTTGACGTCGGCGACCAGCAGCGCCGCCATGTTGACGATGCGGCGAACGGTCGCCGATTCGGTCAGCACGTGCACCGGCTCCGCGGCGCCCAACAGGATCGGCCCGATCGCGATGTTGTTGCCGGCGGCCGTCTTCAGCAGGTTGTACGCGATGTTCGCGGCGTCGATGTTCGGCAGGATCAGCAGGTTCGCGTCGCCTTCCAGCGTCGATTCCGGCAGGATTTCCTTGCGCAGCGCCGCGTCGAGCGCGACGTCGCCGTGCATCTCGCCGTCGACCTTCAGCTCCGGCGCGGTTTCCTGCAGGATCGCGAGCGTATCGCGCATCTTCTTCGCCGAAGGCGCATTGCTCGTGCCGAAATTCGAGTGCGACAGCAGCGCGACCTTCGGCTCGATGCCGAAGCGGCGCACTTCTTCCGCGGCCATGATCGTGATCTCGGCCAGTTGCTCCGGGGTCGGATCGACGTTCACGTGCGTATCGACGAGGAAAATCTGGCGGCCCGGCAGCACGAGGCCGTTCATCGCCGCGTACACGCTGCATCCAGGGCGCTTGCCGATCACCTGGTCGATGAAGTGCAGGTGGCGGTGCGTGGTGCTGATCGTGCCGCAGATCATCCCGTCCGCTTCGCCCTTCTTCACCAGCATCGAGCCGATCAGCGTCGTGCGGCGGCGCATTTCGACGCGCGCGAGCTGCTCGCTGATGCCCTTGCGCGCCATCATCTTGTAGTACGTCTGCCAGAAGTCGCGGTAGCGCTCGTCGTGCTCGGTGTTGACGACCGTGAAATCGGCGCCCGGCGTGAGGCGCAGGCCGTAGCGCTGGATCCGGTGCTCGATCACCGACGGGCGGCCGATCAGGATCGGCTTCGCGAGTTTTTCGTCGACGATGATCTGAACGGCGCGCAACACGCGCTCTTCTTCGCCTTCCGCGAACACGACGCGCTTCTTCTCTTCCGGCGCGGCACGCGCGATCTGGAAGATCGGCTTCATCGTCGTGCCGCTGTGATACACGAACTGCTGCAGATGCTGCTTGTACGCGTCCATGTCCTCGATCGGGCGCGTCGCGACGCCGCCGTCCATCGCGGCCTGCGCGACGGCCGGCGCGATCTTCACGATCAGGCGCGGATCGAACGGCTTCGGAATCAGGTATTCGGGCCCGAACGACAGATCCTGGATGCCGTACGCGGTCGCGACGATGTCGCTCTGCTCGTGCTGCGCGAGTTCGGCGATCGCATTGACGGCCGCGATCTCCATTTCGCGCGTGATCGTCGTCGCGCCGACGTCGAGCGCGCCGCGGAAGATGAACGGGAAGCACAGGACGTTGTTGACCTGGTTCGGGTAATCGGTGCGGCCGGTGGCCAGCACGGCGTCGGGGCGCACTTCGAGCGCGAGTTCCGGCAGGATTTCCGGCGTCGGATTCGCGAGCGCGAGGATCAGCGGGCGCTCGGCCATGCCCTTCACCATCTCCTGCTTCAGCACGCCCGCGGCCGACAGGCCGAGGAAGATGTCCGCGCCGTCGATCACTTCGGCGAGCGTGCGGGCGTCGGTTTCGCGCGCGAAACGCTCCTTGTCCGGATCCATCAGCTCGGTGCGACCCTTGTAGACCACGCCGGCCAGGTCCGTCACCGTGATGTTCTCGAGCGGCAGGCCGATGTCGACCAGCAGGTCCAGACACGCGAGCGCGGCCGCGCCCGCGCCGGACGCGACGAGCTTGACCTTCTTGATGTCCTTGTTGACGACCTTCAGGCCGTTCGTGACGGCCGCGGCCACGACGATCGCGGTGCCGTGCTGGTCGTCGTGGAACACCGGGATCTTCATCCGCTTGCGCGCTTCGCGCTCGACGATGAAGCAGTCCGGCGCCTTGATGTCTTCGAGGTTGATCCCGCCGAAGGTCGGTTCCAGCGCGGCGATCACGTCGACGAGCTTGTGCGGGTCCGATTCGTTCAGCTCGATGTCGAACACGTCGATGCCCGCGAACTTCTTGAACAGCACCGCCTTGCCTTCCATCACCGGCTTCGACGCGAGCGGGCCGATGTTGCCGAGACCGAGCACCGCCGTGCCGTTCGTCACGACGCCGACCAGGTTGCTGCGCGCGGTGAAACGCGCCGCGTTCAGCGGGTTCTCGACGATCTCCTCGCACGCGTACGCCACGCCCGGCGAATACGCGAGCGCGAGGTCGCGCTGGTTGATCATCTGCTTGGTCGGAGCGATCGCGATTTTGCCGGGGGTCGGAAATTCGTGATAGTCGAGCGCGGCTTCGCGGAGCTTGGCTTTGGAGGAGGCTTGGGTGGACATGTGTCTCGTGACGTGCGGATTAGAATAACTGTTCGACGGCATTGTAGCGCCAATCATCGGCCGCCAGACCGGCGATTCGGGTGCAACAGCCGCGACCAAAATGTACTGGATGGTGCAGGAGCGCCGCCGCTCGCCTCGTACAATGCCGTTCCTTCAACCGTTTCGGACCACCCGCCGTGCCAGCCGCCCTTTCCGAGTTTTCGCTGATCGAACGCTTCTTCACGCGCCGCGCCGCACGGGGCGCCCGTGCGTCGACGCTCGGCATCGGCGACGATTGCGCACTGATTGCGCCCCGATCCGGGAAATTGCTGGCCATTTCGACGGACATGCTGGTGGAAGGCCGCCACTTCTTCCCCGATGTCGCGCCCGACGCGCTCGGCCACAAGACGCTCGCGGTCAACCTGTCGGACCTCGCGGCGATGGGCGCCGAGCCGCGCGCATTCACGCTCGCGTGCGCGCTGCCGCGGGCCGACGCGGCGTGGCTCGAGGCGTTCAGCGACGGCCTCTTCGCGCTGGCCGAGCGATACGGCTGCGAGCTGATCGGCGGCGACACGACGAGCGGGCCGCTGAACCTGTGCGTGACCGTGTTCGGCGAAGTCGCGCCCGACGCGGCGCTGCGGCGCGATGCCGCGCGCGACGGCGACGACGTGTGGGTGTCCGGCACGCTCGGCGATGCGCGCGCGGGCCTCGGCGTCGCCCGCGGCGAATGGGCGGCCGGCGCCGATGAAGCCGCCGCGTTCCGGCGCGCGCTCGAGCGGCCCGAACCGCGCATCGCGCTCGGCCGCGCGCTCGCGGGCGTCGCGCACGCGGCGCTCGACCTGTCGGACGGCCTCGCCGGCGATCTCCAGCACATCCTGACGCGCTCGAACGTGCGCGCCGAGATCGACGCCGACGCGGTGCCGCGCTCGACCGCGCTCGCCACGCTGCCGACCGACGTGCAGCGCCGCTGCACGCTGGCCGGCGGCGACGACTACGAACTGTGCTTCACGGCGCCGGTCGCGGCCCGCGCGGCGGTCGCGGCGGCGGGCGCCGCGGCCGGCGTGCCGGTCACGCGAATCGGTACAATACGCGCGTTGTCCGCGCCGTCGGCGCAACCCGCCATCGCGTGGCGCGACGCCGCCGGCGCGCCCCTCGCTCTCACGTTGCACGGCTTCGACCACTTCCATGCAGACTGATCCGACGCCCACGCGCGCCGCGGCCGAGCCCGGCGCCGCGCAGCCCGCGCCGACACGCGTGACGGCCCGCTTCATGCTGTCGCACCCGGCGCATCTCGTGTCGCTCGGCTTCGGCAGCGGGCTCGCGCCGATCATGCCCGGCACGTTCGGCTCGCTGTTCGGCTGGCTCACGTTCGTCGTGCTCAACCGCTACCTGACGGTGCCCGAATGGTGGGCGCTGATCGCCGTCGGCTTCGTGGCGGGCACGTGGGTCACCGGTTTCACCGCGAAGAAGGCCGGGATCGCCGATCCGGGCGCCGTCGTCTGGGACGAGATCGTCGCGATCTGGCTCGTGATGCTGTTCGTCACGCCCGCGACCTTCGTCGGCCAGCTGTGGGCGTTCGTCGCGTTCCGCTTCTTCGACATGCTCAAGCCGCCGCCGATCCGCTACGTCGAGCGCCGCCTGCAAGGCGGGCTCGGCATCATGGTCGACGACCTGGTGGCCGCGTTCATGACGCTGCTCGTGATCGCCCTGTGGCGCTCCGTCGCCGGCTGACCGATTTCCCGACTCCCGTTTCCCGACGCGCATGCCAACCGATTCCGTCGTTCACCAGCTTGCGATCCGCGCAGGCAACAAGCTGCGTGACGAGCACCTCACGCTCGCCACCGCCGAATCCTGCACCGGCGGCATGATCGCCACCGCGATCACCGACATCTCCGGCAGCAGCCAGTGGTTCGAGCGCGGCTTCGTCACGTACTCGAACCAGGCCAAGATCGAGATGATCGGCGTGCCGGCCGACCTGATCGACAAGCACGGCGCCGTCAGCGAGCCCGTCGCGCGTGCGATGGCCGAAGGCGCGCTGCGCAACAGCCGCGCGCAGGTCGCGCTGTCCGTCACCGGCATCGCGGGTCCGGCCGGCGGCAGCGAGAAGAAGCCGGTCGGCACCGTGTCGTTCGGCTGGAGCAACCGGCTGCATACCGACGTCGAAACGCTCGTGTTCAAGGGCGACCGCGAACAGATCCGCACGCAGGCGGCCGCGCATGCGCTGCGCGGGCTGCTGAAGCTGCTCGACGAACGCGAACGCTGACCGGGCGGGGCGGCGTGCCGCGCGCTTATTGAATCGCGTCGGGCTTCACGACGATCCAGTTCTTGTCCGCCGTCACCGGCAGGCCGAGCGACTTCTGCTTCGCGGCCGATTCGTCCGACCACGCGCGGATCTGCGCCATCTGCTTGTCTTTCTTGTTCACCCACACGCGCACGCCGCCGCGCGCGACGTCGGTCGCGTTCAGCAGCATGTAACCGTCGGACGTCGGCGTGTCGCCCGCGACGAGCACCGGCTTCTTCCACTGGTCGATCCAGCCGACGATCGAACCGAGCTTGCCTTCGTACCACGTCATCGGGTTCATCAGGAACGGCGTGATCACGAGGTGGCGGTTCGCGGCCTCGTCGTACTTGCCGGCCTTGATCTGCAGCCGCGACGTCGTCAGCGCGCCGGTCGCCGGATCGCGCAGCAGCGTCGTCACGCCGATCACGTTCTGCGGCTTCACGTTGTAGCCGTACTTCGGATCGGACAGCACGAGCCGCGCGAGCTCCTCGTGCGCGGCCGTCATCACGTAGACGTCGATGCCGTTCTCGCGCAGCGCGTTGTACAGCTCCTGCATCCCGCGAAAGAAGCGCGGCGGGTTCACCGTGCCGTCGACGACCTTGTCGCCGTGCCAGTAGCGGATCGGGATCGGCTTGCCGTCGGCGAGCATCGCGTCGACGTGGCGCTTCAGGTCGGCGAGCAACTGCCCGGCGAACGCCTGCGCGATCCACGGATAGCAGACCAGGTCGTCGATCTCGCACAGCCGGTAGTAGTAGCTCGTCAGCGATTCCTTGTAGTCGGCGGCATCCTTGAACGGGATCAGCTTCAGCGACGGGTCGAGCGAATCGCGGGTCAGCACGCCGCGGTTCTCGAGATACGGCAGCAGCGATTCCTCGAGGTCGTAGCGGTAGGTCGTGTTGTCGGCGTCGAACACCGCGTAGTCGCCACGGTTCGCGTGCGCGGCGATCATCGCGTTCAGCGCCTTCGCGCTGTCGGCCGGCCAGTGCGACAGATCCGCCGCATGGGCGAACGTCATGCACAGCGACGCGGCGAACGCGCTCAGAAGACGGCGGGACAGCTTGGGCATGGCGTCGCTCCTTTTCTTGACGTTTTCGTGACGGATCGATGACAACAGGCAGCATCGCGCGAATAAATTAGCGACATGCAGTGCGGAAGCGACGGGAAGTTGTCGGTGTGCGCCAGGGACGATCGGGGAACGCGGAGGAGGAGCGGGAGGTGCGGTGCGGGCCCGCGGGTGCGGGGCCGGCGAACCGCCCGGCGGGCCGGCCGGGCGGTGTGGTGCGATACGGCGTCGCGCGACGCGGTCAGCGATGCGCGTTGATCGCGTCGCGCGTCTTCTGCGCGGCGAGCGCCGCGGCTTCGGCGAAATCCTCGCCCTTGCTCGCATACAGGATCGCGCGCGACGAGTTGATCATCATCCCGGTGCCGTCGGCCGTGCGCCCCGCGTTGACGGTCGCCTGCACGTCGCCGCCCTGCGCGCCGATGCCGGGGATCAGCAGCGGCATGTCGCCGACGATCCCGCGCACGATCTCGATTTCGTTCGGGAACGTCGCGCCGACCACGAGGCCGAGCTGGCCGCTCTTCGCATTCCACTTGTTCGCCGCGAGGTCGGCGACGACCTGGTACAGCGGCCGGGCCGGCTGGCCGGCCCCGTTCGTGTCGAGGAACTGCAGGTCCGAGCCGCCCGGGTTCGACGTGCGGCACAGCACGATCACGCCCTTGCCTTCGTGCTCGAAGTACGGCTCGACCGAGTCGTAGCCCATGTACGGGTTCACCGTGACGGCGTCCGCGCGATAGCGCTCGAACGCTTCGCGCGCGTACTGCTCGGCGGTGCTGCCGATGTCGCCGCGCTTCGCGTCGAGGATCACGGGCAGGCCCGGATGCTGGAGATGGATGTGCGCGATCAGGCGCTCGAGCTGGTCTTCCGCGCGATGCGCGGCGAAGTACGCGATCTGCGGCTTGAACGCGCTCGCGTACTGCGCGGTCGCGTCGACGATCTGCCGGCAGAACTCGAAGATCGCGTCGGGCTGGCCGTCGAACTGCACGGGAAAACGCGACGGCTCGGGATCGAGGCCGACGCACAGCAGCGAATTCGTGCGCTGCCATGCGGCGCGCAGCGATTCGATGAAAGTAAGCGGGGAAGACATGGCGGGTACTCGCGGCAAACCGTTGGTAGACCGCGTATTTTACCCGCGTCGCGGGCGGCCCTCGCGTGCCGCGGCGTTGCCGCGCGCATCGGCGCGCTCGACGGTGAACGCGAAGCGCCGCGTGAGCCGCTCGCCGGGCGCGAGCAGCGTCATCCCGTGCGCGGCCGCGCCGCCCGGCAGGTTCACCGCATTGATCGGATGATCGACCGGCTCGAAGCAGAAGAAATCCTCGCCCGGCGGCGTATAGAGCACGTACGCATCGGCGTCGGCCGAGACGGTCAGCGACAGCCGGCGGCGCGGCCAGCTCACCGTCGCGTGGCCGCCCCAGCCGGTAAACGCGTGATTGACGAGCGTGGCCGGCAGCGGATACGCGACGCCGAACTGCCAGGCCGGCGGCACGCTGACGTGCCGCACCGGCAGGAAATCGGCGCCCGACAGCCACAGGCCGCCCGCCGCCGCAGCCAGCTCGGTCACCGCATCGCGCACGAGGAACGGATGCACGCCGAGCCCGAACGGCAGCCGCGCGCGCCCCGCGTTCTCGATCGTCAGCGCGATCGACAGCGTCGCGTCGTCGAGTTCGAACGACTGGATCGCGCGGAACGCATACGGCGCGCCGGCGGCACGGTCGAGCGACAGTTGCAGCGACGTGTCGGTCGCATCGTCCACCTGCCACGGCGCGAGCCAGCCGTCGCCGTGGATCGGCAGCGGCTCGTCGCGGCGGTTGCGCGGCACCGCGACCTTGCGCCCGTCGCATTCGAAGCGCCCGTCGCCGATCCGGTTCGAGTACGGCAGCAGCGGATAGCACGCGAGCTCGTTCGGGTCGGTCGCCGTCTCCGGGTGCTCGCACCGGCGGAACACCGGCGTCAGCACGCCGTTGTCGCCGCGCCAGTCGAAGCGCGCGATGCCGCCGCCGAGGTGCGGCAGCACGTCGAGCCGCAGCGACGCGTTCGACAGCGTGACGGCCGCCGCATGCGCGGCGCCGACGCCCTGCGCGAACGCGGCCGTCTGCGGGCCGGGGCTGACCGGCTGGGCGGCGGCGGCCAGGCGCGCGCGGCGCGACTGGCTGGTGGACGACGATGCGCGCGAGGACGTGGCGGTCATGGTGAGCTCCTTTCCTTCGTCGAAGAAACGATGCAGGTCGTGCGAACGATCAGGCCCAGCCGCCGTCGACGATCACGTCCTGCGCGGTGATCATCCGGCTGTCGTCGGCCGCGAGAAACAGCGCCATCCGTGCGAGATCGGCCGGCAACAGTTCGGCGTCGATGCACTGGCCGGCCTTGATCGCCGCGCGGCCCGCGTCGTCGAGCCACAGCCGGCGCTGCTTGTCGGTCAGCACCCAGCCGGGCACCAGCGAATTCACGCGGATGCCGAACGGGCCGAGATCGCGCGCGAGGCCGCGCGTCAGGCCCTGCACGGCCGCCTTCGCCATCACGTAGACGGGATAGCCGCCGTTCTTCAGCATCCAGCTGATCGAGCCGAGATTGATGATCGCGCCGCCGCCCTGCCGCTTCATGTCGTCGATCACCGCCTGCGCGGCGAAGAACTGGTGACGCAGGTTTACCGCGATGCCCGCGTCGAACGACGCGGGCGTCACGTCGCCGATCGCATGGCGCACGTCGTTCGCCGCGTTGTTCACGAGCACCGCGATCGCGCCGATGCGCGCGCGGATCGCGTCGATCGCCCGGCGCAGCGCGTCGATGTCGGTCAGGTCGCACGACAGGAACAGCGGCGCATGTCGCGCATGCGCGAGGCGCTCGGCGAGCGCGGCGCCGGCCGCCGCGTCGAGATCGACGAACGCGACGCGCGCGCCCTGTTCGGCGAAGTGCTCGACGAACGACGCGCCGATGCCGGTCGCGCCGCCCGTGATCAGCACGGCGCGATCCTCGAGGCTCGGGTAGCGCGCGAAGCGCGCGTCGCTCGCGGCGTGCGGATCGGGCGCGGAAGTGTCGATGGTCATGCGGATCGTCTCCGTGGGAACAGGTCGGTCAGTCGCGTACGCCGCGGTTCTTGAGCTGGTCGAGCAGCACGGCCGCGAGCAGGATCGCGCCGCGCACGAGGTACTGGTAGAACGCGTCGATGTTCAGCAGGTTCATCACGTTCTCGACGGTACCCATGATCAGCACGCCGATCACGACGCCCGAGATCGTCGCGCGACCGCCCATCAGCGACACGCCGCCGAGCACGCACGCGGAGATCACGTTCAGCTCGAAACCCTGCGCGGCGTTCGGCTGACCCGACGTGATGCGCGACGCGAGAATCACGCCCGCGAGCGCCGTCACCGCGCCCTGGATCAGGAAGATGTACACGCGCGTGCGTTCGACGTTGATCCCCGCGAGCCGCGACGCTTCCGGATTGCCGCCGATCGCGAGCGTGTTGCGGCCGTAGACGGTCTGGTTCAGCAGCACGCCGAAGCCGACGAAGCACAGCAGCGTGACCCAGATCGGCAGCGACACGCCGAACATCGACATCCCGCCGAGCGCGATGAACGTGTCCGACGACACGCCGACCGCCTGCCCCTTCGACACGATGAAGCCGAGCCCGCGCACGATCTCCATCGTCGCGAGCGTCGTGATCAGCGCGTTGATGCGCAGGTACGCGATCACCGCGCCGTTCACGAAGCCGATCGCCGCGCCGGCGGCGACCGCCGCGACGATCGCGACGAACGTGTTGTCGGTCGCGTTCAGCACCATCGCGCACAGCACGCCGGAGAACGCGACGGTCGAGCCGATCGACAGGTCGAAGTCGCGCGACGCGAGACAGAACATCATCGTGCACGCGACCATGCCGATCTGCGAGATCGACAGCGCGAGGCCGAGCATGTTGTCGATCGAGAAGAAGTGATCGACGGTCAGCGACATCGTGATGAACATCACCGCGAAGATCGCGATCAGGCTGTATTCGGTCAGATGCTGCCACCACTTCTGGCGGTCGCTCTGCTGTGGCACCAGCGCGTCGGCCGACGGCTTCGCGGCGGCGCTGGCAAGATTTTCGTTGACTTGCATGGTGTGTCTCCTGCTCCTGCATCGCGCGACCCGCGCCGCGCGTGTTCGATTCGAATGTCGTATGCCGCGTCAGGCGGCCTGGACCGCGCTCGTCTGCGGCAGCGCGAGGTTCAGCACCGCGTGCTCGTTCGCCTGCGCGCGCGGCAGCTCGCCGGCGATGCGGCCTTCGCGCATCACGACGACGCGGTCGGACACGCCGAGCACTTCCGGCAGTTCCGACGACACCATCACGATCGCGCAGCCGCGCTCCGCGAGCCGGTAGATCACGTCGTAGATCTCGTGCTTCGCGCCGACGTCGATCCCGCGCGTCGGCTCGTCGAGGATCACGACCTTCAGGTCGGGCTCCGCGAGCCAGCGCGACAGGATCGCCTTCTGCTGGTTGCCGCCCGACAGGAAGCGGATCTTCTGGCGCCGGTTCGGCGTCTTGATCTTCAGCCGCTGGATGAAGCGGTCGGCCGTCTCGCTTTCGGTCTTGCCGTTGATGAAGAGCCCCGCGCGCAGCGAATGGCGACGGCAGCTGATGTTGATGTTCTCCGCGACCGACGCGATCGCGATGATCCCTTCTTCCTTGCGGTCCTCGGGGCACAGCACGATGCCGTGCCGAATCGCGTCGCCGGTGCGCTTCACGTCGATGCGCGCGCCGTCGAGCGTCAGCACGCCCGCGCGCCGGCGGTCCGCGCCGTACACGAGCCGCATCAACTCGCTGCGACCCGCGCCGACGAGCCCGAAGAAACCGACGATCTCGCCCGCGCGCACCGAGAAGCTCGCGGGTTCGCGCAATGCCGGGCCGTCGACGCCTTCGGCGGAAAACCGCACGTCGCCGAGCGCGCGCGGCGCGTAATGGTAGATGTCCGAAATCTCGCGCCCGACCATCTCGGCAACCAGCCGCTCGCGCGGCACGTCGGCCAGCGATTCGTGCGACGCGATCTTGCGCCCGTCGCGAAAAATCGTGCACGCATCGCACAGCCGGTAGATCTCGTCCATCCGGTGCGAGATGTAGATCAGCGCGCGGCCTTGCGCACGCAGATCGTCGACGAGTTTGAACAGCACTTCGGTCTCGCGATGCGACAGCGAGCTCGTCGGTTCGTCGAGCGCGATCACGCGCGCGTTGCGCATCAGCGCCTTGCAGATCTCGACCATCTGCCGCTGCGCGATCGACAGCCGCCCGAGCCGCGCATCCGGATCGAGATCGACGCCCATCTCGGCGAGCCGCTCGCGCACGTAACGCTTCGCCTCGCGCTTTCTCACCCAGCCGAACGCGTTCGGCAGGCGGCCGAGCAGCAGGTTTTCCGCGACCGTCAGGTCGGGCACGTACTGCAATTCCTGGTGAATCACCGCGATGCCGGCCGCGATCGACGCGGCCGCACTCGCGAACTGCACGGGCTGGCCGTCGACCAGCACGCTGCCCGCGTCGGGCTGGTATTCGCCGCCGAGAATCTTCAACAGCGTCGACTTGCCCGCGCCGTTCTCGCCCATCAGGCCATGCACCTCGCCCGCATGCACGTCGAACGAAATGCCGTCGAGTGCGCGCACGCCGGGAAATACCTTGCCGATATTGTCAAAACGCAGTGCCGCTGACACGTCGTCTCCCCACTTCCAGATCGATCGACCGCCGGCCGCCGCGTCGCCGCGGCAGCCGGCGGGCCGCTTACTTCGACGCGAGCCCCATCTCCTCGCGCACCTTCGCCACGTTGTCGCGCGTCGCGAGCATGCCCGTCGTCAGCGTCAGCGGCGGCGGCGCCTTGCCCTGCGTGATCCATGCGTACATCAGGTCCGAGGTTTCCTCGCCGTGGCGCTTCGGGCTGATGATCACGGTGCCGTAGAAGCCCGTCGGCTGCGGCTTCTTGAACTCGTTCAACGCCGAATCGGAACCGCCGATGCCGATGCCGATCATGTTGTCGGCCTTGAAGCCGCGCCCTTCGGCCGCGCGCGCCGCGCCGAGCACGGCCTCGTCGTTCAGGCCATAGGCGACCCAGTGCTTGAACTGCGGGTTCTTCGTGAGCGCGATGTTCGCCGCGTTGAACGCGTTTTCCGTGTCGGTCTTCGCCTGCGGCGCCGCGATCACGTTCGCCTTCGGGAAGCCGGCGGCGACCAGCGCGTCGGTCGCGCCGCTCGTGCGGTCGTGCGCGGTCGGCAACTGCTCGTAGGTGATGTCGATCGCGCCGACGTCCTTCATGTCCCAGCCGCGCTTCTTGATCTCGGCCGCGATGCCGTCGCCGACCTGCTTGCCGATGTTGTACGCGGAGATCCCCATGTGCGGCACCGCCTCGATCGGCTTGCCCGCGCCGTCGACGAGGCGGTCGTCGACCGTCATCATCTTCAGGTTGTGCGACTTCGCCTTCGCGACGATGCCCGGCCCGAGCTTCACGTCGGGCGTGCAGATGATGAAGCCCTGCGCCTTCTGCGCGGACAGGTTGTCGATCGCGCTCATCACCTTCTCGCCGGACGGCGCGCCGATCTTCACGAGCGTGAAGCCCTTCTGCTTCGCGGCGATCTCGGCGAATTTCCATTCGTCCTGGAACCACGGCTCTTCCGGCTGCTTCACCAGGAAGCCGATCTTGACCGGGTCGGCCGCGTGCGCGACCGGGCTGCCCATCACCACCGCGGCCGCGGCGGCCAGCGTTACGAACGTTCTGCGTTTCATCTCCAGTGTCTCCTTGTTTTCATCGAACAGGATGCAGCCGCTTGTTGGTCTCGACGCAGCGTGCGCGCGGCCGTCGCACGTGCGGTCTTTCGAATCGTTACGTCAATCTTGTCAGTCGTGATACAGCGCCGCGCGCCCGCCATCGACGGTGATGCACGCGGCATTGATGAACGGCGCCTCGTCGGACGCCAGAAACACGGCCGTCATCGCGACCTCCTCCGGGCGGCCGATCCGCTTCATCGGCTGCAGCGCGAGCGTCTCGGCACGCGCGGCGGCCGGATCGGGCTGCGCGTCCCACCAGTCGCGCGTCAGCTGCGTCTCGACGTAGCCCGGCGCGATCGCGTTCACGCGCACGTTGCGCGCCGCGTATTCGATGCCGAGCGCCCGCGTGAGCCCCAGCACGCCGTGCTTCGCGACCGGGTACGGAAAGCAGCCCGGGATGATCCTGAATGCATGCGTCGACGCGATGTTCACGATGCTGCCGCGCCCGCGCTCGACCATGCCCTCCAGCGCCGCGCGGCAGCCATGCCACACGCCGTCGAGATCGACCGCGAAGCAGCGCCGCCAGTCGTCGTCGGTCATCGTCAACGGATCGGCGAACACGTTGATGCCCGCGTTGTTCACGAGCACGTCGAGCGGGCCGAACGCCGCTTCGGTCTGCGCGAGCGCATCGCGCACCGCCTGTTGCCGCGCGACGTCCGCCTGCAGCGGCAGCACGCGCGCGCCGTCGCATTCGCGTGCAATCGCGGCGGCCGTGTGCTGCGCCTGCGGGAAGTCGAGATCGACGAGCGCGACGGCCGCGCCTTCGCGCACGAACGCGCGCGCGATCGCGGCGCCGATGCCGCGGCCCGCGCCCGTCACCATCGCGACCTTGCCCGCGAGGCGGCCCATCATGCGGCTCCGCCGCGCGCGACGCGCAAGCCGGCCTGGAACGCACGCGCATTCGCCGCGGTCGTGTCGGCCGACTGGCCGGGGCGGTACAGCGCCGAACCGAGCCCGAAGCCGTTCGCGCCGGCGTCGAGGAACGGGCGCATGTTGTCCGGCGCGATCCCGCCGACCGGAATCAGCGGCACCGCGCGGTCGATCACCGCGCGCCATGCCTTCACGACCGTCACGCCGAGTTGCTCGGCCGGGAACATCTTCAGCACGTCGGCGCCGTTCGTCAGCGCCGCGAACGCTTCGGTCGGCGTCGCGACGCCCGGCGCGCTCGCCAGCCCGCGCTCGCGTGCGCGGCGGATCACGGCTGCGTCGCTGTGCGGCATCACGATCAGCGCGCCGCCCGCGTCCTGCACGCGGTCGACGTACTCGGCGCGCAGCACGGTGCCCGCACCGACGATCGCGTCGTCCGGCAACGCGCGCCGCAGCGCCGCGATGCTGTCGAACGGGTCCGGCGAGTTGAGCGGCACCTCGACGATCCGGAAGCCGGCGTCGTAGAGCGCGCGGCCGTGATCGGCCGCTTCGGCGGGCGTGATGCCGCGCATGATCGCGATCAGCGGACACGCGTCGAACGCGCGCATCAATGCGGCGTGGGGCGTGTACGGCGCGGGCAATGTCAGGTCGGACGGCATCGAGGATTCCTCTGCAAGCAGTTCGGTGTTCAGTGATCGGCGCAGACGGGTTCGCCGTCCGCGCGCACGAGCCCGGCGCGCGACGCGATCCGCCACAGGCCGAGCTCGGTCGCATGCGCGGCGACACGCGCATGCGCATGGCCGAATACCTGGAGCGCATCGACGTAGCGCGAGCACAAGCCGTCGTCGCCGATCAGCAGCAACGGCTGATCCGCGAGCGCGATGCCGCGCTCCGCGAGCATCGCATCGAGCGCATTCAGCTCGTGGCCGATCAGCAGGCCGGACAGGTAGTCGCCCTGCGCATCGGGCGCGAGCCGGTCGGTCAGCCCCAGCGTGCGCGTGCTGAAAATCGTCGCGAGCAGCCCCGTGTGTTGCGCGCCGCGTGCGACCGACACGCCGCGCACGAACGCGTCGCGGTCGGGCGACGCGCCCGTTCGCATCGTGCGGCCGAGGATCGTGTGATCGCGCAGCACCGCGAACAGCTCGCCGGTCATGAAGGTCTGGAAGCGCTCGATCAGCCCGTCCTTCACCCATGCCCATTTCGCATGCGTGCCCGGCAAGCCGATCAGGACCCCTGAACGATCGGCGCCAAGCGTCGGGTCGCTCGCGAGTGCGCCGACGATCTGCGTTTCTTCGCCGCGCATCACGTCGGGCAATTCGCCCGTCGCGATCACGCCCGGCACGATCGAGACCGTCGCGCCGCGCGCCGTCGTCACCGTGATGAGGCCCGCGACGAGCGCGTCCGCGCCGGCCGGCACCGCGACGTACGGCGCCTCGCGCCAGCCCTGCGCGCTGCCGACCATGCCGGCGGCGAGCACCGGCAGGCCGGGCGCACGGTCGAGCCAGTCGCCGCACGCTTCCTCGAACACCGCGTCGAACGCACGCGCGCCGCCGCCCGGCACGTGCATCACGCCGGCCGCCCGGCTACGCGTGTCGATCGGCACGCCGTGCGCGTCGAACAAATACGCGCGCAGCGACGTGGTGCCCCAGTCGAGCGCGATCAGCGACGGGGAGGCGGAACTGGCATCCGGAACGGGCCGGGTCGAAGTCGTCATCGTTTGATCCTGCGGGTACCCTGCGGCGGGCTCCAGCCCAGTTCCGCGGAAATGGCTCGCGCTTCGCGCTGCACGAGCGGAATCAGTTCGTCCATGCGGTCGTGCGGCATGTACGGAATCGTGCTCGCGACCGACACCGCCGCGACGATCGCGCCCGACGCATCGCGGATCGGCGCGGCCACGCAGCGGATCGAAGCCTCGTTTTCCTCGAGATCGAACGTATAGCCGCCGGCCGCGTAATGGGCCATGCGCTGCAGGAACGCGCTCGTCTCGGGCCGGTTGTCGGGCTTGAAATTGACGCCGGCCAGCGCGCGCCGCGCGGCCTCGAACAGCGAGCGCCACAGGTCCGGATCGAGGTCGAGCATCATCGCCTTGCCGATGCCGGTCGACGCGAGCGGCATCCGGTGGCCGACGCGCGAGCGCATTTCGAGGCCGCGCGTGCCGGGAATCTTGTCGATGTACAAGACGTCGTCGCCGTCGCGCACGCCGAGATGGATCGTGTCGAGCGTCGCTTCCGCGAGCGCTTCCAGATGCGGACGCGCCACCGCGGTGAGCGGCATCTGCTCGAGCGCGATCGTGCCGAGCTCGATCAGCTTCGGGCCGAGCAGGTAGCCGCCCTGCACCTGGCGCAGATAGCGCGCCTGCACGAGGCTGCTGACGAGCCGGTGCGTCGTGCTGCGCGTCGTGCCGAGCGCGGCGCCGATCGCGCGCATGTCGCGCGCGCCGTTGGCGATCGCCTCGAGGATCGCGAGACCGCGCAGCAGCGTCTGCGTGCCGGCCTGCTGCGCGGCGAGGTCGAGCGGCGTGCTGGTCGGGCCGATGCTGTCGGTCAGCGACGCATTGACCGGCATCGCGCGCCGGGCGTCGAGGGCAAGGGAATCTGGCATCTTGGTCATGGGGCGGGGCTTCTTCAACGGAATCGGTGAAGCCGCACGCGCGGCGCCGGAATTGCGTCCGGTGCTGCGGCGTGGCGGCGGTCGATGCACCGAGTAAAGCGCCCGGCGAACTTCATGGAAGGTGTCTCCGTGTGCGACGGGCGCCGCGCGATGCGTGGGTCCGAAGCTGTCGATGTGCTTCGGATTGTAGGAGCGCACGCACTCGTCTCCAATATTTGAATGCGTTGTCCAGATAATGAGAATGGCGACGAAATCGGCCGCGGGCTCGACGCGGCGGCCGCGCCATGCGCACGGGGGCGGAAAACCCGCTGCGCCGCAGGCTCCGCCCCCGTTTGTTCGACGCGTCGCGCGCTTACTGCTGGCTCGTGTCGCGCGCCTGCATGTAGCGCTGCACGTCGGCGAACGACACGCGACCGTTGCCGCCCGCGTCGATCTGCCGGAAGTGGTTCGCGACGTAGCCGAGGCCGGCCGCGCGCGCCTGCGACTCGGTGATCGAACCCGTGTTCTGCGTATCGGCCGCGCTGAATTGCCGCGCGAGCTTGCGCACCACCTGCGCATGCAGCGCGGCGCCGGTCGTTTGCGTGCCGGCGGTCGGGTGACGGGCGGCCGGCGGCACGTACGGATCGCCGAGCTGCGCCTGGCGCGCACGCGCCGGCGCGGCGGCGTCGCTCGCCTGCGCGAACGCGGACAGGGATGCTGCGGCGCCGACGCATGCGAGCGCGGCGGCAACGACGATGAAACGATTCTTCATGTCAGGCTCCAGTCTGGATGAGGTCGACGGCCGGCGAGCGGCGCCGCGGGGGCGCCCTGTCGCCGGCGTAGCGCAATCAGTGCGCGGCCGCGCTGTAGAAGGTCACGAGATCGGCTTTCTCCTGCGGACGCGACGTATCGTCGAGATAAACCATGTGCCCGCCCTGATAGTCCTTGATCGTCAGGTTCGGTTGCGTCCCGAGCCGCGCGAGGTCGAGCTCGGTCTGGTAGAACGGCGTCGCGATGTCGTGATACCCGTTCAGCGACAGCACCTTCAGTTGCGGATTCAGCGTCAGCGCCGCGGCCAGATCGGGGATCGTGTCGGGCATCGCCAGGCCGTCGTGCGTCCAGTCCCACGTGTTGATCGCGTTGCTGCTCACCGAGTAGGCCGACTGCGCGGTGTACTTCAGCTCGTTCGGCAGGTAGCTGCCGATCGTGTCGGTGAACGGCTTCGTGATGAACGAGCTGGACGGATCGCCGTCGGCCGCGAGCGGGCTCGACACGGGCACGTTCACGCGTGCGTCGTAACGGCCGATCAGCGTGCCCGGGACCAGCGACAGCTGGAAGCTGTTGTCGAAGAAGGTCGGAACCACGTTGAAGTCCGCCTCCCACAGCGCCCGCTTCACGCCGGTCGAATTCGCCATCGTCGTGACGAGATTCGGCGGCGGCGGCGTGTGGCTCGCCAGATACGCGTTCACGGCAGGCGCGTAGCTGCCGGCCGTCAGCAGGCGCATCTGGTCCGCATACTGCGGCAGGTTCGACGGGTTGGGGTTGTCGAGCTGGTAATACGCGCCGACCGTACCGTACGACGGCACGAAGCCGGCGCAGCTCACCGGGCTCGCGCCATTGTTCGAATTGCCGACATAGTCGCTCGCCATGTCGCAGTTCGTGTTGTAGTTCAGGATCGACGATTGCAGCACGATGCCGTCGAGCTTCACGCCGGCCGTCTCGAGCAGGTTCGCGAGCACGTCGGTGCGCGGCGTGCCGTACGATTCGCCGAACAGGTATTTCGGCGAATCGTTGCGCTGGTTCACGCTCAGATAGCGCGTCACGAAATCGCGGAACGCGCCGGCATCCTGATCGACGCCCCAGAACGTCTGGTTCGTGTTCGGCGCGATCGCTTCCGAGAAGCCGGTGCCGATCGCATCGACGAACACGAGGTCGGTCGTGTCGAGCAGCGTTTCCTGGTTGTCGACGAACGGGAACGTCGACGTGTTCGCGTTCGGGTCGCCGGTCTGGATCCGGCGCGGGCCGAACGAACCGAGGTGCAGCCACACCGAGGCCGAGCCTGGGCCGCCGTTGTACAGGAACGTGACGGGCCGCTTCGCCGCGGGCTGGTTGTCGGCCGTGTAGGCGACATAGAAGAACGACGCTTCGGGCGCGCCCGTCTGCGGATTGCGTGCGACGAGGTGGCCGGCGGTGGCCGTGTAGCGGATCGTCTTGCCGTTCAGCGTGATCTGGTGGTGCGTGACGGCGGCCTTTTCGACCGCGGCGGACGCGTCGAGCGACGCGTTCGCGCTCGACGAATAACTGTTGGGATCGTTGTACGCGCGGTCGACCTGACCGGCGGGATCGGCCGAATTGGCGGCGCTTGCAGCAGCGGACGACGTCACGTCGTCGTTGCAGGCCGTCAGAATCAGCGAAGAACACACCACCCCCAACAACAGCTTCGCTTTGCTCGCTGGCATCGTTGCGTTCCTTCTCTCGGATGTTTTTGTGTCGAGCAGCCGGATAAGCCGCCCCCCGCCTCGATTGCGGCCGATAAGCCGAGGCGCTGGCCAATATACGCGAGCCCGTCAGCTTTGAAAAATTTTGAAATATTTGGCGCGCGGGCGGTGCGGCGCACACCTTTCAGGAATGCTTCGATTCGCGAAACGTTGCATTTCGCGTCGCTTTCATCGACTTTCGCGTTTACTCGCAAAGACTAAAAATGCATCGATTTCACGCGCTGCCGGCCAACAAAATCGTGCGGTCGCCGTCATTGCTCAGCAAACCGAAATAGACGGATTCGTCTAAAGGATGTGGCCCGAAATGACGGCGACACGAATCCGCTGCAGCGCACCAATCGCGCGTCGACGGCGAAACGGACAATGCAGCGGCGCGAACGCGCCGCTCATTCGGATTGCGGCAGCTCGGCCGCGCCCATCCGGCGCGCGATGATCGCCGCCCGCTGCGCCTGGTAGGCCGAGCCGCGATGCGCATCGAACCAGCGCGGCTTCGGCAGCATCACCGCGAGGCGCGCCGACTGCCACGCGCCGAGCCGGCTCGCGGGAATCTTGTAGTAATAGCGTGCGGCCGCTTCGGCGCCGTACACGCCGCGCCCCCACTCGACCGAATTCAGGTAGATCTCGAAGATGCGCTCCTTGTCGAGCACCGTCTCGAGCATCCACGTGATGATCAGCTCCTGCCCCTTGCGGATGTAGCTCTTCTCGCGCGACAAGAACAGGTTGCGCGCGAGCTGCTGCGTGATCGTCGAGCCGCCCGCGACGATCCTGCCGCGCGCCTTGTTCTTCTCCCATGCCTGCAGGATCGCGTCGACGTCGTAGCCGTTGTTGGTCGCGAAGGTCGCATCTTCGGACGCGATCAGCGCACGCTTCAGGTTGCGCGAGATCTGGTCGTACGGCACCCACTGGTGCCGGATCTGCGCGGGCGGCGTGTCGCGCGACAGCCACCACGCGTCGGTGCGCATGAACGCGGTCGAGCCCGGATTCACGAACGACCACAGCGCGATCTGCGCGAGATAGAACAGTTGCGTCGCGAGCCATGCGCCCGCGAACACCGATCCCGCATAGACGATCCAGCGAGCGAGGCTCGTCGTCCGCGTGCGCTGCGTGCCGCTCACCGCCACCACGTGCCGCGCTCCGTTCAGCTCGCCGCGAGCGCCAGGCGCAGCGCGGCCAGCACCGGTGCGCCGTCCGGCCGCACGCCGCGCCAGATGAAGAACGATTCGGCCGCCTGCTCGACCAGCATCCCGAGCCCGTCGGCCGTGCGTGCGCCGAGCGACGCCGCGTGCTGCATGAACACGGTCGGCTGCGCGCCGTACATCATGTCGTACGCGAGCGTGCCGGCGCCGAACGCGGCAGCGTCGCATTCCGGCAGGGCGGCGTCGAGGCTGCCGGCCGTCGCATTGATCACCACGTCGTACGGTTCGGCCCGCACGACGCCTGGGCCGCCGCCCGCGAGCGTGCAACCCGCATCGTGCGCGGCCTGCATGAACTGGCCGACGAGCGCTTCGGCCTTGCTCGCGGTGCGGTTCACGATCGCGATCGACAGCGGCGCGCGATCGAGCAGCGGCAGCACGACACCGCGCGCGGCGCCGCCCGCGCCGAGCAGCAGGATGCGCGCGCCCGCAAGCGACACGCCGAGATTCGCTTCGATGTCGCGCACGAGGCCGACGCCGTCGGTGTTGTCGCCGTGAAGACGGCCGTCGGCGTCGATACGCAGCGTGTTCACCGCGCCCGCCGCCGCCGCGCGCGGCGACAGCGTGTCGGCGAGCGCATGCGCGTCGAGCTTGAACGGCACCGTCACGTTCGCGCCGCGACCGCCTTCGGCGACGAACGCGCGCACGGCGGCCTCGAAACCGTCCACCGGCGCGAGCCGGTGCGTGTACTCGATCGGCTCGCCGGTCTGCGCGGCGAATTGCGCGTGGATGAACGGCGACTTGCTGTGCGCCACCGGGTTGCCGAACACGACATAGCGGTCGACGCCGCTCGACGACGCGGCTGCGTTCATGATGCGCGCCCTTCCTCGCCGTCGTTGCCGCTCGCGGCTTCGCCGCCCTCCGCCGCCGCATCGCCCGATTCGGCCAGTGCTTCGGCCTCGGCTTGCGCCGACGCGTCCTCCGCGTCGACCAGCGTATCGTCGCCGCCTTCGGCGTCATCCTCTTCGTCGGCCGCGTCGCCGCTCGTCACGGTCGGCGCGTCGAGCACGTTCAAGAGGCGCACCGACGCCTCGATCGTCAGCTCGTCGAGCGACATCACGTCGAGCAGCACGCGCGTGCCGCGCGCATGCACGCCGAGCCCCGGCACGTGCAGCAGCAGCGGAATGTCCTCGAGGCGCACGAGATCGCCCTTCACGACGCTCGCGACGACCTGCTTCTTCTGCTCCTGCGCGAGCCAGCGCAGGCACCAGAAGTACTCCATCCGGCGCTGGTAGTCGGCGTAGGCCGTATACGTATCGTCGAACCCCTGCACGACCGCGTACAGGTCGGCGTCCTTCGGCTTGAACGGCGCCGCGAGCTTCGCGGTGACGCCGTGCTGCACGCACGCGAGCAGTTGCCACTGGTTCACGAGGTCGACGTAGCGGCGCAGCGGCGACGTGCTCCACGCGTATTGCGCGACGCCGAGGCCTTCGTGCGGCGCGGCCGTCGTCTGCATCCGCGTGCGCTTCGGGCCCGGCGCGCCGAAGCCGCGCTGCGAACGATAGATGCCCGGCACCGTGTGATCGTGCAGGAACGCGCCCCACGTCGAGTTCGCGAGAATCGCGAGCTCCGAGACGATCAGGTCGAGCGGCGAGCCGCGGCGGCGCGGCGTGATCGTCACGTGCTCGCCTTCGACGTAGAAGTTGTAGTCGGTGTTGCGCTGCACCTCGCGCTTCAGGCCGTAGCCCGCGCGCGCGACCTGGCGCTTCTCGAACAGCGCCTGCGCGAGCGGCCACAGCACGGCGATGTCGTCCTTGTGCGGATAGTCGCCGGTGCCGGCCGCGAGCGTCTCTTCGGTGACGAGCTCGTCGAGCGTGTTGTGGCGCAGGTTGTTCTTCACGAAGACGAGCTCGGCGCGCGTCTCGTTCGCGACGATGTCCTGCGTCTCGCGGTTGACGATGATGTACAGCGACAGCGCCGGGCGGTAATCGCCCTCTTTCAGCGTGAACACGTCGACGACGTCGTCCGGCAGCATCGTGATCTTGTCGCCCGGCATGTAGACGGTCGACAGGCGCGCGCGCGCGATCGCATCGACCGGATCGCCGCGCACGATGCCGAGCGCCGGCGCCGCGATGTGCACGCCGATCCGCACCCGGCCGTCGGCCAGGTGCTCGACCGAAAATGCGTCGTCGATTTCGGTGGTCGTGATGTCGTCGATCGAGAACGCCTCGACGTTCGCGCGCGGCAGGTCGTCCGGCAGCGGGCCGACCGTGACGGGCGGAAAGCCCGTGCCGTGCGGGAAGAATTCCGCGAGAAAGCGCGCTTCGTGCAGCGCGCGCGGCGACTCGATGCCGCCGCAGTCGAGCATCAGCCGCGCCGGCGACACGCCGCGCGCGCCGGCCGCCGCTTCCATCGCCTTGTATTCGATCGAATTCTTGTCCGGCCGCGTCAGCAGCCCGAGCACCTTGCCCGCGAACGCTTCCGGCAGCTTGCCGGCCTTCAGTTCCTCTTCGTACTGCGCCTGCACGAGCGCCTGCTGGCGCTTGCGCTCGAGCGAGGCGAGCGCCATCTTGAGCTGCTCTTCCGGCGCGCGCTGGTACTGGCCGCGCCCCTTGCGGCGGAAATAGACGGGCGAGCCGTGCAGCCGCAGCACGAGCGCCGCGCGCTCGACCGGGCCGTACGTCGCGCCGAAGTACTCGGCGGCGAGCGCCGTGTACGCGAACTCGTCGGCCGGCGCGCATTCCCACAGGAAGTCCAGGTCGATCTGCTGCGCGGCCGTGTCGGCCTCCTGCATCAGCTCGCCCGCGGCCGGCTTGTCGAATTCGATCAGCACGTCTTTCGCGCGCACCTTCGCGCGCCGCCCGCCGGGCAACTCGACCTGAAACGCGTCGCCCTGGCGCGACAGCACGCTGCCCGCCTTGAAACTGCCCGATTCCTCGAAGAAAACGTTCACTCAGTACTCTCGTTCAGACTGCCGGGCGCCGTGTCGACGGCGCCGCATGATGATGGGAATTCGTTCGGCACGCGGCCGGTTTATGACGTCTTTCCGTCGCAAAACGCGAGAACGTCGTCGACATAGTCGGCAAATTCGCTGATTCCGTGATCGCTGCCGTCGATCACGCGGGTTTTCGCGCCCGGGTAATGGGCGAGCATCTCGCGATAATCGAGCACTTCGTCGCCGGTCGCCGCGAACAGATAGTAGCGGTCGGCGCGCGTGATCGCCGGCACGCGCAGCGCGTCGAGTTCGTGCAGGTGGCGGCGCTCGACGACGATCGTGCCGCCTCCGTGCCACAGCGGCTGTTCGCCGAGATACTGTTCGAGGTCGCGCTGCGGGACGATGGCCGGATTCAGCAGCACGGCCTTCCACCCGTGTTTTTCCGCGAGCCACGTCGCGTAATAGCCGCCGAGCGAGCTGCCGATGACGGTGACGTCGGCCGCGCCCGCGACCTCGGCCTCGGCGACCGCGATCGCCTCGAGCGGCGACACCGACAGCGACGGGCACCGCCACTCGCCGGTGCGGCCGAGTTCGGCCATGCGCGCGGCGAGCAGCCGCGATTTCTGCGATTCCGGCGACGACCGGAAGCCGTGCAGATACAGGATCACGTGCGGCTCCCGAGCGCGTCGAGCAGCTTCTGGTGCACGCCGCCGAAGCCGCCGTTGCTCATCACGAGCACGTGGTCGCCCGGACGCGCGGCCTCGACCACCGCCTTCACCAGCAGATGCAGATCGTCGAATGCGCGCGCGCGCTCGCCAAGCGGCGCGAGCGCCTCGGCGAGATTCCAGCCGAGCGCATCGCGCCCGGTCGGCGCGCCGTAGCCGAACACGAGATCGGCATCGGCGAGGCTCGCCGGCAATTGCGACTTCATCACGCCGAGCTTCATCGTGTTCGAGCGCGGCTCGAGTACCGCGAGGATGCGGGTATTCTCCCGGCCGATGCGCGCACGAAGGCCGGCGATCGTAGTGTCGATCGCGGTCGGATGGTGCGCGAAATCGTCGTAGACGATCACGCCGTCGACGCTGCCGCGCACTTCCATGCGGCGCTTCACGTTGCGGAACGACGCGAGCGATTCGGCGGCCTGCGCGGGCGGCACGCCGACGTGGCGCGCGGCGGCGATCGCCGCGAGCGCGTTCATCCGGTTGTGGTCGCCCTGCACCTGCCACGCGACTTCGCCGACGCGCTCGGCGTGCGAATACACCGCGAAGCGTTCGTCGACCGGCACGCCGTCCTCCGCCGGCAGCGCCTGCCAGCCGCCGTCGACGCCGAAGCGCTCGACCTCACTCCAGCAGCCGCGCGCCAGCACGCGCTCGAGCGCGTCCGAACGACCGTTCGCGACGATTCGCCCGACGCCGGGCACGGTGCGCACGAGATGATGGAATTGCGTCTCGATCGCGGCGAGATCGGGGAAGATGTCGGCGTGATCGAATTCGAGGTTGTTCAGCACCGCGGTGCGCGGCCGGTAGTGCACGAATTTCGAGCGCTTGTCGAAGAACGCCGTGTCGTACTCGTCGGCCTCGATCACGAAGAAGCTCGAATCGGTCAGCCGCGCGGACACGCCGAAGTTCAGCGGCACGCCGCCGATCAGGAAGCCCGGGTTCAGCCCCGCGTCTTCCAGCAGCCACGCGAGCATCGACGACGTGGTCGTCTTGCCGTGCGTGCCCGCGACCGCGAGCACCCATTTGCCGGCGAGCACGTGCTCGCCGAGCCACTGCGGGCCGGACACGTAAGGCAGGCCGCGATCGAGGATCGCCTCCATCAGCGGATTGCCGCGCGTGACGACGTTGCCGATCACGAACAGGTCCGGTTTCAGGTCGATCTGCTCGGCGCCGTAGCCCTCGGTCAGCGCGATGCCCTGTGCCTCGAGCTGCGTGCTCATCGGCGGATAGACGCCCGCGTCGCAACCCGTCACCGTGTGGCCCGCCTCGCGTGCGAGTACGGCGAGACCGCCCATGAAGGTGCCGCAGATGCCAAGAATGTGGATGTGCATAGATGAATGCTTTCGCGCCGCCGGGCGCCGTCGATTCGGAAAGGATGCGTGCGCGGCGCGCCGGCGAGGCCGTGCGGCCGGCGCCCGGCCAACGACCTGGCCGCGACACAAAGAGCAGTATTGTAACTGACGGCTTGCGATGCCCGGCGGCCCGAACGATGCGCGCGAACGGCGCCGGCGCCCTCGGGCGGCGGGCCGCCGCACCCGTGCTCGGGCGCCGCGACGATCGAGTATGATTGCCGGATCATGTCTCGCAAACCTCTTGTCGACCCGCGGCGCGTCCGCGAGGAAATCGCCCAGTCAGCCGCCCGCCTGATCGCGGAGGATGGCCAGGACTACGCCGGCGCGAAGCGCAAGGCCGCGCGCCAGTTGCTGGGCGATTCGCGCGTTGCCGGCGAATGGCTGCCGGATAACGACCAGATCGAGGAAGAACTGCGCGAATACCTCGCGCTGTTCCAGAGCGACACGCAGCCGGACGAACTGCGCCGCCTGCGCGAGATCGCGCTCGACTGGATGCGCCGGCTCGCCGAGTTCCATCCTTATGTGACGGGTGCCGTGCTGAACGGCACCGCGAACGCGCATTCGGATATCCATTTGCAGGCATTCACCGACAACCCGAAGGACGTCGCGATCTACCTGCTGAACCAGAACGTCCAGTACGACGTGTCGGAGACGCGGCATTTCGCGGGCCGCGGCGACGTCGAGACGCTCAGCTTCCTGTGGCGCCCGCGGCGCGACATGGACGCGATCGGCATCCATCTCGCGCTCTATGCGAGCGACGATCTGCGCGGCGCGGTGAAGGCCGACGCGCGCGGGCGCGTCGCCCGCGCGGATGCCGCCGCGCTGCGCGCGCTCGTCGACGCGAGCCAGGCCCCTTCCGAACCGGAATGATTCAACGATGATGATGAAACGCATGTTGGCGCTCGCGGTGGTCGCGGCCGCCGCCGTCGCGGGCGGGATCGCCGCCGGCCACTGGTTCCGCGGCACGGCCGACGACGGCGTCGCCGTCGCGGCGCCGACCGCCCACGGCAACCCGGTCGACCAGCTGTGGGCGTCGTCGCTCACCGGCATCGACGGCAAGCCGGCCACGCTGGCCGCGTTCAAGGGTCAGAAAGTCGTCGTCAATTTCTGGGCGTCGTGGTGCGGCCCGTGCGTCGAGGAGATGCCCGAGCTCGTGGCGCTGTCGCATCAGTACAAACAGAAAGGCATCCGTTTCGTCGGGATCGGCGTCGATTCCGAGCAGAACGTGAAGGCCTTCCTGCAGAAGGTGAAGGTCGACTATCCGGTCTTCGTCAGCGGCTATGCAGGCGCCGATCTGGCCCGGAATTTCGGAAATACCGCCGGCGCGCTGCCGTTTACCGTCGTCATCGACGAAACCGGCAAGGTTCGCGAGACAAAATTGGGACAAATCCAGCCGGCCGAGCTGAAAAAGACGCTCGACGCGCTGTAATCGGCCCGAACGGCGGCCCGCGCGTTGACGGCGATTTGCGGGTCGATCGCCGCAATTTCGCGTGAATTCGCCGATACTGCGCGTCGGCACCGGTAATTCTTGCAGGGCCGGCGCGCCCGGCCGTTCGGCAAAACTAGACAAATTTCTCTAAATAGCGCTAAAGTTCGCGCAATTCCGCAGAAATAGAAGCGACCATGACACGATTGCTGGTGCTGCACGGCCCCAACCTGAACCTTCTCGGCACCCGGGAACCGGAGGTGTATGGCCGCGTCACGCTCGCGCAGATCGATCAGGCGCTTGCCGCGCGCGCCCGGGAAGCCGGCGCCGAACTGTCGTCGTTCCAGAGCAACCATGAAGGCGCGCTGGTCGACCGCATCCAGGCCGCGCGGGAGGAACAGACCGATTTCATCCTGATCAATCCGGCCGCGTATACGCATACGAGCGTTGCGATCCGGGACGCGATCGCCGGCGTCGGCATCCCGTTCGTCGAGGTTCACTTGTCGAACGTGCATCGCCGCGAAGCGTTCAGGCACCACTCCTACTTTTCCGACCAGGCCGAAGGCGTGATCTGCGGGCTCGGCTGGAAAGGTTATCTGTACGCGCTCGAGTACGCGCTGGACAAGCTGCAAGGCGCGTCGCGCGGCTGATTTCGCGATCTAGATTCAGCGCCGGCCCCTAACCGGCGCTTTCACGTATTGAAAGGGGAATTCCCGATGGATCTTCGTAAGCTGAAAACTCTGATCGACCTCGTTTCCGAATCCGGCATCTCCGAGCTGGAAGTGACGGAAGGCGAAGGCAAGGTGCGCATCGTCAAGAACGCGCCGCCGGTCTACGTGCAGCCGACGGCTGGGTATGCCCCGCAAGTCAGCGCGCCGGCGCCGTCGGCCGCGCTGCCGACCGATGGCGCAGCAGCGGCGCCGGCAGCCGGCGCCCCGGCCGCACCGGCCGCCCCGCAGGGCCACGTCGTGACGTCGCCGATGGTCGGCACGTTCTATCGCGCGCCGTCGCCGGGCGCCGACCCGTTCGTGCAGGCCGGCGACACGGTCAAGGAAGGCCAGACGATCTGCATCATCGAAGCGATGAAGCTGCTCAACGAGATCGAGTCGGACAAGGCCGGCGTGATCAAGGAAATCCTCGTCGAGAACGGCCAGGCCGTCGAATACGGCCAGCCGCTTTTCGTGATCGGCTAAGCCCGCCGCGCGGCCACCCTGCCGCGCGCCGCCGATGCTCGCCAGGCGCCGTTCGCGCGCCCCTCGAAGAGACGAATACTCGCTATGTTTGAAAAAATCCTCATTGCCAACCGCGGTGAAATCGCGCTGCGCATCCAGCGCGCGTGCCGCGAACTCGGCGTCAAGACGGTGGTCGTCTACTCGGAAGCCGACAAGGAAGCCAAGTACGTGCGCCTCGCGGACGAAGCCGTCTGTATCGGCCCGGCCCCGTCGAACCTGAGCTACCTGAACATGCCGGCGCTGATCAGCGCCGCGGAAGTGACCGATGCCGAGGCGATCCACCCCGGCTACGGCTTCCTGTCGGAGAACGCCGATTTCGCGGAGCGCGTCGAGCAGTCGGGCTTCACGTTCATCGGCCCGCGCCCGGAAACGATCCGCATGATGGGCGACAAGGTCACTGCGAAGCAGACGATGATCAAGACCGGCGTGCCGTGCGTGCCGGGCTCGGAAGGCGCGTTGCCGGAAGATCCGAAGGAGATCGTCAAGATTGCGCGCGCGATCGGCTATCCGGTCATCATCAAGGCGGCGGGCGGCGGCGGCGGGCGCGGGATGCGCGTCGTGCACACCGAGGCCGCGCTCGTCAACGCGGTCAACATGACCCGCGAGGAAGCCGGCCGTGCGTTCGGCAACCCGCAGGTGTACATGGAGAAGTTCCTCGAGAACCCGCGCCACATCGAGATCCAGGTGCTGTCGGACGCGCACAAGAACGCGATCTGGCTCGGCGAGCGCGACTGCTCGATGCAGCGCCGCCACCAGAAGGTGATCGAGGAAGCGCCGGCGCCCGGCATTCCGCGCCGCCTGATCGACCGCATCGGCGACCGCTGCGCGGACGCGTGCAAGAAGATGGGCTACCTCGGCGCGGGCACCTTCGAATTCCTGTACGAAAACGGCGAGTTCTACTTCATCGAGATGAACACGCGCGTGCAGGTCGAGCACCCGGTATCGGAACTGATCACCGGCGTCGACATCGTGCAGGAACAGATCCGCATCGCGGCCGGCGAGAAGCTCGCGCTGCGCCAGCGCGACATCCAGTTCCGCGGGCATGCGATCGAATGCCGGATCAACGCCGAAGATCCGTTCAAGTTCACGCCCTCGCCGGGCCGGATCACGTCGTGGCATACACCGGGCGGCCCCGGCGTGCGCGTCGACTCGCACGCCTACAATGGCTATTTCGTGCCGCCGAACTACGATTCGATGATCGGCAAGCTGATCACCTACGGCGCGACGCGCGAGCAGGCGATCCGCCGGATGCGCATCGCGCTGTCGGAAATGGTCGTCGAAGGCATCCAGACCAACATCCCGCTGCACCGCGAGCTGATGATCGACTCGAAGTTCGTCGAAGGCGGCACCAGCATCCATTACCTCGAAAACCGGCTCGCGCAGAAGCAGCAGGTCGCACCGGAAGAAGCGTAAGCATGAGTTATCGCGAACTCGTCGTCGAACTGGCCCGCGAGCATGCGGAGGCCCTGTCCGACGCGCTGCTCGAGCTCGGCGCGCTGTCGGTGTCCGTCGAAGACGCCGACGCCGACACGCCCGACGAACAGCCGCTCTTCGGCGAGCCGGGCCTCGTGCCCGATCGCACCGCGTGGCAGCACTCGCGCGTGGTCGCGCTGCTGTCGGCCGACCATGAACCGGCCGTGCTGCTCGCGGCGGCCGCGAACGAAATCGGCATCGCCGAGACACCGGCGTTCGTCGTGCGCGACGTCGAGGAGCAGGACTGGGTGCGGCTCACGCAGTCGCAGTTCGAGCCCATCCCGATCGGCGAGCGGATCTGGGTCGTGCCGTCGTGGCACGATGCGCCCGATCCCGATGCGCTCGTCCTCGAGCTCGACCCCGGCCTCGCGTTCGGCACCGGCAGCCACCCCACCACGCGCCTCTGCATGGAGTGGCTCGAACAGTCGGTGAAGCCCGGCCAGTCGGTGCTCGACTACGGCTGCGGCTCGGGCATCCTCGCGATCCTCGCGAAGAAATGCGGGGCGAACCCCGTGATCGGCATCGACATCGATCCGCAGGCGGTCGAATCGGCGCGCCAGAACAGCGAACGCAACCGGGCGGAAGTCACGTACGGGCTGCCCGATGCATGCCCGGACGGCGAATTCGACATCGTCGTCGCGAACATCCTGTCGAATCCGCTGAAGCTGATGGCATCGATGCTCGCGTCGAAGGTCAAGCCGGGCGGCCGCATCGCGCTGTCGGGCGTGCTCGCGCGCCAGGCGGACGAGGTCGCGGCCGTTTATGCGCGCTACGTCGACATCTCGGTCTGGCGCGAACACGAAGGTTGGGTATGCCTCGCCGGAACCCGCCGCGAAAGCCATTAGAATAGCGCTGTCCTTCACTCTGGCCCGCAGGCCGCCCGGCTCGACATGCTCCTTGCGACGCGCTGCCCTCATTGCGAAACCGTCTTCCGGCTGCAGCAGGAACAGCTCTCGCTGCATCAGGGGCTCGTGCGCTGCGGGCATTGCCACGAAGTCTTCAACGCTTCCGAGTCGCTCGTTCCCGAGTACGCGCAGCAGCCCGAACCGGCGTTGACGGAACCGGCTGCCGCGCCGCATGACGGCGACGCACACTCGCAGGCCGCCCCGGTCCGACTGTTCACCGCCGACGCGCCGGCCGGCTTGCCGACCGGCACCGATTACAAGTCGGATGGCTGGGACATGTGGGCGCCGTGGCTCGACGCCGGCGTCGATCCGTCGCTGCAGCACAGCGCCGAGACCGTGCGCACCGAGCCGCTGATCCCGCTCGCGCTCCCGTCCACGGAAGCCGGCGTCGTCCACCTGTCGGGTACGCCCGCGCCGTTCGCAAACGCTCCGGCCGAGCTCGATTCATCGGCTGCCGTCGAGCAACCGGCCGAACCGCATTCGCCGCATTCGCCGCATTCGCCGCATTCGCGGCACGAACCGCACGAAACCGGCGAAACCGCGCCCTCACCCGTCGAGCGCGACCCGCGCGAGCCACGCTTCGTCGCCCACCTGCCGTCGGAAACGGAAACCGCCGCCGAACCGGCCGAACCCGTCGGCCACGCGCACTTCGCCGTGCCGGACGACGAACGCGCGCCGCGCGAACCGCGCTTTGCGTTCACGCCCGCACCGGCCGTCGCCGAAACCGGGACCGCATCGGAATCCGACACCCTCGCCCGACACGACAAGGCCCCGGCCGGAGCGGCAACCGATGAACCGGCCGTCCAACCGGCCGTCTCACTGACCGTCCCGTTCCCCGCCGCGCCGGCCGACGACGATCGTCCGCACTTCGCCGTCACGCGCGAGACGCGCGCGCCGCAGCGACGCGGAATGCTCGGCGGCTTTTTCGGCGGCCTCGTCGCGGCCGCGCTGGTCGGCCTGCTCGTCGTGCAACTGGCGTGGTGGCAGCGCGAAGCGCTGATGATCTACTGGCCCGTCACGCAGAGCTGGTTCCGGCAGGCCTGTGCGCCGCTCGGCTGCACGGTCGCGCCGCCGCGCGCCATCGACGGGCTGCGGCTCGATGCGACCGACCTGCGCCAGATCGACGGCCCGCACAAGCTCGAACTG
The DNA here is from genome assembly GCF_001526325.1 of Burkholderia sp. MSMB1826. NCBI lineage: Bacteria > Pseudomonadati > Pseudomonadota > Betaproteobacteria > Burkholderiales > Burkholderiaceae > Burkholderia > Burkholderia sp. MSMB1826. Next base: position 786,712 of record NZ_LOYN01000022.1, read on the forward strand.
AAGGTGCCGCTGACGAACCGCTACCGCGTCGCGCTCGCGTACCCGTCGCTCGAACTCACGCTGCTCGACGACACCAATCACGTCACCGTGCGCCGCGTGCTCGCGCCGCGCGACTACGTGCGCCCGGGCACGCCGATCGACGCCGGGCTGCCGCCCGGCACGACGCAGACGATGGTCGTCCGCCTCGACACGAACGGCACGCCCGCCTCGAATTTCCGCGTCCAGATCTTCTATCCGTGACGCGCCGCGGCGCGCTTGCGCGCCCGTCTCAACCCGCGCGCCCGAGCGGCGCGCTATTTCGGAGCACGAACATGAGCAAAGTTACGCTGGGTGGCAACCCGATCGATCTCGCCGGCACGTTCCCGGCCGTCGGCGCGCAAGCCGCCGATTTCAAGCTGGTCGGCAAGGACCTCGCCGACCTGTCGCTCGCCAGCTTCGCCGGCAAGCGCAAGGTGCTGAACATCGTGCCGAGCCTCGACACGCCGACCTGCGCGACGTCGACCCGCAAGTTCAACGAAGCCGCGTCGTCGCTCGACAACACGGTGGTGGTGGTCGTGTCCGCCGACCTGCCGTTCGCCGCCACGCGCTTCTGCACGACCGAAGGCCTCGAGAAGGTCGTGACGGCATCGACGTTCCGCACCGGCCGCGCGTTCGCGAACGCGTACGGCGTCGACGTGACGAGCGGCCCGCTGAACGGCCTGACCGCACGCGCGGTGGTCGTGCTCGACGCGCAGGACAAGGTGATCCACGCGGAACTCGTCGGCGAAATCAAGGACGAGCCGAACTACGATGCAGCGCTCGCCGCACTGAAGTAAGCTTTCTTCCGCTTTCCCCTGCCGCGCCGCGCCCTTCGCGCGGCGTTGTCGCGCAGGGCCCCTCATTTCTACAGGAACGCACACCTTGGCTACGCTGATTTGCGGCTCGATCGCCTACGACTCCATCATGACCTTCGAAGGGCGGTTCCGCGAGCACATCCTGCCCGACCAGGTGCACCTCATCAACCTGAGCTTCCTCGTGCCGACGATGCGCCGCGAATTCGGCGGCTGCGCGGGCAACATCGGGTACGCGCTGCACCTGCTCGGCGGCGACGCGCGCATCATGGGCACGATGGGCGCGCTGGATGCGCAGCCGTACCTCGACCGGCTCGACGCTCTCGGCCTGCGCCGCGACCACGTTCGCGTGCTGCCCGATACGTACACCGCGCAGGCGATGATCACGACCGATCTCGACAACAACCAGATCGCGGCGTTCCACCCCGGCGCGATGATGCAATCGCACCTGAACCATGCGGGCGACGCGCCGGACATCAAGCTCGCGATCGTCGGCCCGGACGGCTTCGACGGGATGGTGCAGCACGTGGAAGAGCTCGCCGAGGCCGGTGTGCCGTTCGTGTTCGATCCGGGCCAGGGCCTGCCGCTGTTCGACGGTGCGACGCTGCGCCGCAGCATTGAACTTGCGACCTATGTCGCGGTCAACGACTACGAGGCCAAGCTGGTGAGCGACAAGACGGGATGGTCCGAAGATGAAATCGCCAGCCGGGTCGACGCCCTCGTCATCACGCGTGGCGAGCACGGCGCGACCATCCGCCACAAGCAGGGTGCGGAACAGATTCCGGTCGTGCCGGCCGAGCGCATCGCCGATCCGACCGGCTGCGGCGACGCCTTCCGGGGTGGCCTGCTGTACGGCATCGAGCAAGGCTTCGACTGGGCAACCACCGGCCGCCTCGCAAGCCTGATGGGCTCGCTCAAGATCGCCCATCAAGGGCCCCAGACTTACGTACTGACGCGCGCCGAAATCGACGCACGCTTCGAGACTGCATTCGGTTACAGTCTCAAATGAATATTGTGGGAGAGCAAAGATGTTGACGAAAAAAACCCTCACGCTCGCGGCCATGCTGACCGCCACGCTGACGCTCGCCGGCTGCTTCACGGCGCCCGGTTCGGCGGATGTCTATAGCGTCGGCCAGGCGCAGCGCGAACAGACGGTCCGCATGGGCACGGTCGAAAGCGTCCGTGCGGTGCGCATTCAGTCCGACGGCGGCGGCAGCGCGATCGGCACGCTTGGCGGCGGTGCACTCGGCGCGGTCGCGGGCAGCGCGATCGGCGGCGGCAAAGGCTCGATCCTGACGGCGATCGCCGGCGGCCTCGTCGGTGCGGTCGCAGGTAACGCGGTCGGCGAAAACCTCAGCACCGCGAACGGTGTCGAAATCACCGTGCGCCTCGACAACGGCGACCTGCGCTCGATCACGCAGGCGGCAAGCGGCGAAGCGTTCCGCGCCGGCGAGCGCGTGCGCCTGCTGTCGAGCGGCGGCGTCACGCGCGTCACGCACTGACCGGTATCCTCAGCACGCGGCGCAAGCCGCGATCGAACGCATGTGCGAAGCCGCACATGCGTTTTTTTTCGTCCGCCCGTTCTCGTCCGCGCTCGCGTCGGCCAGCCCCGCCGGGCGCGCCATCGGCAACCACAAGGACGAAAAAAATCCCGCCACCTGAGCCAGATGGCGGGATTGATTGAGTAGCGCTACTCAACCCACGGACACCACGTGAGTGTCCGGGTGATGCTGCTCAGCCGCGATTACGGACGGCTGCCGGTCGGGAACGGCCATGCCGCTGCCGGGTTGAGCGCGGTCTTCACGCCCGATGCCGGCGCAACCGATGCGGTCGACGCGGTCGTTGCCGGCGCAGCCTTCTTCACGACGGCCTTCTTCGGTGCAGCAGCCTTCTTCGCCGGTGCGGCGGCCTTCTTCGCAGGGGCAGCCTTCTTGGCAGGCGCAGCCTTCTTCGCGGCAGCCTTCTTCGCCGGCGCGGCCTTCTTCGCAGCAGCCTTCTTCGCCGGCGCAGCCTTCTTCGCAGCAGCCTTCTTCGCCGGTGCGGCCTTCTTCGCAGCAACCTTCTTCACTGCGACTTTCTTGGCTGCAACCTTCTTCGCAGCGGCCTTCTTGGCCGGTGCTGCCTTCTTCGCAGCAACCTTCTTCACCGCGACTTTCTTCGCTGCAACCTTCTTCGTTGCGACCTTCTTGGCTGCGACCTTCTTTGCAGCGGCCTTCTTCGCCGGTGCGGCCTTCTTCGCGGCAACCTTCTTCACCGCGACCTTCTTCGCAGCGACCTTCTTCACTGCGGCCTTCTTCGCCGGAGCAGCAGCCTTCTTCGCAACGGTCTTCTTGGCGGCAACCTTCTTAGCAGCCGGTTTCTTCTTGGCAGTAGCCATGTTGTTCTCCTTCAGGTTCAGATGAGAGTCAGTTCAAACTACACCCTTCGTCAAAACCCGCTTCCCGCGGACGCTGTTCAGGACGTGCGCTTCGAAGCGGGCTATTCATCGGCGTACGCAGATACCGCGCGCTTACGCTAATGAATACGGTATGGCGCGCGTGACCCCATGGCCTCGCGCGCCAAATCAAGTCGGTAGCCGGCGCACCTCGCGCCGCTACCCCTAATCGCTTGATCAAGCGGACCGCCACACGGCCGTCCGCTTTTTCCGGAGGGAAGTTTGCCCATCCCACTGAAGGGTTCGCAAAGTGCCTGTCGTATCGTTGGGCCGTTAAGGCACCGGGCATGCTTTGCATCAGGCGTTCTTGCTCCTAAACCTTGGGCCGGGGCCGAGAGGCCACCGGCTGCTCCATCATGTAACGGGTTCGCTGCTGCGGGTCATTCCCAGGACAGCGCGCCCCCCGTCTGATACTCGATCACACGCGTCTCGAAGAAGTTGCGCTCCTTCTTCAGGTCGATCATCTCGCTCATCCACGGGAACGGGTTCTCCTCGTTCGGGAACAGCGGGTCGAGGCCGATCTGCTGGCAACGGCGGTTGCTGATGAAGCGCAGATAGCTCTTGAACATCGACGCGTTCAAACCCAGCACGCCGCGCGGCATCGTGTCTTCGGCGTAGCGGTATTCGAGTTCGACAGCCTGCTTGAACAGCTCGCGGATCTCGGCGCGGAATTCCGCGGTCCAGAGATGCGGGTTTTCGAGCTTGATCTGGTTGATCAGGTCGATGCCGAAGTTGCAGTGCATCGACTCGTCGCGCAGGATGTACTGATATTGCTCTGCAGCACCCGTCATCTTGTTCTGGCGGCCGAGTGCGAGGATCTGCGTAAACCCGACATAGAAGAACAGGCCTTCCATGATGCAGGCGAACACGATCAGCGACTTCAGCAGCTTCTGATCCGCTTCGAGCGTGCCGGTCTTGAAGGCCGGGTCCGTCAGCGTATGAATGAACGGGATCAGGAATTCGTCCTTCGCGCGGATCGACGTGACCTCGTGATACGCGTTGAAGATCTCGCCTTCGTCGAGACCGAGCGATTCGACGATGTATTGGTACGCGTGCGTGTGGATCGCTTCCTCGAACGCCTGGCGCAGCAGGAACTGCCGGCACTCGGGCGCCGTGATGTGGCGGTACGTGCCGAGCACGATGTTGTTCGCCGCGAGCGAATCGGCCGTCACGAAGAAGCCGAGGTTGCGCTTCACGATGCGGCGCTCGTCCTCGGTCAGACCGTTCGGGTCCTTCCACAGTGCGATGTCGCGGGACATGTTGATTTCCTGCGGCATCCAGTGGTTCGCGCAACCGGCCAGATACTTTTCCCACGCCCACTTGTACTTGAACGGCACCAGCTGATTGACGTCAGTCTGGCCGTTGATGATGCGCTTGTCGGCGACATTGACCCGCGCTTCCGTACCGCCGGCGGGAACAGCCGATGCTTGCGGCGGCACCGCAAGATCGCCTTCGAAAATGTCGCGGACCTGATGGGCGGCAGGCGTTGCAGCCTGCATTCCGACAGCCATCCCGGCGGAGGTGCGCATCGCGTTTTGCTGCGCTCCGCTCGCGGGGGTTACGGCAGTCTTCTCGTCATCCCAGTTGAGCATAAATTCTCACCATCAATTTAGAACGGTTTGTACCATCTTTTCCTGAGCGATAAAAGGGTTCGCTCACGAAAAATCCTTTTTTCGATTCGCGTTGCGACCTCGATACAACACTTTGAGCAACGCATCGTCGTTCATGCAGTGCGCGATGTGCGTCGCGCTTGTGTCGCGAGGTGCGCTCGACGCATCGAACGCCGATCGAAACGCGACGCCGTCGGGGATGTTTCGATCGCTTGTCACTGCCTGCAACGCAGGTGTCGCGTTACAGATTCCTTATCATTTTTTTAGTTGAGAGCGGCGCACACTTCAACCTCGATCGGCCGTCGTGTGCGCCGCCCTGACCTGCTTTCTCAGATCAGGCGCACTGCGTTACTGGCACGCTTCGCACTCGTCGAAGCCGGGATCGCCCGGACGCATCGTGCACACCGGACCGTCTGCTTCGACCGGCGCGAGTGCCGGCGCCGCGTTGACCACGCCCGACGACGCATCGCCGCCTGCCGCACCGAAGCCGCCCGCCGCGCCTTGCGCGCCGCCGCTGCCCGAGCCGCCGCTGCCTGCACCGCCCGTCGGCACTGCGTTCAGCGCACCGTGTGCGACCGTCGACTTCTCGACGTGCGTCGCCGCCATCGTGCGGAGGTAGTAGGTCGTCTTCAGGCCGCGCAGCCATGCGAGCTTGTAGACCTCGTCGAGCTTCTTGCCCGATGCGCCGCCCATGTAGATGTTCAGCGACTGCGCCTGGTCGATCCACTTCTGGCGACGCGATGCCGCTTCGACGAGCCACGTCGGGTCGACCTCGAACGCGGTCGCGTAGATCGCGCGCAGGTCGGCCGGGATGCGGTCGATGCGCGACAGCATGCCGTCGAAGTACTTCAGGTCGGCGACCATCACTTCGTCCCACAGGCCGCGTTCCTTCAGGTCGCGCACCAGATACTCGTTCACCACCGTGAATTCGCCCGACAGGTTCGACTTCACGTACAGGTTCTGGAAGGTCGGCTCGATACAGGCCGACACGCCGATGATGTTCGAGATCGTCGCCGTCGGCGCGATCGCGACGCAGTTCGAGTTGCGCATGCCGTGCGCGGCGATCCGCGCACGCAGCGTCGTCCAGTCGAGCGATTCCGACGTGTCGACCTCGACGTAGCCGCCGCGCGCTTCCGTCAGCAGCTTCAGCGTGTCCTGCGGGAGGATGCCGCGATCCCACAGCGAGCCGCGGTAGCTCGAGTAGCGGCCGCGCTCTTCGGCCAGCTCGGTCGACGCGTAGTACGCGTAGTAGCAGACGGCTTCCATCGAACGGTCGGCGAATTCGACCGCCGCTTCCGACGCGTACGGCGTGCGCAGCAGGTGCAGGCAGTCCTGGAAGCCCATGATGCCCATGCCGACCGGGCGGTGCTTCAGGTTCGAGTTACGCGCCTTCGGCACCGCGTAGTAGTTGATGTCGATCACGTTGTCGAGCATGCGCATCGCGACGCTGATCGTGCGCTTCAGCTTGTCGTGGTCGAGCGCGTAGCTGCCGTCGGCCTGCTTCACCAGGTGGGCGACGAGGTTCACCGAGCCCAGGTTGCACACCGCGATTTCGGTGTCGCTCGTGTTCAGCGTGATTTCCGTGCACAGGTTCGACGAGTGGACGACGCCGACGTGCTGCTGCGGCGAGCGCACGTTGCACGGATCCTTGAACGTGATCCACGGGTGGCCCGTCTCGAACAGCATGCCGAGCATCTTGCGCCACAGCTGCTGCGCCGGAATCTTCTTGAACAGCTTGATCTCGCCGCGCGCGACCTTGTCTTCGTAAGCCGTGTAAGCCGCCTCGAATTCCGCGCCGAACTTGTCGTGCAGGTCCGGGCAGGTCGACGGCGAGAACAGCGTCCACTCGCCGCCTTCCATCACGCGCTTCATGAACAGGTCGGGAATCCAGTTCGCCGTATTCATGTCGTGCGTACGGCGACGGTCGTCACCGGTGTTCTTGCGCAGCTCCAGGAACTCCTCGATGTCGAGGTGCCACGATTCGAGGTACGCGCAGACCGCGCCCTTGCGCTTGCCGCCCTGGTTCACCGCGACGGCCGTGTCGTTCACGACCTTCAGGAACGGCACCACGCCTTGCGACTTGCCGTTCGTGCCCTTGATATGCGAGCCGAGTGCGCGCACGCGCGTCCAGTCGTTGCCGAGGCCGCCGGCGAACTTCGACAGCAGCGCGTTTTCCTTCAGCGCTTCGTAGATGCCGTCCAGATCGTCCGCGACCGTCGTCAGGTAGCACGACGACAGCTGCGAGCGGTGCGTGCCCGAGTTGAACAGCGTCGGCGTCGAGCTCATGAAGTCGAAGCTCGACAGCACGTTGTAGAACTCGATCGCGCGCGTTTCGCGGTCGATCTCGTTCAGCGACAGGCCCATCGCGACGCGCATGAAGAATGCCTGCGGCATTTCGATTCGGGTGCCTTCGACGTGCAGGAAGTAGCGGTCGTACAGCGTCTGCAGGCCGAGGTAGCCGAACTGCAGGTCGCGGTTCGCGTCGAGCGCTTCGCCGAGGCGCTTCAGGTCGAACTGCAGCAGCTTGTCGTCGAGCAGGCCGGCGTCGACGCCGCGCTTCAGGAACTGCGGGAAGTATTCGGCGTAGCGGGTCGACATCTCGGCCTGCACGACTTCCTCGCCGAGGATCTCGCGGCGGATCGTGTGCAGCAGGATGCGGGCCGTGACCTGGCTGTATGCCGGATCCTTTTCGATCATCGTGCGCGCCGCGAGGATCGCCGAGTCGTAGACCTGGCTCATCGGCACGCCGTCGTACAGGTTCTTCACCGTCTCCGCGACGATCGGGTCAGGGTTAACCGCAGCGCCGAGGCCGTCGCACGCCGACACGATCAGCGCGCGCAGCGCGTTCAGGTCGAGCGGGCGCGTGACGCCGTTGTCGACCACGTTGATGCCGGTGGTCGACTCGCCGCCCGCGGCCGCCGCTTCCTCGCCCGCATGCTGGCGCTCGAGGTGACGCTTCTCGCGATACAGCACGTACGCACGCGCGACGTTGTGCTCGCCGCCGCGCATCAGCGCGAGTTCGACCTGGTCCTGGATGTCTTCGATATGGAACGTACCGCCGTTCGGGCGGCTACGCACGAGCGCGCGCACGACGTTGTGCGTCAGTTGCTCGACCTGCTCGCGTACGCGCGCCGATGCCGCGCCCTGCCCGCCATTGACGGCCAGGAAAGCCTTGGTCACCGCGATCGCGATCTTCGACGGTTCGAACGACACGACGCTGCCGTTGCGGCGGATCACCTTGTAGTCGGCGAACGTGGCCTGCGGCGCGAGCGCCTTCGCGCCCTGTTCGGTCCCGCCGAGCGGACGGCTCGAGGCGCTCTCGTACTGGGACGTCGCGTTGTCGGTGGTTTGCATGTGCAAAGCTCCTGGTGTTGGATGGTGCGGAGAGAACCGCGGATTAAAACGAACGCCGCGCCATGCGGTGCGCGAGCGGTAAGAGGCGAGCGATGCGCCGGGGAAGCCGGTTCGGTCGATGCGCGACAACCCGGCCGGTCGTGTGCTTCGTCATGTATACCCTGCCCCGTCGATATTCGCTGCGCTGATCGCGACGCCCGGACCGCCCGGCCTGACGCGCCGCCTTGAGAACCCTGTCCGCCGGCGTTGCCCGCCGGCCGGTGCCGCTCGGGTTTTCCCCTGCGACACACACTATATCTAGTGCAGAACTGCTCAACTGGCACCAAGTATAGTGGACATTCGGAGGACGTCCAAACGGATAATTTGCGATAGAGGTCTTGACATCGCTCACGCGCAGACACGGCAAGGCATTGGTCGGAGAAAAAACTTTCTCCGCTCAAAAAACCCCGCGATCAGTGCCGACGGAAAGGAAAGTATTCGGCGGAAAAACCGGCATCGCTCGCGAAGCGTTGCCAATCGAAGTGCGGGCCCGGGTCGGTCTTGCGGCCCGGCGCGACGTCCGAGTGCCCCGCGAACGCGTCGACCGGGTAGCGCGCGGCGAGCGCGCGGGAGAGCGCGGCGAGCACCGCGTATTGCGCATCGTCGAACGGCACGTCGTCCGCGCCTTCGAGCTCGATGCCGATCGAGAAGTCGTTGCAGCGCGGGCGGCCGAAGAACTCGGACGAGCCCGCGTGCCACGCGCGCTCGTCGCACGACACGAACTGCACGAGCTCGCCGCCGCGGCGGATCAGGAAATGGGCGGACACCCGCACGCCGCGCAGGTGGCGCTGGTAATAGGGGTGCGCATCGCAGTCGAGGCGATTCAGGAACAGCGCCTCGATCGCGTCGCCGCCGAATTCGCCGGGCGGCAGGCTGATGTTGTGGACGACCACGAGCGTCGGCACCGCACCCGCGGGCCGCATCTCGAAGTTCGGCGACGGCGCATGACGCGCTTCGCGCACCCAGCCGTTCGCGTCGACCGACAGCACCGGCGCGTCGCTCATCGGGCGTCGCGACCGTTCACGCGCGCGGCGTGGCGCCGCGCATGCTCGGCGCTGCAGAAGTATTCGCCGCTCGCGGCGACGGCGTCGCCCTTCGGCGCATGCACGCCGCATTCGGCGCAGCGCACCATCGGCTCGGGCAGCGACCGCGCGTCGCCGTTCGGGCGCGCGGCGCCGGCGCCGGGCGCACCGTCGTGACCGGCGCCGCGGCCGGCGCGCGCCTGTGCCTGTTCCTGCGCATGGCGCAGTTTGCGCGCGAGCCACGAACCCGCGAAGAAGAGAAGGATCAGGAGAAGAATCTGTCGCATCGGAAACCTGCGGTCAAACCACGGAGCGGTGCAGCAGCACCTCGAAAACGAACCGGCTGCCGACATACGCGAGCAGCAACGCGGCGAACGACACGAGCACCCAGCGCGCGGCGCCGCGGCCGCGCCAGCCCGACGTCTTGCGGGCGATCAGCAGGCCGCCGAACATCAGCCACGACAGGATCGCGAACACCGTCTTGTGATCGAGCCGCAACGCGCGCGCGTCGACCTGCTCGCTGAACAGGATGCCCGACGCGAGCGTCAGCGTCAGCAGCACGAAGCCGGCGCCGATCAGGCGGAACAGCAGCTTCTCGAGCGTGAGCAGCGGCGGCAGCGTTTCGAGCCAGCTCGCGATCCAGCCCGTCGAGCCGTCGCGCCCGCCGCTGCGCAGCGACTGCAGGCGCCGCTCGACCATCAGCATCAGGATCGCGTGCAGCGCGGCGATCGCGAAGAGGCCGTACGCGATGTTCGCGATCAGGAAATGCAGCTTGAACAGCGGCGCCGCGGCATAAGGAAGCACCCGCACGCCGCCGAACACGAGCGGCAGCAGCGACGCGCCGCACGCGAGCGGCAGCACCAGCAGGCGCAGGCTGTCGAGCGGGAAGAAGAAGCTCTCGATCCAGTAGATGCCGGCGCCGAGCCAGAACATCGCGGACAACGCGAACGCGAAGCCGAACACCATCGCGTCGTTCGGAAAGATCGTCATGTGGAGCAGCACGCCGTGCGCGACCAGCGCGGCGAACAGCAGCGCGCGGCCGGCCCCGCTCATCCCGGACGCGGCGGACGCGGGAACCGGCACGGCCGGCACGCTCGCGACGAGCGGCGTCGCACCCTGACGGTGCGCGCGCCAGCCGGCGACGGCGAGGCCGCCGTACAGGAATGCGGTGAGGGCATACAGTACAATATCCATGTTCGAAGTTTACACTAGGCCCCCTTCCCGCGACGGCTCCCTTTGTTCGGTTCCGCCGCGCCTTCGGGCCCCACTGTCCATCGCTCCCCATGCTCGACAATCTCACTCAACGGATGGCGCGCGTCGTCAAGACGCTGCGCGGCGAGGCCCGGCTCACCGAGGCGAACACGCAGGAGATGCTCCGCGAGGTGCGTCTCGCGCTGCTGGAAGCCGACGTGTCGCTGCCGGTCGTCCGCGAATTCATCGCCAAGGTCAAGGAAAAGGCGCTCGGCGAAGAAGTGATCAGCAGCCTGTCGCCGGGCCAGGCGCTCGTCGGCGTGGTCCAGAAGGAACTGACCGCCGTGATCGGCGGCGACTACGAAGGCAAGGCCGCCGAGCTGAACCTCGCGGTCACGCCGCCTGCCGTGATCCTGATGGCCGGCCTGCAGGGCGCGGGCAAGACCACGACCGCCGGCAAGCTCGCGAAGCTGCTGCGTGAGAAGTACAAGAAGAAGGTGCTGACCGTATCGTGCGACGTGTATCGCCCGGCCGCGATCATGCAGCTGAAAACGGTGAGCGAACAGGTCGGCGCGGATTTCTTCCCGTCGACGCCGGACCAGAAACCCGTCGACATCGCGCTCGCGGCCGTCGACTGGGCGAAGCGCCACTACCATGACGTGCTGATCGTCGACACGGCCGGCCGCCTCGGCATCGACGAAGCGATGATGCAGGAAATCGCCGCGCTGCACGGTGCGCTGAAGCCGGCCGAAACGCTGTTCGTCGTCGACGCGATGCTCGGCCAGGACGCGGTCAACACCGCGAAGGCGTTCAACGACACGCTGCCACTCACCGGCGTCGTGCTGACCAAGCTCGACGGCGACTCGCGCGGCGGCGCCGCGCTGTCGGTGCGCCACATCACGGGCAAGCCGATCAAGTTCGTCGGCGTCGCCGAGAAGCTCGACGGCCTCGAGGTGTTCCACCCCGACCGGATGGCCAACCGGATCCTCGGCATGGGCGACATCCTCGCGCTCGTCGAGGAAGCGCAGCGCGGCGTCGATGTCCAGGCCGCGCAGAAGCTCGCCGACAAGGTCAAGAAAGGCGGCGACTTCGACCTGAACGATTTCCGCGCGCAGATCTCGCAGATGAAGAACATGGGCGGCCTGTCGTCGCTGATGGACAAACTCCCCGCGCAGTTCCAGCAGGCGGCGGCCGGCGCCGACATGGGCCAGGCCGAGAAGTCGATTCGCCGGATGGAAGGCATCATCAGCTCGATGACGCCCGCCGAGCGCGCGAAACCCGAAATCATCAAGGCGACGCGCAAGCGTCGCATTGCAGCCGGCGCGGGCGTGCCGGTGCAGGAAGTCAACCGGATGCTGAACCAGTACGATCAGATGCGTACGATGATGAAGAAGCTGAAGGGCGGCAACATGCAGAAGATGATGCGCGGCCTGAAGGGCATGATGCCCGGCATGCGCTGATTTCGCCCGTCGGCCGGCGCGCGGGTTTTTGCCGTAGCGCGCGCCTGCCGTTCTGCTTCATCCTTATTTGTATACCGACTGCCCGCCAGAACACATGAACCGCGAAGAAGCCCTCCACATTTTCGACCACTCCGAAGAGATCGTCTCGGCCGACGCCGTCAATGCGTCGATCTCGAAGATGGCCGACGCGATCCGCGCCGAGATCGGCGACGCGTTCCCGCTCGTTCTCTCGGTGATGGGCGGCGCCGCGGTGTTTACCGGGATGCTGCTGCCGCATCTCGATTTCCCGCTCGAATTCGACTACATCCACCTGACCCGCTACCGCAACACGACGCAGGGCAGCCCGGAAATGCACTGGCGCGTCGCGCCGCGCGAATCGGTAAAGGACCGCATCGTGCTCGTGCTCGACGACATCCTCGACGAAGGCGAGACGATGGCCGCGATCCGCGACCGCATCCTCGACATGGGCGCGCAGCGCTTCATGTCGGCCGTGCTGTGCGAGAAGACGCTCGCGAAGGCGAAACCGCTGCACCCCGACTTCTGCGGCTTCTCGGTGCCGGATCGCTACGTGTTCGGCTGCGGGATGGACGCGAAGGGCTACTGGCGCAACCTGCCGACGATCCGCGCGCTGACCGCGAACGTCTGATCGCCGCCCCGCCGGCTATATCAATAGAAAGCGGCGCTCCGGTTTCCCGGAGCGCCGCTTTTTTTCGTCGACCGCGCCGCCCGCGCTACGGCTGCAACTGGTGCACGAACGCGCGAATGCCCGCCAGCAGCATCTCGACCGAGATCGCGACGAGCACGAGACCCATCAGCCGCTCGAACGCGGCGACGGTCCGCTCGCCGAGCCACGCCTGAATCCTTTCGGCCAGCACCAGCGTGATCGCACAGACGATCATCGTGACCGTCAGCGCGCCGACCCACTCGAACATCTTGCCCGGCGCCTGCGACGTCAGCAGCATCACCGTCGCGAGCGCGGACGGCCCGGCCAGCGCAGGGATCGCGAGCGGCACGATGAACGGCTCGCCGCCCGCACGCGGATCGCTGCCGAGCGCACCGTCCGGATGCGGGAAGATCATCCGCAGTGCGATCAGGAACAGCACGATCCCGCCGCCGAGCCGCAGCGACAGGTCGGTGAGGCTCATCATCCGCAGGAAGCGATCGCCGACCACCATGAAGAACAGCAGGATCACGAACGCGATGCCCACTTCCCGCAGGATCAGCTTCACGCGCCGCTCGCGCGGCACGTCGCGCATCGCCGAAATGAACAGCGGGATGTTGCCGAGCGGATCCGTGATCAGCACGAGGAGCACGGTGGCCGACAGGAATGTGTATTCCATCGTGTCCCCCGGTCGCCGCGCTTAGTGCGCGAGCGCGGCGCGAATCTTCTCCGCGACCGTCGCCGCGGCCGTGTCGGCCGGCAGCAGCGTCGCTTCGGTGTCGCGGCGGCCCTGGTACTCGATCTTGCCTTCCTTCAGCCCGCGCTCGCCGATCACGAGACGATGCGGCACGCCGATCAGCTCCCAGTCGGCGAACATCACGCCCGGGCGTTCGCCGCGATCGTCGAGGATCACGTCGATGCCGGCCGCGACGAGTTCCGCGTACAGCTTGTCGGCCGTCTCGCGCACCATGTCGCTGCGGTCATAGCCCATCGGGCACAGTACGACCTCGAACGGCGCGATCGACTCGGGCCAGACGATGCCGCGATCGTCGAAGTTCTGCTCGATCGCCGCGCCGAGAATACGCGTGATGCCGACGCCGTAGCAGCCCATCAGCATCGGCTGCGGCTTGCCCGACTCGTCGAGGAACGTCGCGCCCATCGCTTCTGAGTACTTGGTGCCGAGCTGGAACACGTGGCCGACTTCGATGCCGCGGCAGATGTCGATCGCGCCCTTGCCGTCCGGCGACGGGTCGCCCTTCTTCACGTTGCGCACGTCGGCGACTTCCGGCTCCGGCAGGTCGCGGCCCCAGTTCACGCCGGCGATGTGATAGTCGACCTCGTTCGCACCGACGACGAAGTCGCTCATGTTCGCGACCGTGCGGTCCGCGATCACCTTCACCGGCTTCTTCGTGCCGACCGGGCCGAGGTAGCCCGGCGGCGTGCCGAACCACTCGACGATTTCCTGCTCGGTCGCGAAGCGGTGGTTCTTCAGGCCCGGCAGCTTCGACACCTTGATCTCGTTCAGGTCGTGATCGCCGCGCAGCATCACGAGCCAGATGGTCGGCTCGGTGCCTTCGTTGTCGGTCGCGAGCACGATCGACTTGATCGTGCGCTCGAGCGGGATGCCCAGCAGTTCGGCGACGGCCTCGCACTTCGCCTTGCCGGGCGTCGCGACCTTTTCCATCGCTTCGGCCGGCGCCGCGCGCTCGGCAATCAGCGGCAGCGCTTCGGCCGCCTCGACGTTCGCCGCGAATTCGGACGTCGGGCAGTACGCGATCGCGTCCTCGCCGGTATCGGCGATCACGTGGAATTCGTGCGAGAAGTTGCCGCCGATCGAGCCGCTGTCGGCCGCGACCGCCCGGAACTCGAGGCCGAGACGCGTGAAGATGCGCACGTACGCGTCGTACATCTTGCGGTACGACTCGTTCAGGCCCGCCGCGTCCTTGTCGAACGAATACGCGTCCTTCATGATGAATTCGCGGCCGCGCATCACGCCGAAGCGCGGACGGATCTCGTCGCGGAACTTCGTCTGGATCTGGTAGAAGTTCACCGGCATCTGCCGGTAGCTCTTGATCTGGTTGCGCGCGATGTCGGTGACGACTTCCTCGTGCGTCGGCCCGATCACGAAATCGTTGTCCTTGCGGTCCTTGAAGCGCAGCAGCTCGGGGCCGTACTGCTCCCAGCGGCCCGACTCCTGCCACAGCTCGGCCGGCTGCACGGCCGGCATCAGCAGCTCGATGGCGCCCGCCCGGTTCATTTCCTCGCGCACGATCGCCTCGACCTTGCGAATCGAACGCAGGCCGACCGGCAGGTAGTTGTAGATGCCGCCGGCGACGCGACGGATCATGCCGGCGCGGACCATCAGCTTGTGGCTGACGATCTCTGCGTCGGCCGGTGCCTCTTTCAGGGTGCCGATAAAGAAACGGGAAGCTTTCATGCGGACGGTTCCAAAAACGGCGCCCCCAGGCGGGGCGCCCGAAAAAGTTTCAAGGTGAAAAAGCTGCGCGCCGTGAACAGCGATGGCGCAGATGACGTAGCAGACTAATCAGGGACAATTCAGCCGGTGTGCCCCGCGCGGATTCGCTCCGTCACGGTGCGCAGCGCCCGTTATCTGTTTATAATCAAAGCAATTTTAAAGGATTCGAAGGTGGTTGTATGCTGGATCGTGAAGGCTTTCGCCCGAACGTCGGCATCATCCTCTTGAACGCGCGCAACGAGGTGTTTTGGGGCAAGCGGCTCCGCGAGCATTCCTGGCAGTTTCCTCAAGGTGGGATCAAGTACGGCGAGACCCCCATGCAGGCGATGTACCGGGAACTGCACGAGGAAACGGGCCTGCATCCGGAACACGTCAAGATAATCGGCCGCACCCGCGACTGGTTGCGTTACGAGGTGCCTGACAAGTTCATCAAACGCGAAGTACGCGGTCATTACCGCGGCCAGAAGCAGATCTGGTTCCTGCTGCGGATGGTCGGACGCGATTGCGACATTTGCTTGCGCGCGACCGACCACCCGGAGTTCGATGCGTGGCGCTGGAACGAGTACTGGGTGCCGCTCGATGCGGTGATCGAGTTCAAGCGGGATGTCTATCAGTTGGCGCTGACGGAACTGTCGCGCTTCCTGCGCCGCCCGGCGCAGCGAGCCGAGAAGCCGCGCGGGCCGCGTGTGTCGCGCTATCCGCGCGTCATTGGCGCACCGGCCCAGCCGCTGACGATTGTCGACACATCGGTGGTCTGTTCGGAGATCGAAGTGGAGGCGAGCTCGCTCGACGAGATGCCGCCCCGCGTGATCGTCGGCAAATGACGAGTCGGACTGCATGACCGGGCGCGACCTTGGTGTCGCGCCCTTTTTTTACGAGGAATGCATATTGAAAGCGATTGCTCTCGCGCTCGCATCGATCGCCGCGGTGGCCGCCCTGGCCGGCTGCGCGAACTCGAAAGCGCCGTCCAACAAGGATGACAGCGAGTTCGTGTACCTGCTCGACCGTCAGGGGACCTGGAAGGAAAACGCCGTCGACACGCTGCCGCCGCTGCCGCAAACGGGCGACCTGCTGCCGTTCAACGTGTCGCAGAACACGCCGCTGAAGTTCTTCGTCGATGCGAAATCGCTCGACGTCGGTACCGACGGCGTCGTGCGCTACGCAGTCGTCATCACGAGTCCGGCCGGTGCGCGCAACGTGAACTACGAAGGCATCCGCTGCGACACCTACGAATGGCGCCAGTACGCCGGCCTGAACTCGGACCACGACGGCTGGGATCGCACGGTCGAGAACGACTGGCGGCGCATCGAGAACGGCGAGCTGAACGCCTACCACTCCGCGCTCTACCAGGACTACTTCTGTTCGAACAAGATGCCGCAGGGCTCGACCCGGCAGATTCTCGAAAACATCCGGTTCCACCGCACCGCGATGACGCAATTGCGCTGACGGCACGCGATGCGGGCTACCCGCATCGTCCCGCGCATGAAAAAGCCCGCATCGCGCGGGCTTTTTCATTTGAACGACGGAACCGGCCGGCGATTACACCAGCACGAGGTTGTCGCGATGAATCAGTTCGGGTTCCAGCATATAGCCGAGCACGGTCTCGATCTCGCCGCTCGGCTTGCGGTGAATCAGCTTCGTTTCCGCGCTGCTGTAGTTCGTGAGCCCGCGCGCCACCTCGCGCCCGTCCGGGCCGACACAGGCGATCACCTCGCCGCGCGCGAACGCGCCCTGCACGTCGGTCACGCCGATCGGCAGCAGGCTCTTGCCGCCGGCCGTCAGCTTCTCGACCGCACCCGCGTCGATCACGACATGACCGCGCACCTGCAGATGGTCGGCCATCCATTGCTTGCGCGCCGCCATCCGCGCGGTCCGTGCGATCAGTTGCGTGCCGATCGCCTCGCCGGCCGCCAGACGCACGAGCACGTCGGCCTCCCGGCCGCTCGCGATCACGGTATTCGCGCCGCTGTGCGCCGCACGCTTCGCCGCGAGGATCTTTGTCAGCATCCCGCCGCGACCGAGACTCGAGCCGGCCCCGCCTGCCATCGCCTCGAGCTCCGGCGCGCCCGCATTGGCCTCGCCGACGAGCGTCGCATTCGGGTCCTTGCGCGGATCGGCCGTGAACAGCCCCGACTGATCGGTGAGGATGATCAGCGCATCGCCTTCGATCAGGTTCGCGACGAGCGCGCCGAGCGTGTCGTTGTCGCCGAATTTGATTTCGTCGGTGACGACCGTGTCGTTTTCGTTGATGATCGGCACGACGCCGAGCCGCAGCAGCGTGAGCAACGTCGATCGCGCATTCAGGTAGCGCTCGCGATCCGCCAGATCGGCGTGCGTGAGCAGGATCTGCGCGGTACGGATGCCGTGCTCGGTGAAGCGGCTTTCGTAGACTTGCGCGAGCCCCATCTGGCCGACCGCGGCGGCGGCCTGCAGCTCGTCGATTTCCCGCGGCCGCTTGCTCCAGCCGAGCCGTTGCATGCCTTCGGCAATCGCGCCCGAACTGACGAGCACGACCTCCTTGCCCTGCGCACGCAGCGCAGCGATCTGAGCCGCCCAGCGGCCGATCGCAGCATGATCGAGCCCCTTGCCGTCGTTGGTCACGAGGCTGGAGCCCACCTTCACCACCAATCGCTTCGAATCCGCGATGATCGAACGCATCCTGCACTGTCTCCTGTATCTGATGCCTGCCCGGCCGGGCGCGATTGAACGCCAACGCCGGGCGGCACGCCCGGCGCGTCAGCGAACGTTCAGGCGTCGTCGCCCGGCGTCGCACCGCCCTTCGCCGGCGGCGCATCGCGGAAACGCACGTCGGCCGCGAGATCCTCCGCCTCCGCCGCACGATGCGCGTCCGAGTGTTCGGACAGATAGTCGTAGATCGCGTAACACAGCGCTTCGCAGCCCTGGCCCGTCAGCGCCGAGATCTCGAACACGGGGCCGTCCCAGCCGAAGCGGTCGAGGAAATCCGCGACGCGCGCCTCGCGCTCGTCTTCCGGCACCATGTCCAGCTTGTTGAGCACGAGCCAGCGCGGCTTCTCGTAGAGGGCCTCGTCGTACTTGCGCAGCTCGCCGACGATGGCCTTCGCTTCCGCGACCGGATCGACGCTTTCGTCGAACGGCGCGAGATCGACCAGATGCAGCAGCACGCCGGTACGCTGCAGGTGACGCAGGAATTGATGCCCGAGGCCCGCGCCTTCGGCCGCCCCCTCGATCAGCCCCGGGATATCGGCGATCACGAAGCTCTTGCTCGGGCCGACACGCACCACGCCGAGATTCGGCGCGAGCGTCGTGAACGGGTAATCGGCGATCTTCGGCTTCGCGTTCGACACCGACGAGATGAAGGTCGACTTGCCCGCGTTCGGCATGCCGAGCAGGCCGACGTCGGCGAGCACTTTCAGCTCGAGCCTCAGCATGCGCCGCTCGCCCGGCTTGCCGTCCGTCTTCTGGCGCGGCGCGCGGTTCGTACTCGACTTGAAATGCAGGTTGCCGAGGCCGCCGGCGCCGCCCTGCGCGAGCATTACCTGCTGGCCGTGCTCGGTCAGATCGGCGATCAGTTCGCCCGTATCCATGTCGCTGATGAACGTGCCGACCGGCATGCGCAGCGTGACATCGTCGCCGCCCTTGCCGTAGCAATCCGAGCCGCGACCGTTCTCGCCGTTGCGCGCGAGGTGCTTCTTCGCGTAACGGTAGTCGATCAGCGTGTTGATGTTGCGGTCGGCGATCGCGTAAACGCTGCCGCCCCGGCCACCGTCGCCACCGTCCGGCCCGCCGAACGGGACGAATTTCTCACGGCGCATCGACGCGCTGCCATCGCCTCCGTCGCCGGCGATGACTTCGATTCGTGCTTCGTCAATGAACTTCATTCGTCACTCCGCCCAGTATTTCCGCTATTGTGCCGCGCGCCGGCGCGCTTGAACAATCTGCCGTTCGGCCGATCGCACGCCGGTTGCGCGAGGGTCGCCGGCACGCACATGCGCCCGGCGACCCAATAAAAAAGGCCCCGCGAAGACTGCGGGGCCTTTCGGCTACGAAGCCCGTGGGTGCCTGACTTAGGCAGCCGCCGGGACGACGATGACCAGATGCTTCTTGTCCGCGCCCTTCGTCGCGAACTTGACGTGACCGTCGACCAGCGCGAACAGGGTGTGATCCTTGCCCATGCCGACGTTATCGCCAGCGTGCATGCGCGTACCGCGCTGACGCACGATGATGCCGCCGGCATTGATCGCCTGGCCGCCGTACACTTTCACGCCGAGACGTTTCGACTCGGAGTCGCGGCCGTTCCGGGAAGAGCCGCCTGCCTTTTTGTGTGCCATCTGATTGCTCCTTTACCGAGGCGCTTACGCGTTGATCGCGTCGATGCGCAGCTCGGTGTAGTTCTGGCGGTGGCCGCCGTGCTTTTGGTAGTGCTTCCGGCGACGCATCTTGAAGATGGTGACCTTGGCATGACGACCGTGCGACACAACGGTGGCCTTGACGGAAGCCCCACTGACCAGCGGCGCACCGAACTTAATCGATTCGCCTTCGCCCACTGCGAGAACCTGGTCGAGCGTGATTTCAGCGTCAATGTCAGCCGGTATCTGTTCTACTTTGAGTTTTTCGCCAACGGCAACCTTGTACTGCTTGCCGCCGGTTTTTATGACCGCGTACATTGAGAACCTCACTCTGGATCCAATTTTTCCGCACACCACGCGCGGAAAACACGTGATTATACATGGGGTTAGCACCCAAGTCAAAGCCGATCGACGATTGCCGCGCGCGGGCCTCGGCCGGACGGCCAAAATCGCGCTGCCGGTACGTCTGACAGACCGGCATATCGCGGATTCGACTTATAATCCGCGGCATCACCCAATTCCATCATCATGTCGTCGTCCACCGCCTCCCCCACCCTCAGCGCCGCCCACCTGCTCGCCCCGCTCACCAGCGACATGGAGCAGGTGAATCGCGTTATCCGGCAAAGCCTCGCGTCCGACGTGCTGCTGATCAACCAGATCGCCGAGTACATCATCGGCGCGGGCGGCAAGCGGCTGCGTCCGGCGCTGCTGCTGCTCGTCGCCGGCGCGCTCGGCGAAACGTCGCACCAGCGGCACGTGCTGGCCGCCGTCGTCGAGTTCATCCACACGGCCACGCTGCTGCACGACGACGTCGTCGACGAATCCGAACTGCGCCGCGGCCGCCAGACCGCCAATGCGCTGTTCGGCAACGCGGCGAGCGTGCTGGTGGGCGATTACCTCTACTCGCGCTCGTTCGAGATGATGGTCGGCGTCGGCAAGATGCGCGTGATGGAGATCCTGTCCGAAGCGACGACGATCATTTCGGAAGGCGAGGTGCTGCAACTCCTCAACATGCACGACGCGGACGTCGACGAAGCGCGCTACATGCAGGTGATCCGCTACAAGACGGCGAAGCTGTTCGAGGCGTCGGCCCGTCTGGGCGCCGTGCTCGCGGGCGCCGATGCGCCGACCGAGGCCGCCGCGGCCGAATACGGCCGCCGGATCGGCACCGCGTTCCAGATCATGGACGACTGGCTCGACTATGCAGGCACCGCCGAGGCGATGGGCAAGAATGCCGGCGACGATCTCCGCGAAGGCAAGCCGACGCTGCCGCTCATCTATCTGATCGAGCGCGGCACGCCCGAACAGTCGGCGCTCGCACGCGAGGCGATCGAACAGGGCGGCACCGATCGCTTCGACACGATTTTCGAAGCGATCACGCGCTCGGGCGCGCTCGATCACACGCTCGAATGCGCGCGTCAGGAAGCGCAGGCGGCAGCAGCGGCGATTGCCGCGTTCCCCGATTCGATCTACAAGGAAAGCCTGCTCGGGTTGTGCTCATACTCGACGTCGCGGCAATCGTAAGCACGCCGCGAACGGGGAGCGAGGCCTTGTCCCGAAAAATTTCTTCATCCAAGTATTCCCTTTTAGAAAAAACATCGTTATAGTTACGTTCTTGCTTGAGACGACGCAGCGATCTTCATGAAGACGGCGAAGTCCGAAGAGCAAAAATCGGGGTGTAGCTTAGCCTGGTAGAGCGCTACGTTCGGGACGTAGAGGCCGGAGGTTCGAATCCTCTCACCCCGACCAGATTTAAAAAAACCGTGCACCGTGTGCACGGTTTTTTTTCGTCCGGCGGCCGCGCCCCCCCCCCCCGTGTCGCGCGCGACACATCGCGGTCGCCGGCCTCTGCTATATTTCCCCCATCCCTGTCCTTCACTGCCCTTTCCAACGCGTGGACCAAATTCCCTTATGGGCGCAAATCGGCGCCGTCTTCCTGCTTCTCCTCTGTTCCAGCTTTTTTTCCATTTCCGAGACCGCGATGATGGCGCTCAATCGCCATCGGCTGAAGCATCTCGCCGGCCAGGGCGTACTCGGCGCGAAAACCACGCAGGGGCTGCTCACGCGCACTGACTTGCTGCTCAGCGTGATCCTGATCGGCAACAACCTGTTCAACACGATCATCCCGGTCCTCACGACCTCGCTCGCGCTCCATACGTTCGGCCGCAACAACCTCGCGCTATCGATCGCGACCGGCGTCGTCGCATTCCTGATCATCGTGTTCGCGGAAATCGCGCCGAAGATCGTCGGCGCGACGTTCCCCGAACGCATCGCGCTGCCCGCGAGCCTCGTGATCGCCCCGCTGATGCGCGTGTTCAAGCCGGTCGTCTGGTTCGTCAATGCGCTCGCGAACGGCGTGCTGTGGGCGCTGCGCATCAACACGAAGAAGGGCCGCGACCAGCGGATGTCGGCCGACGAGCTGCGGGCCATCGTGCTCGAATCGAGCAGTTTCATGCCGACCAAGCACCGCAGCATCCTGCTCAACCTGTTCGACCTCGAGAACATCACGGTCGACGACGTGATGGTGCCGCGCCGCCAGATCGAGTCGCTCAACTTCTACGCGCCGCTCGACGACATCCTGCATCAACTCGAAACCTGCTATCACAACCGCCTGGTCGTCTACGAAGGCGACATCGACAAGGTGCTCGGGGTGCTGCACGTGCGCAAGACGCTCACCGCGCTGCACAACCAGGATTTCGACCGCGAGACGCTGCGCGCGCTGCTCACCGAACCGTACTACGTGCCGTCGGGCACGCCGGTGGTCCAGCAGCTCCAGTTCTTCCAGGAAACCCGGCAGCGCACCGCGCTCGTCGTCAACGAGTACGGCGAACTCGAAGGGCTCGTCACGCCCGAGGACATCATCGAGGAACTGATCGGCGAATTCACGACGTCGATGCCGCGCAGCGAACGCGCGGGCGGCTGGGACGAGAACGGCGAATGCATCGTCTCGGCCAGCATGCCGCTGCGCGAACTGAACCGCTGGCTGCACCTGAAACTGCCGACCGACGGGCCGAAGACGCTGAACGGACTGGTACTCGAGATCCTCGAGGAAATTCCGGAAGACGACGTGTGCGTGAAAATCGGCGACGTGATGCTCGAAGTGATGCGCAGCGACGATCAGGCCGTACGCACCGTCAAGCTGTTCAAGCCGCGCGGCACACGCACCGGACGCGCCGCCGCGCGCTAGCCGAACGGCCGACTGCCGGCGCCGCCCGCGACGCGCGATCATCTGCGCATCACGGTCAACAGGCGGCCAGCGTGCCGGCTCACATGCATTTCCCTTCCTCCGGGGCGCCGCTGCACACGCAGTCGTCGCCCGCGCATTCCGGCGCACCGCCGGCCGCCGCGCCCCCTGCACTCGATGCGGCCCAGCTCGACGATGCCCCCGCCGTACGCCTGCTGACGGACACACTGCATGCGGCGCGCGTGCGCGACGCATCGGACATCCACGTCGAGCCGTTCGAAGCCGGCTGGCGCATTCGCCTGCGCGTCGACGGCGTGCTGCATGAACTGGCGCGACCGCCGCTGCACCTGCGCGATGCGCTCGTCACGCGGATCAAGGTGCTCTCGCGCATGGACATCGCCGAGCGGCGGCTTCCTCAGGACGGCCGGCTGCGCATTGCGGTCGACGGCGGCACGCGCGGCGACTACCGCGTCAGCTCGCTGCCCACGCTGTTCGGCGAAAAGCTCGTGCTGCGGCGGCTCGAAACGCTGCCGCCCGATCTCACGCTTGCCAACCTCGGCTTCGACGCGCGGCAGGCGGCCGCGATGGAGGCCGCGATCCGCGCGCCGCATGGCCTCGTGCTCGTCACGGGCCCGACCGGCAGCGGCAAGACGCTGTCGCTCTACTGCGCGCTGCAGATGCTCGATCGCGACGCGCACAACGTCTGCACGGTCGAGGATCCCGCCGAGATCCAGCTCGACGGAATCAATCAGGTCGGGGTCGCCGACAAGGCGGGGCTCACGTTCGCGACGGCGCTGCGCGCGCTGTTGCGGCAGGATCCGGACGTCATCATGGTCGGCGAGATTCGCGATGCGGAGACGGCCGATGTCGCGATCAAGGCCGCGCAGACCGGTCATCTCGTGCTGTCGACGCTGCACACGAACGACGCGCCGGCCGCCGTCGCGCGGCTGCTCGACATCGGCGTCGCGCCGTACAACCTCGCCGCCGCGCTGCACCTCGTCACCGCGCAGCGTCTCGTCCGGCGCCTGTGCGTCGCCTGCCGCGTGCGTTCGGACGCGTCGGCGCGCGCGCTGCGGGAATCCGGGTGCGACCCGGCGGCGCTGGCAGCCGGATGGCGGCCGTTCGTCGCGCGCGGCTGTTCCGCCTGTCACGGGATCGGCTATCGCGGCCGCATCGGCCTGCACCAGACGATGCCGATATCGCCCCGGCTGGCCGAGCGCATCGTCGCGCGGGCGAGCGTCGGCGAACTCGCGCAATGCGTGGCGACCGAGGGCGTGCGCACGCTGCGCGACGCGGCACTCGCGCGCGTCATGGACGGCACGACGAGCATCGCGGAAGCCGTCGCCGCCACACCCGCGGCGTGAACATGCGCACGCCGCCGCGCGAAACCCGCTTTGCATGGCGCGGCCGCCATCGCGACGGCTCGCCGCGCCGCGGGATCGTCATCGCCTTTGACGCCGCGGCCGCGCGCGCCACGCTCGCGCGCGACGGCGTCGCGGTACTGTCGCTCGACGTCCGCGGGCCGGCCCGTCCGCCTGCGGCGGCCGCGCGCGACATCACGCGCTTCACGCGCCAGCTCGCGAGCCTGCTGCAAGCCGGCCTGCCGCTTGCGCCGTCGCTCGAGATGCTCGCGCGCACCCGCACGCGCGACGGCGTGCCGCGCATCGCCGCGGGGCTCGCGCGCGAAATCGTCGGCGGCCGGCGCTTCGCCGATGCGCTCGCACGCTATCCATCGCAGTTCGGCACGCTGTATCGCCAGTTGATCGAAGTCGGTGAAGCGTCCGGTTCGCTCGGCATCGTGCTGACGCGGCTCGCGGAACACCGCGAGCGCGCCGATGCGCAATGGCGCAAGCTGCGCGCGGCGCTCGCGTATCCGGCCGCCGTCATCCTGTTCGCGCTCGCGATCTCGGCAGCATTGATGGTGTGGGTCGTGCCGACCTTCCGTCAGATCTTCGACGGTTTCGGCGCCGCCCTGCCCGCACCGACCCGCGCACTGCTCGCGCTGTCCTCCGCGCTGTCGGCCTGGGGCGGTGTGCTTCTGGCCGGCGCGGCCGCCACGGGGCTCGCCGCGCAGCACGCGCTTCGACGCTCGGCCGCGCTGCGTCATGCGCTCGCGCGACACCTGCTGCGCGCCCCGCTCGCGGGCAGCGCACTGGAGCGGTTCGCGGCCGCACGCTGGTGCCGCTCGCTGGCGACCCTGCTCGGCGCCGGCGTGCCGCTCGCCGATGCATTCGCCACGCTCGAGCGCACGGCCGGCCATCCGGTGTTCGCGCACGCCACCGCGCACATCGCCGCACGCGTGTTGCGCGGCGTGCGTCTGGCCGACGCGATGCATTCGGCCGGCTGCTTTCCGGACGACGTCGTGCAACCGATCGCCGTCGCCGAGGAATCCGGTGCGCTCGATACGATGCTGGCCGACATCGCCGCGTCGTGCGAACGCCAACTCGACGCGCGCCTCGATGCGCTCGCGGCGCTCGGCGAACCGTTGATCGTGATCGTCCTGGGCGCCCTCGTCGGCGGCCTCGTGATCGCGATGTACCTGCCGATCCTTCAACTCGGCAACGTGGTGTAGCATCGCAACCGATTCTGTCGCCTTTTTGTCCGAACCTCGAGCCTCATGACGCCAGCGCCCCTGTCCGCCGTTTCCGATTCGCCCGAGCGCGCGCTGCTCGCGCTGGCGTTGCTGCCGCCCGCGCTGCAGTATGCGTTCGCGGTCGTCATCGGCCTTTGCATCGGCAGCTTCCTGAACGTGGTCGTGCACCGGTTGCCCGTGATGATGCAGCGCGCGTGGCAGGCGGAGATCGCCGAAGCGACGGGCGCCGCGAGCGCCCCGCCCGACGACGGTTATCCGCCGCGCTACGATCTGTGGCGCCCGCGCAGCGCCTGCCCGCACTGCGGCCACGTATTGCGCGCGTGGGAAAACATCCCGCTCGTCAGCTACCTGATGCTGCGCGGGCGCTGCCGCCGCTGCGGCCATGCGATCGGCGTCCGCTATGTGCTCGTCGAACTCGCGTGCGCGCTGCTCGCCGCCGCCTCGCTCGCGGCGTTCGGCCCGACCGTCGCCGCGCTTGCCGCGTTCGCGCTGTGCGCGGCGCTGCTCGCGATGAGCGCGATCGATATCCGGACCGGCTACCTGCCCGACTCGATGACGCTGCCGCTGCTGTGGGCCGGGCTCGTCATGAACCTCGGCGGCACCTTCACGTCGCTGCGCTCGGCCGTGATCGGCGCGATGGCCGGCTACCTGTTCCTGTGGTCGATCTACTGGCTGTTCAAATGGCTGCGCGGCATCGAGGGCATCGGTTTCGGCGACCTGAAGCTGCTTGCCGCGCTCGGCGCGTGGATGGGCTGGGCCGCACTGCCGCAGGTCGTGCTGTTCGCAGCGGTGACCGGTGCGATCGTCGGGCTCGTCGCGACCTGGCACGGCCGCATGCGCTTCGAGGAGCCGATTCCGTTCGGCCCGTTCCTCGCGGCCGGCGGCGTCGCCACGTTGTTTTTCGGCACCCCTTTCTATGCGGCGCTCGGAGGCTGACATGTTTTCCGTAGGACTCACGGGCGGTATCGGCAGCGGCAAGACGACCGTCGCCGACCTGTTCGGCGCCCGTGGCGCATCGCTCGTCGATACCGACCTGATTGCCCATCGCATCACCGCACCGGGCGGCCTCGCGATGCCGGCGATCGAGCAAGCTTTCGGTCGCGACTTCGTGGCCGCCGACGGCTCGCTCGATCGCGCGAAGATGCGCACGCTGATCTTCAGCGACGATGACGCGCGCCGGCGCCTCGAAGCGATCACGCATCCGCTGATCCGCGCGGAAACCGATCGCGAGGCGCACGAAGCACAGGGCCCGTACGTGATGTTCGTCGTGCCGCTGCTGGTCGAATCGGGCACCTGGAAGGCGCGCAGCGATCGCGTGCTCGTCGTCGACTGCCCGGTCGAAACGCAAATTGCGCGCGTGATGCGGCGCAACGGTTTCACGCGCGAACAAGTCGAAGCGATCATCGCGCGGCAGGCGACGCGCGAAGCCCGCCTCGCGGCGGCCGACGACGTGATCGTCAACGACGCGGTCACGCCCGCCGCGCTCGCCGCGCAGGTCGATGCACTGCATCAACGTTATGTCGGATTCGCGGCCGCCGCGCACTGAGCGTCGCGCGCGATCGTGATGGTGTACGAAATTGGTGCGTTGCTAGGGTAGAGAGGGGGCATTAGAATGTCCTTCATTGTTTCAATCCCTACCGACGAGGCGAGCGCGCTTGATTCTTTACGAGTATCCGTTCAACGAGCGAATTCGCACGCTGTTGCGTCTCGAAGATCTGTTCGAGCGCTTCGCGTTCTTTTTGGCTCAGGAGGACCCGCGTGAACACCACGTCGCGTTGACGACGCTGTTCGAAATCGCCGAGGTAACGGGCCGCGCGGACCTGAAATCGGATCTGATGAAGGAGCTCGAACGTCAACGCCAGACGCTCGCCCCCTTTCGCGGCAATCCGGGCATCGAGCAGAACGCGCTCGAGGCCGTGCTCGGCGAAATCGAGCAGACGCTCGCGAATCTCGCGCAGATGCAGGGCAAGACCGGCCAGCACCTCGTCGACAACGAGTGGCTCGCCAGCATCCGCAGCCGCGCGGTGATTCCGGGCGGGACGTGCAAGTTCGACCTGCCGTCGTACTACGCGTGGCAGCAATGGCCCGCCGAGCAGCGGCGCCAGGATATCGCGAAGTGGATCCTGCCGATGCTGCCGTTGCGCGATGCCGCGGCGATCGTGCTGCGGCTCGCGCGCGAATCGGGTCAGGCGTCGAAGGTCATGGCGATGCAGGGCAGCTACCAGCAGATGCTGTCCGGCCGCACCTACCAGTTGATGCAGGTCCGGGTGCCGCCGGAGCTGCGCGTGATTCCCGAAGCGAGCGCCAACAAATACATGTTGTGGGTGCGGTTCACCATGCAGGACGGCGATGTGCGGCCGCGCGCGGTGGACATCGACGTGCCGTTCCATCTGACACTGTGCAATCTGTAACGGCCGCGTGCCGGATCGATGCTTTCGTATGACTACCGTCGTGAAATGTCCGTCGTGCGGCGCCGAAGTGCGCTGGACGCCTGAAAATCAGTTCCGCCCGTTCTGTTCGGCCCGCTGCAAGCAGCTCGACCTCGGCGCATGGGCCGCGGAAAAGTACCGGATCGGGGGCGCCGCCGACGAGGGCCCGTCGTCGGAAGAGGACGGCGCCGACGGCCGTCGCGACAGCTGACCGGCACGACGCCGGCCGCCGGCGATATGGCCCGCCTTTCCGGCAGGCCGCGTCGGCGTCAACGCGACGCCGCTTCCTTCTCGAGCAGTTCCAGCACCGGCAGCGCCGCCGGCAGCAGCGGCGCGACTTCGACCGGCAGTTGCTGCCACACGAACGCCTGCCCTTCCTTGCTGTGCGGCTCGCCCGTCCAGCCCGTCACCTTGCAGAAATAGAGCCGCACGTACGCGTGCGGATAATCGTGCTCGAGCGTGTGCCAGCGGTGGCTGGCCGTGACTTCGATGCCGAGTTCCTCATGCAGCTCGCGCGCAAGCGCGTCCTCGACGCTTTCGCCGGCCTCCAGCTTGCCGCCCGGAAACTCCCAGTAACCTTCATACGGCTTGCCCTGCAGGCGTTGCGCGAGCAGATAACGGCAGCGGCCGACCGGGCCGTCCGGCTGCACCATCACGCCGACCGCGACTTCCGTCACCTTGCGGCCGTCCGGCGCCCGCACGGCGCCCTGTGCCAGGTCCTCGCTCATGCCTGCTCCTTGCGGCCCGACCAGTCGCGCGCGAACTGCCATGCGACGCGGCCCGAGCGCGAACCGCGCTCGAGCGCCCATACCAGCGCGTCGCCGCGCGCCGTCTCGATCTCCGCATCCGGGCAGCCGAAGTGACGCAGCCAGTGCGCGACGATGTCGAGGTAGTCGTCCTGCTTGAACGGATAGAAGCTGACCCACAGACCGAAGCGCTCCGACAGCGAGATCTTCTCCTCGACGACTTCGCCGGGGTGAATCTCGCCGTCCGGCAGATGCTTGTACGACTCGTTGTCGCTCATGTACTCGGGCAGCAGATGGCGGCGGTTCGACGTCGCGTAGATCAGCACGTTGTCCGACTGCGCGGCGATCGACCCGTCGAGCGCGACCTTCAGCGCCTTGTAGCCCGATTCGCCGTCCTCGAACGACAGGTCGTCGCAAAACACGATGAACCGCTCCGGACGCTGCGAAATCAGGTCGACGATGTCGCCGAGATCGTGCAGGTCGTCCTTGTCGACTTCGATCAGGCGCAGCCCGTCGTTCGCGTACGCGTTCAGGCATGCCTTGATCAGCGACGACTTGCCGGTACCGCGTGCGCCGGTCAGCAGCACGTTGTTGGCCGGCTTGCGCTGCACGAACTGCCGCGTGTTCTGGTCGATCAGCGCTTTCTGGCGATCGATGTTGTGCAGATCGTCGAGCGTGATCGACGACACGGCCGGCACCGGCTGCAGGTAACCGCGCCCCTGGCGCTTGCGCCAGCGGAACGCGTGGGCCGCGTTCCAGTCGATGGCCGCCGGTGCGGGCGGCAGCATCCCTTCGAGACGGCCGAGCAGCGCTTCCGCGCGCGTCAGAAACTGTTCAAGCTTGTCCATGTCGTTGAGCGCTCCCGATCAGGAGCGGTAATCCGCGTTGATGCTCACGTAATCGTGCGACAGGTCGCACGTCCAGACGGTGGCCTGTGCGTCGCCACGGCCGAGCAGCACGCGGATCGTGATCTCGCTCTGCTTCATCACGCGCTGGCCGTCCTCTTCCTGGTAGGCCGGGTTGCGGCCGCCCGCCTTCGCGACGAGCACGTCGTCGAGGTAGAGATCGATCTTGCCGACGTCGAGATCCGCGACGCCCGCATAGCCGATCGCCGCGAGAATCCGGCCGAGGTTGGGGTCGGATGCATAGAAGGCCGTCTTCACGAGCGGCGAATGGCCGATCGCGTACGCGATCTGGCGGCATTCGGCGACGCTCTTGCCGCCTTCGACCTGCACCGTCATGAATTTCGTCGCGCCTTCGCCGTCGCGCACGATCAGTTGCGACAGCACCTGTGCAACTTCCGTCACCGCGTCGCGCAGCGCCGCATAGGCGGGCGAATCGGTCGACGTGATCGCGGGCAGCGTGCTCTTGCCCGACGCGATCAGGATGAACGAGTCGTTCGTCGACGTGTCGCCGTCGATCGTGATGCAGTTGAACGAGCGGTCGGCCACTTCCTTCACGAGCGTGTCGAGCACCGGCTGCGCGACGTTCGCATCGAACGCGAGGAAGCCGAGCATCGTCGCCATGTTCGGCTTGATCATGCCCGCGCCCTTGCTGATGCCCGTCAGCGTGACCGTGTGGCCGTCGATCGCCACCTGGCGCGACGTCGCCTTCGGCAGCGTGTCGGTCGTCATGATCGCCTGCGCGGCGTCGAACCAGTTCGCGGCCTTGCGGTTCGCGAGCGCGGCCGGCAGGCCGGCCTTCAGCCGGTCGATCGGCAGCGGCTCGAGGATCACGCCGGTCGAGAACGGCAGCACCTGCGCCGGCTCGATGCCCGCGAGACGCGCGAGTTCCGTGCAGGTCTCGCGTGCGTTCACGAGGCCCGGCTCGCCGGTGCCCGCGTTCGCATTGCCCGTATTCACGACCAGCGCGCGGATGCCCGCGCCGCCGGCCCGTACTTTCGCCAGATGCTCGCGGCAGACGGTGACCGGCGCCGCGCAGAAACGGTTTTCGGTGAACACGCCCGCGACCGTCGCGCCTTCGTCGACGGAGATGACCAGCACGTCCTTGCGATTCGGCTTGCGGATGTTCGCTTCCGCCCAGCCGAGCGTGACGCCGGCGACGGGATGCAGTTGGGCGGGATCGATCGACGGAAAATTGACAGCCATGGGGCACACCTGCCGGATGGAAAATGCCGGCACATGCCGGCATCGATTGGAAGAACCGGCGGCCGCACGCGCGGGCCGCCGCAACTCACATCACTGACTCGAAGCGACGAACGACGCGGCACGCGTGACGCGTGCCGCCGCCGATCATGACAGCTTCCCGTGACATTGCTTGTACTTCTTGCCGCTGCCGCACGGGCACGGGTCGTTGCGGCCGACCTTCGGCATTTCGCCGCCGGGGCCGCTGTGCGTCATCGCGCTGCCGACCATGTCGGCCGTCGCCGTGGCGGCCGCCGCAGCCGTGACGTTCGCCACCGGCGCGCCGGCGTCCGCGTAGTCGGCGTGCTGGTATTCGACGTTCTCGAGATGACCGCCGCGCTCCTCGATCTGCTCGGCGGCCTCCTCGAGCTGCTCCGGCGACTGGATCTGCACGTTCATCACGATGCGCGTGACTTCCTGCTTGATCGCGTCGAGCATCGCGGCGAACAGCTCGAACGCCTCGCGCTTGTATTCCTGCTTCGGATTCTTCTGCGCATAGCCGCGCAGATGGATGCCCTGGCGCAGGTGGTCGAGCGCCGCGAGGTGTTCGCGCCACAGGCGGTCGACCGTCTGCAGCATCACCGAACGCTCGAATGCGCTGAACGATTCGCGGCCGACCATCGCGACCTTCGCCTCGTACTGCTCGTCGGCGGCCGTCATCACCGCGTCGAGAATCTCCTCGGCCGTGATCGACGACGACTCGTTCACCATTTCCTGGATCGCGAGGTCGAGCTGCCAGTCGTTGCGCAACGCTTCCTCGAGCTCGGGCACGTCCCACTGCTCTTCGATGCTGCCTTCCGGCACGAACTGGCGGACGACTTCGGTAATCACGCCGTGACGCATCGCGGTGATCGTCTCGGTGATGTCGTGCGCCTCGAGCAATTCGTTGCGCTGCTGGTAGATCACCTTGCGCTGGTCGTTCGACACGTCGTCGTATTCGAGCAGCTGCTTGCGGATGTCGAAGTTGCGCGCTTCGACCTTGCGCTGCGCCGATTCGATCGACCGCGTGACGATGCCCGCTTCGATCGCCTCGCCTTCCGGCATCTTCAGGCGATCCATGATCGAGCGCACGCGGTCGCCCGCGAAGATGCGCAGCAGCGGATCGTCGAGCGACAGGTAGAAGCGCGACGAGCCCGGATCGCCCTGGCGGCCCGCACGGCCGCGCAACTGGTTGTCGATCCGGCGCGATTCGTGGCGCTCGGTGCCGATGATGTGCAGGCCGCCCGCGGCCTTCACCTGCTCGTGCAGCGTTTCCCACTCGTCGTGCAGCTTCTGGATGCGGCGCGCCTTTTCGTCGGCCGGGATCGTGTCGTCGGCCTCGATGAACGCGGCCTGCTTCTCGACGTTGCCGCCGAGCACGATGTCGGTGCCGCGGCCGGCCATGTTGGTCGCGATCGTCACGCGGTTCGGACGACCGGCTTCCGCGACGATCGCCGCTTCGCGCTCGTGCTGCTTCGCGTTCAGCACTTCGTGCGGCAGCCCGGCCTGCTTCAGCAGGTGCGACAGCAGTTCGGAGTTCTCGATCGACGTCGTGCCGACCAGCACCGGCTGGCCGCGCTCGTAGCAGTCGCGGATGTCGCGGATCACCGCGTCGTAGCGCTCCTTGGCCGTCTTGTAGATCTGGTCCTGCTTGTCGATCCGCTTCGGCGGGCGGTTGGTCGGGATCACGACCGTCTCGAGGCCGTAGATCTCGTTGAATTCGTATGCCTCGGTATCCGCGGTACCGGTCATGCCGGCCAGCTTCGCGTACATCCGGAAGTAGTTCTGGAACGTGATCGATGCGAGCGTCTGGTTCTCGCTCTGGATCTTCACGTGCTCCTTCGCCTCGACGGCCTGATGCAGGCCGTCGGACCAGCGGCGGCCCGCCATCAGGCGGCCCGTGAATTCGTCGACGATGACCACTTCGCCGTTCTGCACGACGTAATGCTGATCCTTGTGGAACAGCGTGTGGGCGCGCAGCGCCGCGTACACGTGGTGCATCAGCGTGATGTTCTGCGGCGCGTACAGGCTTTCGCCCTCGCCGATCAGGCCCCATTCGGCGAGCAGGCGTTCGGCCTTCTCGTGGCCCGATTCCGTCAGGAACACCTGGCGCGCCTTCTCGTCGAGCGTGTAGTCGCCCGGCTTCTCGACGCCCGTGCCGTCGGCCTTCTCTTCGCCGATCTGGCGCTCGAGCAGCGGCGGCAGTGCGTTCATCCGCACGTACAGCTCGGTGTGATCCTCGGCCTGACCCGAAATGATCAGCGGCGTCCGCGCTTCGTCGATCAGGATCGAGTCCACTTCGTCGACGACCGCGAAGTTCAGCGCCCGCTGCACGCGCGCGTCGGTCTCGTAGACCATGTTGTCGCGCAGGTAGTCGAAGCCGAATTCGTTGTTCGTGCCGTACGTGATGTCCGCCGCGTAGGCCTGCTGCTTCTGGTCGTGCTCCATGCCGGACAGGTTGATGCCGACCGACAGACCGAGGAAATTGTAGAGGCGCGCCATCCATTCGGCGTCGCGCTGCGCGAGGTAATCGTTGACGGTCACGACGTGCACGCCGCGGCCCGCCAGCGCATTCAGGTACACGGGCAGCGTCGCGACGAGCGTCTTGCCTTCGCCCGTGCGCATTTCCGCGATCTTGCCGTAGTGAAGCACCATGCCACCGATCATCTGCACGTCGAAGTGCCGCATCTTCAGCACGCGGCGGCTCGCCTCGCGACAGACCGCGAAGGCCTCGGGCAACAGCTTGTCGAGCGACTCGCCGGCCGCGACCCGCTGGCGGAATTCATCCGTCTTGCCGCGCAACTGGTCGTCCGTCAGCTTCTCGATCTGCGTTTCGAGCGCATTGATCGTCGCGACGGTCTTTTGGTATTGCTTGACGAGCCGCTGGTTGCGGCTGCCAAAAATTTTCTGAAGAAAACCGGTTGTCATCGGATCGGATCCTGCGTCGCAGCACCGGCGCCCGGCGCGTGTTGCGCGCCCCGGCGCCCGAGCCTCGGCGGCTTAGCGAATTAGTGGACTCAAACGTCGAATTTTAGCACGCGGGGACGCATGCGCCTGCGTCCCGGCCGGACGGGCATTGCGCGCCCAAGCCGGGCGGACACGGGCGAAAGCTGCCCGTGCGCGGGCCGGCGCGGGTACAATCGGCTGCAACGTCCGCGCGCGTACGCGCTCGAAGAATGCCTCGATGAACCGATTTTCCAAGCGTTTCGGCCCGCTCGCCGCCTATCGCCCGCAACCCGTGTCGGAAGTGCTCGGTCGGACCGACGCATTCGCGGCGCTGCGCGCCGGCGTCGAGCAGATCGCCTCGCTGCAGCGCGACTTGGGTGCGTGCCTGCCCGACTATCTCGCGAATCACGTCGAACCGGGCTTCATCAAGGACGGCACCCTGACCCTCTTTGCCGCGCACAATGCGCTGGCCGCACGGCTGCGGCAGGTCGAAATGCGGCTGCTCGGCGATCTCCAGAGGCGCGGCTGGCCGGTGACGACGCTGCGCGTGCGCGTGCGGCCGAAGGACGCGCCGCCGCCGCCGCCCGTGAAGCAGGCGCGGATGACGTCGACCGGCGCCGCCGCGCTGCGCGATCTCGCCGACCACCTCGAACCGTCGCCGCTGCAGGCCGCGCTCGCGCGGATGGCGGCACGGCACGGCGCGAAGCCGCGTTGACCGCACCGGCCGCAGGCAGCCGCCAGCCAAAAAAAAGCGACCCGATGGGTCGCTTTTTTATCGCTTGCACCGAACGCCGGTCACGCGAAAGCCGTCTGCGCGTCGAATGCAAACCCCTTCGGCGCGGCCTGCGGATCGTCGAACGTCACGATCTCGTACGCGTCTTCGTGTGCGAGCAACTCGCGCAGCAGCGCGTTGTTCAGGCCGTGGCCCGACTTGTACGCGGTGTACGAAGCCAGCAGCGGGTGGCCGATCACGTACAGGTCGCCGATCGCGTCGAGCATCTTGTGCTTCACGAACTCGTCGTCGTAGCGCAGCCCGTCGTTGTTCAGGATCCGGTACTCGTCGAGCACGATCGCGTTGTCCATGCTGCCGCCGCGCGCCAGGCCGATCTCGCGCAGCATCTCGGCCTCGTGCGCGAAACCGAACGTGCGCGCACGCGCGATCTCGCGCACGTACGACGTGGTCGCGAAATCGACTTCGAGCTCCTGACCCGTCTTGTCGACGGCCGGGTGGCGGAAGTCGATCGAGAACTTCAGCTTGAAGCCGAAATACGGATCGAGACGCGCGAATTTGTCGCCATCGCGGATTTCGACGGGCTTCTTCACCTTGATGAAGCGCTTCGGCGCGTTCTGCTCCTCGATGCCGGCGGACTGGATCAGGAACACGAACGTGGCCGCGCTACCGTCCATGATCGGGATTTCCTCGGCCGTCACGTCGACATACAGGTTGTCGATGCCGAGACCCGCACACGCGGACATCAGGTGCTCGACCGTCGACACGCGCACGCCATCCTTCTGCAACACCGACGCGAGCCGCGTGTCGCCGATCGACATCGCCGATGCGGGAATGTCGACCGGCGTCGGCAGGTCGACGCGTGAAAAGACGATGCCCGTGCCGGGCGCGGCGGGACGGAGCGTCAACTCGATCTTGCGGCCCGAGTGGACACCGATACCCACGGTCTTCACGATGGATTTGATGGTGCGCTGCTTCAACATGGTCTTCTTCGTCTTGATTGAAGATATCAATCAGGAGTTATATTCGATAGGCGGGATTATAGCGTAATTCCCTATTCGACGCTGTCCGAAACTGCGTATCAATCTGTTTCGACAGTTTACCCGCGCCGATACGGGACGGGCCGATGCCCGGAACGGAGGCGTTTCCGGTCATCAGCCCGTGTTACAACTGCCCTGAGGCCGGCGAGCAGCGTTGCCGGAAGGCAACGGCGCACCGCACGATCAGGACGTCAACGT
The DNA here is from genome assembly GCF_001526325.1 of Burkholderia sp. MSMB1826. Taxonomy (NCBI): domain Bacteria; kingdom Pseudomonadati; phylum Pseudomonadota; class Betaproteobacteria; order Burkholderiales; family Burkholderiaceae; genus Burkholderia; species Burkholderia sp. MSMB1826. The sequence goes on from NZ_LOYN01000022.1 coordinate 822,106, forward strand.
CGCGAGAACACTCGCCGCATCGCTCACTTCGAATTTGCCCGGCGCCTCGACGGCCAGCGTCTTGACCACACCGCCGTCAACCACCATCGCGTAGCGCAGGGAACGAATTCCCATGCCACGCGCGGACAAATCCTGCGTCAGCCCCAGCGCATGAGTGAAAGCCGCGCTGCCGTCCGCCATCATGCGCACCTTGCCCGCGGTGTGCAGATCACGTCCCCATGCGCCCATCACGAATGCGTCGTTGACGGACACGCACCAGATCTCGTCGATCCCCGCCGCGCGCAATTGCTCGGCGTGCTCGACGTAGCCCGGCACATGCTGCGCCGAACAGGTCGGCGTGAACGCGCCCGGCAATCCAAAGATCACCACCCGCTTTCCCGCAACCTGGTCGCGCACGCTGTAGGCGTTCGGCCCCAGCGTGCACCCTTCGCGCGCGTCGTCGACGAAACCGAACAATTGCGCGTCGGGCAGCGCGTCGCCCACTTGAATCATGGCTGGTCCCTCATAGCGATACGGTTTTTCAGCGTGTTGCGGACAGCACGGCCCGTCCCGCCTCGCTCGAGCGAAGAGGGCACCTTTCCCGGCCCGGCGTCGCATCCGACGCGGCCTGTCGTGGTCCGTAGCATCCGTCACGCTGGCGATACCGCGGCGGTGTCGCCGCGGCTTCGCCTGTGTTTGCGTCAGTCAGCCTGCTTGCGCAGGAAAGCCGGAATGTCGTACGTGTCGACACCCTTCTCCTGCAGCGCCTGCACGTGCGATGCCGCGGTTTCGCGCGAATTGCGCCACACCGCCGGCGTGTCGAGCGCGCCGTAGTCGGCCGTGCTGACGTGATGCGGCTGCGCATAGCCGTGCGACACCGCGCTGACCGGCTGGTTGTCCGTACCCGTGCGCAGCAGCGTCATCGGAGCCGACTGCTGCTTCTTCGCCGCACGGCCCAGACCCGTTGCCACGACCGTCACGCGCAGTGCATCGCCCATCGCGTCGTCGTACACCGCACCGAAGATCACCGTCGCATCTTCCGCCGCGTAGCTCTTGATCGTGTTCATCACTTCGCGCGTTTCCGACAGGCGCAGCGAACGGCTCGACGTGATGTTGACCAGCACGCCGCGCGCGCCCGACAGATCGACGCCTTCGAGCAGCGGGCTCGCCACGGCCTGTTCCGCCGCGAGGCGTGCGCGATCGACGCCGGCGACCGTCGCCGTGCCCATCATCGCCTTGCCCTGCTCGCCCATCACCGTCTTCACGTCTTCGAAGTCGACGTTCACGAGGCCGTCGACGTTGATGATTTCCGCGATACCCGCCACCGCGTTGTTCAACACGTCGTCCGCGCACTGGAAGCACTTGTCCATCTCGGCGTCGTCGCCCATCACGTCGAACAGCTTGTCGTTCAGGACGACGATCAGCGAGTCGACGTGATCCTCCAGTTGCTGCGAGCCTGCTTCGGCGACGCGCATGCGCTTGCCGCCCTCGAACTCGAACGGCTTGCTGACGACACCGACCGTCAGAATGCCCATCTCCTTCGCGATCTGCGCGACCACCGGTGCCGCGCCCGTGCCCGTGCCGCCGCCCATGCCGGCCGTGATGAACACCATGTGCGCGCCGCGCAGTGCGTCGGCGATGCGCTCACGCGCCTCTTCGGCTGCCGCACGGCCCATTTCCGGCTTCGCGCCGGCGCCAAGACCCGTGTTGCCAAGCTGGATCACCGACGATGCGCGCGAACGCGACAGCGCCTGGGCGTCCGTGTTCATCACGATGAAGTCGACGCCCTGCACGCCGCGGTTGATCATGTGCTGGACGGCATTGCCGCCAGCGCCGCCAACGCCGACCACCTTGATGATGGTGCCGTTGGTTTCGGTTTCCAGCATTTCGAATTCCATTGTTGCCTCCGTCAAGAGAATGACTGCTACTCGGCCGTTATTCGGCAGGAGATCGGGCAACCCCCTGTCGCGCGCCAGCCGCCGGCACCAGCGCGAATTTCGATTCGGTGTGTCAGAAGTTGCTCAGGAACCATTCCTTCATCCGCGAGAACACTTGCCCCGCGTTGCCGGACTGCACGGCGACCTTGCGGCCGCGCATGCGCTGCGCACTGCCTTCGACGAGCAGCCCCATCGCCGTCGAGTAGCGCGGATTGCGCACGACGTCGGAAAGGCCGCCTGCATATTCCGGCGCGCCGATGCGCACCGGTTTCAGGAAAATGTCCTCGCCGAGCTCGACCATGCCCGGCATCATCGACGCGCCGCCGGTAATGACCACGCCGGAACTCAGGAGTTCTTCGTAACCCGATTCGCGCACGACCTGCTGCACGAGCGAGAACAGTTCCTCGACGCGCGGCTCGATCACGGCCGCGAGCGCCTGACGCGACAGCGTGCGCGGGCCGCGTTCGCCGAGGCCCGGCACTTCCACCATTTCGTCCGGATCGGCGAGCGCCTGCTTCGCGATCCCGTAGCCGACCTTGATGTCTTCCGCATCCGGCGTCGGCGTGCGCAGCGCCATCGCGATGTCGCTCGTGATCTGGTCGCCCGCGATCGGGATCACCGCCGTGTGGCGGATCGCGCCTTCGGCGAAGATCGCGATGTCCGTCGTGCCGCCGCCGATGTCGACCAGCACCACGCCGAGATCCTTCTCGTCTTCGGTCAGCACCGCGAGCGACGACGCGAGCGGCTGCAGGATCAGGTCGTTCACTTCCAGCCCGCAGCGGCGCACGCACTTGACGATGTTCTGCGCGGCGCTCACCGCGCCCGTCACGATGTGCACCTTCACTTCCAGCCGGATGCCGCTCATCCCGATCGGCTCGCGCACGTCTTCCTGGCCGTCGATGATGAATTCCTGCGTGAGGATGTGCAGCACCTGCTGGTCGGTCGGGATGTTGATCGCCTTCGCGGTCTCGATCACGCGCGCGACGTCCGTCTGCGTGACTTCCTTGTCCTTGATCGCGACCATCCCGCTCGAGTTGAAGCTGCGGATGTGGCTGCCCGCGATCCCCGTGAACACGTTGGTGATCTTGCAGTCGGCCATCAGCTCGGCTTCCTCGAGCGCGCGCTGGATCGACTGCACGGTGGCCTCGATGTTCACCACCACGCCTTTCTTCAGACCCTTCGACTCGCTCTGGCCGAGACCGATCACCTCGTAGTGGCCCTCGCCCTTCAGCTCGGCGACGATGGCCACCACCTTCGACGTGCCGATGTCGAGGGAAACCAGCAGATCCTTGTAGTCTTTGCTCATAAAGTGCTCTTGCGTGTGATCTCTCGTTACTTCTTGCGCTTGTCGGTATCGGTCAGGAACCGCATGCCCGCCGCGCGAATCGCGAATCCGTTCGGATAACGCAGATCCGCGTACTCGATGTCGTTGCCCCAACGCTCCGTAACGGCCGGCCACGCGGCCACCAGGCGCTGGCTCCGGTCATGCAGCGTGTCGCTGTTGCGCTCCTTGCCCAGCTCGACCTGCATGCCGTTCGACAGCTTCACCGTCCACGCGTACCGCGCCGACAGCGTCACTTCTTCCGGCGCCGCCTTCAGCGGCGCAAACCATTTCCCGAAGTCGCGATACCGCGCGACGACTTCCTTCGCGCTGCCTTCCGGCCCGTCGAACGCCGGCAGCGCCTGCTCCAGCTCGCCCTGGTTCGCGGTGAACAGCTCGCCGTCCACGCTCACGAGCTGATCGCTGCCCCAGGTCCCGAGCGGTTTGTACTCCTCGAGCGTGACAGCCAGCGCATTCGGCCACACCCGACGCACGCTCGCGTGACGCACCCACGGCATCTGCTCGAACGCGGCGCGCGCCGTATCGAGATCGACCGTGAAGAAATTGCCCTTCAGCCGGCCGACCACGCCCGCGCGCACCGTCGGCGAATTGATGTGCTCGGTGTCGCCGTCGATCCGGATTTCCCGCAGCGCGAACGTCGGGCGCTGGATCAGCCAGTAGCAGCCGGCCGCCGCCAACACGAGCAGCAGCAGCGCGTACAGCGCGCTGGCGGCAAGGTTGAGTTGGCGAACGTTGTTCCACATACGTCGTTCCGTTCCTGCGTCAGTCGTTGAGCGTGAGCGACAGCACCTTCACGACCAGCTCCGAATAGCCGATGCCGACCGCGCGCGCGGCCTTCGGCGGCAGCGAGTGGTCGGTCATCCCGGGGGCCGTGTTCACTTCCAGGAAATACGCATTGCCGGCCGCGTCGAGCATGAAATCCGCGCGGCCCCAGTCGGTGCAGCCGAGCACGTCGAACGCGCGCCGCGCGATGCGCTTCAGTTCCGCTTCCTGCTGCGCCGGCAGGCCGCACGGGATCAGGTACTGCGTATCGTCGGCGACGTACTTCGCGTGGTAGTCGTAGAACTCGCCGGCCGGCACGATCTTGATCAGCGGCAGGTCGAGATCGCCGGCGATGCACGCGGTGTATTCGCCGCCGCCTTCGATGCTCTTCTCGACGATCACGATCTTGTCGTGCGTCGCGGCTTCCGCGAGCGCGGCCGGCAGCGCGTCCGCCGTCTTCACCTTCAGCACCGCGACGCTCGAGCCTTCGCTCGCCGGCTTCACGAACAGCGGCAGGCCGAGCTTCGCGACGATGTCGGTCGCGCGCGCGGCAAGGTCGTCGCCGCGCATCACCGTCTCGAACGGCGGCGTCGGCACGCCCGTCTGCTGCCACACGAGCTTCGTGCGGAACTTGTCGAGGCCGAGCGCCGAGCCGAGCACGCCGCTGCCCGTGTAGCGGATACCGTAGAAATCGAGCGCGCCCTGAATCTGGCCGTTCTCGCCGTAGCCGCCGTGCAGCGCATTGAACGCGCGCACGAAGCCTTCGTCCTTCAGGGCCGACAGCGGCCGCTCGGCCGGGTCGAACGGATGCGCGTCGACGCCCGCGTCGCGCAGGCCCTGCAGCACGAGGCGGCCCGAGGTGAGCGACACCTCGCGCTCGGCGGATTCGCCGCCGAACAACACCGCCACCTTGCCGAAACGTTTCGGATCGATCCCGCTCATGTCAGCCTCCGCCGGGCCGCCCCAAGGAGGCTGACCGCCCCCGCGGGGGGCAGCGAACGAAGTGAGCGTGGAGGTAGTTTCATGTCATGCCTTCTGTTGAGTGTGTCGCGCGAGCTTCGCCGGCACGCCGCCGATCGAGCCCGCACCCATCGTGATCACCACGTCGCCGTTCTGCGCGACCTTCGTCAATGCGTCCGGCACGTCGTCGATTGACGCGACGAATACCGGTTCAACCTTCCCCGCCGCGCGCAGCGCACGCGACAACGCATCGCCGCTGGCCGTCGGGATCGCGGCCTCGCCGGCCGCATAGACTTCCGTCAGCACCAGCGCATCGACCGTCGACAGCACGTTGACGAAGTCGTCGAAACAGTCGCGCGTGCGCGTGTAGCGGTGCGGCTGAAACGCCAGCACGAGGCGACGGCCCGGAAACGCGCCGCGCGCGGCCGCGATCGTCGCCGCCATCTCGACCGGGTGGTGACCGTAATCGTCGATCAGCGTGTACTGGCCGCCGTCCGCGCGCGGCACTTCGCCGTAACGCTGGAAGCGTCGGCCGACGCCGTTGAATTCCGCCAGCGCCCGCTGGATCGCGTCGTCCGCCACGCCGAGGTCGGTCGCGATCGCGATCGCCGCGAGCGCGTTCTGCACGTTGTGCAGGCCCGGCATGTTCAGCACGACCGCGAGCGGCGCGCGACCTTCGCGGATCACCGTGAAATGCATCCGGCCATCGCGCGCGTCGATGTCTTCCGCGCGCACCTGCGCGTCCGGCGACAGGCCGTAGCGCACCACCGGCTTCGAGATGAACGGGATGATCTGCCGCACGTTCGGATCGTCGACGCACACGACCGCGCTGCCGTAGAACGGCAGGCGCTGCGTGAATTCGATGAACGCCTGCTTGAGCCGCGCGAAATCGTGGCCGTAGGTGTCCATGTGGTCGGCGTCGATGTTCGTGATGACCTCGATCACCGGATACAGGTTCAGGAACGACGCGTCCGACTCGTCGGCCTCGGCGACGATGAAGTCGCCCGTGCCGAGCCGCGCGTTCGCGCCGGCGCTGATCAGCCGGCCGCCGATCACGAAGGTCGGGTCCAGCCCGCCCGCCGCGAGCACGCTCGCGACGAGGCTCGTCGTCGTGGTCTTGCCGTGCGTGCCGGCGATCGCGATGCCCTGCTTCAGGCGCATCAGCTCCGCGAGCATCACCGCGCGCTGCACGATCGGCACGCGCTTCGCGCGCGCGGCCAGCACTTCCGGGTTGTCCGATCGCACGGCCGTCGACACGACGACCGCGTTCGCACCCTCGATGTTCGCCGCATCGTGGCCGATCGCGATCCGCGCGCCCAGCGCCTCGAGACGATCGGTCACCGCATTGCGCGACAGGTCCGAGCCGCTGACCGCATAGCCGAGGTTGACGAGCACTTCGGCGATGCCGCTCATGCCCGCGCCGCCGATCCCGACGAAATGAATGTGTTTGACGATGTGTTTCATTGCAGTTGTTCCAGATTCGCGCCGGCCGCCTTCGCGCAGACGCGCGCGACTTCGTCGGTAGCCTCGGGCTTCGCGAGCGCGCGCGAACGTTCCGCCATCGCCGCGAGCGATGCCCGCGACTGGCCGCGCAGCCAGTCGGCGAGCAGTTCCGCTGACAGGTCGCGTTGTTGCACCAGCACGGCCGCGCCCGCATCGGCGAGGAACGCGGCGTTGGTCGTCTGGTGATCGTCGACCGCGTACGGGAACGGCACGAACAGCGCCGCCACGCCCACCGCCGCGATCTCCGACACCGTCATCGCGCCCGACCGGCAGATCACCAGATCCGCTGCCGCATACGCGGCTGCCATGTCGTCGATGAACGGCACGAGCCGCACGTCTTCGCCGGCCGCGAAACCGGCCGCTTCGTAATTCGCCTTCAATGCGTCGATATGCTTCACGCCGGCCTGGTGCACGACGCGCGGGCGCTCGCCCGGCGTCAGCAGCGCCAGCGCGCGCGGCACGACTTCGTTCAGCGCGGCTGCCCCGAGGCTGCCGCCGACGACCAGCACGTTCAGCGCTCCGCTGCGCGACGCATAGCGTGCCTGGGGCGGCTCGGTGTGCGCAAGTTCCGCGCGAATCGGGTTACCGGTCCATTCCGCGTGCGGCAGCGCGCCGGGGAACGCGACGAGCACGCGCTTCGCGAGTTTCGCGAGCACCTTGTTGGTCAGGCCCGCGATCGAATTCTGTTCATGCAGCACGAGCGGACGCCCCGACAACGCGGTCATCACGCCCGCCGGGAACGTGATGTAGCCGCCCATTCCGAGCACGACGTCCGGTCGCACGCGGCGCAGCGCGCCGAGGCTCTGCCAGCATGCGCGCAGCAGGTTGACCGGCAGCGTCAGCTTGGTCTTCAGACCCTTGCCGCGCAGCCCGCCGAACCGCACGTACTCCATCGGAATGCCGTGCTTCGGCACGAGCGTCGCTTCCATCCCGGCCGGATTGCCGAGCCATACGACGCGCCAGCCCGCCGCTTCCATCCGGTGCGCGACCGCGAGCCCGGGGAACACGTGGCCCCCGGTCCCGCCTGCCATCACCATCAGCGTGCGTTGCGACGCGGTCATACCTTCCCTCCGCGCATCAGCACCCGGTTTTCGTAATCGACCCGCAGCAGCACCGCGAGCGCGACGCAGTTCAGCAGGATGCCCGAACCGCCGTAGCTCACGAGCGGCAGCGTCAAGCCCTTGGTGGGCAGCAGCCCGAGGTTCACGCCCATGTTGATGAACGTCTGCGCGCCGAACCAGATGCCGATGCCCTTCGCCATCAGGCCCGCGAACGTGCGATCGAGCGCGAGCGCCTGGCGGCCGATCTCGAACGCGCGGCGCACGATCCAGTAGAACAGCAGGATCACGACCAGCACGCCGACGAAGCCGAGCTCCTCGCCGATCACCGCGAGGATGAAGTCGGTATGGGCTTCCGGCAGGTAATTCAGCTTCTCGACGCTGCCGCCGAGGCCGACGCCGAACCACTCGCCGCGGCCGAACGCGATCAGCGAGTGCGTGAGCTGGTAAGCCTTGCCCTGCGCGTAGCGCTCGTCCCACGGATCGAGATACGCGAAGATCCGCTCGCGACGCCACGGCGACAGCCACACGAGCATCGTGAACGTGCCGACCGCCGTCGCGACCAGGCCGCCGAACAGCTTGCCGTTCACGCCGCCGAGGAACAGCACGCCCATCGCGATCGCGGCGACCACCATGAACGCGCCCATGTCGGGCTCGAGCAGCAGCAGCGCGCCGACCAGGCCGACCGCGAACGCCATCGGCAGGAAGCCCTTCGCGAAGCTCTGCATGTATTCCTGCTTGCGCACCGTGTAGTTCGCCGCGTAGATCGTCACGGCGAGCTTCATGATTTCCGACGGCTGCATGTTGGTGATGCCGAGCGGAATCCAGCGGCGCGCACCGTTCACGCCCTTGCCGACGTGCGGGATCAGCACGATCACGAGGCCGACGAGCGCGATCAGGAAAAGATGCGGCGCGTACTTGTCCCAGGTCGACACCGGCACGCGGAACGCGATCACCGCCGCGACGAACGCGACGGCGAGCGACACGCAGTGACGCATCAGGAACGCGTAATCGTGATACGACGCGTATTTCGGCGAATCGGGCATCGCGATCGACGCCGAATACACCATCACGACGCCGAGCCCGAGCAGCGCGATCGCGACCCACAGCAGCGAATAGTCGAAATCGAGCATCCGCGAGCGGCTCGGGCGCACGCCGTTGACGACGCTCGCGAGGCCGCCCGTCGCGGCGCGCGTGGCCGATGCGACGCGGCCGCCCGCGGCATTGCCGCCGGCGTCGCGCCGGTCGTTGAAACGGGAGACGAGGCGATCGGACCAGCTCATGGCGTCGCTCCTTTGTCGATGGCGATTGCGTCGACCGCCGCGCGGAACACTTCCGCGCGATGGGCGTAGTTCCGGAACATGTCGAGGCTCGCGCACGCGGGCGACAGCAGCACCGCATCGCCCGGCTCGGCCAGATCGGCCGCCGCGCGCACCGCGCCTTCGAGCGTCGCGTGGTCGGCGAGCGGCACGCCGGTTTCGGCGAGCGTGTCGCGGATCGCCGGCGCGTCGCGGCCGATCAGCATCACCGCGCGGCACCAGCGCGCGACCGGCGCGACCAGCGGCGCGAAATCCTGCCCCTTGCCGTCGCCGCCCGCGATCAGCACGATCTTCTGCGCGAGCCCGTCGAGCGCGGCCACCGTCGCGCCGACGTTCGTGCCCTTGCTGTCGTCGACGTAATCCACGTCGTCGATCGTCGCGATCACTTCGACGCGATGCGCTTCGCCGCGGTATTCGCGCAGCGCGTGCAGCAGCGGCGCGGCCGGCAGGTCGATCGCACGCGCGAGCGCGAACGCGGCCAGCGCGTTCGCCGCGTTGTGCAGCCCGCGGATGCGCAGCGCGTCGGCCGGCATCAGGCGCTTCTGCGCGATGTCGGGCGTATGTGCGGCGTCGCGCTTGCGCCGGCGCGTCGTCGCCGCTTCATCCGGCGCGTCGCGATCGACGGCTTCCACCAGCCATGCGATACCGTTGTCGCGCGACAGCCCGTAGTCGCCGTCCTGCGTCGGTTCGTTCAGGCCGAACGTGACCGTGCGCGGCGCGTCGGCCGCGCCGGCTGCCGGCGCGAACTTCATCACGGCCGCGTCGTCGCGGTTCAGCACGCGCGTCGTCGTCGCGCCGAAGATCCGGCCCTTTGCCTGTGCGTACGCGTCGAAGCTGCCGTGCCAGTCGAGGTGGTCCTGCGTGATGTTGAGGATCGCGGCGGCATCGGGCGCAAACGTGCGCGCGGTCTCGAGCTGGAAGCTCGACAGTTCGAGCACCCATACGTCGGGCAGCGCGGTGTCGTCGATCGCGCTCGCGAGCCGGTCGAGCATCGCCGGGCTGATGTTGCCCGCGACGGCGACCTTCTTGCCCGAGCGCTGGCACAGCAGGCCCGTGAGGCTCGTCGTCGTGGTCTTGCCGTTGGTGCCGGTAATCGCGAGCACCTTCGGCTGGTAGCCGCTCGTGCCGAGCGCGCGCAGCGCCTGCGCGAAGAACTCCAGCTCGCCCCACACCGCGATACCGCGCTCGTTCGCGGCCGCGACCAGCGCCGCGAGCGCCGGCTCCAGCGGCGACAGCCCGGGGCTCAGCCCGACGAGCTCGATGCCGCCGTCGAGCAGCGCGGGCGTGAACGCGCCGCCGACGAATTCCGCATCGATGCCTTCGGCCTGCAGCGCGGCAAGGTTCGGCGGCGCCTCGCGGGTATCGGCAATACGCAGCCGGCACCCGTGCCTCGCGCACCATCGCGCGATCGCGAGACCCGATTCCCCGAGCCCCAGTACGAGCACCATCGGCCGTTGCCGATCTCCAAACATCTCGCCAGACATCCTTGTTACCTTTCCTTTACCGCAGCTTGAGGGTGGTCAGACCGAACAGGCACAGCATCAGCGTGATGATCCAGAAACGCACGACCACCTGCGTTTCCTTCCAGCCGGACAATTCGAAGTGGTGATGCAGCGGCGCCATCTTGAGCAGCCGCCGCCCTTCGCCGTAACGCTTCTTCGTGTACTTGAACCACGACACCTGCAGCATCACCGACAGCGTTTCCGCGACGAAGATGCCGCCCATGATGAACAGCACGATTTCCTGGCGCACGATCACCGCGACCGTGCCGAGCGCGCCGCCCAGCGCCAGCGCGCCGACGTCGCCCATGAACACCTGCGCGGGGTGCGTGTTGTACCAGAGGAACGCGAGCCCGGCCCCACCCATCGCGGAACAGAAGATCAGCAGCTCGCCCGCGCCCGGAATGTGCGGGAACAGCAGATATTTTGAATAGACCGCGCTGCCCATCACGTACGCGAACACACCGAGCGACGCGCCGACCAGCACGACCGGCATGATCACGAGGCCGTCGAGCCCGTCGGTCAGATTCACCGCGTTGCTCGCGCCGACGATCACGAAGTAGGTCAGCACGATGAAGCCCCAGACGCCGAGCGGGTAGCTGATCGACTTCAGGAACGGCAGCATCAGGTCGGCACGCGCCGGCAGCCCCATCGACAGGCCGCTCCTCACCCACGCCATGAACAGGTCGAACACGCGCACGTTGTTCGCCTCGGACACGCTGAACGCGAGATAGACGGCCGCGAACAGCCCGATCACCGATTGCCAGAAATACTTCTCGCGCGACGACATCCCGCGCGGGTCCTTGTGGACGACCTTGCGGTAATCGTCGACCCAGCCGATCACGCCGAAACCGAACGTGACGAGCATCACGATCCAGATGAAACGATTCGTCAGGTCGCCCCACAGCAGCGTCGCGACCGCGATGCCGATCAGGATCAGCACGCCGCCCATCGTCGGCGTGCCGGACTTGACGAGGTGGGTCTGCGGGCCGTCCTTGCGCACGGCCTGACCGACCTTCATTTGCGTCAGCTTGCGGATCACCCAAGGTCCGCACACGAGCCCGATCCCGAGCGCGGTGATGGTGGCCATCACCGCACGGAACGTGAGGTACGTGAACAAGCGCAAAAAGCTTGCGTCTCCTTGCAGCCATTGCGCCAGCGCCAGCAGCATGCTTCCTTCCTTCTACTCAGTGTGCGGCGGGCACGGTGCCCGCCGCGGGTTGGTTCGTCAGCGCGTCGACCACGCGCTCCATCTTCATGTACCGCGAGCCCTTCACGAGCACCGTCGCCTGCGCACCGTAACCGGCCGCGAGCAACGCCGCCACGAGCGCGTCGACCTTGCCGAAATGGCGCGCCGTGTCGCCGTATGCGGTGCACGCGTCGCGCGATGCGTCGCCGAGCGCGAACAGCGCATCGATCCCGCGTTCGCGCGCGTACGCACCGATTTCGCGGTGAAATGCCGGCCCTTCGTCGCCGACTTCGCCCATGTCGCCGATCACCAGCACGCGCGGCGCGGGATGCGCGGCGAGCACGTCGATCGCGGCACGCATCGAATCGGGGTTCGCGTTGTACGTATCGTCGACGACGGTTGCGCCCGCGAGGCTGCCGACGCTCGCCTGCTTCACCTGCAGCCGGCCCTTGACCGGTTCGAACGATTCGAGGCCCTGGCGGATCGCCGACAGCGCGACACCGGCGCCGAGCGCCGCAGCCGTCGCGGCCAGCGCGTTACGCGCGTTGTGCTCGCCGAGCGCACGCAGCCGCACCGAGACGGTGCCGACCGGCGTGTCGATCGCAAGTTCGCCGCCGTGCACGCGCCCGACGACCTGCGCGTCGTTCTGACGTTCGGCGTCGTGCAGCGCGAAATCGAGGATCCGGTTGCCGGTCGCCGCGACGCGCCAGATGCCCGCGTACGCATCGTCGGCCGGGAACACCGCGACGCCGTCCGGCGGCAGCGCGTGGATCACGGCCGCGTGTTCGAGCGCGACGGCCTCGACCGTCGCCATGAACTCCTGGTGCTCGCGCTGCGCGTTGTTGACGAGCGCGACCGTCGGCGCGGTGAGGCGCGCGAGGACTTCCGTTTCGCCCGGATGGTTCATGCCGATCTCGATCACCGCCAGACGGTGCGCGGCCGACAGGCGCAGCAGCGTCAGCGGCAGGCCGACATCGTTGTTCAGGTTGCCGGCCGTCGCGAGCCGCGCGTCGGCGCCGACCGCCGCCGCGAAGATCGACGCGATCATTTCCTTGACGGTCGTCTTGCCGTTGCTGCCCGTCACCGCAACGAGCGGCAGCGAAAATCGCGTCCGCCAGCCGTGCGCGAGCGCGCCGAGCGCTGCGCGCGTTTCGCCGCCTTCGATCAGCGGCATCGCGATGCCCGCCGGCGCATGCGCGACGAGCGCCGCGGCGGCCCCGCGCGCGGCGACGTCGCCGAGGAAGTCGTGCGCGTCGAAACGCTCGCCCTTCAGCGCGACGAACAGGTCGCCCGGGCCGACCGTGCGGCTGTCAGTCGACACGCGGTCGAACGTGACGCCCGCGTCGCCGCGGACGGTGGCGCCGGGAATCAGGCGGGCGGCTTCGCCGAGACTGAGCATCGTCATTCGGCGCCTCCCTTGCCGTGCGTCGCGCGCGCTGCGAGCGCGAGCCGCGCGTGATCCTGATCGGAGAACGCGCGCTTCTTGCCCATGATTTCCTGCGTGGCCTCGTGGCCCTTGCCGGCCAGCACGACGACATCCTCGCGTGCGGCGCCGCGCACCGCCTGCAGGATCGCGCTCGCGCGATCCTCGATCCGGCGGACGCGATCGGGCGCGGTCATGCCCGCGACGACCTGGTCGATGATGTGCTGCGGATCTTCGCTGCGCGGGTTGTCGCTCGTGACGACGACTTCATCGGCGAGCCGCTCCGCGATCGCGCCCATCAGCGGCCGCTTGGTCGCATCGCGATCGCCGCCGCAGCCGAACATGCAGACGAGCCGGCCGCCGCGCGCCGCGGCGATCGGGCGCAGCGCGTCGAGCGTCTTTTCGAGCGCGTCGGGCGTATGCGCATAGTCGATCACGACGAGCGGTTCGTCGTTCTGCAGCCGGCCGCCGAGCCGCTGCATCCGGCCATTGACCGACTCGAGCCGCTCGATCTCGGCGAGGGCCGCCGCAAACGGCACGTCGGCCGCGAGCAGCGAGCCGAGCACGGCGAGCAGGTTGCTGACGTTGAACGCGCCGAGCGTGCCGACCTCGACGTCCGCGTCGCCCCACGACGAACGCAGGCGGAATGCGGTGCCCGTCGCGGTCGCGCGCACGTCTAGCGCGACCAGCTCGCGATCGGCGTCGGGCGCTTGCGCATCGCCGATCCCGTACGCGATCGTGCGCACGCGGCCGGCCAGCTTCTCGAGCAGGCGGCGGCCCGCTGCGTCGTCGCGGTTGATCACCGCCGCGCGCAGGCCGCGCCACGCGAACAGCTTCGCCTTCGCGGCCTCGTACGCATCGAACGTGCCGTGATAGTCGAGGTGATCCTGCGTGAGGTTCGTAAACACCGCGATGTCGAACGCCGTTCCGTTCACGCGCCCCTGGTGCAGCGCATGCGACGACACTTCCATCGCCACGGCCTGTGCGCCCGCGTCGCGCAATTGCGCGAGGCTGCGCTGCAGTTGCGGCGCGTCGGGCGTCGTGAAGCCGGTCGGCACGAGCTGGCCGGGCATTCCGGTGCCGAGCGTGCCGATCACCGCGCACGGCTGGTGCAGCGCCGTCAGCGCGGTGGCGATCCATTGCGTGCACGACGTCTTGCCGTTCGTGCCCGTGACACCGACCGCGAGCAGGCTGTCGCTCGGATCGCCGTACCAGCCGCTGGCGATCTCGCCGGCGAGCTGGTCGAGCGCCGGCACCGCGAGCGCGACGGGTACGGTCGGCGCGTCGGTCAGCCCTTCCGGCTGATACAGCACGGCAGCCGCCCCGCGGGCGACGGCATCGGCCATGAAAGCGCGGTTATCTGCCCCGTCGACCGCATACGCGACGAACACGTCGCCAGCCTCGAGGCTGCGCGTGTCGGCATGCAGTTGCGCCGCGGGGGCCACATGCTGACGCAGCCACGCGAGCGCGGCTGCGATCTGCTGATGCGCCGGATGGGAACTGCGGGCGGCGCTCATCGAACGACTCCTGGTGAATTACGCGTCGTGCTGGACACGATCATATGCTTTGCACCGCTCCCCGCGGCCAGCTTTTGCGGGCCCTTCGCGGCAGCGGATTCCGGCGTATCGTCGGACACGACGAGCTGCTTGATCGGCATGTTCGGCGGGACGTTCAGCGCACGCATCGTGTCGCCGGCGATCGCCGAGAATACGGGGCCGGACACCTGGCCGCCGAAGTGGCTGCCGGCGGTCGGCTCGTCGACCGACACCGCGATCACGACGCGCGGATTCGGCATCGGCGCCATCCCGACGAACGACGCGCGGTACTTGCGCGTGTAGCCGTGACCTTCGTGCTTGTACGCGGTGCCGCTCTTCCCGCCGACGCGGTAGCCCGGCACGGCCGCATCCGGCGACGTGCCGCCCGGCGCGACCACGGTCTCGAGCATCGCACGCACTTCGCGCGCGGTGGTCGGATTGAACACCTGCGTGCCCGCGATCGGTTGATTGGGGTCGGTCTTGAAAATGGTCACGGGCATCAGCTCGCCGTCGTGCGCGATCGCCGTGTACGCCCGTGCGAGCTGGAACAGCGACACCGACAGGCCGTAGCCGTACGACATCGTCGCCTGCTCGATGCGGCGCCAGCTCTTCCACGGACGCAGACGGCCGGCCACCGCGCCCGGGAAGCCGACCTTCGGCGCCTGGCCGAGGCCGATGCTCGTATACATATTCCACATTTCCTCGGGCCGCATCGTCATCGCGATCTTCGTCGCGCCGATGTTGCTCGACTTCTGGATCACGCCGCCGACCGTCAGCGTGCCGAAACCCGCGTCATCGGTGATCGGCGCGCCGTCGAGCACGAAATGCCCGTTGCCCGTCTCGACGAGCGTGTTCGGCGTCACGCGGTGCAGGTCGAGCGCGAGCGACACGGTGAACGGCTTCATGATCGAGCCCGGCTCGAACACGTCGGTCATGATCCGGTTGCGCAACTGCTCGCCCGTCATGCGCGAGCGGTCGTTCGGGTTGTACGTCGGGTAGTTGACGAGCGCGAGCACTTCGCCGGTACGCACGTCGACGACCATCGCCGCGCCGGCCTTCGCCTTGAACTTCTCGACGGCGGCCTTCAGGTTCGCGTACGCGATGTACTGGATCTTGCTGTCGATCGACAGATCGACGTCGGTGCCGTTGTGCGGCGGGATCTGCTCGGCGACGTCCTCGACGATGTGCCCCATCCGGTCCTTGATCACGCGACGCATGCCCGACGTGCCGGACAGCATCTTCTGGTCGCCCAGTTCGACGCCTTCCTGCCCTTCGTCCTCGACGTTCGTGAAGCCGATCAGGTGAGCGGTGATCTCGCCTTCCGGATAGAAGCGCTTGTATTCGTTGCGCTGATAGATGCCGGGAATGTCGAGTGCGGCGACCTTGTCGGCGACGTCGATCGGCACCTGGCGCTTCACGTAGACGAAACCCTTGTCTTCCGACAGCTTCACGCGCAGTTCCTTCGACGTCATGCCGAGGAGCTTGCCGAGCTGGTTGACCTTGTCCGCGTCGAGATCGTCCGGCACCGCGTCGGGAATCGCCCAGATCGCGCGCACCGGCAAGCTCGTCGCGAGCACGAGCCCGTTACGGTCGAGAATCTTGCCGCGCGTCGCCGGCAGTTCGATCGTGCGCTGATAGCGGCTTTCGCCCTGCTTCTGATAGAAAGCGTTGCCGGGCCCCTGGATCCAGAACGCCCGAGCGGCCAGCGCGACGAACGCCATGAACAGCAGGAACACGACGAGCTTCGAGCGCCACATCGGCAAATGGACGCCCAGCACGGGGCTCGACGAGAACTTCACGTTCTGGCGCTTCGGGGACGGCTTCATCGCGCGCCCCCCTTGCCCTTGCCGGTCGTGTCGGCCGATGCCGCGATCGGCGCGTCGATCGCCTTCGCGGCGCCAGGCGGCAGCGTCAGATATTGCGTGCGGCCGGTCGAGATCGGCTGCATTTTCAGCGAATCGTTCGCGAGCTGCTCGATGCGCGACGTCTTCGAGAGCGCGCTCTGCTGATATTGAAGCTGCGCGTAGTCCTGCTGGAGCTGACGCTCCTGCGACTGCGCGCGCTGCAGCTGGATGAAGATCTGGCGTTGCTGGTTCGTCGAGTTGACGACCGACAGCGCGCAACCCATCACGATGATCAGCAGGAAGATGTTGAGGCGGCTCATGGCGTGACGCGCTCCGCGATGCGCATCACGGCCGAGCGGGCGCGCGGATTCGCGGTGACTTCCGCTTCGCTCGGAAACTGGCGGCTGATGATCTTGAGCGGCGGACTCGGGAGGTCGACGGCGCGAATCGGCAGACGACGATCGACTGCAGGCGCACTCGCGTGCGCCTGCATGAATCGCTTGACGATCCGGTCCTCGAGTGAATGAAAGCTGATGACCACCAGCCGCCCCCCTTGCTCCAGCAACGACAATGCCGCGTCTAGTACGACTTGCAGGTCCGCAAGCTCTTGATTGACGTGAATCCGTATAGCCTGAAAGGTGCGGGTTGCCGGATCCTTGCCCTTCTCACGGGTTTTGACGACGTGACCCACGATTTGGGCAAGCTCGCCCGTGGTGTCGAGAGGCCCAAGACGGTCGGACTCTGCCCGGCGAGCAACAAGCGCCTTTGCAATCTGAAAAGCAAACCGTTCTTCCCCATAATCCCGTATCACCTCCGTCAATTCCTGCACCGAAGCCCGCGCGAGCCATTCGGCCGCCGACTCGCCACGCGTCGGATCCATTCGCATGTCCAGCGGACCATCGGCGCGGAAGCTGAAGCCGCGCGCCGGATCGTCCACCTGCGGCGAGGACACGCCCAGGTCCAGCAACACCCCTGACACCTTCTCGACGCCGCGCGCCGCAAGCGCGTCGCGCATCGATGCAAAGCTGTCGTGCACGATCGAGAAGCGCGCATCCTCGATGCCCTGCGCCGTCTCGATCGCCCTCGGATCCTTGTCGAACGCGATCAGCCGCCCGGCCGGCGCCAGCCGCGCGAGCACCGCGCGACTGTGACCGCCGCGCCCGAACGTGCCGTCGACATACACGCCGTCCGGCCGCGTCACGAGCGACTCGACCGCCTCATCCAACAGCACCGTCCGATGCCGCAATTCATTTCCCATCGCGGGCGTCTCCGTCACCGCAATCAGAACGTGAAATTCTTCAGCGCGTCGGGCATGCCCTGCGCCATCGCTGCCTGCTCCTTCGCGTTGTAGGTCTGCGAATCCCACAGCTCGAAGTGACTACCCATTCCCAACAACATGACTTCCTTTTCCAGTCCGGCTGCCATGCGCAGCTCGGGCGATACAAGAATCCGGCCCGCGCTGTCGAGATCGACGTCCATCGCATTGCCGAGAAAAATTCGCCGCCACCAGTGGGCGTCCATCGGCAGCGCGGCGATCTTGGCGCGGAACACTTCCCATTCGGGGCGCGGAAACAGCAACAGGCAGCCGTCCGGGTGCTTGGTCACAGTCACCCGTCCTTCTGCCTGTCCTTGCAGCGCTTCGCGATAGCGAGCCGGCACCGACATCCGCCCTTTCGCATCGAGCGTCAGCGCCGACGCCCCTTGGAACACTTTCCGCTCTCCCGTTCAGGGCACCGAAGCACCCGCTCAATGCTGAGAATTTAGCCGGAATAGCCTGCTAAATCACACAAAAATACACTTTCTCACACTGTCTCCCACTTTAGAGGAAGGGTGTGGCACGGTCAAGGGAGCGGCTCGCTTTTTTGACGAATTTTGTTAGTTAGAACAAGGACTTACGCGCACATGCTCATGCGGCCCGTCATTCCAAAAACCGTTATAAATGAATGAGCTAGTGCAACTTGTGAAGGTGATACGTGAGAAAGGCGGGCCAGACGGGCGTGTGGACGGGGCTTTCGGGAGCGGGAAAACGAGGAGTGAGCGGACGGTATCGGGGGCGGCGAACCGGGGCGGCGTCCCACGCCACCCCGGCGCAAATCTCAGAGATAGTACGCAGTGCTCGTCATGACTTTCGACGCGGCGCGCATCAGCATCCGCGCCGGCAGCGGCAGCTCGATGCCGCCGGCATCGGTCGCGGCCTTGCCGTGCTTGACCTCGTCGATCCGCATCTGGTCGACGATCGCGCGCGACGCGGTGTCGGCCGCCGGCAGCTCGGACATGTGGCCTTCGAGGTGGCTCTCGACCTGCCGCTCCGTCTCGGCCATGAAACCGAGGCTGACCTTGTCGCCGAGCGTGCCGGCCGCCACGCCGATCGCGAGCGCGCCGGCATACCAAAGCGGGTTCAGCAGGCTCGGGCGCGAATCGAGTTCCTTCAGGCGGTGCGCGGTCCATGCGAGGTGGTCCTCCTCCTCGCGCGCGGCCTCCTCGAACATCGCCTTCGCCGACGCCGTGCGCGCGGTGAGCTTCTGCGCCTGGTAGAGCGCCTGCGCGCAGACCTCCCCGACGTGATTCACGCGCATCAGCCCGGCCGCGCGCGTGCGTTCGGCGGGCGTCAGTTCGACGTCGGGCGCATCGGCCGGCACGGGCACGGGCCGGCTCATCCGGCTAATGCCGGTCAGCGACCGCAGGCCGCGATCGAATTCGCTGATCAGTTCATCCAACACCATCCTGTTCTCCTGGCTGCAGGCGCCGCTGCGCGCGGCAAGGGCACGAGTCCGCCGCGTAACCGACTTGATTATTCAGCGGAAATTGCGGTTAACCCGTGATTTTAACCATTGTTGCATAAAGGAAACATAGCGGCGTTGAGCTGCAGCATTTCGCTTTGTGGCAAAAAACGGCTTTGCTACATTACGTGCGACTTCTTGCGAAGTTGATGGGGCCCGTCAACAGAACATAACTATCCGCCCCGCCAAAAAAATTCAGTGATTCTTGGAGATCCGTTAATGAAAAAGTCGCTTCTCGCGCTCGTCGCGCTGGGTGCGTTCGCTGGCGCTGCCCATGCGCAAAGCAGCGTGACGCTTTACGGCATCATCGATGAAGGCCTGCTCTTCAACAACAACGCAGGCGGCAAGCACCTGTACAGCATGGCCAGCGGCGTGATGCAAGGCAGCCGCTTCGGCCTGCGCGGCACCGAAGACCTCGGTGGCGGCCTGAAGGCGATCTTCACCCTCGAAAACGGTTTCGACGTGAACAGCGGCAAGCTCGGTCAGGGCGGCCTGATGTTCGGTCGTCAGGCTTACGTCGGCCTGTCGAGCCCGTACGGTACGGTCACGCTGGGTCGTCAGTACGACTCCGTCGTCGACTTCGTCGGCCCGCTCGAGGCAGGCGACCAGTGGGGCGGCTACATCGCCGCTCACCCGGGCGACCTCGACAACTTCAACAACGCGTATCGCGTGAACAACGCGGTCAAGTTCACGAGCCAGAGCTACGGCGGCCTCACGTTCGGCGGCCTGTACAGCTTCGGCGGCCAGGCTGGCCAGTTCTCGAAGAACCAGGTCTGGTCGCTCGGCGCAGGCTACAACAACGGCCCGCTGGTCCTCGGCGTCGGTTACTTGAACGCACGTACGCCGAACCAGTTCGGCGGCATGTTCAACAACGGGTCGACGTCGTCGTCGGTCTCGTCGCCGATCTACGGCGCGTACGCGAACAACGCGAACACGTATCAGGTCATCGGTGCAGGCGGCGCGTACACGTTCGGCGCAGCGACGATCGGCGCGACGTACTCGAACACGAAGTTCAAGGGCTTCTCGGCAGGCCCGTTCGTGAACCAGACCGCGACGTTCAACAACGGCGAAATCAACTTCAAGTACCAGTTGACGCCGGCGTTGATCCTCGGCGCAGCGTACGACTACACGCAAGGCAGCAAGATCGACGGCAATTCGGCAGCCAAGTACCACCAGGGCTCGCTGGGCGTCGACTACTTCCTGTCGAAGCGCACCGACGTCTACGTGATCGGCGTGTACCAGCACGCATCGGGCAACGTGCTCGATTCGAACGGCAACGTCCTGAAGGCAACGGCAGCGATCAACGGTCTGGCCGGGTCGAGCACCAGCAACCAGGTCGCAGCACGCGTCGGTATCCGTCACAAGTTCTAATCAGCTTGTCTGACAAGCCGCAGCATATTGAAGGCGCCTTCGGGCGCCTTTTTCTTTTGTGGTTGGGCGGGGATGTTGGCGGGTCGCGGGTCGCGATAGACCACGCCGCGTGCGCCGTCCCGAGCCGTCAACTCGGAGCAAGGGTTGCCGCCACCTCCGCACGAAACAGGCACTTCCCCGCAGCCGCAAACAAAAAACCCGGCAACAGGGCGGGCTTTTCGTTCAACCGTATCGCTGCGCGCGTTACGCTCGTCCGTCGCGCAGCTCGCGCCGCAGGATCTTGCCGACGTTCGTCTTCGGCAGCTCCGTGCGGAATTCGACCAGCTTCGGCCGCTTGTACCCGGTGAGCCGCTCCTTGCAGTAAGCAAGGATGTCCTTGTCGGTCAGCGCCGGATCCTTTTTCACGACGAACAGTTTCACGGCTTCGCCGGAATGCTCGTCCGGCACGCCGACTGCCGCGACCTCGAACACACCCGGATGCGACGCCACCACGTCCTCCACTTCGTTCGGATACACGTTGAAGCCCGACACGAGAATCATGTCCTTCTTGCGATCGACGATCTTCACGTAGCCGCGCGCATCCATCACGCCGACGTCGCCCGTCTTGAAGAATCCGTCCGCGAACATGACCTTCGCGGTCTCGTCCGGCCGGTTCCAGTAGCCGGCCATCACCTGCGGCCCGCGAATGCAGATCTCGCCGGGCTCGCCGAGCGCGACGTCATTGCCGGCATCGTCGCGAATCGCGACTTCGGTCGACGGCAGCGGCAAGCCGATCGTCCCGCTGTATTCGGTGGCCGTCACGGGGTTGCAGGTCGCCACCGGCGACGTTTCGGACAGCCCGTATCCTTCGATGATCGCAGTACGGGTCTTTTCATACCACCGCTTCGCGACGCCTTCCTGGATCGCCATGCCACCGCCGTTGGCGATCACGAGCTTCGACAGGTCGAGCTGGTCGAAGTCGGGATGGTTTAGCAGCGCGTTGTACAGCGTGTTGACGGCCGGAATCGTCGAGATCCGGTAACCCTTCAGTTCCTTGATCATGCCGGCGATGTCGCGCGGGTTCGGGATCAGGACGCCCATGCCGCCCGTGCGCATCGTCAGGAAACCGCAGACGGTCAGTGCGAACACGTGATACAGCGGCAGCGCGACAACCGTCACGAATTGTTCCACGTCGGGGTACTTGTCGTGGGCCGGCTGATGCCAGGCGCCGGCCTGCAGCACGTTCGACACGATGTTCCGGTGCAGCAGCGTCGCGCCCTTCGCAACGCCGGTCGTACCGCCCGTGTACTGCAGGAACGCGACGTCGTCGGGGCCGATCTTCTGCGGCTTGAACGCCTGTCGTGCGCCCTCCGCGAGCGCGGCCTTGAAGCGCGTGAACGACGGCAGTTGCCACGCAGGCACCATCTTCTTCACGTTGCGCACGACGTAATTGACGATCCATCCCTTGATGCCCAGCAGGTCGCCCATCGATGCGACGACCACGTGCTTGACGGCCGTATTGGCGATGACGGCCTGCAACGTCGACGCGAAATTCTCGAGGATGACGATCGCCTCCGCACCGCTGTCCTTCAACTGATGCTCGAGCTCGCGCGGCGTATAGAGCGGATTGACGTTGACCACGGTATAGCCGGCGCGCAGGACCGCAGCGATCGTCAGCGGGTACTGCAGCACGTTCGGCATCATGATCGCGACGCGCGCCCCGCGAGCCAGGCCGCGGGACTGCAGCCAGGCGCCGAACTGACGCGACAGCTTGTCGAGTTCGCCGTACGTGATCCGCTTGCCCATGCAAACGAACGCGGTACGGTCGCGATACTGCCGGAAGCTTTCGTCGAGCAGGTCCGGGACGGACGGATAAGGAGAGGAGTCGATTTCGGCTGGAACGCCGGGTGGGTACGATTTCAGCCAAATTTTGTCCATACCGCGCGTCTCCTCACAGATTTTCGAATGGTCGTGCTAAAACGCATCGTAACGGCTCCCCCGCCCCGAGACAACAGGGTTAGATGTCCACTTCGAACTTGCGTGTCAATTTCGTCTGATCATACGGCGATATTCGATCAAATCCGCTCAACTTCCACAAGACAATCGTAAAACGTCGCCGAATTGCCCAGATCGGTCAGCGCCTGGCTCGTCACCTCGTTCGCATTCTTGCCGTCCGGCGACAGTTTCTTCCACCAGATCGACAACCCGACGACGAGCCCGGCCCGCGCGCGATCGGTGATTCGCGCGCGGGCCTGCATCGAGCCGCGGTCGTTGAAGATGCGGACGATGTCGCCCTCTGCGATGCCGCGAGCGCTGGCGTCGGACGGATGCATGTCGAGGTGCGGCTCGCCTTCCGTCGAACGCAGGCTGTCGACGTTCACGAACGTGCTGTTCAGGAAGTGGCGGGCCGGCGGCGAAATCATCGCCAATGGATAGCGTGCGGCGAGCTCGGGCGCGGCTTCGGTGGATTCGAACGGCGGCAGGTAGTCGGGGACGGGGTCCATGCCCATCTGCTCGAGCCGCGGGCTGTAGAACTCGCACTTGCCGGAGGGCGTGCGGAAACCGCCATTCGCGAACGGCGCCTCCGGCAGCTTGAGCTTCAGCCAGCCGACCCGCTTCAGCGTGTCCCAGTCGCTGTCGAGCGCCGGATCGTCCCAGCGAAGCGCCGCGCGCGCGACCTCTTCGTCGCCGTGATAGAGCGCGGGCTCGTCGAGGCCCATGCTGCGCGCGATCCCGCGAAAGATCTCCGTGTTCGGCCGCGCGTCTCCCACCGGCGAGATCGCTGGCAGGTTCGCCATCACGTAGGTATGGCCATACGATTTATGGACATCCAGATGTTCGAGCTGCGTGGTCGCCGGCAATACAATGTCGGCGAAATCGGCCGTATCTGTCTTGAAGTGCTCGAGAACGACCGTGAACAAATCGTCGCGTGCAAAGCCCGCGGCGACTTTCGACGAGTCCGGTGCAACCGCCACCGGATTCGAGTTGTACACGATCACTGCTTCGACTTTCGGCCCGAACGTCGCGTCCCCCGGATGCAGCAGCGCGTCGCCGATCGCGTTCATGTTGATGATGCGAGGCAGCTTGTGCGGCCAACCTGGCATCAGGTCCGGACGCAGCAGCGCCGCCTGATTGACGGGCGCCGATTCCGACGACGAGAGCAGCAGGCCGCCTGCCCGATCGCGCCACGCTCCCGTCAGCGCCGGCAGGCTGGCAATCGCGCGCACGGCATTGCCGCCGCCGCGAACACGCTGCATGCCGTAGTTGAGGCGGATCGATGCCTTCCGGGTAGCGCCGTAGCGACGCGCAAGATCGATCAGCACCGACGCATCGATGCCGCAGATCTCCGCCACGCGTTCCGGCGGATAGGACAGTGCGCGCGCCTTGAGCGCGTAGAAGCCGAGCGTATGGTCGGCGATGTAATCGTGATCGAGCAGGTTTTCGGTAATCAGCACATGCATCATGCCGAGCGCAAATGCACCATCGGTACCAGGCTTCAGTGCGATGTGCTGATGGCATTTCTCCGCGGTCAGCGAACGATATGGATCGATCGCGACAAGACGCGCGCCACGGCGCTTCGCTTCCTGCGCGCGGGTCCAGAAGTGCAGGCTCGATGCAATCGGATTCGCGCCCCATATCAGAATCAGCTCGCTTTCCTCGAAGTATTCAAGGTGCATGCCGACACTGCCGCCGTAGGTATATCGCAGCCCCGCTGCGCCGGCTGCCGCGCAGATCGTCCGCTCCAGCCGCGAGGCGCCGAGCTTGTGGAAGAAGCGCTGGGCGATGCCTTCGCCTTGCACGAGCCCCATCGTTCCCGCATAGCTGTACGGCACGATCGCCTCCGGCGCGCGTGCGGCGATTTCACCGAGGCGACGTCCTATCTCGTCGAACGCTTCGCTCCAGCTGATCGGCACAAAGCGCCCCTCTCCCTTCGGGCCGACCCGCTTGAGCGGGACAGTGAGGCGATCGGGATGATGAACGCGATCCGCGTATCGGCTGACCTTCGTACACAACACGCCCTGCGTCGGCGGATGGTCGGGATCGCCCGTGACCTTGATTGCCTTGCCGTTCTCGACGGTCACCCGCATGGCGCACGTGTCCGGACAATCATGCGGGCAAACAGCCCGGGCTACCTGGGTGGCGGCGTTCATCGTTTTGAATGCAAAGAGGGAGATTCGCAAATTTTACGTGGACCCGCCGAATAAAGCGCCGGTTTCGCGCCGATTTTGGATTAGCCGGACGAAAACGGGATAACGTGGCCGGCTCCAGGAAGCGGAAAGTTGGTCGCACAAGCGCGCCTGACGATACGCTGCGGCGCGCAAGTTGCGATCTTGATCGAGGATACGATCAATAATCGATTGAATCGCGAAAGATAGGAGCGGTTGATGGGATTTGATGTTGCAATTGATGCGGTGTCGGAGTGCTAACGCCGATAGGCTGGGTGACGCTTTCCGCCTGCACCGCGTATTTCCGCCTCGCCAATGCAAAAACCCCCGCCTTTCGGGCGGGGGTTTCTGGCTTAGGGAGCCTGACGATTACCTACTTTCACACGGGAATCCGCACTATCATCGGCGTAGAGTCGTTTCACGGTCCTGTTCGGGATGGGAAGGGGTGGGACCGACTCGCTATGGTCATCAGGCAAAGAGGGTTGTTGCGTTGCTTCGCAGCGCAACCAATCTTGGAAGAAGCAGTAATTTTGGGTTGTGTGTATCGCACACGAGAATCAACAAGTCCTGTAAGACAGACTTGTTATAGGATCAAGCCTTACGGGCAATTAGTATCGGTTAGCTGAACGCATTACTGCGCTTACACACCCGACCTATCAACGTCCTGGTCTCGAACGACCCTTCAAGGGGATCTAGTCCCCA